>JANDJE010000003.1 GCA_024331095.1 Nitrospira sp. | reverse complement strand
ACAGATCAAGTCGGAGCTGTCGCAGAAGCGACGACCTTTCAAACGCTTGCGGATGCGCGTCGCCGCGTCCCTCAATTCAGCCATGGTCAGTTGGTCGGCAGCCTGTTCCAAAATGACTTTGACTTCGCCTTGCAACGACCTCCGGTTGTCCTTCGCCTTTTTCTTCAGGCGCCCGATGAGTTTGGGGTCGAGATCCCGCACCAATAATTGAGCCATGCCTTCCTCCGTTCGATCAGGTACGATAGCACACTGCAAGCACAATGCTAGCTGGCCGACGGAAGAGAAGCAACCGTCAATTCGACACGCCCACATTGTCGCTTGATCACCTTGCTGTCCGCTTCGATCGCTTCCAGGTATCTCGGCGGATCATCCGAGTCATGCACGGAAGAGCCGCCCATCAGTTCGGCGCGATTTCATAGACGAGCGTCACGCTCGCCTCGACCTGGATCTCGCCCGGCAAGACGGGCGCCGCGCCACTGTCCATCTCAATCGCCGCCATGGTCCGCGCCAGGCGGGGCATCGGCTGCACCGAACGGCCCTCTTCGTTCACGGAAATGATCCGGACAAGCTTCACTCCCAACGTGTCGCCCAACGTGTGGGCTTTCTCACGGGCCGAGGCCGCCGCCTGCTTCAACGCCTCCACCTGCGCGGGCCGCTCATCCACCAGCCCCCACCGCAAACCATGGAACTGATTGGCGCCGGCCGCCAAGACTCCCTCGATCATCGCTCCCATCTGCTCCGGCTTGCGGACGTCCACCGTGACCGTGTTGCCGACCACATAGCCGATGATCTCCGGAGGCGGAGATGCCGCGCCGCCGGAACGCGGGGGCGACGGTCTATATTGAGGCGTGATGGTGAAGGACGAAGTTTGAATGTGCTCCGGCTCGATGTCGAGCGACCGAAGCCGCTCGATGACCTTGGCCATCACGGCGTGATTGCGCCGTTGGGCGTCGGCGAGCGAGCGCCCGGCGGTCTCCATGCCGAACGTGGCGATGACATGGTCCGGCGCGCGCGTCACGCGGCCGGTCGCCGAGACCGTGATCGTTGACGTTTCCGGCGCCGCGCCGTCACGCGCATGGACCACGGCGGGCCACATCACCAGCAACAGCGTCCACAAAACCGCCGTCATCGGGGTTCCTCCTTTCATCAGCGCCGTTCTCCATCCGGCTTCTTTTCTTGGCAGACCGGCCGGCAAAATGGAACGGCAGGCTTCTTCTGCCCCTCTTGACGAAATCGCGCGACTGAGGCATTGTCCGGCAGCACGCCGAGGAGCAGATCCATGGCCATGACGTCCATCGTGCTTCCGCTGGGGACGCCGGCTCCGCCGTTCGAGCTGCGCGACGTGGTGAGCGGCAAGGCCTATACGCTCGCCTCGTTTGCCGACAAGACCGCCCTGCTCGTCATGTTCATCTGTCGCCACTGCCCCTACGTCGTTCACGTACGGCAGGAACTGGCCAAGCTCGGCGCCGATTATCGGGACACTGCGCTGGGCATCATCGCCATCAGCAGCAACGATCCCGTCACCTACCCGGACGATGCGCCGCCCAAGTTGAAAGAAATGGCCGAGCAGCTCGGCTTTTCCTTTCCCCTCTGCTTCGACGAAACCCAGGAGGTCGCCAAGGCCTACCACGCCGTCTGCACACCAGAATTTTTCCTTTTCGATCGAAATCGGCTGCTCGTCTATCACGGGCAATTGGACGACAGTCGCCCCGGCAACACCAAGCCGGTCACCGGCCGCGATTTACGCGCGGCGATCGATGCAGTCCTTGCCGGCAGAGCCGTCAACCAGGTCCAGCACCCCAGCATGGGCTGCAGCATCAAGTGGAAACAAGGGTAACCCCTCCTTCACGACGGGACCCACGCCTTTCTTTTTACCTCTTTTCACCGCTAAAAGTGGCGGCGACCGTTGAAATTCCGCTGAAATTTCCGGCATAGGCTGATCCCCTCTTCTCATCCCCATCTTCTGTGGATAACCTTGTGGGTAAGCGCCGGATCGCGGGCTGAATCGCTCGAATTCCGCTGTCATCCCTGCAAAATGCCTATTTTTTAGGCATCTGCTTATCGAATCCGAATCCACTATATCTTGTGGTTCTATGGGGAATCGTAAAATTTTTTGTACATTCCTAGAAAAATAGGCTTGACATTTTTCTTGCTCGGAATGAACGAACGCCGACGCTTTGGTTGAAAACGTTTTTATCCACAGGCCGAACATTTTTCTGTGGATGATCGTCCCTGTCCTTATGGCCCTAGCCAGCGTTTTCTGTTGTCGCTTGCAGGAGAGAAATTTGAGTCGACCGGGGGTTGGCGGACAATTCCCGAACGCTTCATCCGTTGCTGAACCCCACTCTCATTGGGCGGAGTCACTTTTTCCGGTACACATTTAGCCCGACCTTTTCTTGGCGATTTGGAACGGCTACGTTGCCTTCAGTGGAGGCAATGATGATCGTTTTGCCCGAAGCCGAAGGGCCGAACTCCTTGGAGAGATCGACCTTGATCGTCAGAATGGTCCCCTCCACCGTCATCTCAACGTTCTTCATGACCGGTTCCTTTCATAAGCGCGCCTCATCACCACACCGGGGTTTATCCCCCATCAACACTTAATACCCCCGTCCCGTGCTGCCGCCTCGCCCCATCCGATCCAGCGGGAGCGCCTCGTATCGTTGTTTCAAGTCGGGATGCGCATTGAGAAACTCCTTCACCGCCGCCTCATCGGCGAAAATCTCTCTGCTGCGCTCCCGATACTCTTGGACGGTCATGCCGTGCTTCGACAGCAACGCGCCGAGTTTGGCGCTGATGTCCTCGCCCATCGCCCTCATCTGCTCGGGCGACGGCCGCTGTCCCTCCCCGAACCGTTCGCCGCCCTGAAAATAATTCATCATCATCTCGCCGATCTCGATTCGCGCCTTGACGAATTTTTCGACCTCCGCCGGCTCCGCCGCGACACAGAACGAAGCAACCAATGTCAGGCTCAACGAAACCCCAATCATCCAATGTGCTTTCTTCATGGCTTTTATCCTTTCATCAATACGGGTCATCAACGTCCGTCCCTGGTTCCCGACTGCCGACCGATCCGCGCCTCCAATTCATACATTTTTCCAGCCGACCCGATCTATTCCACGGATCGCCCCTCCAAAAACACGGCCTGCTCCAGCGCGCGGAAAAACCGTTGGTAGGGCGCCGGATCCTCGACGGCCCGCAGATAGAACTGCGCGCCGGCGCGGACCACCAGTTGCGACTCATTCCGCTTGCGGACGGTGACGGTCAACCGCACGAGATTGTTCCGGTGATAGAACGGCCCCCAGGTTCTGGCGTTGCGGTTGAGCACGAGCAACGTATCGGGGCGATACAGCAGGTAACCAAGATCGACGCCGTAGATGTGCTCGTTCTCGACGTATTTTTTCCCCGACACGATGCCCAGCTCTTCATCCAGGACTTCCACCATGAAGTCCAAGTCCTGCATGGTGGAGATGATCGCCGCCAGCATTCGTCGTCGGTCCGTCGTGTCGAACACCCGCGATTGCGCGGCCCTGATCTTGACCTGACTCTCGTCCGAAAGCCAAATTTGAGCGCGGGCGTCCCACTGGCTGTCATGCCGCAGTTCGTACGGAGTCGGGCACCCCTGCATGAGCAGGCAGAACACGACGCCGGAGACCGTGCCGAGCCATCTGAAAAGCCCCTTTTTGAAAATCCCTTTTCCGGCGAACGGCGAGTCATTGTGCCAGGAGTCCATCGTCACTCCGTCGGGCGGATCATTCCTTGATGATGAACAGTGACCGTTCGAGCGTCGCGAAGAAATTCTGATAGACCTTGGGATCTTCGATCGGCTTGTTGTTATAAATGGCGTTGGCCCGAATCGTCATTTTGCCTTCGGCTTCCGGACGCACGGTAACCGTAACTCCCACGACGTCGTAGAAATTCGGCTCGGCGAAACGAGCCGCCGTCACCAGCCCCAACGACTCATTGGCCCGCTCGATGATGAACCCCAGGTCTTGCAGAGCGGCGATCACGCCCCGCATGGCGACTTGCCGATCCGCCACATCGAAGGATCGGGACTGCACGCTTCGGATTTTCATTTGCGCCTCGGTCGGTGCGAGCAAATCCTGAGTGGGTTGCGGCGCCGCGCAGCCCTGAACCATAACCAGCGCGGCGGCCAAGAAGCACGCCCCGAATATGTTCCCTCCAACCGATCGGTTCATCATCTCCTCACAATCACAATGTAAAGGCTTCCAGAAAGACGGCTTTCGACAATTTGGAGAAAAACGTCTGGTAAAGGACGGGGTCCCGCACCATTTCCATCCGTTGCTCTCCCGGCGGAATCGGCTGCCGGCCGGCCGAGCCGTCCCCTTTCCAGACGACCCGGTAAAACATGACCCGAACTTCGTGGCGGGTCCCCTCCGGATTCAACGGCCTCGTGATCAACGTCGCGGCAATTTTTTGATGGAGATCAACGGGAATGACGATCGGAGGCTGCTCCACCAACACCAGCGCGGAGCTGAACAGAAACACCAGAAAGCGGCTGATGTCCTGACCGTGCTCCCGCGCGCTCCGTTCCTTGGTCGCCCGCAGAAACCCCACCTCCCGCGCGCTTTCCTCGATTTGGAATCCCAGGTCTTGCAATACGGCCGCCGAGGCGGACAGGAGTTCCGTCTCGTCTTTGGTCTCGAAGAGACGGGTCTGCATGGCCCTGTGAGCAGGGCTCTCCGCAGTCAATTGAAAGAATTCGGCGGGTTGCGTCTGGGGGACACAGCCCATGAAGAAACCAGCCGCAATCGTCCAGCCGGCCGCGATCACCAAGCGTTTGATCGTCATGAGCCGGTCCGCCTAGAACTGCGTATAATTGTAGGCGAAGTCGCGTACCTTTTTGTCTTCGTCATATTTGATGATGATGGTAAGGGTCCGCTGCCGCTGGGAGCTGGAGCTGTCGCGCGCGCTGGCGCCGAGAATAATAAGGCCCGCGAAGGACGATCTGGCCGTATCGACCCGATCGGTGGAAACCTTGTCGTAGATCCACACCTCCCGGCGCTTCTCATCGGTCGTCACGATGTTGGGGCTTCCCAGCAATTCCGCGACTTGCGAAGCCGGCATGCCGACCTTGATCTCCCCCTGCACTTTGCCGACGGTCAATCGGTCTTCTTTGATCTCCGCCGTGCCGCCCCCGCAGCCGGCCGCCAGCGCCACACACACACCCAGAGCCACCCATAGCCTTTTCATCGAACGTCCCTCCTCGCGTTGTGCGTCACAGTCTCCGCCGAATGGCCGGCCCCGCTTTTTTACGCGGAAGATTACACATTCCGGACGGAGAAATCACCTGCTCGGTTCCGCGTTTCTTCAGGCAGGCTCTTCGTCGTCCTCATGATGGTCGCCGTACGGCGAAGGAATCCCGTATCGTTTGCATTTCTCCCAGAGCGCCTTGCGCGACAGGCCCAACACCTTGGATGCCGTCGTCCGGCTTCCCTCGACCCGCTCCAAGACGGAGACGATATAGTCCCTTTCAAACTGCTCACGCGCCGCCGCGAGCGGCATCAAGGGTCTGTGGGCCGCTCGTTTTCCACCGGTCAACCCTTCGTTGCAAAATCCGCACGACTCTTGCGGGGGGCCGCCGAGATAAGGACAGGAGGAAAATCCGCAGAGATCGCTTGGCTCGATCACCTGGCGCTCATGGCCCAAAGCCACCGCCCGCTCGACGATGTTTTCCAACTCGCGCACGTTGCCGGGGTACGAATAGCGAAGCAGCAGCTCGCGGGCGGCCGGCGAGAATCCCTTGAGTTTTTTGTTCAGCTTGGCGGCGCAGGTTTCGATGACATGCTCCGCGATGAGCATGATGTCTTCCCGCCGTTCCCGGAGCGGCGGAATCACGATTTGCACCACGTTCAGTCGATAAAACAGATCGTCGCGAAACCGGCCCTGGGCGACCTCTTTGCGCAGATCTTTCTGGGTGGCGCACACCAATCGGACGTCTGCGTCGATGGTGTCGTTGCCCCCGACCCGCTCGAACTTCCTCTCCTGAAGCACTCGCAGCAACTTCACCTGGACCACCGGCGACAGTTCCCCGATTTCATCAAGGAACAACGTCCCCCGATGGGCCAATTCAAATCGCCCGCGTCGCTGGCGGAGGGCGCCGGTGAAGGCGCCTTTCTCGTGGCCGAACAGCTCGGCCTCCAGCAACGTTTCCGGCAGGGCGGCGCAGCTTACCTTGATCAACGGGCCGTCCCGCCGCGGACTGTTCTGATGCACGGCGTTGGCGGCCAGTTCCTTCCCCGTCCCGCTTTCGCCAAGAATCAACACCGTCGAGTCGGTCGCCGCGACCAGCTTGATCTTTTCCAGGACCGCTCGCATCCGGCTGTTGGCGCCCAGGATGCCGCCGAAGCTGAACTTGTCCTCCAACGTCGCCTTGAGATCTTCGTTTTCGCGCCGCAGCATCACGACGCGCGCGATCCGCTCGATAATCAACAACAGTTCGTCCATCTGGAAGGGTTTGGTGACGTAGTCCGCCGCTCCCAGTTTCATCGCTCCGACCGCCGTTTCCACGGAACCGTGCGCGGTGATGACTACCACCTCCGTTTCAGAACTCCGGTCCTTGGCGGCTCTCAGGACGGTCAACCCGTCGCAGCCGGGCAGCCGGAGATCGGTGATCACCACGTCGAACCGCCTCTGCCCGACGGCCTCGACACCCTCCGTTCCGGACGAAGCCGTCTGCACGTCATACCCGACGGCCTCCAGCGCGTCCACCATCGAGAGCCGAATCAACGGCTCGTCGTCCACCAACAGGATCGAGAGTCCTTTCACGGCACCCGCTCCGCCAACGAATGATCGCGCGATACCGGCAAGCACAGCGTGAACGTCGTCCCCTTGCCGACCTCGCTGTCCACCAAAATTCTGCCGCCGTGCCGTTCGACGATGCCGAGATTGACGGACAATCCCAGCCCCGTGCCTTCGCCCTCGCCTTTGGTCGTGAAAAACGGATCGAACACGCGGGGCAAGATGGAGGCCGGAATGCCTGAGCCGGTGTCGCGGACTTCGACTCGACAGATTCCCTCGGCGACCGACGTCCGAATGGTCAAGACGCCTCCGTTCTTCATCGCCTGGACGGCGTTGAGGATCAAATTCATCAATACCTGTTCGATCATATGGCTGTCCACCATCACGTTGGGCAAGCCGAGCCCCAACTCGGTCTCCAGCGTGATGCGGTTGGGAGCGAACAGGTGGGCGGTCAGCGTCAACACCCGCTCGACAAGCTGGTTGATGTCGGCCGGACTGAATTCGGGCTCGTGCTGTTGGGAGAAATCCAATAACTGTCGAACGATCTTCTGCACCCGCCTGACGCCGTGCTCCATGGAGGCCCAGTACTCCTCTTGCCGGGCCGGGGAAATGCCGCCTTTTCTGAGGTTGTACAGACAGTTGAGGATGCCTCCGAGAGGATTGTTGATTTCGTGCGCCACGCCGGCCGCAAGTTTTCCGATGGACGCCAACTTTTCGGCGTTGCGGATCTGCTGCTCCAACTTTTTCGTCTCCGTCATGTCGCGGGCGATCCCGAGCACGCCGAGAATCCGGCCCTCGGCGCCTTGGAGGGGAGAGACGCTGATCATCGCCGTTCGGATCTCGCCCCGCTTGGTCACGATTTCCACCTCGTACACTTGTTTCGCGCCGATGTCCAAGGTGGCTTTCAGGCGCCGGCCGCGATGGCGACGCGAAAGTAACGAGAGATAGGGGCGGCCCAACAGATCGTCCTTGCGATACCCCCAGGCGCCGACCTTGCCGTTGACATAGGTGAATCGCTGCTCCGTATCGAGCGTGTAGATGACGTCGTTGGCGTTTTCCAGCAAATTTTCCAAGTACTGCTTCGTTTCCTCGATTTCCCTTGTCCGTTCCCCCACCTTGAGCTCGAGGTCTTCCCGATAGGACTCCAACTGCCGCTCGAGCTTTTTCCGGTCCGTAATGTCCCGCATCTGCACCATGACCAGGTCCCGATCGGCGCCCCCGGCGCCGATCAGATTCATCTCGACCGGCACCAGGCGGCCGTCGCAGTGCATGACGGCGATTTCCCTCGTCAAGACCCGCTGGTGGCCGCCTTCGATCTCCGCCAACCATTCCTTGAACTCACGGTGACGGTCCTCTGCGATCAGGTCGAGAATGTTCCGCCCGACGACGCCGGCCTCCGCGTACCCCAACGCCTGTTCCTCGCGTTTGTTCACGGCGGCGATCATTCCCCGGGCGTCGATCATGAATACCGAGTCGGCCACCAGATCGAACAGGGCCTTGTAGCGGGCCTGCGAGGCGGCCAACTGCCGCGTGCGCTCCGATACGGCCTGCTCCAGTCCCGCCGTATAGCGATGCAGCTCTTGCTCCAACCGGCGCCGCTCCGTGACGTCCCGGACGAACGCCCGGGAATAAATCAACCCTCCGCGCTCGTGATCGAGGAGCGCCGTGGCGTGAATTTCGACGTCGATCGACCGTCCGTCTTTCGCCACGAGCAGAGTTTCCATGGACCCCTGTCCCCGTGAGACCAATTGCTCGAGAAAATGCAGCGTTCGCGGTTCCTCTCCCTTCGGCACCACTTCCCAAAGCCGAAGGGCCAGCATTTCTTCGAGCGTATAGCCCAATTTGTCGAGCCCCGTCTTGTTCACGTGGACGAACCGGCCGCCGCGATCCATCTGGTAAATCATCTCCGGCGAATGTTCGATCAAATCGCGATACCGCTCCTCCAACTGTTTGACATCGGCCATTTGCCGTTCGATTTGTCCGAACGACCGTTGCAGATTGGCGGCCATGTGATTGAACGCTTCCGCCAGTTGTTCGATTTCATCGCCGGTTTTGAGATCAAGCCGCCGGTCCAACCGTCCGCTCCCGATCTCCCGCGCCCCCTCCTGCAACAGTTTGATCGGACCGGCAATGCGCCCGGCCATCACCACCCCGATTCCGCCGAGCACGGCCAATACCGTTCCGCCGAACAACAGGATCTTGGCCATCAACTCGCCGAGGGGGGCGAAGATTTCTCCGGGGTCCTGCCGCACGACGACCAGCCAATGTCGACCTCCGAGGCTCCCCGCGGCAAGACCGTCGGCGAACCGCACGGGCGCGTACCCGATCATGCCTCCTTCGCTCCCGTGCGAATCGTCATCGACCGACGCCCACCCGGGTTTGAGCGCCCCCAACAGGCCGACGACCTCGGGACGGATCGTGTGCGCTTCCGGAGCCAGCACCGGGCACAGAACCACGACGCCGTCCGAGCCGACCAACATGGCGTGCCCCGTGGCGCCGAGCGAAACTTCCGCAATGGAATGGAACACGGTGTCGCGTCGGAGCAGAATCGTGATCGCCCCGATCGCCGCCTTTTGTCCCTCGTCCATGATGGGCACCGCGACGGTCACGACGTGCGTCCCGAAGGCGGGATCGAACGCCACGTCGCCCACGTAGGGCCGCGCCCCGCCGTCTTGCATGACGGCCCGCCACCACGCCGTCTTCTTGTACCAATACTCCACCTGGGGGATGGAACTGATCACCAGGGCTCCCTGCCCGTCCGTCACCAGAATGCCGACGTAGTCCGACTTCCGAATCTCGTGCCAGCGGATCAGCGAATTCGTCGAGATTCGGTTGACGAACAACGGAAACTCGCTGCGCGAATCCCGTTGCCCCCAGCGCCGCTGCCAATCCTTGATGATGGCCTCGATGGCGCGGGGATCTTTGCCCTCATAGGTTCGATTGGCTTCCAAGACGGCGGCGCGAAGGAACGGCATGGTGGCGAGCTGTTGCGCCTCGTTGACGGTGCGGGTCACCTGCATTTCGACGCGGCGGGCGGCCTCGACGGCGGCTTCTTTGAAATTCGCTCCCGTTGTTTCGCGTAACGCCCGGCGCTCTTCGAGATAGAGCAGGATCAGAAACAGCGTCAGGGGCAGGAGGCCGACCACCACGATCGCCGCGATGATCTTGAGCTGGAGGCTGTGGAACCGGCTCCAGAATGTCATGCCCATCCCATCGGTTGAGGGAAGGGACCGCGGGAGAATCGCTCCATGGGCGAACAACCGGAGGAGCGGCTCGCGGTCTCCGAACGGAACCGTCTTATTCCATCATCCGTCTCAACCGCGTTTCAAGAGTCGGCCGGGCTTGCCCGGCCACAGAAGGATCAGCGGGCTCGCGACGAAGACGGACGAATAGGTGCCGCAAATCACGCCCCACAGAAGCGCCAGCGAAAAATCGTGCAGCACCTCGCCGCCCGCGACCGTCAAGGGAATCAGCACCAGGATCACCGTCAAGCTGGTGACGATGGTCCGGCTCAGAACCTGATTGACGGCGTTGTTGATCGTGGCTTCTTCGCTCTCCCGGCGGCGCACCTTCAGGTTTTCCCGGATTCGGTCGAAGACGACGACGGTATCGGTCAGGGAATAGCCGGCCAGCGTCAGCAGGGCCGTCACGATGAGCAGCGTGATCTCCTTGTCCAGCACGTAGAACGCGCCGAGCACCGCCAGGACGTCGTGAAACGTCGCCAGCGCCGCCGCGACGCCGAACCGCAGCTCGAATCGCGCCGCGATGTACATGATGATCCCGGCGAAGGAAATGAGGATCGCGATGAGCGCGTCCTCCTGAAGCTTTTTGCCGATCGTCGGACCGATTTCGGTCGTGGAGTCCACCACGAACGAATTGCCGGGGAACTCCTTGGTGAATGCGGCGACGATCCTCTCTGCGATCTTTTCCTCGATCGTCGTCGAGGTTTTGACGCGAACGAGCAGTTTGTTGTCCTCCCCGAATTCCTGCAGCTCGGCATTGCCCAATCCGTTCGACTCCAGCGCTTTTCTTGCTTCGTCGATGCGGATCGGCTGCTCGAACTTCAACTGCACCGCCGTGCCTCCGGCAAAATCGATACCGAGATTCGCCGCCCCCCGGGCGATCTGAATCACAGCCACGAGCCCCAGCGCGACCATGAGACCGGACAAGGCGAAAGTGATTTTGCGCTTGCCCATGAAATCGATGTCGGTTTTTCCTACGATCTCGAACATGCCTGCTCCTTACCGAACGGGCGAGCGCGGACTCCGATCCGCGCGCTCCGCCTCGAATTCGCTTCGTTTCAAATACTCAATGTCTGAGCTTTCGGTTGCCGCCTGTACCAGAGGTCGAAAATCACCTTGGTGCCGACCAACGCCGTGAACAGATTGATCGCGATGCCCAGGCACAACGTGACAGCAAACCCCTTGATCGGTCCCGTTCCGAATAAAAAGAGCGCCACCCCGGTGATCAGCGTCGTCACGTGCGAATCGATGATCGTGAGCAACGCTTTGTCGTACCCGGCGTCGATCGCCGTTCGCACGGCCTTGCCGCTCCGCAACTCCTCTCGGATGCGCTCGAAGATCAACACGTTCGAATCGACTCCCATTCCGATCGTGAGCACGATCCCGGCGATGCCCGGCAACGTCAGCGTCGCGTTCAAGGCGGACAGCGCGCCCATGAGACACACCAGGTTCAAGATCAGCGCAAAGTCGGCGATCGCGCCGGAGAGCCGGTAATACACGATCATGAACAGGATGACCATCGCGCCCGCGATCAACGTCGCCCTGATCCCTTTGTCGATCGAGTCTTGCCCGAGAGACGGACCGACCGTCAAATCCTGCACGATCTTGAGAGGCGCCGGCAGAGCCCCGGCCCGCAGCACGATGGCAAGATCGTTGGCCTCCTGCGTCGTAAAGGTGCCGGTGATTTGGGCGCGTCCGCCTCCGATCCGCTCTTGAATGACGGGCGCCGAATAAATCGTGTTGTCGAGCACGATCGCCATCCGCTTCTTGACGTTCTCCGCCGTGATCCGCTCGAACTCCTGGCCTCCCTTGGAATCGAAGGTGATGGACACGTAGGGATCGTTGAATTGCCCGATCGATACCCGCGCGTCGCTCAAGACGTCGCCGGTGAGCATGACCCGCTTCTTGACCAGATACGGAATCCTGTATTCGCGTCCCGTCTCTTTGTCGACCGCGCGCTCGAACAGAATCTCATCGCCCTCGGGGATCTTGTCCTGAAATTGCCGGACGATTTCCTCTTCCATGTCCTTCGGAATCCGGGCCGGCAGCTCCAACCGCAGTTGGGCGTCCTCGTCCAGCATTTTGAACTCAAGCAGCGCGGTTTCCTTGATCAAATCCTTGGCCCGCTTGGGCTCTTTGATGCCCGGCAACTGCACGACGATCTGCTTCAAGCCCTGCCGCTGCACGATCGGCTCGGTCACGCCGAACTGATCGATTCGGTTGCGAATCGTCTCCAGGGCCTGATTGATCGCGAAATCCTTGATGCGCTTGCTTTCCGCTTCGCGCAGTTCCCACACCAGCGAAGTGGGCGTTCCGGCCGATTCGTTTTCGGCAAAGGACGGGTACTCGTCGATCAGTTTCTGGATCGAGGTTTTGAGTCCCTCGTCCCCGAATCGAATCGTGATCTGTTGGGAGGCCGTGCGTTTCACCGACTCGACGGCAATGTTCTTTTCGGCCAGCAAGTCTTGAAGCGACGTCACGGTCCGATCGACCGTGATCTCCACCGCCCGATCTTCGTCCACCTCCATCACCAGGTGAATGCCGCCCTGCAAGTCAAGGCCCAGCGCGATGCCCTTGTCCGGGAGGACGGCCTTCATCCACCCGGGCAGCGTTTGATACAGCGGCTGGTACGACGGCAACGAACATATCACCGACGTCGCGATGACCAGCGCCAACAATCCCAATCGTCCGCTCACCTTCTTCATGGTCGCTCCAACCTCTTCATTCCGTGCGGTCTACGCATCTTTTTCTTTGTCCTCGTCTTCCCCACGCAGCCGCGCGATGTAATCCCGCTGGATCTTGATCCGCGTATTGTCGGCTATTTGGAGGGTGACGGTGTGTTTCCCGAGATTGGTGACCGTTCCCCAAATGCCGGACGTGGTCACGACTTTGTCGCCTTTCTTGAGCGCGTCGATCAAGGCCTTCTGCTCTTTCTGCTTCTTCTGCTGCGGCCGAATCAGCAGAAAGTAAAAGATGATGAAAATCAGAATAAAGGGGACGAGGGAAAGCAGCCCCCCCGGGCCTTGACCGCCGGCTCCCGCCCCGTTCGCCCCGGCCCCCTGGGCCCACGCTATGGATTCCATCAACATAATGAACGATCTCCTCTTTCCTTGTTGTGGACGCCGTCTCCCGCCGTAACGGCCTCCGGATCTTCCCGCGCCGCGACGCTCGACGGTTCCTGCGCGTAACTGCGATAAAAAGCCGTTCGAAACTCAGAAAACGTTCCTTGTTCGACGGCCGCTCGGACGCGGCGCATCAGATCCGAAAAATACCAAAGGTTATGGATGGTGTTCAGCCGCGAGGCCAACATTTCTTTGACCGAGAACAGATGATGAAGATACGCCCGCGAGTGGCGCCCACAGACCGGGCACCCGCAGTCGGGATCGATTGGCCGCTCATCCCGGGCATATCGGGCTTGTTTGATGACCACCCGTCCCGCGGTCGTAAACAACGAGCCGGTCCGTCCATGCCGCGAGGGCGCGACGCAGTCGAAGAGATCGATGCCGCGAAAGACCCCTTCGATCAAATCTTCCGGATATCCCACCCCCATCAGATACCGCGGCTTGTTCTCCGGCAGTTCCGGCACCGTTGCGTCGAGCATCGCGTACATTTCGGCCTTGCTTTCTCCCACGGACAGGCCGCCGACCGCATAGCCGTCGAATCCCATGGCCGTGAGATCTCTTGCCGAGCGGACGCGCAGATCCGCGTCCAGGCCACCCTGCACGATGCCGAACAGAGCTTGGTCGTTTCTGCGCCGGCCGGCCAAACAACGCTCGGCCCATAACTTGGTTCGCCGCACGCCGTCCAGCACCGCCTCGCGGCTCGCTGGCAACGCGACGCAGTGATCGAAGGCCATGATGATATCGGCTCCCAACGCTTCTTGGATTTCAACGGCGATTTCCGGCGTGATGAAATGACTCGATCCATCGATATGCGATTGGAAGACCACGCCTTCGTCCGTCACTTTGCATAACTTGGCCAAACTGAACACCTGAAAGCCCCCGCTGTCCGTCAAAATCGCTCCGGGCCAGCCGGTAAAGGCGTGCAGTCCGCCCATCTCCGCCACGATCTTATGCCCCGGGCGGAGGTAGAGATGATAAGCGTTGTTCAACAACAACCGGAATCCCATGAGCTGCAGATCGTCCGGCGCCAGTCCCTTGACCGGCCCCAACGAACCGACCGGCATGAACGCCGGCGTATCGATGACGGCCCGCGCGGTGCACAATCGGCCGACCCTGGCTTTGGATTGCCGATCTCGTTGTTGAAGCCGATACTGGATCATGCCGCGCCCTTCTTTCTTCACATCTGCTCGGGAGCGGAAATTCCCAGCACCGTCAGGCCGTTTCTGATGACTTGCTGAACGCCGCGCATGAGGGCCAGCCTGGCGGCGGTCCGCTTGGGTGTCAGTTCCTCGGTCGATCCCGCTTCCTCGTGTTCCCGGCAGCCCGCGGGGGGAAGTATCCGATGTTTGTTGTAAAAGGTATGCAACAGCGCCGCGAGCTGTTGGAGATAATATGTGACGCGATGGGGCTCGAACATGGACGCGCTGGTCTGAAGAATGTCGGGGTAGGCGGAGAGCTTTCGAATCAGCCCCAATTCGTCGGGATCGATCAACAGAGCGAGGTCCGTCTCTTTCGGTCGAGGGCACTCGATCCCCCGCGCGGCGGCCATCCGCCACAAACTTGCGATACGAGCGTGCGCGTACTGCACGTAGTACACCGGATTGTCCGCCGATCGTTGCTTGGCCAGTTCCAGATCAAAGTCAAGATGGGTCCGCGAATCCCTCATGAGGAAAAAGAACTTCGCGGCGTCGGCGCCCACTTCGTCGATGACTTCGCGCATGGTCACGAACGAACCGGTCCGCTTTGACATTTTGATTTCAACCCCGGCTCTCAGAAGCTTGACGAGTTGAACCAACACCACCCGCAACCGCTCCTTCGGATGACCGTAGGCCTGCATCACGGCCTCCATGCGGGGAATGTAGCCGTGGTGGTCGGCTCCCCACACGTCGACCAGCAGATCGTATCCGCGCCGCAGCTTGTCCCGGTGATAGGCGATGTCCGACGCCAGGTAGGTGTATTCGCCGTCCTGCTTTTTGACGACACGGTCCTTTTCGTCGCCGAAAGCCGTGGAACGAAACCACAACGCGCCCTCTTGCTCAAACAAAAGGCCGCGGGCTTGCAAATCGTCCAAGGCCTGCTCCACCGCCCCGGACCTGAGCAACGACTCCTCGCTGAACCACGACTGAAATTCGATGCCGAACGACGCAAGGTCTCCACGGATCAATTCCAACAGTTCCTGATAAGCGAGCATCCGGCATCGCGCCTCGATCTCCGCCGGATCGGAAGATCCCGTCTCGTCGTCGAGCTTGCGCTTGAGGCGTCGGGCCACGTCGTTGATATAGGCGCCGTGATAGCCCTCTTCCGGAAATTCGGCAGGCTGCCCGCAGAGCTCTCGGTAGCGCGCATAGACCGACGCTCCCAACAGTTTCATCTGTCTGCCGGCGTCGTTGATATAGTACTCGCTGGTCACGTCATACCCGACTGCTTCCAACAGGCGGGCGACGGCCTGCCCGACCGCAGCCCCCCGTCCGTGCCCGACATGAAGCGGACCGGTGGGATTGGCGCTGACATATTCGACGAGGACGCGATGTCCCCGTCCCACATCGGCCTTGCCGTAGGCGTCTCCTCTCGCGTCGATCTCTCGTAACACCTCGTGCCACAGGGTCGGCTTGATCGTCAGATTCAAAAACCCAGGGCGGACAATTTCCACCCGCTCGAAGAGCTGTTCCGTTTCCGTGAGATGTTCGGCGATTATTTCGGCGATCTCGTGCGGTCCTTTTTTTTCCGACGGCGCCAAGGACATCGCGATCGTCGTCGCCAATTCTCCCCATTCCGGACGTTTTGGCGCATCCAGAGTCAACGCCGGCCAGGTTTCCGTCTTCAATCGGCCCTTTTTTTTGGCCTCATTGAGCGCACCGAGCAAAGCGGTGGCCACCATCTCCTGGACGACGCCGTGAGACACGTCGAATCTCCTAAGTTCTCAGCAAAGAAGGAGAAAATGAACGGGCCACTTTAGCACACGGGTCTGGTGGAGACAAGGTAGAGTCCGGGCAGTGGTCTTGTGATTTGATTATCGATTGCTCATGTTTTCTGCACGCGTCCAGTATCTGCTCGGGGGAAACGGCCAAACAGACTTTTTCGGAACAAGCGGTGACGTGCTCCCACGAAGGGCACGTGCACGGTCCTGCGCGCAAGACAATCACGTGCGGTCCTTTGGGTGCCCATCGGGCTGGATCGGTCGGCCCAAAGAGGGCAACGGTGGAAACTCCCAACAGTCCCGCCAGATGAGTGATGCCTGAATCATGTCCGATGTACACCCGCGCTCGAAGAAGCACGCCGGCGACGGTCGTCAAGTCGGCATCGCGCAAGACGGGAAGAGGACGGCCTATTCTCCCAATGACGGCCTTCACAGCTTCTTGATCGGCCGGACCTTCCAGGAGAAGACACTGTGCCCCGGCATTCTGTAATTCATCAACGACAGAGGCCAATATTTCCGGCCTCGTACATTTTGCTCGGCTCCCGCTCCCCGGATGAATCACCATCATGGGACGATCGAGAGCGATGCCTCGTTTTGTCAAACACATCTCTGCGCTCCGCTCGAACACCGGCGGAAGGCATATGCGTGGCACAACGGCCGGACCGTGCCCTTGTTCTCCGATCGCTTGACAAAAACGGTCGCTCTGATGCGTCGCCGTCACATTGGAATCGAACGGTGATCCGATTCGCACGTGGCTGATGCCCATCATGTTGAGACGATTCTCAATAAGACCGTCCTTATCCTTCAACCACCCGACGGCAAACTCGCAATGTTGAATCCAGGAGTACTTCTCGCTCAACGGAAACGGTTCTTCACCAAATAAGAAATCCCGGATGGCAATGGATTCAAAAGAAACCCACTCTTCCACTAGGTTAACTTCCAACAGAAATCGCCCGACCGGTTCATGGGAAACAAGGACATATCGGTGGTTCGGATAATTAGCCCGAAGCCGTTGAAGAGCCGGAACCGCAAGAAGGACGTCACCGAGAGACCCTGGATGAATGACGAGGACGGTTTTGGGCATCTGCTCTAACTTCAACTTCCGATGCGAGGGCTTCCAACCATTTTTCTGGCTGTTTCCAGCTCCTCCGGCGTGTTGACATTGAAAAAAGACCGCCCCCCCGGGTCAAGGCCGCTTATTTCCACCTGCGGGACCCATCGAACTCGAAGACTCGCCTCATTGATAACCTCTTTTATACTGAGCCGACCGCTCTGCACCATCTTCTCGATGACCGGCAGGCACCGACTGCTATAGAGCGCATGCGTCGGTTGCGGACCGAACTCGGAACGAGGAATCACTACATCCGCATCGTCTTTCAATGAAACCAGATGTCGAATCACAACCGGACTGATGAACGGCATGTCACAGGCGACCGCAAAAATATATGGTGTCCGCGACAGTTTCAATCCTGTGTAGATCCCTCCCAGGCTTCCGCGATTTGGGATAAGGTCCCGCCATACCGGCGTGGCAGTCTCGATCATCGTGGAATCATCTCCGACCACAATGCTCACGTTCTGAAAGACATCTTGCAACACGGCGAGGCTTCGCTCAAGAAGAGTATGCTCTCCCACTGAGAGAAATCTTTTATCTTTTCCCATCCGCCGACTCCGGCCACCGGCGAGGAGAATACCCGCGACGTCAGAGATCATCCTCTTGCCTCAGAAAGATCAATGAAAAAACAAAGAGGGGGTGAGGAAACCCCACCCCCTCTCTCACTGCCACTATTTACGTGATGTCTGACCTGTAGCCTATTATAGGGTTTTCCCCTTCTTCTTGTTAGCGCGGCGAGTCAAGACCCACCCTTCCAGAAACACAACGCCAACGGCAATGACAACAGGATAAATATAAGTCTCTTGGGGAATCGGAGGATTCATAAATGTGTAATAAAAAGCCGACACGGCCATCTTTCGACCCGCATCACCATTATGGCCATCCCATGCGAAGAAGACCGTGGGAATATATTGGCCGACCTCAAAAAACGTGTCTTCGTCATAATCCTGGTCTTTCTTATTTCCCAGGGGGCGTTCGATCATCACGTACCAACGACCATTCTTCCATTCGCTTTTCAGGACTTTCAGATGCTCCTCATAGTTATCGCGCTCCTCAAAGTCCTTGTCCCATCCGGTTCCTTTAAAGGCCCTAATGGAGCCATCGGCTTCCCACTTCACAATATCGACCGGAAACTGCTCGTTCGTTCCAAACAAATAGCGCGGCTTAATTGGAGCCGGCAGTTCCTTCCATTTGACGGGAGTTTCAATGGCGATGGCGTCGTTATAGACGGGATAGTTATTTTGCTTTGCCGCGATGGAACCCCCTTCTCCAGTGGAAGGCTCTTGTTCCTGAATATCAATGTTGACTTCCGTTGGAGCCCAGGGCAGCTTGCCCTCGGCCACGCTTTTTGTCCGGTCATCCCATTCCAAGAGATAGGCAATGGACTTGTCGTTGTACAAAGACCGAACCCAGATGTCGTCAATTCGATTCACAAAATTTCTTGGCTTATGGGTAATTTGCCCGCCCATTGCGACATAGCGACGCGGTGCATTTTTCCACGCTTCATTCTCAATATCGGCCGGAATGTCCCCCTCCACCATATTCGAGGGGATCACAAAATTGATCTTGGGCTTATCGGTTAAAGGATCAATAGAAAGAGGCTTCCCCTCTTCATCCCGCTCGCACAGGGAATTCACAAAATTGGCAATATCCCATCGCTCATCTATCGTGGTATTGTCCGCAAAGGACGGCATGGGAGTTCCGTTGATCCCTGTCGAGAAAGTCCTGAAAATATTGACTACGTTGTAAGGGTCCTGCCTGCTTCCTCTAAAGTTCCAGCATTTATGCCAATTGGCTGGCTGAATGGAGAATCCCCAATCGTCTTTCAAATTGAACGCATTTCCATCACCACGGCCCTCAAGACCATGGCATTCAATGCATTTTTTTTCAACAATCAGTTCGGATCCTCTTTTGATGCTTTCTTCCGTTGCTGATTTGGGCTTCAGCTCCGCCATGTTCAGAATGGTTTGGGTCTCCGACTGCTTGTCCGTAAAGCTCCTATCTTTCACGAGCTGAGTTGTAACGAAAGCCAGCACTTGGAGTCGTTGTTCCTCGGTCAAGATACCTTCCCAGGGCGGCATAGCCGATCCAGGCAACCCATGGGTCACAGTATCGAAAAGGTCATTCTGACCGCGAACAGGCTTTTTAGCATCAAACAGTGGAAGCTCACCGCTGGCTGTATGACGAATTTTGAACGTTCCCTGATTAAAATTACGCGGGCGCGGCCAGAGCCGATCGGCACCAGGCCCATCCCCCGCACCATCAACACCATGACACCACACGCACTTTGTAAAATAGACCCGTTTACCGGCCTCAATCATTTCAGCGGAGGGCGGTGCCGCCAGTTCTCCTTTTTTAAAACCTTCAGGGATTCCCCCTTGAGCAAAAGCCGGAATTTCCATACCAACGGTAATTAACACGGCCCCGAAGGCAATTGACAGTGTCAGACCCGCCTTCTGAGTTCCACTGTTTTGCATAGCGTTCCTCTTCCTTAATGAAGAAATGAACAAATCTGAAATACGATCAATCCCAGGTTCGCGGATAATACCCAGTATGCCAATATTCAAACAGAATGACTTTCCACATTTCATCAGCCGTCAAATGCTGCTCCCAAGGCGGCATGACGGATGCCCATGGGAACCCTTCATTCGGAAGCCCCATTCCACCTTTTGCGACACGCCAGAAGATAAACGTCTCCTGCAACTGGGCAATTGTCCCTGGATCAGTGAAATTCGCGGGAATGGGATTAAAGGCAAAAGCGTGAAGACCACGGCCGTTTAAATTATCACCATGACAGAAGTGGCAATTTTGGAAAAAGATTTCTCCGCCTTCACGAACATACTTTAAGTATCCTTCAGCTTTTTCATCCCAAGGATTGGCATTCGGCTTCATGAGCCGCCCCATGCCCTGCTCAACAATGAGCGAATTGCTATATTCCTGATCGTATTTGCCTTCCGTGTTTACACGATAGGGATTCAAAGAGGTTTGCAATACATACGTCTTGCCATGCACTTTGGTACTGGCAGGCGGAGCAGGATGCACAGTTCTCAACTCAATCGGTTCTTCCGATTTCGGCATCATAACGTTGTAAGAAAAACCCCACGTGAGAATCGGAAGAGCGATCAAATAAACGTATCGAAGCACTTTATTAAACCCGGTTTGCGCATCCAAGACGTTCAAGATAGGCTGTTTGAACTTTTTCCAATCTTCTTCATTCGCAGAAACCCACATAAGAACGGCGACAAGCCCCACCGTGCCATACATGGCCCGAACGCTGAACGGAATGGGGGGATAAACTCTGTACTTGATATAGAGAAGGAAAAATATCCAAAATCCAATACCTTGCCAGAATCTTGGAATTCCCATTCCCATCGCATTGAGCATATAGCTTAAGCCGGTAAATCCAAGAACGTAGCACCCGACCTCGAAGAGCATCTGCATTGGCATGTACCCTTCGACAAGACGAATGGTATTCGAAGGAATAACATCGAATATCATTCCAGCCAGCAGCAGCAAACCGACAACCCCCACTAAGGCGCCGAGCGACATCAGTGCTTTCATCGCTTACTCCCTTTACACTCTCAAACAAAAATATGGACTCTAACTAGTCTATGAAATTTTTGGTGGCGGTGCTCCCACTTTGACTTGGGAAAGATAATCCACAATTTTCTTAAGAGCCCCGGCACTCAATTTTTGACCGAATACTTTAGGCATGGTGTTGTCAGGAAACGGCTTGACGACGTATGCACTTGGATCAACAATCGATTCCATAATATATTCGGCCGGCGACTTGGCTGTCCCCTTGTAATCCGGTGCCTTGATACGCTGAGCGGCCGTCGTTCCTTCCTCAAGCTTCGGGCCGATAGTGCCAACAGCCCCGGGAATACCGGGTATGGTGTGACATGCGACACATTGAGCTTTGGCAAAAATTTGATCAACAGGCTCTGAACCATCTGCCATTAATGATGTCGCTCCCCCTCCTGCTGGCTTATCCTCCTGAAGTTGCGGGCGATCCCCTTCAGGAATAAATTTTTCATAGGACTTGACTATTTCTTCAAAAGAAGGAGGCTCCAACCCTTCCCGCACATACATCCACGTATCAACAGCCGCCAATTCTGGAAGGCTCAAAGAAATTGGCGGCTTATGAATGGCTGGCATGGGACTCTCTCTATCATTCGTCCCCTTCACCCCATACCCTGCGACCACGTAACAGCTCGGACAAGCGTGCGACTCTGCAATATACTCTTGAGCGTTCTCAGCCGTTCCAGATCCAGGGAAAGCTTCTTTTACTGCATAGTCTCGTTTAGCAGGATTCCCCTTAGAGTACTTGGGATCTTCCAACCGCTCCTTGGAGCGATTAACCAATCCGAGCAAATTTGGAGCACGCTCTCCCAACATCCCGGCATGGAAGGCATGGCACAAGGGACACTGCCCTTTACCAATGGCTCCTTGCTCTTTATTTTTTCCGATTCCTCCAAAAATAATCTTTTCCCCTTCATCAGCCAACTGTTGAGCCGTCATGGAATTAAAATCAAGCTTTTCCTCTACCGGAGGAAACCCTCCCTCCACCTGAGGAAGCCAATTTCCATATCCGGACAAAAACGCCGCAACAAAGAACATAAACCCACCGATCTTGAGCAACGCGCTCAGATTGGTGAAGTACAAAGCCATAATAAAGGACGTGGCGGTAATCATGACGAGAGAAACAGGCAACAGCCTGCTCTCTCCATAAAAATTGGTCTTATAGTTGGCGATTGCCACAAATAAGAGGAAAGTCGAAATGATCCCGATAAACGTTTTAAAAACAGCTCGTTTCTTGGCTGAAGGATCACTGATCGATACCTGAAAATAGACAAGAAGCCCAGCCAGGATGGCAATCGCCATCCAACCCATTGAAAATGCCTCAGCAATCAAATTACCCAAGGTGCTAACCCTCCTACCGCTTTACAAGAAAAAGAGCTGCGACGCCGTTCCTTTTCTCACAAAGCCGATCCTTAGATAAAAGTCCATCAATGACTTCCAGCCGGCTGCGGAATAGCTCCAGGAACCCCAACTTTCGACTCAACAGGAGCCTTCTTTGCCGTCAAACTACCGAGCCAGAAGACAAAGAGAATACTGATCCAGAAAAACAGAACGTTGGCCGAAATCACATTGGCAGCAAACCCTACCGTATGAGTATAGGCCCACGGAGAGTTGTCCCGCATAATTTCATTGACATGCCAAAAAAGACGAACCGATGAACGAATATAGCCCATCAACCCCATCATCCAAGTAAAGGCGGTTGCCAGCATGATGAGCGCATACTGAGAACGGGCTGAAATTTTCCCCCATTCGATCGGGCCCATCTGCTTGGCCCCCTTCATCATCATGCTGTTGAGGGTAAACATGAAAAAGAGGCACGAAAGAGTCGTTGCAACTTGAGGCACAGAGAGACCGACACGAACATTCGCCGGAATGTAATAGCCATAAATGGCAAGGAATATGATGTTTATATACGCACAGGCAAAAAACACTCCCATAAAGATATTGCCGAACCTTGCCCACGATACAGTTGAAACCTTATTTCCTCTCATGTACCAGACAAAGCTCAGCACTGTAGTCGTAATAATAACGTTGATGCCTCCATTTTTCGCCGACATGACACCATAATTGCCCAGAACCGGATGCTGCTGCCCTCCCATCGCCTTCAATTCGGCTGGCGTCATCACCATGGTATGCGGAGTAATAAAGACCATGAATCCGCACGCCAACAAAAAGACCAGGTACTTAATATACCGTTGATACTTCTCGGCTCCTCGCATACGGCCCATCGCTTGCCACAAATAATAATTGGTACTCAAAAACAAGATCCCGATCATCGTAGCCTGAATAATAAACAGCCAAGCCAAGAGACCGCCCATAAGCGTAATCCCCATTTGCTGCCTGTAAGCATATACTTCCCTCATCAGCCAGTAGCCGGCAAATGGAAGAGGAATGAGAAACGCCACTCCGAGCGCCATCGCGATATAACCCATCCAATCATAATGAGCGCGCTCTTCATCCGTTTTTGCAGCCAGGAATTTATAGGCTGCATAGGCAGCCACCACGCCACCCCCGAACGCCATGTTGCCAAGAATGCGGTGGAGGTTCAGCGGATTCCACAAAGCGGTATGAATGACGTGCCAAATGTTCCCCAGATAGCGGCCCTGCTCATCAACACCGGCAGGCGACATCATGAAGCCGATCCACGAATTCGCCAGAAACATGAGCAGCGTCCCGATCACATTCAGAATGACGGACATGCTCAAATGGATCCACTTCAAAAAACCCTCTTTCATTTTGTCCCAACCATAATAGTAAATATAGAGGGTTCCACTTTCCGCAACGAACATCAAGGCATAGATATGCATCACCGGGCGGAAAATACTTGATAGGTACGAGAAAAAGGTCGGATATAGCGTCAGAAAAGTAAAAATAAGAATTCCGCCCAGGATGGCCGTCAACGAATAGGCGGTCAGACTGATCTTAATAAAGTCATACGCCAACTGATCATATCGCTTGGCGAGCGCCTTATCCTTCGTAACCACCCCCATGAATTCAATGATCATGCAAAAAATTGGGACGGCAAGAACAAAGCTTCCATAGTAAAGATGCTGCTGGTTGGCAAACCAGAGCAAGACCCGGCTTTCAAAGTTGTATCGCGGATAATCGGCAGGGCCATCCGTCGTCTTAGGAGCAGGAGCACCGACTACAATACCTTCGGTCTTATAGTAGACATCCCTCGCCTTCTCAACTTTTTCACCTTCCTTCTGCGCCCCCTCGGCAACTGGAGCCTCTTCACCTGTAGCCGGCGATGGAAGCGCCATAACGATCGGAAGCAGAAGAGCAACAACCATCGCGCCCAGCGCAATGGTCGAGAATAACTTCTTCCGGGTTACGACACCCATGAAAATACCTCCTTAAAGCAGGACAATTACTTTGCGATCTCGTCTTCGCTTCACTTCCATTCAAGTCAAGTCAGCCTATTGGCGGAAGAGATACCAAAAATCCAACCCTTGCATCTCCATCAAGTAGTGATCAACCAACGTAAAGTACCCCACCGCGATGACCAGCGACACAATTACCGCAATGACCGGATTATTTAGTGCGCTCATGTCCTTCCTCTTTTCTTTACTTCTCCATCGGTTTCACCAATATCAGCCGGGCCCACAACTTCGCCTGATACTCCCGCCCGTTTAGCAGGGACACTGAATACCCGCGAACCAGTAAAAAAACCATAGCCCAACCGCACAGGTGATGTAAAAAATCATTTTGCCGATTTTGATTTTAATATCGCTATCCTGCTGTGCTGCCTCTGCCATCCCATAGCTCCTTGTTCTTGATCAAAAGGAATGAATGACCGGCCTTGTGTTTCTTGACAGAGAGGTGACCCTGTGTTAATCAACTCCTCGCGAATGCGGTGTGAAATTTTGAATTTGCAAGGAAAAAATCATGTCGAAAAATGCAAAAGTGTTTGACATTATAGTTTTGGCTGGAATGGTTGTCAACATCATTTTGGCCGTGTTTTTGATCTTGTATTACTTCGATTTTCTTTAGCATCAAGTCTTTTCATTGACCCGCTCATTTCCCGAAATTTCTGACGTTGCACAGCGAAATCCTATCGTCTCATCCCGAAAATCAGGCATCATTTTGCTTCGACTCGTAATACGGATGTCGGCTCCGGTGGTCGTGTACCCTCCCCCTCGAAGTACCCGATAGGTTCCATACTCCGGTCCTGTAGGGTTCTTGTCTGGCGAATCTCTATAATATGTTTCCTGGTACCAATCGGCGACCCACTCCATCACATTGCCCGCTCCATCCATGACTCCGTAAGGGCTGTGGTCCGTTTTGAAACTGCCTACCGGGGCGGACACCTCGTATCTGTCCTGCACTCGAGCCCAGTTTGCGCCATTGGGCAATTCATTATTCCCCCAGGGCCAAAGTCTCCCATCACTGCCGCGCATGGCCTTTTCCCACTCTGCCTCCGTCGGAAGACGCTTTCCCTTCCATCGGCAATACGCGTCCGCATCCTCCCAAGAGACGTACACCACTGGTTGATTGGGCCCCTTCATTTTTCCGCCGCTCTTGGCATACCGTGCCGGCAAACCCGGTTTCCGATGTCCGGTCGCCAGAACGAATTGTTGATACTGCGCGTTGGTCACTTCGTATCGATCGATGAAAAACTCCTCCAGATAGACCGCTCGTTGTGGTTGCTCGTCAAACCCCCCGCTCTCGGTGCCCCGGATAAACGGTCCCGCCGGGATCCTCACCATCTCTTCTTCAATCGGCTCTTCCTCGGATACATTGTCGACCTCCGGTTCAACTATTGTGGTCGCTTCTCCAACCGGCTCTTCGTAAGGCGTCAACGTCGTCCCCTTCATAATGCCCGCTATGGGAAGAGCGGCGCAGATCAACACGACGATCAAAAAAACAACTTTGAATTTGGTCTCGAGCATGCCCGCCTCACGGAGCGGAAACTGATCCGCTTTCCTGATCAAGATCCGCCGCGCAACGGATCCCGATCGTGATGTCAGCACGCCAGTGTTTTGCCGCAAATCGCTTGGAGAGTCTCGCGTTATGGGTCGTTTCTCGCCACGATCCCCCGCGGACCACTTTGAGGTCTCCGTCTTCCGGTCCTTTGGGGTCGCGGTACGGCGATTTCTTGTAATAGTTCTCGTCGTACGAATCGGCCACCCACTCCGCGACGTTGCCGGTCATATCATACAGCCCGTACGGACTCCGCCCCGACTCAAACGAGCCGGGAGGGGCAAGATATTTATAACCGTCTTCGCTCCCGTCCAAATTGGCATGCTCCGGAGCAAACTTATCGCCCCAGGCATACTTCCTTTTCCCCTCGCCTCGTCCCGCCTTTTCCCATTCCGCCTCCGTAGGCAGGCGCTTGCCGGCCCACTTGCAATAGGCCGCCGCGTCGCTCCAAGAGACGCTCATGGCGGCGAACTCGGGCTGAAGCAGCTTGGATTGGTCGTCCTCGAACACTTCGATTCTCGGCATCGGGCGCTTCGTCATTTTGGCGAATCGCATGTATTCCGCCTGCGTCACTTCCCTCAAGTCAATATAGAACCCCTTTAAGAACACTTGGTGTTCAGGGGCTTCATCCGGATCACCGTCGTTACTCCCCATGGTGAACGGCCCTTCGGGAATCTGCACCATTTCACGCCCCTCATCGCCGATTTTCGTTTTGTACATCGAATAGTCTTGGGGCATCGCTTTTGGCGCCGCGGACTGAGTTTCGGATGTCACGGATTTCGCAAGTTCTTTGAGCTTGCTCGCCTTGTACGATTCATAGACCAGCATGCCGATCAATCCAAAAAACGACGCAAAGACAAAAATGATCGATCCATACAACACGCCTCTGTTTTCCACGCCATTTCCCTCGCCGTTTACGGTTGCGGCGCCGACGGCTCGGTGCGATCGGACGAAGCCTTCCTGGCCGCACGAAAATCCAGCAGCATCGACACTTGGACACCGAGGAATCCGCCCATCGCGGCGCCCGCGCCCGCGCCCACCCAAATCCTCTCAACATCCGCTACCAACCACGCCAGCGCTCCTCCCAGTAGCGTTCCCGTCATAATGCTCACAAGAAACCGGCGGCCGCCCAAAAACCCGACGACACCGCCCAGCAACAACCCGATCAACACGGCAAGGGGCAACGCTCCCCATCCCATGACCATCCCGATCAGAGTTCCGACGGTCCCCATCACCGTCATCCCCAGAAGAATGTCCAGAACTTTCCCCATCGGCATCGCTCGGAGTCGCTGATTCATCGGTCTTGACTCACTGATTTATTTTCTATTTTCCTGGAAGCGCCATCAGCGGACCGATATCGATCTCGACACCGGGTCCCGCCACAATCGAGATCCCCCATGCCTTTGCCGCAGGTTCATGCCCATGAATCTTCTTGAAATCTTCGTACACGTTCACGCGCTCCTCGAACCACTGTCCCAACGTCGCGGTCCCGCTTTGGACCACGAGCTCGGACCCGCTGAACATTCCTCCCTCGGTGAGCGTCCCTTCGGGCTTCGAGGGGCTCCAGACATATTTCGTGAAGACCGGAATAAACAGAAGATCGGTATCGAGCGAAGCATAGACGGCGGCGAGCGGTTCGGTTCCCGCCGGCGCCTTCAATAACCGCCATCGCCAGGTCAAGACTGGATAGGCTTTGGGGTCCCAATCGATTTTCTTTTTTTTGATTCGTTGCCCAGCGTCCTTCGCCGACAAAAAGACGTCGCCGTTCTCCGATTGAACTTTGTAGGCTTCGCGACCTTTTGATTTGCTCCGTTGGCTTTCGTGTTCCCAATGCGAAGGAAACCCGTCGGCATCTTTTGTTTTGAAATCCTCCAGGATCAGGACTTGGCCTTCCGCCAGGCCGAAACCGGGCCAGAAGGCAAATCCGGCCGCTACAAAAGCGATGACCATGATTTGAATCGGCACATTCCATCGCATCAGCTTACCCCTCTCCGTCTCTTTCATCAGGCTTCCGGTGAAGAAACCGGCGACAACAGCGGCGCATTCGTATTATGACGTTCTTCGCCCATCACCGGTCGCCGACCCCATTGACACATCCAAAAAAGAACCAGCACCGCCCCCCAAAAGACCACCATGTTCAACGTCACCATTTTCGCGGCGAACGCCAGGTCGGGAGTGAACGCCCAGGGCGACACGTCGGCCATCACTTCGCTCACGTGCCACGCCAACCGTCCGGATGAGCGAATATAGCCCATCAGCCCCATCACCCAACTGAAGGCCGCCGCCATGGCGAACAGCACGACCATGCCGCGCGCCGGAATTTTTCCCCATTGAATCGGCCCGTGAACGATCGACCGCTTCAGCATGGCACGATTGATTAACAGCCCGACGACGATGACCGTAAAAGTCGTGAAGGCTTGCGGCGCCGATAATCCCACGCGAACGTTCGCCGGCACGTAGAACCCGTAAATCGACAGTCCCACGACGTTCACGAGACCGACCGCAAACAGCACCGCAATCACCACATTACCCGTCGTGACCCACGGCACCGTCATGGTCCGATTCGCCCGTCGCATGTACAAGAAACTGAGAGCGGTGCAGAGCAAAATGACGTTGATGGCTCCGTTCTTGGACGACATGACTCCATAGTTTCCGATGACCGGATGCTGCGCGCCGCCCATCGCCTTCACCTCTCCCGCAGACATGAGCAGCGTATGAGGAGTCAACCATATGAACAACGCCAGTAGAAGACCGCCGAACACCAATTGGTAATATGGTTGATACCGTTCCGCCCCCTTCAGCCGCGCCATGCCTTGCCAGATGTAATAATTGATGCCCAGAAAGAGAGCCCCGATCAGCAACGCCTGCACGACAAACATCCACGTCAGCAGCCCCCCCATCATGGTCACGCCCATGGTTTGCCGAAACGCGAAGACCGACCGCATCAGCCAATACCCGGCGATCGGCATGGGCACCAACGCACACACCGTCACGAAGAGAAAAACGTACCCCACCCAATCGAAGTAGGCGCGTTCCTCTATCGTCTTGGCGGTAAAGAACCGGTAGCAGGCGTACGCCAACACGACCGCCCCGCCGGACATGATGTCGGCCAGAAACCGATGCACGTTGAGCGGATTCCAGAGGACGGAATGCAGCAGATGCCACCCGTTCCCAAGAAACCGGCCTTGAGCATCCACGCCCGCCGGCGCCATCATGAACGCCGACCAGGCATTCGCCAGCAGCAACAGGGCGGTCCCCACGATGTTCGTCGCCACCCCAATGGCCGCGTGCACCCATTTCATGCCCCGCTCGGTCATCCGGTCCCAACTATAGTAATAAATGATCAGGAGCACGGACTCGACCACGAACACGGCGGCATAAGCCGGCATAAACGATTTGAAGGTTCCGCCCATGTAGGTCATGAAGCTCGGATACAACCCGATAAACATCGCGAGCATCAGACTTCCGATGACGGCGGTCACGGAGAGCGCCAACACCGCCACCTTCGCCAGATCCCTCGCCAACCCGTCATATCTGAGCGACAACGCCGGTTTGGAGGTCATCAATCCCAGAAATTCCAGCAAGGCACAAAAGAGCGGCAGCGCCAGCACGAACCCGCCGAAATACGTGTGCTGCTGAGTCACAAACCACACCAACGCCCGGCTGTCGAATGAGCCGATCTGCGGGTACGCCGTTTCATGAGGCGCGGGCGCGGCGGGACCTTGCGGCGCGCCGGGCGTGTTGAAATAGACGTCCAGCGACTCCTCGGCCAAAGAAGCCCCTTCCATGCCGACGAACCCCAGCAAGGCGATCAGTGTCGCAATGATCCCCATCAATTTGAGTGCCGCTCGTTTCTCTCGTCGCAAACGATCCCGAACAACCATGCTACACCTTTGATCCAGGAACAGTCGGCATCGGCGTGCTCACATGTTGTGCTTTTCCAAGAATGCCCATCACAAACGGACACCGGAGCAGGGCTTCATCGATTCTTTGTCCCTGTTGCTCTTCCACATGCCGGCGATATCCCAAGTAGTATCCGTAGAGCGCCATCATTCCGCCCACGAATCCTCCGCCGGCGACGGGAAAACCGGGGGCCATGGTCGGCCATTGCACGACAAACAGGCCGACGCCCGCCGCGACCAAATAATAGGTGGACGAAAACGCAAGCCCCGGCCACCACCAATACTTGAAGAGTTCGGATGCGCTTGTCGCGGAAAATCTCGCCGTCCATGAGGCGCGTCCGCCCATACCGCCGAAATAGGCGCACAAGGTGATCGCACCTCCCAACACCGTCACGGCGAGCAATTGCACGATGATCGCCTGCTGTCCCATGACCACGTGATCGAGGGACGCGGCCGCCGCACCGATCACCGATCCGGCCGCCACCCAGGGACCGACTTGAGCCGCGCGGCTCCTTATCATGTCTCGCAACGGCGCTCCGTCGGGGAACGTGGGAAACGGTCTGCCCATTGCGGCCAGCCGGCGCACATGGCCGATTTCGAACGCATCCCGCGCGACCGACGTGCAAGCCACCATGATCGCCATCATGGCTGGACCATCCGGATGTTGCAGATAGTCGTAGCCCACCATCCCCAACAGCGCCAACACCAGCAGCGAGAGCTGCGCGCCGTAGACCGCTCCGATCCAGAAAGCCATCCACGCGAGAACACGTCCGCCGTCTTGGCGGGCAATCACCCCCCAGGAGGCGGATCGCCCGATCCGGTAAGCGAACAAGGCCGTTGCCATCGCGATCAGACTGCTTAACGAGAGCAACGTCAGCGGCTCCGCAATCGACACCAGGTGTTTGACCACACGATACACCGCGAAGGCGATCAAGCCCGGCACAAGCATGATCAGGCGTTTCCGTTTTCGGACGGATGCCTCCGTCACAGCCAGGCTCAAGCTGGGAAGCACTCGCAAAGCCATCCGATGCAACATCAACTTCCCCCGACGAATGTGAAGTGTGAGGAGAGAAGCGGGCCATGAGTCGTACGTTGGGTCGCACGTTTCCGCGCGACGTCTCCGTTTCCTACGTCCGCTGAGCTCCCATTCCAAAATACTTCGCTTTGACCTCTTCCATCAGCGACACGGTCACGGCAGTCATCCCGCGATCGACCGCCGTCCGTTCCAGCTCAATCTTCGCCATCGCTCGCACGGCGGCCGGCACTTTTTCCAATCGCCGTTCCGCTTCCGGTTCCCACTCGATCCGTTCTTCGGACGAGAGATGGAGCAGCAAGTCGTAAGTAACAACCCTTGTTTCTCTGGCTCTGGCCCGCTCTTCCGCTTCCTGCCGAACGAGTGATGCCAGGTACGGCGGCATTCGGTCCAACCGATGCAGCGCCTCGTCCGTCCACATCAATCGATCGACCAATCCGCCGATGTTACCCGCCGGCACATCAACGCCCACCTTCAGTCCGCACCCACGACATTCGGACCGAATAAACCACTGGGCCGCTCCGTCTTCGCAAGCCCGTTCCTCGATCCCCTCCGTATGCATCCACCGCCCACAGCCGCAGGTCAACATCGTCCCATATCCGCCGGTCGCTCCAGAAGCAGCGACCGCAAGACCCGACTCGCGGCCGACCCCCTACCTCGCTCAAGGGTCATGCGCCGTCGCTTCGCCACAATGATCCTCACCCGATTTTTCCCGGATAGAGAATGTACAGCATCGTGTAGGTGAAGCTCCCGGTCATGAACAGCACGCAGTAGATTATCATGGTGAATCGACCCAACGCCCGATGTCGCTGAGCTCCGTCCGGCCATATCCGTTGAATCGCCATCTCCATCAGCAACACCACCGTAAAGATGAGCATAAACGCGATCCAGACACTGGACCTCCGCATTGAAAGGCGGTCTGTCAGGTGCAGATAGAGAAGATACGTTCCTATCAAGCCGCCGACGGCGGTCCACAGCTTGGCGATCGCACCCCATGAGGCTTGCCTGGGGCCGGCTTTCAGCCGCCGTTTCCCGCCGACAAACGTTTGGACTCGAAAGCCGAGGACGATGAGATACACCGCCATGATGAGACCGACGATGACGAGGGTAATGTGAAGGATCAGCACGGGGACGAACACGCGGTCGTACAGTTCCTGAGAACCGCCGAATCCTTCTTTCCCCTCGAACGCCAAGACGCCGAGCTGGCGGAACAGATAATAGACCACAAAGAAACCGGCCATGGAGACCATGCCGCCCAACATCAACCAGTGGTGAGCATCGGTGTGTTGCTTGCGAGCCTGCGCCCATCCGACAATGAACAAAACGGTAAAGAGCGTCGCCATCAATTGGCTCAAGTCCGCCCCCACCGTGGCATGGGTGCCAAAAAATCCGGACTCCCGCAGCCAATCCATCGTCGGATCTCTCTCGTCAGATCGTTCGCCGGCTGTTTCGGTTCAAAGCGCCAGGCCTATTCGTCGTCGCTTCACGTGCCATGCGTCAGATCGCCCGACTCTTGACGCCTTGGACGACGGCCGTCTTTTCCAACTCCGTAATGTCGGCAAACCCGGCCTTCGTCATCCATCTCACCGCATCACTGCATCGATAACAACTTCCGGCCTGGGTGTTCACCAGGATGTGCACGGCAAACGCGGTCGTCCATGCGGGACCGGTTCCCGCCTCGTCAAGAAAACGATCTTTGATGACCAATCGCCCTTGAGGCGCGAGATGCACGAACGCTTTTTCGACCAACGCTTCATTCGCGTCATCGGTCTGATAATGCAACACGTCGGACATCAACACGACGTCGTAGGGGCCGCCGAGAGGGTCCCGGTTAAAATCGCCGGGACGCAAGGCGATCCGCGAGGCCAACCCTCTTTCTTTTATCGTCTTCTCCGTCAGTCGAAGCGTGGTAGGAAGATCAAACACCGTCGCGGTCAAATCAGGATATACTTCACAAAACGCGATCGCGTTCGTTCCGGCTCCTCCCCCCAAATCCAACAGACGAACGGGCCCGCTCAACCCAAGGCGTCTCGCCAATTCCGGGCCGCTCTGCCGACCGATTCGATCCAACACGGCCAAGACGTTGCCGCCTAATTCCGGGTCGGTCTCGAACACGTGTCGATCGACAGCCCGCCTCCCCGTGCGAACGGTTTCCTCCAACTTGCCCCAATTGTTCCATTCCGCATCATGAAGCAGCAGCAAGTGCCCCACATAGTGGGGCGACCGTTTGACAAGATGCTTGTCCGCGACCGACGAATTGCCATACCGATCGCCTTCTTTGGTCAGCAATTTCATGGCCACAAGGGCGTTCAACAACAGGCGGAGCGTCGGTTCATGAGCGTCGATCCGGCTTGCGACCTCACCGGCGGTTTTTGGCATGCCGTCCAGCGCGGAAAACACGTCCAGCGTCACCGCGGTCAATAAAATTTTCGTTTCCCAGTAGTAGCCGAGCTGAAAAACCTCGGCGAGCGAAAGCTCTCGCGACACACGCCTCCCTGTCATCAGTATTGCCGCAGAAAGGAAGAATCTTACCGAGATCGGAAATCGAAAGGCAAGGAGCGAAGGGATTGATTCTCCGCAAAAACACGAAAGGCAGCGGATGGCCCGCTGCCTTTCGACAAGACCCGTGAGTCGAGAGAAGTCGTTTACTTGATCTCGGCCTTGAGATTGGCCGTTCCACCGTCCGTCACATCGACCTCAAACTCGATCTTCTTGGCTTTCCCGGCAAACGGATGCCACGCCACCACCTTATGCTTGCCGGCCGGAACATCCTTGATCTCGAACGAACCGTCTTCCTTCGCCACCGCGTAGTACGGATTGTTCACCGGAAGAAAGAAGGACTGCATGAACTCATGCTGATCGCACTGCAAACGGAAATAACCCTCTTTCTCCGCACCGCCGCGGAACACCACCGGCTTTTCCAGTTTGTCACCCTTCTTGGCAAGACCGATGTTGAAGCCGGTCGCGGAAGTTGCGCCCTTCACCACAAAACTGTGCGGGTTATGAAGCACGCCTGCCACCGATTTGGGGTCGTCCGGATCGGCATCGAAATTTTCGACCTTAAACGGCCGATTGTTGACGACAATGCCGCTGAACGGCTGGAAATCACAGAACTCCGCCTTGACCTCAGTGCCGGCATAGCCATCCATGAACGCTTTGTCTTCGATATCCACCACTGCAACGATCGCGTTCTTCAATCCACCGTCCTTACCCACTTCGATCGTCCTGATAAACCGCTTATCTCCTTCCGCCAAGCCCTTGGTCGGGATCTTATTACAGAAATTCGGGTTGGGGAATTTGGAGAATAAAAACTCCTTCTGCTCGGATTTTCCGGCATAGGTGACTTTGCCGGAAATCGTCCCGCCCGCAAACGACGCGACAGGCGCCGCCACCACGGCGACGGCTACCACGCCCAACATGATCGATAACGAACGCCTCATAACATTGCCTCCTTGTGATGGACTTTTAGGGGTCCCATTGCGTCCCTAGGGAGTCCCCTCCCGGATCCCCCCGATCGACACACGGGAACAGCCTACGCTGGATTGTGTCACGACGATCGGCAACGTGCCGGAAAGACTGGCCTAGGACTCGTTGACTTGGACGAATATTACCGCACCCCGCCTTTGCAAACAAGACCAAAAATTTCGGTGGAATCGCACGCACGGAATCTCTTTCAGGTTCGCTCTCCTTAAGAAGACGATTCTCACTCCTTATCACAATTCCCGCATAGCGCCTGACATGATTCGCCGCCGAACACCAGACCTGATAAAAAATGAATGGCGAATCGGCCGGCAACCTGCTAAAGTGCAGCCGATTTCGTTACCGGTTTTCTTTTTTTCGCCAGAGGGAATCTAGAGTCCGATTCACCTGCATGGTTCACACATCAAATTGTTCCAAAGCCTCTCCACCGCCCAGTCCTTTTTTCTCGGGGCTTTCCGATCAAACCTCAACCGGTCCACGGCGCGCCTATCCTCAGTTTGCAACGGTGTTTCTCTTCTGTCTGATTGTGGCCGCGACGGTCATCGGCGTCCCCCTCTTCGGATATCTCTACGGGTACAATCGGCTTGACTGGATGATGTTCGGTCTATTGTACGTGGTCACCGGGCTGGGCATTACCGTCGGCTATCATCGTTTGATTTCGCACCGCAGCTTTGCCTGTCCCGGTTGGGTCAAGGCGGGGTTGTTGATCGCCGGCGGATGGGCGCTCCAAAACTCGGCGCTGAAGTGGGGAGCCGACCATATCCGGCACCATGCGGCCTGTGATCAAGAAGCCGACCCTTACAACGCGACGCGCGGATTTTGGTACAGCCACTGCGGGTGGCTCTTGGTGGGACAACGGTACACCGATGAAAAATACGCAGTGCGACTCCGGCAGGATCCGATCGTCATGTGGCAACACCGGTACTACGTTCCGATCGTGCTGTCGGGGCTGGCGCTGCCGTTTCTGGCGGGATTTCTATACGGGGGGTGGCGCGGCGGACTGAGCTGTTTCATGCTGGCCGGCATCGGCCGAACATTCGCCGTCCTCAATTCCACATTTTGCATCAATTCGATCTGCCACATCTGGGGACGCCAGCCGCACAGTCAAACCGATTCGAGCCGCGACAGTTGGTTGGTGTCATTGTTGACGTTCGGCGAGGGGTACCACAATTATCACCACACCTATCCGAGCGACTATCGCAACGGCCCGCGGTGGTACAACTTCGACCCATCGAAATGGCTGATCGCCACCCTCGCATTCCTGGGATTAGCCTGGTCGCTCCGAACGGCCGGTGATCCCGCGGCAAAGGGCTCCGGGCTTCGACCCGCATCCGGCGGATGATGGCAAAAACCGTGGAGACCGCGGCTTAATACTTTCGCAAGGATGCTGCGGGGAGATTCCATAATTCCCGGCGCACAGCCGCCCACAGCGCGCCGAAGATTCGGTTCAAATCCGGAGCCGCCTTGGCCAAGAGTTTGACGGCAAGACCGGGCACGACCGGTGTCGAGACTCCCCCCAGCACCTGCCCCGGCCGTTCATCCAGCAGAGACGCCGCTTTCGACTCCAGCCGATTCCAGATCTCCGGTGCAATCGAGTCACCGACTACATAGAGCGACGCGACGTAATTCCATGCTTCCGCCAGTCCGACTTGTCCAAGATCCGTCGAGGGGTCAAGCCTATATCGTTCCAGAAGCACTCCTCCCAAAGTCGTCGTAATCTGCACTTCATTCTCTAGAGTGGCAAACGCCCACCGTTCTCCTCGAGCGATTCGTCCCGCAGCAACAACATCCCACAACATAATCGTCGCACCAGGCTCCAATTGCACGCGAATGATCTGCCGAAACCGTGATCCGGCAAATGGAATGGTCTGTTCGGGCAACCATTCCAGAATGGCACCCGACCCAACCGTAATCGTGACAATCTGCTCCGACGGTTTTTCTTCTGATCGATAGACACGGTTGGCGGACGGCGTGGAAATAAGAACGTGCGCCCCCTTATCCAGGTTCAGTTCGATGGAGAGACAGTCCCCCCCCACCAACCCACCTGAGGGATTGACCAACTGCGTGTAGGCAGCGCCCGTCTCATCGAGGTACACGGGGGGAAGCACATGCCAGGGAGTCGTGCAATGCGAGCGCGTCAGGATTGTCCGACCATGGCGCGCACCGTAAGCAAGCTGCAACGTACCGAAACGGCCTACCGCTTCGATTCCATCAAGGCCAAGGTGGGTACGCGATCGTTTCCGTGTCACAAGCGGGGGTATGCCGTTCACACCGACCGGTTCTTGGCGGGGATACGCTGCTCAACCCAATTCACGACAGTGTCAAGCCCCTCGCCGGTCAATATATTGGTAAAGATGAACGGCAGATCGCCTCTCATACGGCGGGTATCCCGATCCATGACGGATAAATCGGCCCGAACGAACGGGGCCAGATCCATCTTGTTGATGATCAGGAGGTCGGAACGTGTGATCCCCGGCCCGCCCTTGCGCGGAATCTTGTCTCCCCCCGCCACGTCGATCACGTAGATCACGTGATCCACCAACTCAGGGCTGAACGTCGCCGCCAGGTTATCGCCGCCGCTTTCCAGAAAGATCAGCTCAACGTCCGGGTGATGACGCAACAGATCGTCGATCGCTTCTTGATTATGCGACGCGTCTTCCCGGATCGCCGTGTGGGGGCAGCCTCCGGTTTCCACCCCCACGATGCGATCAACCGGCAGGGCCGCGCGGCTGGTCAAAATCTCCGCGTCGATTTTCGTGAAGATGTCGTTCGTCACGGCGGCCAGGCTATATCGATCCCGGAGGCGACGACACAGTGCTTCGACGAGCGCGGTCTTGCCCGACCCAACCGGCCCTCCTACGCCGATGACCGGAACACCCTTCGCTCTGGCTTGAGTGGGCTCTATCCCGCCGTGATGATGTCCATGATTCAGATCATGCATAAGAACACCAAAATGTACCGTTCCTCCGCCCACCCTCTCTACGCCTACACTCGTCCTTAAGACCGAAACAGCCTCCACTCCAACTGACTATGGCGCATAGCATAAATGTCTTGGAGAGGCGACCACGAACTCATGGGGGTCTTGATATCAATCTCTCGACTGATGCGATCGATCAATGGAAGCCACTGACCCAAAACCCGCTGTCCTTCGCGCTGACCGATGGGACAAAGCCGCATGGCAGCTGACACGAGCCCCACGGCCGTTTGATAAAGAAACGCTGCGACCGTTTCTCGGCTGCTCCAGCCGCAGGCGCCCAACGTCAATCCCAGACCGACGGCCAAGTGCCCTGGGGCTCGGTTCGCTTCAACGGCCTCCCGATAGTCATGTACGATTGCTTGACCGGGCAGTTGGTCCGCGGCAATTTTAACAACCTGTCGTCCCATCTGGCGACTGGCCAAGCGGGATTCGCGGCTTAATTTCATGGCATCCAATTCGTGATCCAGACAGACGGCCGCAGGTAACGAACCGATCGATCCGGCTCGGCTCGCCGATTTTGCCGCCAACGCCTCCCGCCGACTCATCCCCCCACGCAGCAGATCCTCACCGTATCGAGCGAGTTGAGCCGAATCCCGAACCGCGCCGTCTTGAACAGCCGCTTCCAGTCCCGAAGAAAACGCATACCCCCCGGACGGGAAAAAGGTATCCGCAAATCTCAGCCCCTCCAGCAACGCCCTCGTATTCATTGGGCCGACGTCTTTCTCCCCCGCAGTCTTGCTGTCGCTAAAAGAGAAAATATCGCTGAGCCATCGGCAGCACGATCGCTGGCTCACAGGTAAGCCGCACCCCGTCCGCGGTCACCACATACGTTTCTGGATCGACCTCAATCTTGGGCAAGTAATCATTCAGTTTCAGATCGCGTTTCCTGACGGCGCGGCAGTTCTTCACCGCAACGACGCGCTTTTGCAAGCCCAGGTTCTTTGGAATTTCCCGGTCCAGCGACGCCTGGGACACAAAGGTCAAACTGGTGCTATAGAGCGCCCGTCCGAACGAGCCGAACATCGGTCGACTGATGATCGGCTCCGGCGTCGGAATGGACGCATTCGGATCTCCCATCTGCGCTTGGGCGATAAACCCGCCTTTTAACACCATCTCCGGCTTCACCCCGAAAAACGCCGGCTTCCAAATTACGAGGTCCGCGATCTTGCCGACCTCCACCGAACCAACCTCATGGGCGATCCCATGAGCGATGGCGGGGTTGATCGTGTACTTGGCCACATACCGTTTCGCCCGGAAATTGTCATGGTGTTCGGAATCCTGCCCGTCTGGTGAAGCAAGGTGTCCCCGCTGAACTTTCATTTTATGAGCCGTCTGCCAAGTCCGGATGATCACCTCTCCGATCCGGCCCATGGCCTGGGAGTCAGATGACATCATGCTTATCGCGCCTAAGTCATGCAGGATGTCTTCCGCCGCGATCGTCTCCCGACGGATTCGGGATTCCGCGAAGGCCACATCTTCCGGAACTCGTTTGTTCAAATGATGGCAGACGATAAGCATATCTAAATGCTCGTCCATTGTATTAACCGTGAAGGGCATCGTGGGATTTGTGGACGACGGCAGCACGTTGGGCTCGCCGCAGACCTTGATGATGTCCGGCGCATGGCCGCCGCCCGCTCCCTCCGTATGGAATGAATGAATTGTCCGGCCTTTGAAGGCCCGAATCGTGTCCTCGACGAATCCGGCTTCGTTCAACGTATCCGTATGGATGGCCACTTGGACATCGTATCGGTCGGCGACGCTTAAACAGGTATCGATCGCGGCCGGGGTCGTCCCCCAGTCTTCGTGCAACTTCAAGCCGATCGCCCCGGCCTCGATCTGCTCGTTCAATCCCTCGGGCCGCGAAGAGTTACCTTTCCCCAAAAACCCAAGATTGATGGGGATGCCATCAGAAGCTTCCAACATGCGATGAATATTCCACGGTCCCGGAGTGCAAGTCGTCGCGTTCGTTCCGGTCGCCGGACCGGTTCCCCCGCCGATCATGGTCGTGATACCGGCTGAAAGCGCCTCCCAATACTGTTGAGGACATATAAAATGGATATGTGTTTCCACGCCGCCGGCGGTCACAATACAGCCTTCGGCAGAGATGGCTTCCGTCCCGGCCCCCACTTCCATCCCTGGCGTCACGTTGGGCATGAGATCGGGATTGCCGGCCTTGCCGACTCCGACGATGCGTCCATCCTTGATCCCGATATCCGCTTTGACGATCCCCCAGTAATCGAGGATGACGGCGTTGGTGATCACCGTATCAAGCGCACCGCCCGCGCTGGTGGCGCGAGGCGATTGCCCCATTCCATCCCGCAACACCTTGCCGCCGCCGAAGACCGCCTCATCTCCGTACGACGTAAGGTCTTTTTCCACCTCGATCAACAACTCCGTGTCGGCCAACCTGATGCGGTCTCCGACGGTGGGACCGAAGAGATCGACGTATTGTTTGCGTGGAATTTTCACGCTGTCCCTCCTTTGCCGGAAAATCCTGACTCCGCCGCCCGAGCGAGCGCCTTCGAGTTGACCTCGGGATCGTCCAACGATCCTTCCGTCAGGGCATTGATGCCGTACGCCATCCGTCTTCCGGCCAACGCAACGATCGTCACTCGCTTTTCTTCTCCCGGTTCAAACCGCACCGCCGTCCCAGCGGGAATCGACAGTCGAAATCCGAACGCTTGCTCCCGGTCGAATCTCAACGCGCGGTTAGCCTCGAAAAAATGGCAGTGCGACCCGACTTGAATGGGACGGTCACCCGTATTCGTGACGGTCAATTCTCTGATCGGACGGCCGGCATTGGCTTCAATATCACCGGCGGCCAAGAATACCTGTCCTGGAACGACCGGCCTGGTCAATTCGTTTTTGATCAAAGAAGCCATGGAGCCCCGTTTCGGCGTCGAAGCAGTCTTTGCTTTCCCGGATTTCTTGGTCATAGCATCGCGCCTCCTAAAAGAATTCCCACAGGAATGAACCGCCATTGCAGTCCACGACCAGACTGACCGTCTAGCGGATCGGATCATGGATGGTGACTAGCTTGGTCCCGTCCGGGAAAGTACCCTCGACCTGCAGTTCATGAATCATTTCCGGTACGCCCGGCATCACGTCCTTGCGAGAAAGCAGCGTGGTGCCGTACGTCATCAGGTCAGCCACCGACATGCCGTCTCGAATGCCTTCAAGAACGGCGGCGGTCAAATACGCGACCGCTTCCGGATGGTTAAGCTGAAGACCGCGCTTTTTCCGGTCGGCCGCCAACTGTCCTGCTGTATAAATTAACAACTTCTCCTGTTCTCTCGGAGTGAGCCGCATGGATCCTCCTCCTGCCCGCCAATCTAGCCGTCAATCTTTTTCAAACCGAACCGCTGAATGCACTGTCGACCTTTGCCTGTCTTTCAAAGAATGAAGATACGCGGCAATCAACCGCTTTAGACCGTCAGATGCTGCCGAACCATCTCCGCGCTCAACTCAGTGCTCTTTCCCTGCGCCTTGACGGCGCCCCTGGCCATGATCACGTATTTCTCAGCCAAGCGGGCGGCAAAATGAAGCCCTTGTTCCACCAATAATATCGCGAACCGCCGGGACTTTTTGAAACCGATAATGACGTCTTCGATATGATCCACGATGGAGGGCTGAATGCCTTCCGTCGGCTCATCGAGCAAGAGCAATTTGGGATTGGACAAGATCGCGCGGCCGATCGCCAACTGCTGTTGTTCTCCACCGCTCAAAACACCGCCCGGCCGATGGAGGATTTGCGTCAGTTTGGGAAACAGTTGATAGACCTCGTCGAACGCATCTTTTTCTGATATGTCACCCCTCATTTTGGGACGGTTCCAATAGCCGAGCAGGAGGTTCTCGCGGACGGTCAGATGCGGAATGATTTCCCGTCCTTGAGGCACGTAGGCCAAACCGTATTTCGCCCGAAGATCCGTTTTCCAATGAGTAACGTCCTTGCCGTCGAACATGATGGTTCCGCCCTTCACCGGCAGCAAACCCGTTAAAGTCTTCAGGGTCGTGGTTTTTCCCACCCCGTTTCTACCCATCAAACAGACCACTTCGCCGGGGTCGATTGTGAAGGACACATTCCGTAGAATGTGACTCTCTCCATAGTAGGCGTTGACGTTATCAAGTTTCAGCACCATGACTTCCGATCCTCTGTCACGTCGGAACGCAGGATACGCCAGCGCTAATGGGCGACTTTGGCTCGTCCCAGGTAGATTTCTCTCACCTGATCGTCCGCCTGGACGTGCTCGACCGTCCCTTCACAAATAACCGTCCCTTCCGCCAGCACCGTGACGATACGGGCGATTTGTCTTACAAAATCCATGTCGTGCTCGATGACGACAATAGCCTGTTTTTCGGAAAGGGCTTGCAAGAGCCGTCCCGTTTGCTCCGTTTCCTTATCGCTCATGCCGGCAACCGGCTCGTCCACAAGAAGCAACGCCGGGTCTTGCAAGATCACCATGCCGATTTCCAACCACTGTTTTTGACCGTGCGAGAGCGAACCGGCCCTGTCGTACGCATGGGCCTCGAGCCCGATCATCTCCAGTGTTTCTTCGATTCGTGCACGCTCGGCCGGCGTCGACTTGCCGATCAAGGTAGAGAACACTCCCTTGCTGGTGCGTTTGAGCGACAGATCCAAATTCTCCCACACCGAAAGATTGCCATAGATCGAGGGGGCTTGAAACTTGCGGCCCACCCCCAGTTTCGCAATGGTCTCCGCGTTCTTCGTCGTCAAATCAACGTTGTCGCCGAAGATGACCTTCCCGGAAAACGGTTTGGTTTTTCCACAAATCACGTCCAGCAGCGTCGTCTTGCCGGCACCGTTCGGCCCGATCACCACGCGAAGTTCGTTGTGGCGGACGCTGAAGTTGCAGTTGTTGAGCGCCTTGAATCCGTCATAATCAACCGTCACGTTTTCGCATCGGAGAATGAAGCGATCCTCGGCCACGTCACGATCCTCCTTGTGCTTTCTGCACGGCAAGTCCCGGAGCCGGGGGCCCGCCGGAGAAAAGCTTCCTCAATATGCCGATCAGTCCGTCCGGAAACATCGTCACAACGACGACGAAAAGTCCGCCTAGAATGAACGGCCAGGCTTCAGGAAAATAGTTCGTCAAGACACTGCGGCCATAGTTCACCGTCACCGCCCCCAACACCGCCCCTACCAACGTACCCCGTCCTCCGACCGCCACCCAAATGACCACCTCAAGCGACGGCAGGACCCCGATCTGCGCCGGCGTGATGATCCCGACCTGCGGCACATACAACAACCCCGCCAGTCCAGCCAGCCCCGCCGCCACGACGAAGACGAACAATTTATAGACCCAGGGAGTGTAACCTGAGAACACGACTCGCGATTCGCTGTCCCTTATGGCGACCAAGACCTTTCCGGTCCTCGATTCGACAATCCAGCGACAGAGCAGGTAGGCGCCGATCAGCGCCAGCACCGTCAAGATGTAGAGGCCCCGTTGCGTGGAGGGGTCCGAAAGTCGGAAGCCGAGAATTTGTTTGAAATCCGTCAGGCCGTTCGTTCCTCCCAACCGCGTCTCGTTGCGGTTGAAAACCAGCCACGCAGCAAAGGCAAGAGCTTGGGTAATGATGGCAAAATACACGCCCTTGATTCTGCTGCGAAAGGCCAGAAACCCGAAAATGGTGGCAAAGAGCACGGGGACAAGAATCGCCCCCAAGAGGCCGGCCCAAAAACTCTTGAACGGGACCCAGAACCAGGGGAGCTCTTTGACTTGAGTCCATACCATGAAATCCGGAAGGTCGCTGCCATAGACACTTTCCTTCCCAATCTGCAACGCCAAATACATGCCCATGCAATAGGCGCCGAACCCGAAAAACACCCCTTGCCCCAAACTCAGTACACCGCAATAGCCCCAAGTCAGATCGAGCCCGATCGCCAAGATGGCGAAACAAAGAAACTTGCCGAATTGATTCAACCTAAAGTCAGATAGGTGCAGCCAGGAATCTTCCGGAGGCAACACGTTCAACAGCGGCAGCACAATCAGAAAGAGCGCGACCGCCGAATAAAAGGGCCATGTCTCACGGCTGTCCTGCGGTGAACGCATCGGTTCAGGCATCGGCGCTTCTCCCTTTCGCGGCAAAGAGACCGGACGGCCGCCATTGCAAGAAAAGAATCACTCCGAGGAGAATAAACACCTTTCCGTACACCGCTCCGGTGAACGGCTCGATGACCTTGTTCAAGCCTCCGATCCCCAACGAGGCCCATATCGTCCCAGCCAGTTTGCCGACTCCCCCGGTCACGACCACCATGAAGGAATCGACGATGTAGTTTTGTCCAAGGCCCGGATCGACGTTGCCCACCATCGTCAGAGCCCATCCGGCAACCCCGGCTAGCCCCGAGGCGAACGCAAACGTGTAGGAATCGACTTTCCGGGTCGGAATGCCCAGACACGCGCTCATATTTCGATTCTGCGTGACGGCTCTGACGCGCATTCCCAAATTCGAGCGAAACAGGAGGTAATACACGCCGACGACGCACACGATGGACAGGACGATGATGAAAATCCTGTTGTAGGGGAGATAGACTCCCACCATCACTTGCGCTCCTCCTCTCAATGCCTGCGGCGCAATGACGGCCGTGAGATCACCGAAGTACACCCGGGCCGCCTGCATGAGAATCAAGCTGATTCCCCACGTCGCCAGCAGCGTTTCTAGGAGACGGCCATAGAGAAACCGGATCACCGTGGCTTCGAGGACCCACCCGACCGCCGCCGCGGTGAGAAAGGCCACAGGGAGGGCCGCCGGGAAGTACCAATCGAAGACGTCCGGAGAAAACCAGGCGATAAACGCCTGTTGGGTGACATACGTGGCATAGGCGCCGATCATCATCAGCTCACCATGAGCCATGTTGATCACGCCCATGAGACCGAACACAATAGCGAGGCCGAGAGACATGATGAGGAGAATGGAACTCAGGCTGATGCCTCGGAACAGGGTCTCCAACACACCGGCCCACATGGACCAAGTTTCAATTCGTTCCACCGCGGCCCTTCCTGCCGCGGCCAACTCCTTTTGTTGCTCCGTTGCTTCGGACTGCTCGCCCGCTTCAATCAGCTCTTTCAACGTACTCAGGCTGTTGAGGCTTCGAAGTTCGCCCAACTTCTTGACGGCTTCCAGCCGAACGGCCGGATCGTCGGAGTTCAGCTCAAGAAGATGCCACGATTCCTCCATCGTATATCGAACCCACCAGACGTCTTCCTTGTCCGCCGCTTCCTTCAGATATGGAATGGCCTCGACCCGACCCGTCAAAGCGAGATCGGCGGCGGCCGATCGCCTGAAATCAGGCGATTCATTCGTCAAATTTGCTTTGTTCTTGAGGAGGTCAACGACCGGCTTAATGGTCTGACGCACGATCCGCGAGCCTTCTGCTCGAATGTCGTCAAGCTTTGGAATGAGCCCGGCATCTCCTTTCTCAATAAGAAATGTGGCCGATGCCTGACGAACCGCGGCATCGTCGCTTTGAATTCCCAAAAGCGCCTGTTCAATGGAAAGAACGGCGACGGAAGCGGAAGCCGTTTCGGATGGTTGCGAAGATACCTCCTCCGCAAACAGCAACCTTTGTTGCGGGTCCGTCACCGCCGACACAAGCATCAGCAGAGTTACGACCGCGGCGCACCGCCATCCCTTCATGGATCCTCTCTCAGACAAGATGAAGGACCACAATCGGCATCGGGATGAAGAAGCGAAAACCTGGCTCTTCAGAATATCCCCTCCATCCGATCCGCCATGACCTCTCAGGCGGGCGCATCCTCACGGAAGGGCCCGCCGCTCATTAGAGGCTACTTCTTCTGATACGTCCCCTGATGGTTCACCCAATCACATCCTTTCTCAGGATTCGTAAACTCGCTCCAAGGTTCGGGTTTGACCAACCCCTTGGATCGCCAGATCACCTTGAACTGACCGTCCTTGAGGATTTCCCCGATGAGCACGGGCTTATGCGTGTGATGATTGCAACAGTCCATCATGATGGTCCCGCCGGGAGCCAGAAACTTTTGGTTGTAGACGGCCCGGCGAACCTTGTCGACCTCGGTCGAGCCGGCCTGCTCAACGGCCTGCTTCCACACATAAACGCCGAAATAGGCGGCTTCGATCGGATCATCCGTCACCCGATTCTCGCCGTCCGGCAAGTTATTTCGCTTGCAGTACGCCTTGAAATTCGCGACAAACTTCTTGTTTTGGGGCGTATCCACACTTTGAAAATAGTTCCACGCGGCCAGGTGTCCGACCAACGCCGTCGTGTCCATTCCTCGCAATTCGTCTTCGGCCACGCTGAAGGCCATGATCGGAGCGTCTTCTGCCCTTAGCCCCTGGTTGGCGAATTCTTTGTAGAAGGGAACATTGCTATCGCCGTTGATCGTGCTGATGACGGCGGCTCCTCCGCCGGCCGCGAATTTCTTGATCTTGCCGCAGATGGTCTGATAGTCCTGATGATGGAAGGGAGTGTATTCTTCCGCGATGTTGGCCGGCGGCACCCCTTTGGCCAGCAGCATCGCTCGAAGGATTTTGTTCGTCGTGCGAGGATAGACATAGTCGCTCCCCAACAAATAAAACTTTTTGTACGAACCTCCTTCCGGACTCATCAGATATTCGACGGCCGGCTGAGCCTGCTGGTTGACAGCGGCTCCGGTGTAGAACACGTTCCGTGAACATTCTTCGCCTTCGTACTGAACCGGATAAAAGAGCAGGCCGTTGTTCTTCTCGAAGACGGGCAGGACGGATTTTCGGCTGACCGACGTCCAGCAGCCGAAGACGACGGACACTTTATCCTGCAACAACAACTGTTTGGCTTTTTCGGCAAAGAGATCCCAATTGGAAGCGGGATCAACAACGACGGGCTGGATCTCCCGTCCCATCACACCGCCGGCTTTGTTAATTTCTTCAACCGCCATCAGCACGACGTCGCGCAACGACACTTCACTGATGGCCATGGTGCCACTCAGTGAATGAAGAACGCCGATTTTGATTGGTGGTCCGCTCGCCGCATAGGAGAGGGCGTAGTTTCCAAGATTGCCTAATAGAGCGGCAACCCCTACGCCTGCGGCTATTTTCCCGCTTTGAGAGAGGAACTCTCGTCTTGACGACCCGCTATCGGTAGTGCTCTCTTCCGTTTTGCTGAGGTTTTCCGTACATGGTGGCATTCCCGTTTCCATGAGCATCACTCCTTTCAGTTGCCGTGAGATGCAAACTTCCGGTTGATGCGTTACTTATGGAACTTCGCCAAAACGTTCCGACGCTCTGGTTCCTGCCACACCCGAAAACCCGACTCGGCTATCGGCTACATTCCCTCCTTTCTCGAGACGCCAATAAGGCTGTTGGTTGTATTTTGAATGATGCCATTCCCACTCCTTGAAATATCTCGGTCACCCTCAGAATTCAACATCGCGACCGACCATCCGATTTTTCCTGTTTTTCCAGCACTATCGCCCTTATAAAGAAAGACCTTCCAGCCTGTCAAGCGCTCTTCCTCGGATTCAATATCATGCGGAACGATGTTGTTCGTATACCGAAAAATACACCCAGGCCGCTGCGCGCCGTCGCAGGATTCCTGCGATGTTCAAAGAAATCATGTGACAGTCAAAGGAATTGAAATGAGATATGATGCCGGACGGCAAAGTTGCATGACAAAAACCTGCAGAGTATCATCGACCGCTCCGGAACCGTCTGACTTCTTAAGCAAGGCTACCTCCATCAATTAATAACCCGGATCACAAGCACAGCAAGTGACGATGCGAGATCGGCTCCTCGCCACAATCGTCGATGATTCAATATTTCAATGCTACATTGAGGGATTGAAGGATTGACAGGTTTCACCGGTTTCTATACACTGCCCCCACCTCAACTTCCCAACAAAGAAGAGAGACCTCGGCCATGGATATGGAGATCGGTCTCTTGCATCCCATCATTCCATCCCCTGTCACAACGGGTGTTTTGGTCGGTTGTAAACTTCGATGCCCCTACGTAGTTAAGAAGAAACTTCTTACGGCCTTTGGAACAAGCCCATTTTTTCGACACGATTGTGTCCCTGTGCGTCCAGTGGATCCCGCCTTTTCACCAACGATGAACGGGTGGGCTCTGTAGAGCATCTTTAATCACTACCACAAAGGAGGCGCCATCATGAAGGTGGATCTAGTAAGGTGGTGGAGGAGGAGGAGGTGTGTGGTTCCGTGGACTCTCGTGGCCGTGATAGTTGGTATTGGGGCCATGGTACCTGAAGATGGTTATGCAGGGGGAACGATCAAGGCCGATGATGACAAGTGGATTTCAATCGGAATGGGTATCAAAACAAGTTTTAACGCGGTGGAAGGCGCCTCGCCCGCAGGGCACTACACCAATGACTTCAAGGTGGACTTCGCTCGAATCTATATTAACGGCAAAATCCACAAGTACGTCGGGTTCGAGTTCAACACAGAGTGTTTCAACTGCGGGGTTGCTGGAGGGGCAAATATCTTCGGTGGAAACTCGACTATTGGACTGTTGGACGCGATCGGGAAATTCGAGTTTGATGAAAAGTTCAACATCTGGGTTGGACGGCTGTTGCTGCCGAGCGAGCGCGGCGAGTTGAACGGTCCTTTCTATCATGCGACCTATGCGGGTTTCAGAACTCCGTTTTTCCCGGCGGACTTCAGCTCAAATTTCGACAATGGGGCCGGACTCTATGGTCGCGATAATGGCGCGACTCTCTGGGGAAAGATCCATCCCATGGGCACCCATTTATTGTACGCGGTTTCCGTGTCTCAGGGGTTACGAGCCGCCGCAAACAGCGGGAGCAGTTTGATGTACACCGGGCGCTTGCAGTGGAACCTGCTGAACGACGAAACCTCTCCGGGCTATTACACATCCGGCACCTATTTTGGGACGGCCGGGGACATTCTGGCCATCGCGATCAGCGGGCAACACCAGAAAGACGGAGCAGGCAACATCAATGCGGCGTTTGGCGTGAGTGATTTCACTGGCATGTCCATTGATCTCTTGGTGGAAAAGGTCCTTCCGAACAACTGGGGCGTCTTTACATTCAATGGAGAGTTCAAGCGATTCTGGGCTCGATATTCGCTTGACGCATTTACCGCTGTGTCGCCAGTGACCGGACTGGTGGATTGTTTCTGTATCTTCAACGGCCACTCGTGGACCGTCTACGGCTTGTACTTGATTCCCGCGAAGGTGGGGATCGGCCAATTCCAGCCCTATGCTCGTTTTACCTCCATCAATCCTCTGAACAGTTCAACACGTCAAGAATGGGAAGGCGGCGTGAACTACGTAATCGACGGCTTCAATGCGAGAATATCTGCGTACTACACCTATGGCGATCTCAAAACAAAGGGAGGCCCGGCGGGAAGCTTTTCCCCCTCTGCGACGGGAGACAAGGTCGATTCGTTCCACGTCGCCTTGCAGTTGCAGTACTGAATTGAACGCATCGATCAAGGATCAACGACCTCTTACGAAGAGCCGATCCAGAGTATCCTGGATCGGCTCTTCCGTTTTCCTTCCATTACCGCCGAACAGCGCCAGATTCTCTTGAAAAATCAGACCATCCAAGCTCCGAGTTGATCGGTGCGGCCTGCTTAAATGAGGTTTTACGGCGGTAATCGAGGGGGCGGTTCTGGAACCAACGCATTGAGCCGATGATCCGACACGCTTCGCACACGTTGGGGATGAACGGGAGCCGGATCTCGTTCTCTTGAGACAACAGAGCGATGGCTGACAGACGTGCTTTCTGTTAAGGTACGCGACCACGCCGATCATTCCTCACGGCTCGACCCCAATCAGACAGAGAAGCGGCGGGTGAGCTGCTCTTATGAGACAACGATCGTCATGGGCACAATGAGTCTTATGCGCGTTTGTTTTAAGGAGACCCTTTTTGTTAGACTGGCACTCTATGTCTTTCTTTAACTCACCGACCAAGAGTATGACCATGCGCATTGTCGATCGCTCGCTTGCTCTCTCTCCTTGCTTTGTTCTTGTGACGGGATGTCTCACATTTTTTCTCGCCGGCTGCGCCGGCATGAAGCCCCCCGTCACCACTGTCTACGAAGAGAGTCGGGGCGCCGTGTTGCTTGAGACTGTGCGGGACAAATCATTCCAAGCGGCTCATCCCATTAAGCTGGATGAAGCGACGATCGCCAACGTCTTGCGCGGCGTTCATACCAAAGAGAAGCCGGGGCTGGTGCTGTTGCTCGGCAAAGCCTTGATGGCTGCCAACCTGAGCGATATCAGGACCTTTTCAGAAGACGACATCGCGCTCTTGGCACCACACATTTCCGCCGCGCTCGCACAGGCCACTCCGAATCAACAGGTCGCGTTCCGACTGTATTACGCGCCGGAAGGACAGGTTCGCGCGGCCAGAGGGCAGGATATCAGGGAAGTTACCGCGGGGTATCTCTCCGCGGAGGGGCTCTCGCTCAACTTGACACTGACACATTATCGATACCGCCCGGGGAAAATCGACAAGACACAACCCCACCAGCTTCCCGATCCTGACGGGCTGCGCAATCGCGAAGTGCGATTTATTCCTGAAAAGGCGTTGCGGAGAGAAATCGGCTCATCGAGCTGGTTCGGCGGATCGGATGACCGAACGGTGGTCGTCGATTACCAGCTTCTCAACAGACTCCTCGCCTCGCCATTCGCCGCTCAATCTGCCTCCCCGACCCCGGCAATCGGCGGACAACCGGCGCAACCGATGCCGGGTGCAACCGACACGGAGTTACGCGTCTTCAGAGAAGAATTAAAAGCCATGCAAAAAAAGCTGGCCGAGCAAGAGGCGGAACTGGAACGATTGAGACAGTCGTCGGGGAAATAAGCGCCTCTTCCGACCGCCCCAACTCCCCCTCCGCAATACCGTCGTTATTCTCCCCTAAAGAAGTGTAGGACCCTGTCGTCAATGACCTACGAACGCCGCGCGGCTTGCGACCGAGCGTTACGCACAAAGTCGGCTGAAACCGCTCCTATTCCCTTCATGTTGAGAGGGCATAGGTATTGCTCAACTATCGCCGAGCAGACCTGACGATTCTTTCAAGGGGCAAGGCGGTCATGTGGGAAAGCAAGAAATGGCTGGATAAACCGAACGGCGAACCGTTTACCATTCTCGGCAAGGATGTGGTCTTCAAAGGGATCGCCCATTTCGAAGGCGTCGTTCAACTCGACAGCCGCTTCGAAGGCGACATTCACACGACGGGAACGATCGTGATCGGCGAACACGCGGTCGTTCACGGCACGCTCAACGTCGGCGCATTGATCAGTAGCGGAAAAATCAAAGGAACCGTCACGGCACGCCAAAAAATTCACCTCCTCAAGCAAGCCGTCCTCATCGGCGACGTCCGCACGCCGGTGTTGTTGATAGAAGAGGGAGCCTACTTCAAGGGACTCAGCGACATGGGGACCCATCCTTTTGAAACGGAGCCCGTCACCGACACCCAAGCGTTGCCCGTCACGGTCGAACAGCCTGAAGTTTCTCCATCTCTGCTCATCGAAGGTGTCGCTCGCGGCTAGCTCTCTTCGCAAGCCCGACAAACTTTCGAGGAACGGCCGACCTGTCGTCAACGTCTTGCGCACATTGCATCGATCTCCTAGAATGCGACTCGCTTGCGGAACTGCGAGCGATCCCATCGTCAATCACAGGCGTCCTTGGCCGGGCGCCATAACTACAGCATGGAGGTATGGCATGAAAGCAGTGAACGGTGTCGCGGCTGTGACCATGGTGTCCGCTCTCTTATTCGGCGTGGCGTCGTGCCCTCCCGCCGAAGCCGGCACGGTCGAGTCGTTGGTCATGGTGGACGCAAAAGGAAAGACGCTCGGCCCCATCGTCGAGTTTGCCGGTCCCTTCTTTAAGCTGCCCCTTGTTCCATTCAAAGTCGGCGACTCCGTCTTCGTTCTTTCCATCTTCAAGAACAAGATCGCCGGAAGCGGGAATCCGGTCAACCTGTACTTCGACAATCGGCGCTGCGATCACAAAACCGGCCAAGCGGTTGCCGCGCTGGACGAAATCATCACTAAAGAAGCGGTACGAGACGAGACATTTTGGTCGTTCGTCGATGCGGACGGGAAAACGGTGTATGTGCCGACGCCCAAGGCCCAGCCGATCAAAGCCTTCAAGGTTCAGTCCAGACTTTACGTAGAACCGAATGGAGAGGTCGAGTGTCAGGAATACCCGAAATTCATTCCCACGGCCATTCCAGCGACCGCCATCGAAAACTTGTTGGACACGTTTACGCCGCCGTTCTCGGTCGACGCCGCCGTCAAGAAATGATCGGCGGTTCAAACGGCTGAAGCCGGGCGCGACGGCAATACACGTCGCGCCCGGCCGCCTTGGCTCGCGTCATGCGTCTCATTCCGCTCGGAGACTCGGCCGTCACCGTGGAACTTGGGGAGGCGATCGATCCCGACGTCAACGCGCTCGTCGTTGCCTACGCGAACAGGATCATCGAGCAAGGTTGGAACGGCATCGTGGACGTCGTCCCGACCTATCGGTCGATCACCGTTCATTACGATCCGATTCAATGGGACTTGACCGCCCTGACCGACCGGTTGCTGATCCTGTCTTGCCCCCACCCGCATGAAGTGGAGTCGCAGGGGGCGCTGCACAAGATCCCAGTCTTGTACGGCGGCGACTCTGGACCGGACTTGGAAGGCGTCGCGTCTTTCGCGGGGCTGAAACCGTCCGAGGTCATCGCCTTGCACACCTCCGTTTGCTATCGCGTCTATATGCTTGGGTTCACCCCTGGGTTCCCCTATCTCGGATTGCTCCCCGAACAACTGGCGATACCTCGACTCCAAACGCCACGCCCAAGGGTCCCGCCCGGATCGGTCGGCCTCGCCGACCGTCAAACCGGCATCTATCCGATCGCAACGCCGGGAGGATGGAGACTGATCGGCCGAACTCCCATCCCCCTGTATCACCGGACCGGTCTCGATCCCTTTTTGCTCAAGCCGGGCGACCGGGTCCGATTCCGACCAATTGACCAAAATGAGTTCGAACGACTCAGCCGTGAAATGGCCCATGGACACGATCGACCTTAACAGCGACCTCGGTGAGTACGACAGCGCGGAATTTCGGCTCCGCGAAACCGAACTGATGCCGCTCATCACGTCGGTCAACATCGCCTGCGGCGTACACGCCGGCAATTCCCTCCTCATGCGCCGAACCGCACGACTGGCCGCCGAACATGGCGTGGCGATCGGAGCCCATCCTGGATTTCCCAACAGGGAGGACTTCGGCCGAGGCGACCGTCGCACATCCCCCGATGAAGTGGCGTCATTGGTCCTCAAGCAACTCACCGCCCTGTCGCAGGTCTTGATGGAAGAACGTCTGCCTCTGCGCCATGTCAAGCCTCATGGCGCGCTCTATCACTTTGTGAGTTGGAACGCTGAAGCCGCCAAATCGTTCGTCCAAGTCGTGGCGGCCTTCGATCGCCGGCTGCTGATCGTCGCTCCCGCCGGCTCCGCCTTGATCGCGAGCGCGGAACAAGTCGGCCTGGGAGTCGTCCGAGAAGCTTTTGTCGATCGCGCCTACCGGGCCGACGGCACCCTCGTGCCGCGTTCTCATCCCGACGCCCTGCTCACGACCGATCAACACATCCTCCGCCGATTACGCGAGATCCTCGAGGGCTTCGTGACCAGTGTCGAAGGGTATCGGGTGCCCCTCCACGCCGACAGTCTGTGCGTCCATGCCGACACGCCGCGGAGCGTTGAATTCGCCCACCTCATTCGAGCGGAGCTCGAATCAGCGGGATACCGACCGGCCTCTCCGACACGTCCGTAACGGCCCCCGGATCGAGAACAGGATGAAACCCAAACGGGCCGAGATCGACGTCGTCAAACCGGGCTGGCTCACAACCGTCCAAGACCTGGGACGGCACGGATACCAACGTTACGGCATGCCGGTCTCCGGCGCGATGGACCGCTTCGCGGCCATCGTGGGCAATCGCCTTGTCGGGAACCCCGACGGAGCGGCCGTGCTTGAATGTACCCTCAAGGGTCCCGAACTCTTTTTTCGTGACGACGCACGCCTGGCGGTCACCGGAGCGGACCTCTCTCCGACGCTTGACGGAAACGACATCCCCCTCTGGGAATGTCTCAACGTTCGGCGCGGCGGTCGACTTCGATTCGGCATGCGGCGCGTCGGGTTTCGTTGTTATCTCGCCATCGCCGGAGGATTCGACGCACCGACGGCCCTGGGAAGCCGTTCGACCCATTGCCCGAGCCAAACCGGTGGACTTGACGGGCGTCCGTTGCGAGCGGGGGATCTTCTGTTTGGCGGCTCATTTGACGGTGGCGCCGAGCAATTGGTCGGGCGACGGCTGCCTGATCGATTGCTCCCTCGATATGACCGATCCATCATCCTGCGCGTCGTTCTCGATTCTCGTCGTGAATTCTTCCAGGACGCGGCGGTCTCCACCCTCCTCCGTTCCGTTTACACGGTCGCTCCTCAGTCGGATCGCATGGGGTATCGGTTGATAGGCCCCCCGCTCCCTCGCGCAGGCGCACACCACTTCATCTCAGAAGGCACGGTGACGGGCACGTTGCAAGTCCCAGCCGACGGGCAACCGATCCTGCTGATGGCCGATCGCCAGACCACCGGGGGCTATCCTCCCATCGCCGCGGTCATCTCGGTTGATCTGCCTTCCGCCGCCCAGTTGGGCCCTGGCGACACCGTCCGATTCGTTTCCTGCTCGATCGTCGAAGCCCAGGCCCTCTTGCGAACCCGACACCACCTTCTTGACGCAGCTCTTCCTCCCATTACCGTCAACCGGCGGTCTCTTTGATAAAAGAGAAGTGACGGCGGCTCGTCTTGATGGTTCTGCACAATCGCTCAAATTATGCTATCGTGTCGAATGCGACCGATCACTTGACTGGAGATTCTATGAGCCGTTCGTGGGGAAACCTGACCATGCTGATCATCGCCGCAACCGTCGTGGCGTCGGTCGCATCGGCCGCCGACCCGCCCTGCGACAAGTACCCGCCAGCCAAACAATCCCGCTGCGCCGACATATGGAAAGAACTGAACGAGCAAGACGGGCCGATCATCGCTCAATTCGGACTCGATCAGCAAAAACGCCGGGAGGAAGGAAAAATCGACGCCCGCCGACACCTGGCCGAGAACATGGCGTTCATCAAACAATCAACCGAGAAACGGCTCGAACGGCTCAAAGAACGTATGGCGAGGGAATGACGGGACGCTTGGACGATCCGCCCTACGAAGCCCGGATGAACTGATTGGTTTCCTTTTCCCACCCGACTTCGGTCTCCGGCCCGTGCCCGGTCACGACGACCGTGGCGTCGTCGAGCGTGTAGAGTCGATCCCTGATCGATTGTTCGATGGCGTGATAGTCGCCGCCCCAAAGATCGGTGCGACCGATGCTGCCTCGAAAGAGGGTATCCCCCGCCAGCACCAGTTTTTCATGCGGAACGTGGAAGCTCATCGACCCCGGCGTGTGGCCGGGCGTATGGAGCGCGAGAAGGGAAATCTCTCCGACCGACAATCGCTCTTCGTCCTTCAACCAATACTCCGGCAATGGAACGATCGCGGACGGCACCCCGAACAGCCGGCACTGGACGTCGAGATTCTTCCAGAGATCGAGGTCGTCCTGGTGCAGGCACAGAGTCGCTCCCGTCGCCTGCTTCAATAAACCGGCCGCGAGAAAATGGTCGAAGTGGGCATGGGTGTGTAGGATATGGCTCACCGTCAGCCCGAGCCGCCGCACTTCTCCAAGAATCCGCTCAGGATCGCCGCCGGGATCGACGATGATCGCCTGTTTGGTCACGGGATCGCCGATGATCGAGCAGTTGCACCCGAGTGGTGGAACGGCGAAGGTTTTTCGAATCAGTCCGGACATGGGCGCCTCATGCTACCGTTCTTCCGTCTATCGCCGCAAGCTATGGGAACTCTTCTCCTTCACTGCTCTCGTCACGGATGGTCCATACCACGTCCGTCTCGAGAATCTTCCAATCCTGGCCCTTTCGCTCGAACCACACAAGAAAACCGGCTCCCGTGCCGTCAGGCCGGACCTGTTCCACATAGAGCAATGCCTGCTCGTTGCGCCATGTCCGTCCGATCTTTGAAAAAGCCAGATGCTCTGACGACGGCAGCGGCGCCTGCGCCGAGCGCGCGACCTTCAGTGTCTTCCTAGAGAAGACTTCCGGCTCTTCGATCAACCCATTCGACAGAAATCGATACGGGACGCCGATACGGAATCGTCCTTCAAGTCGAGCGGCCGCGCGGTTCGCGTGGACAAAGTCGTGCACCAGCTCCCTTGAAAGGCGTCCCGTGAAATAATCCTGTTCGTAAAACCAATCGACCGTCATCGGTTCTGTTTGGTTCGGCAACAGCCGCGTGACGGTCATCCGCTCGATCAACAGCAATCGCGTGCGGGAAGTGAGGAACAAGCGCTCGATCGCCCGATCATACAGGGGATAATCTTCGACGGGCGCTTCCGCCACGCCCCCGCCGGTCTCGTCGCCGAACACCGCTTGCCACGGCAACCCCAGCCAGCATCCCACCGTCAGAATAGCCGCCAACTTTCTCATGGTCGAAGCATACAAGGCCGTTTCCGCCACGGTCAAACGTCCAGGCATGGACAACCTGCCGGAAAGCATGGATAATCGGGCCGACTTTTTTGGGAGAGACCTCGTCTATGCTTGGGCTCGTTCACATGTTTCGTCGCCTGCTGGTCATCGGATTGCTCGCCCCTTCATCGGCCCTCGTCGGCTGCAGCTCGGACGATGCTCCTCTCAAAGCGGAAAACGAGGCGCTGAAGAAGCAAGTGGCCAAGCAAGAATCCCTGTTGACCTCGCTTCAAGCCGGCAATCGCGTCATGCAGCAGCAAATCGATTTGCTGAATCAGGAACTCCGCGACGCCAAACAGGCCACCGAATCGGCCAAGGAAGCGACCGCCCGCCTCAATGAACAACTGGAGGTCCAACTCGCGCAGGTCAAGCGGATGAGCGCGGAGATTCAACGGACGGCCCAGGCCCAAGCGGCCCTGTCCATCAAAGCCGACGACAAGGGAGCCCAGTTCGAAACCGTCCCCCGCCCCCTGGACACCGTCGCCAAAATAACGGAAGAGGCCTTGGCGAGAAACGGCTATCAGATCAAAGCCGGATTCAGAACCGATCAACGGGCCGTGTACGTGACGGACCGCAAAATCTCCTCCCCCGCCTCGCTGGAAGTCGCCGGCTTTCGCAACCAATATCTCGTCTCCCTTCAAGCGGCGCCGGGCAACGCCACGAAGCTCGCCGTCAAGGCGGAATTTGAAAAGATCGCCCAGGGCGGGCGCATCCTGGCCGTCGGCGCGGAGGAGACGGCGGAAATCGAGCGCCGCCTGATCGGCGAAATCAACAAGGCGCTCGACACGCCGGGCAGGACGTGATGCCGGAGCCGATCGCCAACCGACCGTTGCGATCTCTGAATCATCCAGGCCCGGCCGGCGTCATGCCGACAAGTCTCATTTGAAATCGTCATAACTGAAATCGCCGTAATCAGAAGCCGCCCCCATCGGACGCCCGCCTCGCGACGATCCCCGCAACAATCGTTCGTTTTCTTCTTCGTACTTGCCCCTCGTGCTACCATGATTTCTTGATGAGTCCTCCCACCGGCACGCACGACCTTCGCGCGCTGATCCGCTCCTCTCATCCGCTCATCGTGATCGACACGGTGGAAGAAGATCGCGTGTCGGCCTTGCTTCAGTCGGTTGCGGCGCAAGAGCGGATGCCGCTGTTCGAGTGGTCGCTCACCAGAGGGCTGACTCGATCCGACGGGCCGACGCTCAGCAAATTGACCGCCGCCCCGCTGGCGCTGCTCCAACACCTGCACGGATTGACGGTCGAAGCGGTCTTTTGGCTCAAGGATCTGGCGCCGCATCTGCAGGACCCGCAAGTCGCGCGCCAGCTTCGAGAGGTGGCGGCCGTGTTCTCCCGATCGCGCGCCACCTGCGTGATCACCGGCCATCCCCTCACCCTGCCGTCGGACATCGAACATCTCTCGGTTCGATTCGAACTGCGGTTGCCCGATGTCAATGAGCTGCGATCCATGCTCCGCAACCTGCTCCTCTCGCTCGGACCGAGGCTGGCGCCGCAACCGAGCGGCGCGGGCGGGCACACGCGGAATAAAGCCGGTCGGGCCGACATAACTTCAACGACGGATGGCGGAACCGACGGGCACGAAGCCGTGCTCCGCGCTTTGCGCGGCCTCACGCTTCACCAAGCCCGCCAGGTCGTGACGCAATGTCTCGTCGAGGATGGACGCCTCTCCGCCTCGGCCGTTCACATCATCATGAAGCGCAAGATCCAACTCATCAAGGACGGAGGTCTGCTGGAATATTATCCTCTTGAAGACAATCGATTCGAGCTGGGCGGCTTCGCCAACTTGAAGGCGTGGCTGGAGCGGGCCAAGGTAGGGTTTACAGACGAGGCCAAGGCGCTCAATCTCTCGCCTCCCCGCGGCATCATGCTGGTAGGCGTCCCCGGTTGCGGAAAATCGCTCGCGGCAAAAGCCGTCGCCCGCTCATGGCAACTGCCGCTGCTCAAACTCGACGCGGGGCGGCTGTTCGATAAATTCGTCGGCGAATCGGAGAAAAACTTCCGCCGAGCGATCGAGACGGCCGAATCCCTGTCGCCGATCGTGCTGTGGATCGACGAAATCGAAAAGGCCATGGCGGGAGGGCGAGGGGGCGGCGAGGCCGACGCGGGTTTGAGCCGCCGGTTGTTCGGCGCCTTCCTCACCTGGTTGCAAGAGAAAAAACAGGAAGTCTTTGTCATCGCCACCGCCAACGATCTTTCGGCCTTGCCGCCCGAGTTGCTTCGCAAGGGTCGATTCGACGAGATTTTTTTCGTGGATTTGCCCGACGATGAAGAACGGAAGGCCATTTGGGAGATCCATTTGCGCCTTCGAAGGCAGGACGTGACGCGCTTCGACCTGACCAAACTGGCCGGCGCCAGCGACGGGTTTAGCGGGTCCGAGATCGAACAGGCCGTCGTGGCGTCTCTCTATCGTGTCCTGCATCAACGGACTTCCCTGACGACCGATCTGCTGATCGAGGAATTGTCCCAGACCGTTCCGATCTCCGTCACCAGGCATGAAGACATCGACGAACTCAGACGCACGGCTCAAGGACGGTTCGTCAACGTGCGGTAACGACGCTGCCATCTCTTCATCCCGACGACTCTTCGATTTGAAACCACCGACCCACAAGCCGCTTGCCACACCTGTTCTGCGTGCCTCGTCTTACCGAAATTTTTCCAACGTTCCGTTACAGTCCAGACCCGCAGCAGCCGATAAGAATCTGCAAGGACGCGAAAAAGAAACCATGTCGTGCTGTTACGGCCCCGTCGTCCGATAACCTGTTACAATACCCTCATGGCACTCTCCTCGAAACACACGCGAATGCCGCCCCCCACGTCTCTCCGCCATGCCCTGGTGAACGTCCGGCACGGTCTTTTGAAATTACATAAGGCGCTCATCGTGGCGGAACAGATCACCTTCGAGCGAATTTATGGACGCATCGACTCGACCGGTCAATTGCTCCAGTTGGTCATGAACGATCCTTGGTTCACGTGGCTTCATCCTCTTTCCAACTTGATCATACGTATCGACGAACTGTTGGAGAAAGAAGAACGCGTCGTCGCGGAGCAGGCGGTCTTTCTCGTTGCCGAAGCACGAGCCCTCATCCGCCCGTCCGAAGAGGGAGACGGGTTCGAGCGCAGCTATTACGAAGCGCTCCAACGGGCCCCCGACGTCGTCATGGCCCATTGCGAAATAAAAAAGCTGCTGAATCTCCCTTTCGCCTAAGAGCCCACGAGTTGCAGACTTCTTTGCGGCCTTTCCGCCACGATCATCCCCCTTTTTAATCCCGGCCGTGTTTGCCGTGGCCTCTGGCCTTGTCGCGTCCCTGTTTCCCATGCTCGCCGGCCGCCTCATCGGCTCGATCAAGCCCCCGTTTGCGATGATCTCCATCCTGCCGATGTTTGTGCTTGCCCTTTCCTTTCCCCTTCTCTTTATCGTTTTTATCGTTGTCTCCCTCTTTGCCTCCATCGTCATCACGCTCCCCATCGTGCTTTTTCCGCTTCATTTTCTTGTCTTTTCTCTTCTCCATGACCGAATCCCGATCCGTCGAAGACTCCGGGGGCGTCGGAGAAGGGGACGTTGCGGGGGCAGGAGACTCCACGACCTCTTCTTGGGCATGCACGTTCAGAAAAGTCGAGCACACTACAACGGCGATGGCAACGGCAACAACCTTGATCATCAATTCTCCTCCTTGCTAAGAGTTCCGGACTCCAATGGCGCATTTCGCTGGCATATTTTTCCGCACCATGCCATAACCGGGGCGAGAGTCAAGCGGCTCTTGAAAATGTTCCGATTCAAACACCGTTCACCCGCATCGTGAAGTGCGTTCAACTCCTCGCCTGCTTGGAGGGAATCGATGTCCACGGAGTCGATCAGGGAGTTTCGCTCCTGCTTGGCCGGCGGCGAACAGTTTACGGACTGTGCTATCATAAACCGAACTTGTTAATAAATTTTCCCAAGGAGGCAACATGACCATCATGCTGATCGGGTTTGCGGTGTTTACGACGTTTGTTTGGTTTTTCGGAACCGCGATGGCGGGATTGGCCTGGAGGGTATTCGAGGGAGAGTCCAATAAGGTACTTCGTCAGGCCCAGCAAAACAACGCGGCCTCCGTTTCCCCGCCCAAACACCTGGCGGGGCCAAGGACCGGAAGACCGGCTTCGCCTTTACCGGGCAACGGCTCCCGTTTTTATACCGATAGAAGACAGACGGCCACCCGTTAAAAATAAATAAAGGGGCCAAGGGAAGTGTTCGGAAAGGAGCTAAAAAGACACGATCGTGGAAAGGTCTTTATCGTTCGGACGCGATCACAACCGAGCGCGTTTCGCCGACTTTCCAGCCCGTAAATACCTGTCGATGCCGGCGGCCATTTTCCGCCCTTCGGCGATGGCCCAGACAATAAGAGAAGCGCCGCGCCTCGTATCGCCGCCGGCAAACACCCCGTCAAGGTCGGTCATAAAGTTTTCGTCCACTTGCACCGCCCCCCGCTGATCATATTTCACGCCGAGGCTGTCCAACAACCCCTGCTTGACGGGCCCGGTGAAGCCCATGGCCAGCAGCACCAAATCAACATCCATCTCAAAGTCGGTATCGGGGATCGGCGTGAATTTTCCGTTTTCATAGGCCACGCGATGGGCGTGCAACTTGGTGACATGGCCGTTCCGCCCGCTGAATTTCGTGGTGGACACGCTCCACTGCCGATCGCAGCCCTCCTCATGGGCATGCGAAGTACGCAACTGCATAGGCCAGAGCGGCCAAGGGGTCGACTCGGCGCGCTGCGGGGGCGGTTCCGGCAACAATTCGAACTGATGCACCTCTCGACAACCTTGTCGGTGTGCCGTCCCCAAACAGTCGGACCCCGTATCGCCGCCGCCGATAATCACCACGCGCTTATCCTTCGCGGTGATCGGCTCGTCCGTGATCGAGTCCCCGGCGTTGCGCTTGTTTTGTTGGGTCAAGTAGTCCATCGCAAAGTGAATGCCTTTCAGCTCGCGACCCGGCACGGAGAGATCCCTCGGCCGCTCGGCGCCGATCGTGAGCCCGACGGCGTCAAATCGCTTAAGCAGCTCGTCCCCGGACAGGTCTTTTCCGACCGCCACGTTGGTCACGAACGTAACGCCTTCGGCCCGCATCTGATCGAGGCGGCGGTCGATGACCCATTTTTCCATCTTGAAATCGGGAATTCCGTACCGCAACAATCCACCGATGCGGTCCGCCTTCTCAAACACCGTGACATCATGGCCGGCGCGGCACAACTGCTGCGCCGCGGCCAGCCCGGCCGGGCCCGATCCGACGATCGCGACCGTCTTGCCTGTCTTGGAGACCGGCAGAATCGGTTCCACCAACCCTTCGCTGAATCCGTGCTCGATGATATTCCACTCGATGATCCGAATGGAGACCGGATCTTCATTGATCCCCAACACACAGGCGGACTCGCAGGGCGCCGGACAGAGGCGCCCGGTGAATTCCGGGAAATTATTGGTGGCGTGCAGCGCCTTGAGGGCGCTGAGCCACCGACCTCGGTAAATGAGGTCGTTCCATTCGGGAATCAGATTGACGACCGGACAACCGTTGGTGCTTTGGCAAAACGGGACGCCGCAATCCATGCAACGAGCCCCTTGCACCCGCAACTTCTCGTCGGAAATCGGCTCGTACAGTTCTTTCCAATCCTTAACGCGCAACTCGACGGGGCGACGCTTCGGCCCCTCGCGCGCGAATTTGATGAAACCTTTCGGATCTCCCATCTGTGTTCAACGCTCCGACGAACGTCCTAGTGCGCGGCGCCGGCCTTGCGTTTGCGCTCTTCGAGCACCCGCTTGTAGTCGGTCGGCATCACCTTCACGAATTTGGGCAACAACGCCTCCCACGCGTCAAGAATCCGCTTCGCGTTTCGGCTGCCGGTATGCATGAAATGCGACGCGATCATCTCATGCAGCATCTTTTTGTCTTCTTCCGTCCTCACCGCTTCAAGCTCGACCATGCCGAGATTGCAGCGGGACTCGAATTTCCCCAACTCGTTCAAGATGAAAGCGATACCACCCGACATACCGGCGGCGAAATTTCGGCCGGTGCTCCCCAATACGACCACCACGCCGCCCGTCATATATTCGCAGCCGTGATCGCCCGTCCCCTCGACGACGGCGCGCGCGCCGCTGTTGCGGACCGCAAACCGTTCTCCCGCCATACCGTAGAAATAGGCTTCGCCCTGCGTCGCGCCGTACAGCGACGTATTCCCGATCAAAATCGTCTCTTCGGGATTGAACGTCGCCTCTTTGGGAGGAAAAACGACGATCTTTCCGCCCGACAGGCCTTTACCCAAATAATCGTTCGACTCGCCTTCAAGAACGAGGGTGACGCCTCGGGCAAGAAACGCACCGAACGACTGCCCGGCCGAGCCGTTGAATTTGATCGTGATGGTATCAGGCGGCAAGCCATCCAGGCCGTACCGCTTTGCGATGCGGCCTGACAACATCGTCCCGACCGCGCGATTCACGTTGCGGATCGGCAAATCGAGTTTGACCGATTCGCCTCGTTCGATCGCCGGCGCACAGAGCTCGATCAATTTTCTATCGAGGACGTCCGCAATCCCGTGATCCTGAGCCTGCACGCAATGACGCGCCGTGTCTGGCCCGACTTTCGGCATCGTCAACAAGGCCGTCAGATCCAATCCCTTGGCTTTCCAGTGGTCGATCGCCTTGTGGGCCTTGAGTTTGTCCACTCGTCCGACCATCTCGCCGACCGTACGGAATCCCAGCCCGGCCATGATTCTCCGCAGTTCTTCGGCGACGAAGAAAAAGTAGTTCACTACGTGTTCGGGCTGCCCCGTGAACTTTTTCCGAAGCGCGGGATCTTGCGTCGCGACTCCGACCGGACAGGTATTGAGATGGCACTTCCGCATCATGATGCAGCCCTCGACGATCAACGGCGCCGTCGAGAAACCGAACTCTTCGGCTCCCAGGAGCGCGGCGATGGCGACATCTCGGCCGGTTTTCAATTGGCCGTCCGTTTCGACGCGAATGCGCCCGCGAAGATCGTTCATCACCAGCGTCTGGTGAGTTTCCGCCAACCCCAACTCCCATGGGATGCCCGCGTACTTGATGGACGACAGGGGCGAAGCGCCGGTGCCGCCCGAGTCTCCGCTGATCAACACCTTGTCGGCGTGAGCCTTGGCGACGCCGGCGGCCACGGTCCCGACTCCGACCTCCGCGACCAGCTTGACCGACACGTCCGCCTCTGGATTGGCGTTTTTCAGGTCGAAAATCAGTTGGGCCAAGTCCTCGATCGAATAGATGTCGTGGTGCGGCGGCGGCGAGATCAATTGCACGCCCGGCGTCGAATACCGCAGCCGCGCGATGACTTCATCGACCTTATGCCCGGGCAACTGCCCGCCCTCGCCCGGTTTGGCTCCCTGCGCCATCTTGATCTGCAACTCTCTGGCGTTGGCCAAATAGTGTGCCGTCACGCCGAACCTGGCCGACGCCACCTGTTTGATGTAGGAATTCTTGGAATCGCCGTTGGGAAGCGGAATGAATCTCTCGGGGTCCTCGCCGCCTTCCCCCGTGTTGCTCTTGGCGCCGATCCGGTTCATCGCAATCGCAAGCGTCTCGTGAGCTTCCTTGCTAATCGCTCCAAAGGACATAGCGCCGGTCGTGAACCGTTTGACGATCTCTTTTGCCGGCTCAACCTCCTCGAGCGGAATAGGCTCCGGCAGGAACTTAAAGTCGAGCAGCCCCCGCAAATTCGACCGCCGCTTGCTCTCATCGTTCACCAATTGCGCGAACTCCTCGTAAATCTTGGAGTCGTTCAACCTGGTCGCATGTTGAAGCTTGTAGATCGTCTCGGGATTCCAGTTGTGATGCTCGCCCTGGACGCGATAGTGAATCTCCCCGCCGAAATCAAGTTGACGAATCGGCGCCGGCTCGTAGGCCACACGATGCCGGCGAACGGTTTCTTCCCCGATTTCTCGAATGCCGATGCCTTCGATGCGCGAGGCGGTGCCCGTAAAATAGCGGTCGATCAACTCATGATTCAGACCGATGGCCTCAAAAATCTGCGCGCCGCAATAAGATTGCACGGTCGAAATCCCCATCTTGGAAAAGATCTTGAGCAATCCCTTCCCGACGGCCTTGATATATTTTCCCTCGGCGGTCTGCGCATCCAACCCCTCCGGCAAATAGCCGTCCCGCTCCATGTCCACCAGAGACTCGAACACCAGATAGGGATTCACCGTACCGGCGCCGAATCCGATGAGACAGGCGAAATGGTGCACGTCGCGCGGCTCGCCGCTTTCGACGATGAGTCCCACTTCCGTCCTGGTGCATTCCCGCACCAAATGGTGATGGACCGCCGAGATGCCGAGCAAGCTGGGAATCGGCGCCCATTCCTCGTTCACGCCGCGGTCGCTCAAAATCAGGAACTTGTAGCCTTCGCGAATCGCCTGCGACGCCTGGCGGCACAGGTCGTCCACGGCCGATTCCAATCCGTCCGGCCCCGCGGCGACCCGGAAGAGCATCTTGAGCGTCTTGCTTTTGAAGTGCGGATCCGCGATTTCCCGAATTTTCTGAAGGTCGGCGTTCGTCAGGATCGGCTGTTTGACGCGAATCCGGCGACACGACTCGGGATGCTCCTCCATGAGATTCGGCTTCGGCCCGATGCTGGTGGAAAGCGACATGACCAGCTCTTCGCGGATCGGATCGATCGGCGGATTCGTCACCTGGGCGAAAAGCTGTTTGAAATACTTAAAGAGCAGTTGCGGGCGCTCGGACAACACGGCGAGCGGCGTGTCGGTCCCCATCGATGAGACCGCCTCCTGCCCCTCCACGACCATCGGCGTAATCACCATCTTCAATTCTTCGACCGTGTAGCCGAAGGCCTGCTGCCGCTGACGCAGGGTCGGATGATCCGGCTGAGGCACGTTAAGCGGTTCCGGCAACTCATCCAATGAAATTCGATACTGGGTCACCCAGGCGCGGTAGGGCTTTCGGCCGGCGATCCCCGCTTTAACTTCTTCGTCGTCGATGATCCGCCCCTGTACCGTGTCCACAAGAAACATCCGACCCGGCATCAACCGGCCCTTTTGGCGGACCCGCTGAATGTCCAGGGGAAGGACTCCCGCTTCCGACGCCAACACGACCAACCCGTCCGTCGTGACCGTATAGCGACAGGGCCGCAGGCCGTTTCGATCCAAGGTGGCGCCGATCAGTTTGCCGTCCGTAAAACACACGGCGGCCGGCCCGTCCCACGGCTCCTGCATCGCGGCATGGTATTCGTAAAACCCGCGACGATCCAAATCCATCTGCGGATTGCCGACCCAGGGCTCCGGAATGAGCATCATCATGGCGTGCGGCAACGAGCGCCCTCCCATCGTCAGAAACTCGACGGCGTTGTCCAGGCAAGCCGAATCGCTTTGATGCTCATCGACGATGGGAAACAATTTGACAATGTCGGGGCCGAACAGATCCGAATTCAATCGGCCTTGTCTGGCCTTCATCCAATTCACGTTGCCCTTCAGCGTGTTGATTTCCCCGTTGTGGCAGATATATCGATAGGGATGCGCCAGCGGCCACGTGGGGAACGTGTTCGTGCTGAATCGCGAATGGACCAACGCCAATGCGCTGACCAGCGAGTCATCCCGCAAATCCTGATAGTACTCCGCCATCTGATGGGGGAGCAGCAGTCCTTTGTACACGATGGTATTGACGGACAGGCTGGCCACGTAAAAATAGTCGCGTCCTTGGATGGCCGACTCGCGGATCGCGCGCTCCGCCCGCTTGCGGACGACGTACAACTTGCGCTCGAACTGAGCCTCGTTGAAGATGTCCCTCGCGACGAAGAGCTGGCGCATGAAGGGTTCGGTGCGCCTGGCCGTTTCCCCGATGACGTCGCTCTTCACCGGCACGTCTCTCCAGCCGAGCAGCCGCAACCCCTCTTCTTTGATGATATCGCCGAACACCTGCTCGCACTGGCGCCGCTGATCTTCTAGCGGCGGAAGAAACACCATCCCGACTCCGTATTCACCGGCCTCTCCCAACGAGACGCCGACATCGGCCGCCGCGCGTTTCATGAACGCGTGGGGAATCTGCAGCAGAATGCCTGCGCCGTCGCCGGTCCGAGGATCGCTTCCCTGCGCGCCGCGATGCGCGAGGTGTTCTAAAATCTGGAGTCCTTTTTGGACGATGTCGTGAGACTTCTGCCCCTTGATGTTGACCACGAAGCCGATTCCACAGGAATCTCGTTCGTGTTGGGGGTCATAAAGCCCTTGTTTGAGAGGAAAGCCTGGAACGTTCATGTCCCGTATCCCGTTCACAATGTGGGGAGGTTTCCTGATCGGACGGAGCGCGTCGAACGAGGAGATCTGGACCCGGTTGATTTCATTATTCTCCGGCCGAATTTCTCAGCCGATTCTCAGGCAGGAACTTACTGGATGGGTCCTCTCTCTGTCAAGATTGCACCGACGCCCCATGACCGCCACCGTTTGCTTGACTTTATTTCCCACTCTGCCATACCATCCCCCTCCATGAGTGGAGGCCCCGTGATTTCAACCATCAACACCATGGCGGACGTCTGGGAGGCGTATCGTCACGAGCTGGAAGAAGTCGAAGAGCGGGTGAAGCAAAACCTCGACTCCAGCGTCGCGCTCGTCAACACGGTGGCCGCCCAAATCTTAAGCGGCGGCGGAAAGCGCATCAGACCGCTTCTTCTTTTGTTGAGCGCCCGGCTCTGCGGCTACGCGGACAAAGAGCACCATCAACTGGGAAGCCTGGTGGAATTCATTCACACCGCCACGTTGTTGCACGACGACGTCGTCGACGAGGCCGATCTCCGCCGTGGCAGACGGACCGCGCGACGGGTGTGGGGCAATCAAATCAGCATCCTCGTAGGCGACTACCTTTACACCAGGGCCATGTGCCGCGTCGTGGAGTTTCGGAGCCAGGGCATCAACGAAGTGCTGGCCGAGGCCTGCAAGAAAATGGCGGAGGGGGAAGTCCTGCAGTTATACTACAACGGCAATCCGTCCATCCCCGAAAGCGATTACATCAAAATCGTCGAACATAAAACCGCCGGGTTGATCGCGGCCGCCTGTCGAATGGGCGCCATTTTGGCCGAAGCCTCCGAAGCGCAGCAAGATGCCCTGTTTCGATTCGGACAGTACCTGGGCATCGCCTTCCAGGTCGCCGACGACACCTTGGACTATACCGCAAACGGCGCCTCGCTGGGGAAAACCATCGGACAGGACCTGCGGCAGGGGAAAGCCACGCTTCCGTTGCTTCATCTGCTTCGGCAGTGCTCGGAGCAGGACGCGCGCATGATCAAAGACCGAATGGAGACCAGGACCCTGAGCGCCGCCGACTTGGAACGGATCCTGTTTCTGATGACGGAATACGGGTCGATCACCTATGCGATGGATCGGGCCCGAACATACGTGGCTGCGGCCAAGCGCGAGCTCGACCTGTTCGAAGACGGTCCGGCACGACGCGCCTTGACGGTCGCCGCCGATTACATGATCACCAGAGATCGATAGCCGTCTTCCCTCCCGTCCATATCGCAGAACGGTCTTGGGAAAGAACTCCCCGCAGGATGGCAAGACTCATTTCCCGGTCGATGTCAATCGGTCAACCCTCGTCACACGGAGCAAAGAGGCCCGATCATGTCAGAGATTTTCCCGTTTCACGGCACACTCTACGATCCCGCCGTCGTGGGCGACATTAAAGAGGTGGTCGCCCCGCCCTACGACGTCATCGACGCGGCCGGTCAAGACGCGCTTCATCGACGTCATCCGCACAACATTATTCGCTTGGAATTGGGCCTCGACAGGCCGGGAGACGGGCCGACCGAAAACCGCTATACCCGAGCCGCCTCCACGTTGCGCGAGTGGCGCGCATGCGGCGCGCTCAAACGAGACCGGCAACCGGCTCTCTACTACCATACGATTGAATATCGTCCCCCCTCATCCGGCGACGGCGCAACGGCTTCAAAAATCCTGCGCGGGTTCCTCGCGTTGGTCAAGCTCGAGGCGTTGGACTCCGGACGAATCTATCCCCATGAAAACACCAGGGCCGCGGCGAAAACCGACCGCCTGAACCTCTTGCAGGCCTGCCGAGCGAACCTGAGCCCCATTTGGTCGCTGTATTCCGACCCGGAGGGCAGCGTGATCGGACTCTTGGAAACGGCCGTCAAAGGACAACCGGCCCGCTACGACTTTGAAGACGACGCCGGTTTCCGCGAGCGGCTTTGGCCCGTCACCGATCCCGCTTTCCTCGATCAAGTTGTCCGCGCCATGCGGAGCAAACCGCTTTTTATCGCGGACGGCCATCACCGCTATGAAACCGCGCTGAATTACCGGATGCTTCGCCGACAAGGGGGCGGTCCCGCGGATCTCCAGCCCTATGATTGCGTGTTGATGCTGCTGGCTCCGTTGGAAGATCCCGGCTTGACCGTTCTGCCGACACACCGGGTTCTCACCGCTCCTCTCCCGTCGTACGAGAAGATCAAATCCTTGCTCGGCGACACGTTCGACTATCAAGAATTTCCCTATACGGACGCCTCGCAAGAGACGGCGCGCGCGCAATTCATCGCCGCCCTCAGGTCGAACGGGCGATCCGCCCCCGTGTTTGGAATGGCCGTGAAGGGCGAGTCTCGATACGCCACACTGACGCTGAAACCGGCCCATCGCCCGTCGCCCGACGCCTCTCCGCGCGCGCGACTTGACGTGTCGCTGCTCCAGCAACTGATCATCGCCAAACTTTGCCCTTCACGCGAGGAGCAGGAAGCGATTCTTTACACGAAGGACGACCACGAAGCGTTGAATTGGGTCGCTCAAGGAATCGGCGCCGGGGCGTTGCTGCTCAACGCGACCAAGGTGGGAGAAATCCGCGCGGTCGCGACGGCGGGCGAGCGCATGCCGCACAAATCGACGTACTTCTACCCCAAACCGCTCACCGGTTTGGTTCTCCACGTGATGGAGGAGTGACGCAGGGAGACAGGACCATGGCCGAGAAAATCCTCATCGCCGACGACGACCCGGACATTGTGTCGGTGTTGCAAGACCGGCTTCAGTCCCACGGCTACGACATCGTCACCGCGAGGGACGGCCAAGAGGCGATAGGACAAATTGCGCAGGAATCCCCCAACCTCGTGCTGCTGGATCTGACCCTTCCCAAACTCTCCGGACTCGACGTTTTGAAACACTTGAACCGTTCGAAACAACCGAACGACCTGCCCGTCGTCGTCATGACCGCCCACGGCTCCATCGACATCGCGGTCGAGGCGATGAAAGAAGGGGCCTATGACTTTCTGACCAAACCGCTGGACAAGGACCACCTGTTGCTCGTCATCAGAAAAGCCCTCGAACGGGATCATTTACGCCGGCAGATCGACTACCTCCGCTCCGAAGTCGCCGGACGCTACGCCTCGATCGTCGGCAACAGCCCGTCGATCCAACTCATCATCGAAGCGGCCCGTCGGGCCGCCAAGTCCGACGCCGGCGTGCTCCTGCTCGGCGAGAGCGGAACCGGCAAGGAACTGTTCGCCCGCTCGATCCACCAATGGAGCCACCGCCAGGCCATGCCGCTCATCGTCATCAACTGCGTGGCGCTGACCGAAACCCTGCTCGAGAACGAACTGTTCGGCCATGAACGCGGCGCCTTTACCGGCGCGGACCGACTGCAGAAAGGCAAGTTGGAAATGGCCGACGGCGGCACGGTGTTTCTGGACGAAATCGGCGACATGTCGCTGCCGCTGCAGGCCAAGCTGCTGCGCGTGCTGCAGGACCGCGAGTTTCACCGCGTCGGCGGCACCAAGACCGTTTCGGTCAACATCCGCATCATCGCGGCCACGAATAAGGATTTAAAGAAAGCGGTGAAAGCCGGTGAGTTCCGCGAGGATCTCTATTTTCGATTGAACGTCATCACGCTCACCCTTCCCCCCCTGCGGGAGCGCCGAAGCGACATCCCCGCATTGGCTCACTTCTTTCTTGATCGGCACGCCAAGGATGCCAAGCGCCCGCACATGACCTTGAGCCCCCAGGCGCTGGATGCCCTGACCCGGTATTCTTGGCCGGGCAACATTCGAGAGTTGGAAAACGTGATCGCCCGAGCCGTCGTCTTGAGCCCCACCGACACGATCGAACCCAACATGCTCGCCCTGTTGCAGGAAGAACAGGATCTCCGCCCCAACGATCGTCCCTACCTTCCTTATTTGGATTTGCCTTACCACCGATCGATGGAAGAACACAGTCGCTACATCATCGCCCGCGCCGTCGCCCACGCCAATGGCAATCAAACCAAGGCTGCGGAGTTTTTAAAGCTCCAGCGCACCTACCTGGCTCGTTTGATCAAACGCCACAAGTCCATGGGAGAGCTTGGGAACACGGTTCTGTCCGACGGCGTCTGACGACCGTTTCCATCGATTTGTTGGATACAAACCGACCGTTTCTCCACCGGCCGTCCCGAAGAAGACGTGCGATCGACTAGCGGGAAGAGGCGAGATGTCGGTCCTCCAGGCGAATCAGCCCCGCTCGAACATCGTGCTCGGCCTGAGTATATCGTTCGATGGTCCCCACGTCGGACCAGTAGCCCTGCATGTCATACCCCAGCACCCTTTCACCTCGCTTGATGGCGGCGACATAGGGATCAATGATCGACAGCGCCGTTTCCTTGGGCACATCCCTAAGCAGGCCCGGATGCAGAATATGAATTCCGGCGAACATGCGCGGCACGGTGGGACCGCTGTCATCAAGACCTTGACCGGTAATTCGAACAATGCGGTGTTCAGTCCCCATCTCCACCAAACCCCACCGGACGGCGTCGCGATCCTCCCGCAGAACCAACGTCGCCATGGCCTTCTCGGCGACATGAAACGCTACGAGTTCATCCAGGTCCAGTTCGACAAGGGTATCGCCGTTTAAGACCAACACCGGCTCTCCGTCGAAATAGGGTTCGGCTTGTTTAATGCCTCCGCCGGTTCCCAAAATCGTCGTCTCTTTGGAATATGTAATCCGCAGGCCGAATCGCGATCCATCGCCCAAGGCTTCTTCGATCATCGGGCCCAGATAGTGCAGGTTGATGACGACGTCCCGGAATCCATGACGCCTGAGAAGCAACAGATTCCACACGATGAGCGGCGTGCCGCCGACCGGCAACAACGGCTTCGGCACGCCGTCGGTCAACGGCCGAAGGCGGGTTCCGAGCCCCGCGGCGAGAATCATGGCTTTCATAACACGGGTCCCCAGAGCCGGAGCGAGCGCAAAACCGGCACGATCATCCGCAACTCCGGACCGGCGTCACCCGCCGAACGGATGACCGCTCATTGCAACTCCGGCACGTACGGGGTCAGGCGGCGGCGCAGCTCGTCTAATTCCGGATACTTGGCAAGATTCCGCTTCACGTAGCCCAGCACACGCGGAATGTCCGGCAGAAATTTGGGATTGTGTTTCACGCAATCGATATAGACGAATCGGCCGGCGGCCTTGAGATTTCGTTGGATGCTGGTGAGATCAAACAAACGGCGAAACGAGGCGCGATTGGCCCAGACGACGCGCCGGGCGGCCATCCGGTCCAAATAGTAGCCCGCCAACTCATCCACCAGCGATTCGTCGAGCTCGATATACGCGTCCCGCAGGAGGGACGCCAAGTCATAGGTCGCCGGTCCCATCAAGGCATCCTGAAAATCGATCACGCCTAATCGCTCTCCATCGACCATCACGTTGCGCGAATGGTAATCTCGATGCACGAAAACACGAGGCTGCCCCGCCAACGTGTCGGCGATATGCTCGAACTCCCGGCGGATGGCCGCCCAATCGTCCGCGCACATCGGCTTCCCTCGTCGCGCGACGACGCCGTACTCCAGAAAATGATCGAACTCCCACATCAATAACGGAACGTCAAAGCGACGATGAAAAGCCACGCAGCCCATATCGGCCGGCGTCGTGGCTTCCATCTGGAACCGAACCATGATATCGATGGCCTGCTTATAGCGCGACTCCAGCGTCGCGGGATCGGCCGTACGGGCCGCTTCCGCAAGCGTCACATCGCCGAAATCCTCAAGGTACAAAAGGCCGGCATCCACGTCGTAATAATGGAGCGTCGGCACCGGCACATCCGCTTTCGCCAGGTGCGCGAGGACGTTTATAAAGGGCAACTCGTCGAGTTCCTTGCCCGTGCCGCTGACCGCCTCCTCGGACTGTTTGAATTCCTCCGCTTGGGCCAATTGCATGATGATCACGGAGGGCGGAGGACCGCCGTCGAGCACCGCACGATAATAGCGGCGATTCGACGCATCACCGGCCAACGGTCGGATCTCGCGCAACGCCAGGCCGGGGGCAAGATACGTTTGAATCGTCCGGGCCACACGGGACGGATCGGGAGCGATTGGGGCCGAAGAGGGAAATGTCGAGTTGACCGCCGACATACGCCGTCGATTATATCGACGACCTTGCTGCTTGTCACGAAGACAGCGATAGAGCGATCACCCGCTCCAAGTATCCCAGGCATCGCCCGGCTCAAAGGAACGCCGGACTGGGGCGGTCATCAACAGGGAGCAGACGATTGATTCCGGCAATTCATCCACGATCCGATTCCCACACAAGCCATCCAGGCCGCCGCCAGCGGAAGAGGCGTTGGACGGTCGCGACGCCGACCAGGGCCCCGACGCTGTCGGCAAGCCAATCCCACCCGCTGGCATCACGATGGGGCACAAAAGACTGATGAATTTCGTCGCTGAGCCCGTACAGAGACGTCGCCAGCACGGCCAGGAAACCGGCCCACGGCTTGACGGCCTCGTTGGTTCCCCAACGAAAGGCTCTGTAGAACAGTCCGCCGAGCATCGCGTACTCCACCGCGTGCAGGACCTTATCGCTGAAAAGTCCGACGAACGACGGAAGCTTGTCCTCCGGATTGGGCAGCGAGGAGAGATAGAAAATCAACCCGGCATACGCGCACACCGGCCCCCAATAACGCAACCACCCCATCAGACCGCCCCTCCGGCCGGCGTGTTGCGCACTGTCCGCCCGTTTGATTGCAAGGCCATGCCCCCTATGACATACTTTTGATCAAACAGCATCATCTCTCACGCCCATGAAACACGCCCATATCTGTTTTCTGTGGCACATGCATCAGCCCTACTATACCGATCCGGTTGCGGGCTTGGCCAGCATGCCGTGGGTGCGCCTGCACGCAATCAAAGCCTACTACGACATGGCCCATTTGTTGGAGCAATTTCCCGCCGTGCGCGCGACGTTCAACTTCACTCCCTCCTTGCTCTTGCAGCTCCAAGAGATCGGCGAGGGAACCGTACGGGATCTGTTTCTCGAACATGCGCAACGGCCGGCCTCGGACCTGACCGAAGAAGAACGGGCTTTTATCATTCGCCATTTTTTTTCCGCCAACTGGTCCACCATGGTGCGCCCCCATCGACGCTACCATGAGCTGTTGGTCAAGCGGGGATTGGACGTGCGGGGACAGGACTTGATCAAACTGGCCCGCCGTTTTTCCATCCAGGATTTTCTCGACTTGCAGGTCTGGCACAACTTGGCATGGTTCGGATACGGCGCGATCCAAGGGTACCCTCGATTGGCGACTCTGCGCAATAAGAATCGCGGCTACACGGAGGAAGACAAGCAGGAAGTGCTGGCGCTCCAACGCTCCGTCGTGCAAGCCATCGTGCCTCGCTACCGCGCCTTGTCGGAGCGGGGTCAGATCGAAATCAGCACGACGCCGTTTTTTCACCCGATTCTCCCCTTGGTGATCGACACAGAAACCACAAGGCGCGCGAGGCCCGATCTTCCGTTACCCGCCCGCTTCCACGCCCCCGAAGACGCGGTGGCACAACTCCGGATGGCGGTGGACTTCCATCACCGAATCTTCGGCCGGCCGCCGGTCGGTCTGTGGCCGTCGGAAGGGTCGGTCTGTCCGGAACTGCTTCCTCTCGCGCATCACGTCGGTTTGCGTTGGCTCGCCACTGACGAGGGCATCCTTGCCCGTTCACTGGAAATGGAAGGCCGTCCCTGGAACCGGCGATCGGCCCTCTACCGGCCCTATCAAGCGGGCACGCCGGGCCAGGAGTTGGCCCTGCTGTTCCGTGACCGGGAACTCTCGGACGCCTTCGGATTTGTGTACTACAGAACGACGCCCGAATCGGCGGCCGAAGACGTAGCCCGTCGGCTGGCGCAGATCATTCGGGAGGCCGAGCAGGAGTCGATCGTCATCCCCATCATCCTGGACGGAGAAAACCCCTGGGAGCACTACCACGACGGTGGAGAACGGTTTCTTTCTCTTCTTTATACGATGTTTTCCTCGCGAAAACTTGACCTGACGCCGGATGCGGTCATTCAGGCTTCCACCGTCTCCGAGGCGATCGGAGCCGTTCCCCCCGTCCATCACCTCTCCACTCTGCATTCCGGTTCATGGATCAACGCGGACTTCAAAATTTGGATCGGCCATGAGGAGGACAATCGAGCCTGGAATCTGCTGGGTTACACGCGATCGAGGCTCGCCGCGATCGCGCCCACGCTTGCTTCCGAGCAAGCCAAGGCCGCGTGGGATGAACTTTACGCCGCCGAAGGCAGCGATTGGTTCTGGTGGTACGGCGACGACTTCGAGACGGACTTCAAGATGGAGTTCGATCGACTCTTCAGAACGCATCTGCGCAACGTCTGGCACCACATGGGACTCCAGCCTCCGGACGACTTAAACCATCCGATCGTCCGTCTTTCATCCCAGATGGAAACCGATGTCGTCACCCAGCCGGTGGCGCTCTTGACGCCGACGATCGACGGACTGGTGACCGACTTCTTTGAATGGCGGGGAGCGGGGTCCATCAACACCAGACCGCCGCTCGGCGCCATGTGGAAAGCCGAGGGTCCGTTGGCGGCGATTCGATTCGCGTGGAGTCATGAGGGATTTTTTCTTCGATTCGACTTTGATCAATCCGCCGCCGACCGAGGAGGAGCCTTGCGGGCGGAGATCACGATCAAGAGCCCCGGTTCCACTTTTCGACTCACGTTCTCCCTCGAAGAGCCGGAACCCGACCATTTTGTCTTAAGCCGGTCCGAGGGGCCGGACTCGTGGGTGGAGGTCGGTACCTATTCATCGATTTGTCGAAAAAAGATTCTGGAATTGATGGCGCCCAGGAAGGACCTGGGCCTGGATCCCGGGGATGAGCTGAGTCTATCGATCGTGGCGCTGGAACATGGCCTCGAAGTCGCCCGTTACCCGCGACAGCGACCCGCGACGTTGACCGTTCCGGGTTCCGACTTCGATGCGATGTTCTGGCGTGTCTAGAAATGAGGACACGACGAGGTGGCTTGTGGAGGGAACAACCCTGTTGCGGCCCTGTCGCTTTCCCTTCCACAAACGACAATAGACGGAGGATACCATGCCTGATCTGCGACGCGATCCCATCGTCGGTCGGTGGGTCATTATTTCGACGGAACGAAACGGCCGCCCGCACGACTTCATGCGCTTGCCGGCCACCAGACCCACTCCCTCGGCGCTGTGTCCCTTCTGTCCGGGACAAGAGCGGCTGACGCCCAAGGAAATCATGGCCTACAGACCGCAACCGGCCGAACCGAACTCCCCGAACTGGACCGTGCGCGTGGTCCCCAACAAATTTCCCGCCCTGCAAGTTGAAGGAGAAATGGGGCGAGAAGGGATCGGCCTCTATGATCGCATGAACGGCATCGGCGCCCATGAGGTCATCATCGAAACCCCCAGCCATACCGACGGCCTCGCGGAATTGCCGGCCAAACAGATTGAAGACGTGCTCTGGGCCTATCGGGACCGCATCATCGATTTGAAAAAAGACGTCCGGCTTCGCTACATCATCATTTTCAAAAACCACGGCCTGGCTGCCGGCGCGACGCTGGAACACAGCCATTCCCAGTTGATCGCCCTGCCGATCGTCCCCACCAGCGTGCAGGACGAAATCGAAGGCTGCCGGGCCCACTTCGAACAGAAAGAACGGTGCATCTACTGCGACATCATCCGACAGGAAACAGGTGACGGCGAGCGGATCGTGGCTGAAAACCCCGAGTTCGTCTGTGTCACGCCGTTCGCTCCGCGCTTTCCTTTCGAGATGTGGATCCTGCCCAAGCGCCACGCGGGCTACTTCGAGGAAGGTCACAAAACGCAGTTTGAATGTCTGGCGCCGATGTTGTCCGAATGCCTCCGCCGAATGGACAAGGCCCTGTCCCGCCCCGCGTACAACTTCATCCTCCACAGTTCGCCGCTTCACGAACGGACCGGCGAGTTTTACCACTGGCACCTGGAGATCATCCCCAAACTGACACAAGTCGCCGGGTTTGAGTGGGGAACGGGGTTCTACATCAACCCGGTCTCGCCGGAAGAGTCCGCCAAGTTCCTTCGCGATGTCGATGTGTGATGGATCATGACCGTTTCCTTCCGCATCGAGGCTCCTGCGCTCGCTCGGTCGCTGCGCCGCATCGAGGAAACGGTCCGCCGCGCCGGGGGGAGGACATGGCTGGTGGGAGGTTCCGTCCGTGACTTGCTGCTGGAACGGCAACCTCACGATCTCGATGTCGAGGTCACCGGTCTCGACCCGGACCGACTTCACGACGTGCTCCGAGAACATTTCACAGTCCGGTTCGTCGGGAAAGCCTTCGGCGTCTTCAAGCTTGACGGCCTGCCGATCGACGTATCCGTTCCGTCGCGCATCCCGGCTGGCCATACATCCGTCGCCGCCATGCGGAATCATGCCGATCCCACCATGGACATCGACGAGGCGCTGGCCCGCCGCGATTTCACAATCAACGCCATGGCCTGGAGCCCCGCCACGTCGGAGCTCCGCGACCCATTCAACGGCCGGGAGGACTTGACCTTCCGTGTGCTGCGCCATGTCTCCGATCGATTTGCCGAAGACCCGCTGCGCGTGTTGCGCGGCATGCAACTGGCCGCCCGGTTCGAACTGACCCCCGCCCCGGAAACGATTCGATTATGTGGAACTCTTTCCCAAGCCGGGCAGCCGGCCGAACGGATTTGGGAAGAATGGAAAACGCTGCTGCTCGACGGCGTCAAACCGTCGCTCGGCCTGACGTTTTTACGCGACACTGGCTGGCTTCGGTTTTATCCCGAACTCGCGGCCCTTCAAGGCTGTCCGCAAGATCCGACCTGGCACCCCGAGGGCGATGTCTGGGTCCATACACTTCATTGTTTGGATTGGTACGCAGGTGAGCGAACCGGCCACGAAACGGACGACCTCGTCGTCGGGCTGGCCGTGCTCTGTCACGATTTCGGCAAGCCTCTCACCACAGCCGATGACAGTGGGCGCGTGACCTCGCACGGTCACGAAGAGCAAGGAGAGGCGCCCACAAGGCGATTTCTCGAAAGACTCACCAACCAGCAACGACTCATCGATGACGTCATTTCCCTTGTGCTGTATCACCTTCGTCCTCGACAACTTTACGATGCTCAGGCATCCGACGTCGCCGTCAGGAGACTGGCCAGACAGGTTCAACGCATCGACCGATTGGTTCGAGTCGCCAGGGCCGACCACGCCGGGCGCCCGCCAAAACCCTTCGACGGCTTCCCGGCCGGCAAATGGCTGTTGGATCGCGCGAAACGGCTGGAGGTGGATGCTCAGGCTCCTCCCCCGATCGTGATGGGCCGGCACCTGCTGGCATTGGGAATCACGCCGGGCCCCGACATGGGCCGACTGCTTGAAACCTGTTACGAGGCACAACTCGACGGCAAGTTTTCAACCCTTGAAGAGGGATTGGCGTACGTTCAAGCGCGCCTGCTCTACGGGCATTGATAGGCCTTCCTGATCTCTTCTTCCTACACACTCTTTTCTCCGCCATTTGAAAGCCCACCTTGCACATCCCTCCGCCGACAGCCTATGATCGCCTCATGCGCGTCCAACTGAGCCATCCTTCGCGAACGGTGGAGGTCAAAGGTCCTAAAAAGGTCAAGGATGTGCTCCGCGAGCTTCGCCTCATGAGCGAGGCGCACTTGGTAATCCGCGGCGACGAGTTGGTGACCGAGGACGAGCTGCTTTCCGACCAGGATCAGATTGAAATTCGGCCGGTGATCTCAGGAGGGTGAGCGAAACCGACCGCTTACCTTCTCCCCTTGACCCCCTCTCTCGGACACCTGTATAACCACGGGCGACCGAACGGTAGTTTTCAGTTCCTGTCGCACAATGACCGTGCGCCCGTAGCTCAATGGATAGAGCACCAGACTACGGATCTGGGGGTTACAGGTTCAAGTCCTGTCGGGCGCACCACCCTTCTCCCTTTCTGAGAGAAGTCCTCTCGATGACTTCTTGCGAGATGGATACCCTGTGAGCCCCTCATAAAAAAAGCGGGATGCAGGCCCTTTTCTTTGTCTTTCATCACCTTCAGACAGCTCTCGATTTTCTGAGCCCGCACGCCACTTCTTCTTACTTCTCCTCTCAACTTTTGCCCTCACTCTTCCGGGGTTCTCCTCCCTTGAGGTGACTCCCCAGGATGCCGTCCGGCAACCCTCCAGTCGCCTTTCGCTGGTTGCCCCGCGCCGTGGTCATCGGGCTCGCATCTAACGGCCGTGCCTACTGGCACCGAGGGTCACAGGCGCGTACCTCGAACCTTCATCCCGCTCCTCCAACAGAGAAGAAATCCTTTCGCACGCTGGCACCGGAAGAGTGAGTCCTTTCCTTGGTTGCCAACCTTCCATGAGCGCCGCACCCCTCCCTTTTTCTCCCTTTTCCGGCGGAGGCTGGTTCAGAGAGCTTTCTCGACCTTTGAGGCCTTGGAGGGGTTTTAGGCTTCCCACTCTCCGGTGGGCCTGCTCACCGCCCCTACACTCGACCTCTTTCTTTTGTTTGTTCCTCTCACCGAAACCTCCACCTATTTCTAGATAACACTCTCCGGCATCAATTCAAGAAGCCGTTCCGGGATCGCACCATGCGGCGTTCAAGTCCGGTCATAAGATTACCCATCGGCTGGGGGCTCTTTCATTGCAATCTCTTGCTCCAACCCCGAATCATTCGTGATGCAGCCGTAACATCGGCGTTATTCGCCCATAATCTCATGATGCCATAGTGATGGCCTTCCCATAGGAGGTGACCCATGACTTGGCTCAAAGAGCAACCACGTTCTCTCGATCTTCCTACTGCTCCGCTCACGCAAACCCTTCGCGAGGTCGGACGCTCGCCTCGTTGGACGTTGTTTCAAGGCCGACGGCCCCGTTGGAAGAATCGGCAGGCCGGGCTGATCGGCGGTGGAACCCGCAAGGGTCAGGCGCTGATCAAGCGACTGGCTCGGCTGGAACGGGTCGCGAAGATCGAGATGGGCCGACGGATCACAACGTCTTGACAGCCGCAAGCGCACGGAGACATCGTCGTTCAATTTGATGCTCATGCGGGAATGTGGTACGGTCCGCCCCGTCATGTCCGATTCTGGATCTTCTTTCAAACTGGTGGATGTGCCGGGCGGCCTGCCGCTGTTCGGCCACGCTGGCATCTTCAAAAAAGATCCGCTCCGGACCATGGCCGAGTGGTGGCGCCGGTACGGCGACGCCCTATGTTTTCGCCTTGGCCCTAAGACACTTCACCTGTTCAGCCATCCGGATCTGGCTGAAGAGATTCTGGTCCGACAAGCCGACCGGTTTGTAAAAGTGTACGACCCTCGGCGGCCGGTCGGACTCGCATTGGTTCTGGGCAACGGCCTGGTCACCAGTTCGGGAGAGGTCTGGAAGCGCCATCGCCGGATCATCCAGCCGATCTTTCATCGGGCACGGCTCACGGCGATGGCCGATCGGATGGTCCAAATCGGCGAGCAGCGCATCGCCGGCTGGCCGAACCAGACGGAACGACCGATCGACATCGCCGCCGAAATGATGGCGCTGACGCTCGAGGTGATCTCCCACACCATGTTCACCACCAGCGTCGCTCACCATCTCGATCACATCGGCCGTGCGTTGCGCGTGAGTTTGCGCTACGCGTTCGACTCGTTTCACAATCCGCTCCATCCACCGACGTGGTTGCCGACCAGACGAAACCGCGAATTTCATCAGGTCACAGCGTTTCTGGACGGGTTGATCTACGATCTGATCGCAGAACGTCGTCGAAGCGGCGCGCGGCATGACGATCTTCTGGATCGTCTCCTTGACGCGCGTGACGAAGAAACCGGCGCCGGCTTGACCGATCGGGAACTGCGGGACGAGGCGTTGACGATTTTCGCGGCGGGACACGAAACCACCGCCAACGCGTTGGCCTGGACCTGGTATCTCCTGGCGACCCATCCAGACGTGAAGGCCCGGTTTCACGAAGAGTTGGATCACGTGCTCGGAGATAAGAGGCCGACGGCGGACGATCTGCCCAACCTGCCCTATACACGAGCCCTCTTTGACGAATCACTGCGCCTGTTTCCTCCCGCTCCGGCCATCCAGCGAAAGGCGGCGACGGAGACGACCGTCGGCGGCCTGACGCTTCCGGCCGGTTCGGTGGTGTTGATCGGCACCTACAATCTGCACCGACATCCCGCCTTTTGGCCGGACCCGGACCGATTGCTACCGGAACGATGGCTCAAGGGAGACCGATCCTTCTCCCGCTGTGCCTACATCCCCTTTGGAGCGGGACCGAGAGCCTGTGTGGGAACGCACTTTGCGTTGCTTGAGGGCCCGTTGCTCCTGGCCTTGATCGGGCAACGGTATGACTTGCGGCTGGCCCAAGAGCGAGTCGAGCCGCAGCTGATGGTGACCTTGCGGCCGAAAGACGGCATCCTCATGACGCGCCATCCGCGACGAAGGTTGGCCACCTCCGCCGCCTAGTTCCGGAGCTGGTCTGCCTGCCCTTGAGCCCTGGCCAGATTGACGCGGGAGGCGTTGACGCGGAACAGGGCATCGATCATGTTGTCCTTCGCCCGCACCACGGAAAACAGCGCGTTCGACAGTTCCAGCGTGTTGGAGCTCAATGTTCTGATCCGCTCGCGGGCCAACGCCAGTTCCTTGAGTGCGACCTTCAACCCGTTTTCCGCAATGCGGTATTGTTCCATCGCGGCTTTTAACGTCACGATCGCGTCCCGCACTTCCATACCGATCTGATTTTTGATCAACGCCAGCCTGTACCGTTCCTGGTTGAACTCGCTTGCGCTTTGATCGATCCGGCCCTCCCGTTGCCCGCCGTCGAAAATCGGAACCGAGAGCTGGACGCCGACGTTGTAGGTGGCGGTATTGTTGTCGAATTTGTTTCCGATCAGACCGTAGTTTCCTTCCGCCGACATCGAGGGAAGCCGCTCGCTCTTGACGGATCGGAGAACCAATTCCGCCGTTCTGATCCGTTGCAATTGAGCTTTCAATTCCGGCCGATGGGCGGCGGCCAGATCCATGACTTCTTCCACTGATGGAACCGTCCCTTGGTGCGGCTTCAGTTGATCCGTCAGTTGGAGCGTCGCCTCGTAGCCGATGCCAATCGAATTGAGCAGGGCGAATTTTGCTCGATCCACTTCTCCCCTTGCCAGCTCAAGCCGCTGTCGTTCGTGCTCCAATTGGCTTTCCAACCGCGCCGTGTCCAAACCGGTCGCCATGCCTCCCGCCTGCCGCGTCCCGCTGTTATCCTCCACCACCCCCACGTCATCCACGAACAGCCCCGGCTGGTTGCCCGTGCCGTCGTTATCCTGAATCGTGCCGATTGCGCGTCAGCGTCCTTGCCGTCCGCCGCTAGTCCTCGACTTCACTCTCCGGCGCCGTACCACTCACCGTCTGGTACGCCACCGTCGCCGGCGCCGCGCTCGCCTCCGATAACGTCACCACAAATTGCATATTGGGACCGAACATCGTATTCAATTTCACCGCCACCGCATCCGCGACGGAAACGGACAAGAAGACACGGGGTTCCAGTGATTCCAATGCAAAGTGCTGATCTCTGCACACTGTCTGCCGCGCTTGCCGCTGCAAACAGGCCCGGCGTCATCGGCGGATCCGTTCACGAGATGACCAATTCTAAGCGATTCCGGTATACTGTTGACAAGCAACCTGTCCGGCGAGCGACTTCACACGATGATTACAAACCCTGCCCTCCTCCGCGAATTCGAGCACCGGCAGATCCGTACCATGCCGGCAGACTATGCCCGCAATCTTGCCATTGTCCAAGCCCTCTGCCAGGAAGCTCGCCTTCTGGGTGTCTGGCCTCCCGCCGACTTGCTGGACGGCATCGAGGTCGATCTTCGTCTGGCGAAAGCCCTGAATGTTCGCCCAACTCCTTGAACGACTCGCACGAGGTCTTGATCAGGCCGGCCTCCCTTACATGATCATCGGAGGTCAAGCCGTGTTACTCTACGGGGAGCCTCGCCTTACCCGTGATATCGACATCACTCTGGGTGTCGATGTGGACCGAGTGGCCGACCTGATGACACTCGTCGATCGATTACACCTCCGCTCTTTGGCCGACCCCGACTCCTTCACACGCCGGACGATGGTCATGCCCTGTGTCGATCCTGAGACCGGCATCCGGATTGATTTCATTTTTTCTTTCACGCCTTATGAACGCGACGCCATCGCCCGAGCCGCTGTTGTCGACATCGGTACCACCCACGTTCGATTCGCCACCGTCGAAGACCTTATCGTGCATAAGATGCTCGCCGGTCGCCCACGTGATCTGGAAGACATCAAAAGCGTTCTTCTGAAGCAACCGCAGGCTGATATTGTCGCGATTCGTCACAGACTCATTGAATTTTCCCGCGCGCTCAATCAACCGCTGCTCGAACAGTTCGACGCCTTGCGCAATGACCTTTGACCTCCTGCGCGTCGGCAGAATTCCCAGGGTCTGATCGACCTCCTCTGGAAGACGTTCGACAGACGTGATCTTCGGCAAAGTAGCATGTCCTCTTTTCGCGATGCCGGTGTCCATCTCGCGACATCGGATGGCACATTGCGCAATTGAAAGGCAGGACTCATCTTCCGCATTAGTCGGATTCGGCCGTTGAGATCGTGATAATCGCACGCTACATGACACGCAGAATTTGTCACAATAAGGTGCTCTATAGCCGTCGCCTATAAGAAAGACGAAATGCTCAGCGCATCGAAAGTTGCCCGTTCCTTCGGACGAGTGTTGGCTGATCTGAGCGGTAAACGCCGCAGCCGCGTGGCGGTCGTCAAAAATAACCACACCGCACGGACTATTACAAACTCTATGCGGTCCCAAAGACCGTCAGAATCGTCTACCGCGTCATCGAACAAAAAGTGGTTGCGGAAGTTGTAGCGATCGGCAAGCGGGAAGATCTTGCCGTAGCCCAAACCGCACTCAGGCAAACCCGCTGAAGATCCCCCACTCGTGTCGCATTTGTTTTGCGATATGTGATGAGTTCTTTACGATGATTTCGTCGCTTCGGCTTGACCTTGAAGAATTGGTTCATTGAGTACGACGAAAGCCCGTGGATTGATTCCTGTCTGGCAAACGGTGCGAATACTGCGAAGGGTCGATCGTCGACAAGCGGGTCGGGCCGACCGTCAGGTTGTTGTTCGGCGCACTCGTTGCCGAACACCCCATCTACCGCCATCAGAAACCAGTGTCGTGCATCTCTACTTCTTCCATTCGCCTTGAACCACGGACCATTGCCTACCCCCGCAGCGCAAGAAGAGCGATCGTAGCCGACGCTCCTTCAGCCCCATGCCTCTCATGCGCTGCGGCATCTTCACGATGCTTCACCATTTGCAAGTGACACTTGGCTCGTTCTCTACGTTCGTAGACTCCTTAGGCCAGGGCATCCTGGCCTTTCCCCGGACTGCCGGATCCGTTGGGCGAACAAGCAGGTCCGCAATTCTCTGCACGCCCATTTGAAGTGGGAAGCGAATGCCACCAGTCTGCCGGAGGCTTTGCGGCAGTGGTCGATCCAATCCCGACAGCGCCTCGGCGGAATCCTTCGCGCATTTTCAATCCGGACACAGGCCGGTTCCCTCACCCTTCGAGTGTTGCAAGAACCGAAGAGGCACTGCCTGTTTCTTGAAGAAACCGAACGGCCGGGCTGGGTCGATGCTCAGACGGCGCTCAGGTTGTCTCAACGAGAAGAGGAGGCCATCATCTGCATAGTCAAGGGAATGTCGGATAAAGAAGCGGCGGATCGTCTGAGCATCAGTCCGCAAACCGTCAAGAAACACCTTGAGAAAATTTAGCGCGCCATGGGAGTCGCCAACCTCACAGAAGCGGCGCCGAGGGGTCGTGCAATTCTTGACAGGACGAGATCCAAAGAACTCGACCCGGCCAACCGGCCCACGGAGCCGACCGCTATCGTCGGTAATGGCAGCCTGGCGGGACCAGAACAGGGTATCCGGCAGCCGCTGAGGTTGTTATCGTTTCATCGGTCGTTGCAAAAACAAGATGAGCCCCATCAGGGTGGGCAGCGGGGCGATGAGGAAGGGAACGAGCCAGACCCACACGTTTCGTCCCCGCACCCGCGTCTGGTCGATCATCCAAACGAAGATCCAGACCATCAAACCGACGTAGTTCAGCGCAATCCATCGAATGGTATGGACTTTGAGTACACTGGGCTCCTCTCCCGCTCCTTGGATCAGAAACAATCCCAGCAGCGCCGCAAAGCCGATGAGCATCCCGACGACCAACCGTTTGCTCCACACGTACATGCTCGACCTCGTTTCATGATGATGGTGAAGGTTCCCCGCGTTGAAGGCTCCGCCCGGCTCATCGCAGAAACAAGAGCCACAGATAGACCCCGCTGATGGCGATGGAGCCGACCATGACCGGAAACCCGAGTTGGAAGAACTGCCAAAAGGTGATGCGATAGCCCGCCTTGCGCGCAATGTCCACGATGACGACGTTCGCGCTGGCACCGATGATCGTGCCGTTTCCGCCCAGACAAGCCCCCAACGCCAGCGCCCACCAGAGGGGGATGATATCCGGCTGATGAACCAAGGTAGTGTAGTCTGCGATGTCGGGATGGAGGGAGCGGGCCAGATCGACGATCAGCGGATTCATCGCCGCGACGTAAGGGATGTTGTCCACAAAGGCGGACAGCATGGCCGACCCCACCAGCACGGCAAAGGTGGCGCCGACCATGTTGCCTTCCGTGAGATGCACCAACCGCTCGGCCAGAAAGCGAATCGCTCCGACTTTGACGAGGCTCCCGACCAAAATAAAAAGCCCGATGAAGAAAAAGATCGTTTTCCATTCGACCTCCGCCAGATAGGTCATCTCCTCGGTCTCGTTCGCTCGGTTTCGGGCATGGCCGAGCAGCATGAACGCACTCGCGCCCAGCAGCGCGACGGTCGCCGGTTCCAGATGGACGAACGAATGGAAACAGAAGCCGATGTTGACCGCGCCCAGCGCCCACAGGCAGCGACGCAACAGCCCTTGATCGCGAATCGCGTCTTTGGGATTCAGCGCCATCACCGATTCGCGCAAATGCGGATCGACGGTCATCCGGCGGCCGAACATCGCCCACATCACTCCCAGAAACACCCCCATGATCACCACTGCCGCGGGCCCCAGGACCAACAAAAAGTCCAGATAGCCCAAATCCGCTTTGCTCGAAATCATGATGTTGGGGGGATCGCCGACCAGCGTGGCGGTGCCTCCGATGTTGGACGACATCGCCTCGCACAGGAGAAACGTGACGGGGTTCAACTCCAGACGCTTGCTGATGGCCAAGGTCACCGGTGCCATCAGCAGAACGGTCGTCACGTTGTCGAGCATCGCCGACAAGCCGGCCGTCAAGACGGCCAACAGCACCATGAGCCGAAACGGCCTCGCCCTGGCCGTCTTGGCCGCCCAAATCGCCAGCACCTCGAACAGACCCGTCTCCCGAACGATGTTGATGATGACCATCATCCCGATCAGCAGAAACACGACGTTGTAGTCCACTCCGAATTCATGCGAGTAGAACGCTTCGTCCTGCGACACGACGCCGAGCCCGATCATCAGGGCCGCGCCGCCCAACGCCACGATGGTTTTATGAATACGCTCCGTAATAATGGCCAGATAGGCCGTGCCGAAAATCAGTAACGCCAACGCCATGTCGGACATATACTCCCTCGTGTGATCGACGTGCGACGCGCATTATCGGGAGATGCCGGCCGCAATGCAATGACCGTGAATGATCGTGAATGTGCCCCAGCCGAATATCAAGGCTTGTTGAAAAGACGGCCGGACGAGACCGCTTGTGCCCGCTCACCCTTCTTTGGTTTTTGATGTTTCCTTTCATGTCATGAAGGCCCGAGCAAAAGAATTGGCGGACGTTCCGGCCATCCTGCTAGGATAGCGGCATGTCGCCCATGCTTCATCTTGAGCAAGACGATCTCGACCGTCTCATTGCGGGTACCCACTGGAATCCACGCGCCCTGTTGGGCCCCCATCCCTGCATGATCGACGGTCAGCGCCGTCTTCTCATCCGTGCCTGGTTTCCCCATGCTGCACAAGTCTCGGTAATACTGACGCCGACGCCGCAGTCGCCCATCCCGATGACCCGTCTCCACGAGGCCGGCCTGTTTGAAGCCGTCGCGCCGGAAGACACGGCGATTCCTCAATATCGTTTCAGGGTAGAGCGAGACGACGGTACGATTATCGAGACGCACGATCCCTATGCCTTTCCTCCCCTGTTGACGGATTTCGAACTGCACCTCTTCGCCGAAGGCACCTGGTACAAGGCCTATGAACGGATGGGGGCTCACCTCCGCTGCGCCAATGACATCATAGGCGTGCACTTCGTCGTCTGGGCTCCGAACGCCGCGCGCGTGAGCGTGATCGGCGATTTCAACCGATGGGACGGCCGCTGCCACCCCATGGTCAACCGGGGCCCGACCGGGCTCTGGGAACTGTTTGTTCCCGGTCTGCAAGAAGAAGCCCTCTATAAGTACGAGATCCTCAGCCGGCACAACGGAGCTCTGCTCGTCAAAGCCGACCCCTATGCCTACGCCGGCGAATTGCGCCCCCGCACCGCCTCCATCGTCCGAGATCTTTCCCGCTACGTCTGGCACGATCACGACTGGATGGCCGCTCGTGCGCATTGGAATCCGCTGACCGCTCCCCTTGCGATTTACGAAGTGCATCTCGGCTCCTGGATGCGGGTTCCCGAAAAAGGCGACCGTTGGCTGACCTATCAAGAACTGGCGCAAAAGCTGATTCCCTATGTAAAAGACCTTGGCTACACCCATCTCGAATTGTTGCCGGTGACGGAACATCCGTTCGACGGCTCATGGGGCTATCAATCGACCGGCTATTTCGCCGCCACCAGCCGGTACGGTCGGCCTGAAGAGTTCATGGCGTTCGTGGACGCCGCCCATCAAGCCGGCCTGGGTGTCATCATGGACTGGTCCCCCGCCCATTTTCCCGACGACCCCCACGGCCTGGCCACTTTCGACGGCACGCATTTGTACGATCACGCCGATCCCCGCCGCGGCTACCACCCGGATTGGCACAGCCGCATCTTCAACTACGACCGACCGGAGGTCCGCGCGTTTCTCCTGAACAGCGCCCTATTTTGGCTCGATAGGTACCACATCGACGGCCTGCGGGTGGACGCCGTGGCGTCCATGCTGTACCTGGATTACGGGCGCAAGCCCGGCGAGTGGATTCCCAACGAATTCGGCGGGCACGAAAACCTGGGCGCCGTCTCGTTCATTAAGGACTTAAACGTCCTGGTGCATCGCGAACATCCGGGCGCGATCATGATCGCCGAGGAATCCACCGCATGGCCCGGCGTCTCTCGTCCCACCTACGCGGGGGGGCTGGGATTCACGTTCAAATGGAACATGGGGTGGATGCACGACATGTTGGAATATTTCGCGCGCGACCCGGTGCACCGCCGGTTCCATCAGGATCAGATCACCTTCGGATTGTTGTACGCGTTCTCGGAAAATTTCGTCCTCGCCCTGTCGCACGACGAAGTCGTTCACGGCAAACGATCTCTGCTCGACAAGATGCCCGGCGACTTTTGGCAACGATTCGCCAATCTCCGGCTGCTCTACGGCCTCATGTACGGCCACCCTGGGAAGAAGATGCTGTTCATGGGCGGAGAATTCGGCCAATGGCGGGAGTGGAATCACGATCGAAGCTTGGACTGGCACCTCTGCGAGTTCGAGCCGCACCGTGGGCTTCAGCGCCTCGTCCGCGACCTGAACCGCCTGTACCGAACGGAGCCGGCGCTCCATGAGGCGGACTTCGATTGGAGCGGATTTCAGTGGATCGATTTTCACGATGCGGACAATTCGGTGATCGCCTTTCTGCGCACGTCGCCGGCAACGGGTCGTTCGGTCGTCTGCGTGTACAATCTCACGCCGGTTCCCCGTCACGACTATCGCATCGGCGTGCCCGAATCGGGATGGTATCGGGAATTACTCAACACCGACGCCGACTGTTACGGCGGCAGCAACGTCGGAAACGGAGGCGGAATCTCTTCCTCCCCGCTTGCTTCCCACCACTTTTCCCATTCCCTGCTCCTGACCCTCCCGCCGCTTGCGGCGCTGTTTCTGAAGCGAGAATGACGCGGCGATGAAGACCGGGAATGCGGGCTTGATGCGGGAATCACCAGAAACGGAAGGGGCCGGAGTCCAAATGCACGAATTTCGATCGGGGATAGTAGCCGACGCCGCCGTATTGCAATTTCATCGCGGTTTGACGAATCACTTTGGGATGGACGCCCGGGATTCGAATGTCGATGGCCTGCCCCTGCATATGAAGGCTGTGTTTGGCCGCTCTACGACCCGACCGAACCAACATGGCGTTGTACTCCGGCGACCGATAACCGGAAACGACGTGGATCTCGCGCCAGCCACCCAGCGATTTCTGAACCAAGTTGACGTGCTCGATCACCCGCACGTCGATGGCGGCGACTTCCCCCGTGTGATGGCATCGGAGAATATGATTCACCTCGTCGAGAGCGTCCAAGTCATAGCGCCCGTCTTCGTCGCGATAGGTCACGTCCAGCCGTTCGTCGGTCCAGAGGTTGACGAACGTCAGCCGCCCCTCCGGCAAGTCCCGATCCGGCACCTCGCGCGCGAATGTTTCCGAGGGACAGATCCACCGTCCGGCCAGCAACATCATCCCCGTCAACGTCACGCCGAGAAATGCACGCCGGGTCCAGCCCTGCTTCACATCGGTCATCGTGTCCATGAGATCCTGTTCAGAAGAATTGATTGGCTTGCTTGAAGATATCGTCCGTTGCAGCACGATGGGCTGGGCTCTTCTAGCAAAAATCGGAAGGACGGTCAACCGGTTTTTACTCCTCCGCGCGTCGCGCGCCATCATACCGGCCTCCGCCTCCCCGTCAATAATCTCGAGGACATATTTCTTTCTAGACAGCATGAAGGCCGCCGGGTAAGATTCAATCCGTTCGTGGAGGATTCCCTATGGCCGCCATCCTGGTCATCGACGACGAACAGTCGATTCGGAAACTCTTAAAAGAAATTCTTGAAAAAGAGGGGCACCACGTGCTCGAGGCCGCCGACGGCCGCGAAGGGCTGGTTTTGTATCAGAAACAGCCCGTGGACCTGGTGATCATGGACCTGCTCATGCCCGATACGGACGGGCTGGAAGCGACCCTTCAGCTCACTCGTGAATATCTCGACGCCAAGGTCATCGCGATGACGGGGGCCCAGGGAGACCGCAACTTCCTGGACGTGGCCAAACTGTTCGGCGCGCGCCGCACGATCGAAAAGCCGTTCGACATCAACGCCCTTCTCCACATCGTGAAGGAAGAACTCGCGGCGCCATAATTTGGATCGATCACGCTGCGACCGTTTGACGTCACACCGTTTCCCCTCACCCCTTCCCCTTTCCAACCGAACGACAGGCAGACCGTCGATCTTCTACCGTCCCGTCATGTGCCTGCGCGCCAGCCCGCGCATCATCGCCGAATCGCTGAATCCGACCTCGCTCAACGCGTCCATGAGATGAAGTCCCTTTTCTTTCGCCAACCGTTTGGCCTTGGCGTAATTCGCCGCGCTGAACCGCGCCACGGACGGCCGGCCGTTCACGATTTGACAGGCCAGCGCTTCTCCGTTCACTTCGAGGACGCCCCCCTGCTCGATCAGCGTCTTGGCCTGATCCATCGTGATCCCGTGCAACTTGGCGAACTCCCGTAGGCCGCCGGTCTCCACGAGCCGGCCGTCCGGCATGATGCAGAGCCGCTTGAAATGGGGAGACCAATCCTTGCGGAAGTCGATGTACTTGATGTCTCCGCCCTTGGCGACGGCATGATCCAACTTGCGATAGTCCAGCCCCAGGTTCTTGAGTCTCAACCTCTCTTGCAAATCCTTCGGAAGAGTGCTTTGAAACACCAGCGTCGCCGCTTCCTCCAACGTCATCCCCCGCGCCCGCGACAGTTGCTCCGCCTCGGCAAACTGCATCAGATCCAAGACGAAGGTCTGCTTGGGATTTGTACCGGTCCGATCGATGACGCAGACAAACAAGCCGCGCGTCAACAATCCACCGCTTTGTGGATAGACATACACTCCTCCCTCCCTGAGCAACGTCGTCATCTCGCCGAACGGCACATCGTAACTTTCCGACAGAATCTTGGCATGGGCTTCCAGATCTTCCGGAAACGTCATCGCGCAGACCGTCACATCGCCCGGCGCGTCGAATTCGGAATAGTCCTCCACGATGTTGTAAAGGACGATCGGCTTGGGTTTCTCGGATTTTTTCTTGATCTTAAACATGACCCGCCTCGCGTCCTTCCCGTTTAAGATGTCCATAGGGCGGCAGCGTCATGAGCCGTCGATCTTCAACCGGCCCGCCGACGGTGAAATGATAGAGCGACTGCAAGCTCAGCCCCCGCACGGCGATAATTTGATGGACGGGATCGTCGAAAAAACAGCCGATACCGGTCCCACGCACACCGGCGGCCTCCGCTTCCAAATACAGCACCTGTCCCAGTAAACCCGCCTCCCAAAAGAGCCGCGGATACATCCATGCGCCGTGTCGCCGCAACAGCCCTTCAAACTCGGCCACCATACCGCAGGAAAAGGCGCTGTCCCCGGCGATATCCTGATGGCAACTGACCTGCGCCGCCAGGCTCCGCGCGTCCCCTTCGAGCAACCAGAAAAGCGGCAGGTCCTCCGGACGGCCAGGCGCCGGCACCCAGTCGATCTCGGAATTGATGGATTCACGGATGAACGGCAATTTGTCTTCGTCGCGAACGAGAAAATAGATCCCCGGCGTCAAGCCGTCGATCCGATGCACGAACAACAGCAGATGAACGGCCGGTTCATAGGGCCAGGCATCCCACGGCATCGGCCGCTCCAATTGCGAGCGCTCGCCTCGCGGCATGACACGTTGCAACATGCGAAAAAAGACCGGCGCAGAAATCGACGTTTTGCCGTCGTAGGCCACGGCGCTTCGACGCTGCCGGATGATCTGCCCGGCCGAGGGGCCCGTTCGATGGATCAACCGCGAAGCATCGGTCGCAAACGAATCGGGAAGATTCACCGCCCGCGACTCCGTCACGTTCTTCCAGCTCGCTGCCGCCGCTTCGTCGATGACGTCCCAGTGCACGGCATGGTCTCGGCTCAACCGGTTGGCCTTCCCATACCACCGTGATCCGGCCAATTCTCGAACGATCGCCGGATCGAGCGCACAGGGAACCGAAGGCCGATCCGGTATCCCGCCGTCGTTATCAATGGTGTTCGGCCAGACGACGCTCAGACAGTCCGGATGTTCGGGCTCCGCCTCGGCAAAGTCGTCGGCCCGATCGGTTCCCAACAGCGAGGCGACCGTTTGTTGGTTCGTGCCATCCAACAACACCATGCCCCAACCGAGGGTCGCAGCGGCGATGCGGGCCGTGCCGATCGCATGGCCGACGTCATGGTTGCAATAGCGGAAGGCTCTTTCTCCGTATTTCCAGGCCTCCCGCCAGTGCACCGATGTCAGACCGAAGAGGAACGAGCCAGCGGGAAAGGGAGCCAGCAGCGCCGTCACCAGCTCCATTGGGAACGATGCACGCCGCTCCAATCCATGTTCTTTTGGGGCATAGTGATAGAGACCCGGTTCAAGCCCCAATCTCTCGATCCACGGCACCACAACATAGCCTTCCGTCGGGTGCAAATTGCCGGAGGAGGGGTTGCTCCGCAGGGCCCATTCGGATTGCCCCGCCTTCTTCCAAGCCGACAGGGCCAAGGCAAACTCAAAGAAACGCGAGAGCGTCCGTTTGGTCACAGGCCGACAGGGAACGGCGCCAGGCTCGTAGATCGCCGCATAGGGCGGCGATTCCGGCTCTTCATCGGCCTCCAGTAAGGGAAGCGGGATCATCTCCGCGCCCGTAAACCGCCGAAAGGGATCCGGTTGATTGGCCCAATCCAGAAACCCTAGCGATCGGGCGTAGCGATGATAGTGATGCTTGGTCCGCTCGTGATAGCGGATCACCCGCTCAACGGGATCATCCGATCCCGATTCGGCCTTGTGTCCTGAAGTTGAAGATCGATCGTCGGCATTCATCGGAATCGGAACGGCAGTCTAGCGAGCGGAAGCGACAAAGTAAATGTGGCGGTTCAGTGGTCGAGACTGAAACGGCTCGCCTCACACATTGATCTCCTTTCGACTTCCCGGTATTCTCAAGCCTCCCGACAACTCCGCCATAGAGAAAGAGTGCGAGCCGCCATGCGCTTCGATCCGGCCCTCGCCGCCCAGAACGCCTTTCGCGAATCCCAACGGGAACTCGGCCCGGACTGGGAAACGGCCGTTGAGTTGGAACAGACGTTTTCCTCCGTCGCCGGCACGGAGGCGCGGGAGGCCTATGAACGTTTGCTCGCGCTCGCGCAACACTACCCGAATGCCGGATCGTTTCAGGCCTTCTGCATCTACATCACCTGGCAACAGGCGACGGAGGAAACGATCGCCCGTCACTTCGAAACGGGTTTGGCGCTCTGCGAAGCGTATCTTGCATCACATAAAGCCGGCGACCTTCCACATACCGAGCGAATCACGGAATTGCGCGCCTCTTTTCGAACGGGGTTAGGTTTGCAAGAAGAGGACGAAATGCTGATCGACTACCAGAGCGACACACCGAAGGGGGGCGACTGACGCAGGGATGCCTCACAGGTTGCGTGTTGAGTGTGTACGTCGCGTTGAACCTCCCGAGCGCCCTAATCGCGGCCTCTCGTTGACGCTGATGATTCATGGGCGATGATCACAAACATCGGGCGCGGATTTTTCTGCATCGCGGAGATCTGAGCCATGCCCGCGAGGCTTGGGAAGCGGCGGTGGCGGAAGACCGCGCCGGCGACGACCGAAGCGAGCTCGCCAACTCGTTGGGCAATCTGGGAAACACTTGCGCGCTGATGAACGACTTCGATCGCGCGGAGCGATGCTACCGTGAAGTCCTGACCATCCAGCGGACGGAGCGCAATCAGCACGCCATCGCCCACACGCTCGTCAATCTCGGCAATCTCCTGATCGGCGCCGGCCGTCCGGACAAAGCCCGCCCCTATTATCTTGAGGCATTGGACCTCCTGCGCGAGTTGAAGGACGATCGCGCTCTCGGCATCCTCTATCACAATCTGGGGCAGCAAGAGGCCCGCGACGGCCGATGGAGCGAGGCCGTCGCGTCGTTTGCGCGGGCGCTCGATCACCACCGGATCGTCGGCAATGAGGAAGGGCTGGCGGTCACGTACAGCCAACTGGGAAAAACGTTCTTCGACCACGGCGATCTCGTTCAAGCCGAACGTTGTCTCAACAATGCCTCGGAACATTACATCAGGCTCGGCCAGGAACCGGCCGAAGCCGCCGTGCTTCGCCTGCTCGCCACCGTCTATGAGTCCCGTCGCGATGTGATTTCAGCCCGCCGCTGTCTCGAGCGAGCGGTCTTGCTCGACCGACGATACCGGCTTCCGGAACTGGAGACTGATTCCGCCCACTTGGCCGGTCTTGACCGTTCGGGATAGTTTGCGCCTTCGCTCTTCGCCAATGATCGATTGACTCGCTTCCCGGCACCGTTCGGCTGAACTTCAGGAATTCCTGGACAGGACGTCATGCTCTGATACCGTGATGGCGTCACGCCGACGGTCAAGTTTTGACCCGGACCGGCCGACAGGAGATTGTCACGGATCGTCCATGCCGTTTCGTATTCGAGCGTTCTTCATGATCATCGTCGGGGCCTGTCTGACTGCTCCACCGGCTCAGGGCGCAGACCCATCTCCGGATGCTCCCCGCATCACGATCGGCACACAGGAAGTCGGTCTCACCGCCGGGTATCTGCTGCCCCATCGGCTGACGACGGACCATACGACCAAACAGCAGGGACCGGCCCTGATGCCGTCGTGGATGATGACGCTCACCGATCCTTTCGGCCCACGCTGGCTTCGCGGGCAGGTCGCCATCGGCGCGGAAATGGTCTATCTGCAATTTCGCGAACCGATCCTGACGCACGGCATCGGCTTTACGCCAAAAATCAAATACAGCCTCATCGTCACGGATCGGCTGCGCCCCTATCTGGAGTTCGCCGGAGGCCCGTTCTGGACCGATCTCGGCGGGCGGATTCCCGAGGAAGCCAACGAGTTCAACTTCATCGTGACCGGCGGCGTCGGCCTGTCATGGTTTCTCACGCCGCAGACGGCTTTGAACGTCGGCTACCGATTTCATCATATCTCCAACGCCGGCACCGCCTATCCGAATTTGGGGCTCAACTCGAGTCTCCCCTTCTGCGGGTTTTCATTTTATTTCTAAGGAGACACCGTATGACTGCTTATAGGACGGGCTGGATCATGCTGGGGCTGTTCACTATGACGACACTCGGATGCGGTCGCTGGATCGACGTGACGCCCTCTCCGCCGTCCGATGCCGCCCCCCTCACGCGCACGGTTTCCAAGGATGAACGGGTTCCCCTCGTCGTGGAGGGCCTCCAGGTGATTCAGAACGGCGCTCCTCAACATCCGTCATCCGATTTGGAGCGCCGCCTGCTCGCCAACGTTCAAGAAACCCGCCTCTTCTCGACCGTGATCCCTTTGGGAGGCGACTCATCCTCCTTGAGCGAGGCAACCGTGACCGCGCGAATGACCCTGGAAGAGACCATCGATCCCCGATCGGGAGCTTCAGCCTGGAAAGGATTCCTGGTCGGGGCTTCGATGTTTCTCCTCGCGCCGCTCATCGAACTCGACTACGGCTACGCCGCGCAAGCCACGCTGGAACTCGAACGATGGGACGGCGATGTCCGTCGCTACGAGGCGGCCTCATCCGGAACCGCCCGCTATCATCTCTTTGGAGCCACGCCAATCCTGTTCGACGAGCTCAAGGGACAGGTGACGGAGACTTGCCTGCAAGACTTGATGCGTCAACTGGTACGGGACAGCGAGCGATATCTGGCCGGCCGCCCCGCATCTCCCCCGGCAATCCGCACCGTCACCGTGGGGGCTCGAAAGTCGACTCCCAAGCCGGGTGAGAATCCGGCCGTGCCCATCGCCATCACCCCCGCGCCCTAGCGGATTCCGACGCGTCGATGCTATAGTGACGGCGGTCACGGTGACGGCGCGCAAAACAGTCGAGGTTTTGCGCGCAACCGACCGTGAGAAAGGAGCCGTCATGACTCTCGCCGAGGCTCGACAGCGCATCGAATGGGCCATCACCCAGTTCGGACAACATGCCGCCCCCGCCATCGATCTCGTCATGGCCGAGGTCCGTTCCGACATGGGTGCCGGCGCGTTCAACGAGCTGGTCGACGATTTCGACCTTGAGCTGTTGTACAACATCGCTCCCATGGAATCCGACCACTCGAACAGTTGACCGTGCCGAGACTCAAGGAACCAGCGTCTTCGGTTTCGCTTCTTCCCCCGCATTGGCTCACCCGTCACCTGTCGTGTGAGTTTCCTTCTTTCCGATGCCGCTGATCTGGGCCGCGATCTCAGCCCACGGATTCGGCCACGCCGCGCAGGTCGTTCCAGTTCTTCATGCGTTGGGGCAACTCGTTCCCGATCTCCGAGTGCTGCTTCGAACCACGGTTCCTCGTTCGTTTTTTACAAACCGGCTTGCGGTTCCCTTCAACGTTCAAGCCGTGCCACAAGATGTCGGCTGCATTCAAGAGGGACCGCTGTCGATCGATACGACGGCAACGTGGCGGAAGCACCATGAGTTTCACCTGACCTGGAAGGAACGGCTGCAGGCCGAAGTATCGGCCATCCTTGACGCCCGCCCCGACCTGATCCTGGCCGACACGCCCTACTTGGCCATGGCGGCAGGGGCGAAGGCCGGCGTTCCCACCGTCGCGCTCATGAATTTTACCTGGGACCTGGTGCTGTCGGCGTTCGCGCCGACGCCGGAGATTCCCCATGAGACATTGCTGCATGCAATCCGCCAAGCCTACGCCCATGCCGACCTCGCGCTCCGCATCACCCCGGCGCCCGTCGTTACCGGTTTTCAGCGGTTGCTCGACGTCGGGCCGATCGCGGAGCCCGCCTCCCCGGCCCGCGATCGACTCGCGGCATGCCTTCGGCTCGCTCCCGGAGAGCGGACGGTGCTGGTCGGATTCGGCGGCATCCCGTTGGCGACTCTTCCGTTTGAATCCTTGCGCACGGCGATCGGGTATCGGTTCCTCTTCGACGGCTCGGTTCCTCCAGGCGACCGGCGGTTTGTCTCAACCCGCTCGCTGCCTTTTTCCTTCAAAGAACTGCTGGCTTCCGTGGACGTCATCATGACGAAACCGGGATACGGAACGGTGGTCGAAGCCGTGGCGCTGGGCATTCCGCTCGTTTATATCCGCCGATACAATTTCGCCGACGAGCAACCGTTGGTGGAGTTCCTTCACCGGCACGGGCGAGGGATCGAATTGTCGCGGCAGGATTTCTCCGCCGGCCGGTGGTTGGCCGCTCTCGATTCCGCCGTCGCTCTTCCTTCCCCCCCTTTTCCCCCGCCCGCGATGAGCGGAGCGGAGGATGCCGCCGGATTGTTGGCGACGTTTTTGTGATGCGCACGGATTGCCCGTTTCATTCGTCGAACGGAGAAACAATGCTATAGTAACGGCGCGTGCTCGACGAAGGAAGCGTCGGGCTTCTCATACAACGTTTATGCGCCAGGATCCGGAACAAGCCGTCTCAACCATCGAGCCCGCTCTGCTGTCCCGAGTGATGAAGGGCGAGCCCCAGGCCTTCTCTCTCCTCTATGATCTGTCCGGGACGCTTCTCTACAGCCTCGCGCTCAAGATTTTGGGAAACCGCGAGGAAGCGGCCGACCTGTTGCAAGAGGTCTACCTTGAAATCCGGAAAAGGGCGGCGCGATACGACGTAGGCCGCGGCACGCCGATCGCCTGGTTGATCGCGCTGACTCGCAACCGCGCCGTCGACCGACTGCGAACGGGAAGCGTCCGAACCAAGCGCCGGCCCGCCCATCTGCCGAACGTCTCGACGACGGAACAGACGGCGGATCACCCTTCCGGCTCCTTCGACGCGCAGGCCGACCAAGAGCTCAGACGATTGATTCTCGATGCGGCAGCCGGTCTGCCGTCGGCGCAACGGGAAGCCGTTGAAATGGCCTACTATGGCGGTCTCTCTTACGCGGACATTTCCTCAAAGCTCAATCACCCCCCCGAAACCGTGAAGACCCGCATCAGGCTCGCCATGATCAAGCTGCGGGAAGCTCTGCAGAAAGACGAGGAGCGCAATACCCGTTCATGACTCACGGTGAGTTGGAAGACGCGATTCCGCTGTACGCGATCGGTGCGCTGGAACGAAGCGAGCGACAAATGCTCGACGCTCACCTGCTGTCCGGTTGTCCTTCTTGTCATTCCGCGCTCCGGGAATTTCAGGCCGTGGCGGCCGCCCTTCCGTTCGGCTTGGACCTCGTCGCCCCGCCCCGCTTATTGAAAGCCTCCATCATGGCGGCGCGGGCATCCGCATCCAGCCATGACACGATGGGACACACGTCGGATCTCCCGCGCCTCGGGCCGGGGAAATGGATGGAGCATGTGTCTCAACCTGATTCCCGCCCCGCAATCGCATGGATGAACGGCGTGCCGAGATGGATCGTCGGATCGGCCGTCGCCGCGGCCGTCGCCGGAAGCGTCGCGATGGCGTGGATCGCCCGTGATTCGCACGTGACGGATGACTCGGTCGCGTTAACGCAGTGGAAGGCGCAAGCCGCTTCCGCCGCTTCTCAATCGGCTGAGTTGCAACGTCGGCTCGAAGAGCGCGAGCAATCCCTGATTCGCGCGCGCGAAGAACTGCAACGCTCCCTGGCCGATATGGCAGAGCTCAAAGATCAACTGATCCAGCGCGAAGCCGAATTGGACGTTCTCAAGAACCGACTCGATCAGTACGAGAAACGCCGCGCTCACGCGCCCGAAGACGAGTTGGCCGTGCTCTTGCGCACGCCGACCATCAAAGCCGCCGTCCTGGCCGGAACGGAAGCAGCCGGGGACGCATCAGGGATCTTCCTCTATGATCACCGAACCCGGAAAGCCTGGCTATACACGCTGAATCTTCCCGCGTGTCCGACCGGAACGGAGTACCGACTCTGGCTCCTGCACGAGAAACCTGTCAGCGTCGGCGCCTTTCGTGTCGGCAAAGGAGAAACCTCTCATCTGTTCGTCCAGTCCGTCCCCGATTTTCCCGGCGTGAAGGCTTTTTCCGTCAGTTTGGAACCGGCCGGAGGAGGTCGGCAGCCCACGGGAGTGCCGTACCTCCGGAGTTCCTTGTAGCCATCCTCTTTTCTTTTTTTCACGCCCCTGCCCCCGATCAAAGCCCCTGTGTTACCATGCCGCGGGAAGCGATCGGCACGCGGCCGTGGATCGTCTCATGGGTTGGAACGACGTTGATCGCCACTTTATGCGACTGGCTCTGGAGCTGGCTCGATCGGCGCCCGCGGCGGGAGAAGTGCCGATCGCCGCGGTCCTCGTGCACGAGGGCAAGGTCCTGGCCTCCGCCCATAATCTCCGCGAATCTCGACAAGATCCGACGGCTCACGCCGAACTCCTCGCTATTCGGAAAGCAGCCGATCACCGTCGGACATGGCGGCTGACCGATTCGACGCTCTACGTGACGCTCGAACCCTGCCCCATGTGCGCCGGCGCCGTCGTACAGGCCCGCATCGCGCGACTTGTGTTCGGAGCCTGGGACCCCAAGGCCGGCGCTTGCGGCTCACTCTTCGACATCCCGTGCGAGCCCCGGCTGAATCATCGCGTGGAAGTCCTGGGAGGCCTGTTGGAAGAAGAGTGTCAGGCGATCTTGCAGAGTTTTTTCCGTGCGAAGCGCGGCGGCGACCAGGCGAAGAAGGAGTCCTTCTCGACTGAACGATCGATCAAGCGGCTCTTGCGTTGAAGAGGCCGGTGACGGCGCATCCGCGTTGGCTCACCGGATGGTTTGTCCGGCTCCTTCTCGGCGAGAAACCTGATAGGATATCGTGCGTGACATGATCGGAGCCGGAGGAGCCGCATGACAAGAGCGGGGAGATTGCCGCCGTGCAGTCGTCGCTTCCCTCCGCGGCCGGCCGTCTGTCTGCTCGGCACGATCCTGCTCTCGATGCCGTTTTCTTCCCTTGCCATGGCGCTCGATTCAACGTTGGAATTGCTTCCGCTTCGTCCGTTTAATTTCGACATTTCATTCAATCAACGCACCTTCGCTCCCCGCGCCAGAGTCATCGCCGCCCAGGCCGGCATTACCGCCCTCCGGTATGGTCTGATCGAAGTCAGAACGGTGTATCAGTTCTACAGCCAGCACACCAGAACCTTCACCACGGACCAGCATTCGTTGTATGTCAACCCGCGGTGGAATAATTTCATCGACATTCTGGACTTTCCCAAGGACAAGCCGATTCATCGGCTGATTCGGCATATTCTCTTCGGCCCGCTTGAGGATCGAGCGGTTCCTTACGTCGGGGCGCTGATCGGAGGAACGCTGCCCGGCAGGGGCGAGTGGTCTCCCGGCTATCTCTACGGAGGCCAAATCGGCGTCCGCTTTCCGGTGGCGAAAGGGTTTTCTGTGGACATGGGACTGCAATATTCGCGGTTTGAAATCGACTTCCAGAGTGCATCCAATTTGACGGAACAGTGGCTCTTTACGATCGGTGTCAGATTCTGACCGGTATGACCGCCAACGATTCATCCGACGGCGCTCTATTCATTCATAGCCATAGCGACGCCGACAATGGCCGACGCCCTCTCGGGATCCGATGCCGGCTCCTCCTTCTCATGACGCTTACCGGTTTCTTGCCGGGATGCGGGCTGGTTTTCGACGCGATCGAGTCGGTGCATCCCTTGACCGGCGATGAGCTTTCGACCATCTGTTCGCGCGGGCGCCTGCGCGTGGGCATCTCCGTCGAACCCTTTCGTCCCTTCGTGTTTCCGGCGGTCTATACCGACGAGGGGATTCGGGTCACCGGCCTCGACGTCGAACTAATCCGAGAAGTTTCGCAAGCCTTAAGCGATCACTGCGGAGGGCGGCGGCCCATCGTGCCGACCTTGCATCTGACCCGTTTCCGCGATCTTCTGATCGAACTCAACGAGGGGCATCTCGATCTCTTCGTTTCCTCGTTCAGCGGGAACGTCCCCGGCTCGCACCCCGGCGGGTTGTGGACCTCCATTCCTTATTTTCACGACGGCGGGATCGGCGTGATCGTCCGACGTCCTGATGTCGAGGAAAAGATCCTTTCGGCGTTTCGCAACCAAACCGGGGAAGCCGATACCCTGGCGGCCGTGCAGGAAGGCTTGTCCGGGCTGACCGTCGCGGTGCAAAACAGAAGAACCGCCCATTTCTACGCGGAGGCCAATCTGCCGCGCACCAGGCTCGTGGTGTGCGACTCGCTTCCGGCGGCGGTGGAGACCAAGGACCCGCCGATCGACGTCATTTTGACCGATCATCCCATTCTCCAGTACGTGACCAAGCGCGTCTGGCCGGACTGGCGTTTGCTTGAGCGTCCGGACGGCTCACCGTTGATTCTCACGCGGGAATATTTCTCGATCGTCACGAGCGAGGAAAAACGACGGCTCCAGTGGCTCCTCAACAACTTACTGTATCGTTTGGAAGAAACAGGCCGCCTGGCGCAGATGCGAAGGCGCTGGCTCCAAGAGGACTACGCCCCGACACGCCGGGCGACCGTCGAGGGTCTGCCGCTTGAAGTCTCGAAAGTACCGGGCCACTACAACCAAGGCCAGTGTCGCATGGCGGGCAAGTGACGAGGCGTATGATGTACAATTCTGCCATGAAACGGCTCGTCTGCTTGCTCATCTCGCTGAGCGTCGCGCTCGCGTCGCCCTTCCCGGGTGAAGCGCGGACGCAACAAGAGGAGAGCGAACTCACCGCCCGCTATCTCACCATCCTTCTGAACGTGGGGCGGCTCGTGGTGGAGCGCAATCAACCGCTGATCAATGATCCCGAAAAGGGCGAGAAGGGATTCACCGCCGAGTCGTTTGAGCGGGAAGTCGTCGACGAGTTTTTTCAACAAACCGGGATCGATCTCAAGCGACTCCCGCCTCACCTTCCCGTTCCGGCCAAAGAACTGCTGCCGCTCCTGTTGGAATCGGGCAAGCACGTGGTGGCCGACGCCCAGCTCGTCATCAATCAACGAGGCATCGGCTATAAAAATTTCATTCCCGCCACGTTCGGCAGCCAGACGTCGCGCAAGTTTTCAAGCCGCTCGCGGGTCACGCTCAAACAAACGACGCTCAATCCGCGCAATCCCAAAAACGCTCCGGACGCCTACGAAGAGCGGGTCTTGAAGCGTCTTGCGTCGCAACCGGCTCACGATCCCATCGCGGAATGGGTCGATGGGGGAAGGACTCTTCGGATGATGACGCCGATTTATTACTCGGCGGATTGCCTGACGTGTCATGGAAGCCCGGCCGGAATCTTGGATGTGTCGGGCTATCCTCGTGAAGGCGCCCATGAAGGGGATCTTGCCGGCGCCATCAGCGTCCAAATTCCGGCCTCGCCGCCATGAGCGTTCACCTATCGGTCGGTCGGCTGGCTCTTGCCTTTTGTCCTCCATCTCACTCACAGAGATGAGCTCACTCAGAAACTCAGGACTCGAAGACGTCGCCCGACCTTTGCCCTAATAGAGGAAAGCGGGAAGGCAAAATGGTAAAATGCCCGTCTTCTTAGACACCTCGCGTCGCGAGGTCAAACGACACGACACCGAGTTCGACATCTGATTTGGCGAAAAAAGAAACCTGCCGGCGCAGTCTCTGTCGTCTGTGCCGTCTCTGTTGACAGGGAGAAAGGTCTCGTTATGGGAGAAGTCATTGCAACGTTGGCGGTGGCCGGCTATGTCGTCGCCGTGGCGATTGGAATTGGGTATTTCCTCATCCTGCTTTACCGAGATTAAGGCGGCTGACCGCCGGAGCTGAGGCGTGGCAGCTCCGGCTCAACCACCTTTTCATGTCACTCGCCGTCACTGTTTCGATTGTCTCAGAAACCGGCGGTCAGCACTCCGAACAGAAGCACGCCGACCAAAAACGATCCAAGAAGAATCACGCTCGTGGTATCGGCAATTCTGTCCATTACCGCTCACCTCCTTCTTCCATGGGATCGATCATAAACCGATAAGAAGTTCGTTGCGGCGGAGGCGGGAAGACCGTGCGACGAGCGGAAACGAAAACCGCGATAGACGACGGCCGGCCGACAGTGGGCCTTTCACCAGATCCATCCTCCAGCCCGTCAATCGGGATAATTGATAACACCGAGATTGTCGGAATCAAGGGGGAACGGAACGAGCGTCAAGGAAGCCTTGATCTCCCCGAGACCGAAATTATCTGTGTCACCGCAATCCAGGTCGGTCGGCCGTTTGTGTAATCCGGTCGGCTCACACAAAGCAATCCGCCCACGTGGGTGCGAAGAACATAAACTGGAAAGCCGGGCAACGGACATCGGGAGCGGCATCGGCTTTTGTCGGTAGCAATCGACGAGGTCGGCAGGGACCGTGCGGCGAGAGGGACGCGCGCGATAACGAGTTGGCGCCGCCACGATCAACAAAAACGATACGATTCTCCCGTATTGAAAGAGCTGGCTTGAAGAAAGGAGGACGACGATGGCACTGATGACGAAACTAAAAGAACTGATCCCTTGGAAACGCAAACCGGTCGAGACGCACGAGGTCATTTCGCTGCGCGACGACATCAATCGGCTGTTCGATCGTTTTTTGACCTCGCCGTTCGACGAAAGCTGGCCCCGCCTCGCAGGCGGCGGCTCCGAAATTGAAATGGAGGAAACCGATGAAGAGGTGATCCTTCGCGTCGACGTCCCAGGACTGGATCCGAAACACCTGGACGTCAAGATCAGAAACGGCTCGCTTCACGTGGCCTACGAGGATGAACGAGAATGGCGTGAGAAAAACGGAACAGGCTTCGGCCGTCGCTATGCGGCGTTTCACCGAACCGTCGGATTGCCCGACGGACTGGATGCCTCGAAAGCGGAGGCTGCGTGCAAGCACGGCGTGTTGACCGTTCGCATCCCCTGGGCGCCGGAAGCCAGGGATCGCGCTCGCACGATCGTAGTCTCTGTCGACTGAATATCGACTCCGCCGAGAAAACGGGGATCACAAACAAACGGCCTTCGGTCCACAGGACCGAAGGCCGTCATCTGCGATCAGACTAGTCGCTGATACCGTCAGCCGCCCAGGGTGTCGAGGGTTTCCTTGAGGCTCTTGCGAATACAGGTGAAAATCGGCGTGTCCCGCAACGTATAGCGCGACCCCTCCGTCTCCCGCAACGCCATCACCAAATCCACAAAATCCTCCGGCTTGTCGCTCTCAAACGCCACCACCCACTCCTGATCATCCAACCCAAACGAATACGTCGTGTTCAACTTCACCGACGGATACCGATGCCCCACCTCAATGTGCTCGTCCATCATCCCCTGCCGCGCCGCCTTCGTGAGCAAAAACCACTCCCGCGTCTTCACGAACGGATACACAAAAATATACCGGCTCTTGCCCGGCACCACCGTCAACCGCTTCCCCTCCTGCCCCTCATGACTGTGATGATCAATGTACATCGACCGCTTCGTCATCGCCAAATACGAATACGGCGTCGTCAGGTACTTCCCCAGGCCCGAAGCCAATAACTTGGCGCTCATGTCTTGAAACAGATCCAATTGATAACTGATCCGCCACAACATGAAGTCGCAGTCCCCCCGAATCCCCACCGCCGAATACGGCACCACCAGCACCTGCCCCGTGTACTCCTCCACCGCCCGAATAAACTCCTGCTTGCCCCGCGCCCGCTCCTCCTCCGGCAACCGCCGCCACGCCGGATCCACCTTGTAAAACGCAAAATTCACATACTGCCGCCGCTGCGGTGTGTTGATTGGGGAACATCTTGATTAGCCATGGAAACTCCTGTACATCACAAAAAATTTGTTGATTTATTGAGTGAACGTCGCCACCGACATCCGGCACCGACGAGGTTCTTAACACTTCGTCGTTGCCTTGTCAACGGGCCATGAGCCATGGGCGTGGCCATAGGCCATAGATGAAGAGACATACCCCCTGCGCTCATCTTTAATGCGCGGCGACGGAATTGGACTCCTTCGCCGACGTGAGTATAATGGCGATTCGGTATCATGGATCGCAAGACACGATCACGCAACTCTAACTGACACGGCCATGTCGCGCACGCGCAAACAAGTGCTGACGATCGCGGGATCGGACTCGGGCGGAGGAGCCGGGATTCAAGCCGACATCAAGGCCATGTCCGCCAACGGCGTCTTTGCAATGTCGGTGATTACGGCCGTGACGGCCCAAAACACCGAAGAGGTCACGGACGTCTTCGAGCTGCCGCCCGCGGTCGTCGCCGCCCAGATCGACGCGGTCTTCGACGATTTCGACGTCGCCGCCGTCAAAACGGGCATGATCGGCTCGGCGGCGACCGTCGAGGTGATCGCCTCGATGTTGAAGCCGCAAAACGTCGCCAACCTCGTGGTCGATCCCGTGATGGTCTCAAAGAGCGGCCATGCCCTCCTCAAGTCGGAGGCCATTGATGCGCTGCGGACACATCTGTTCCCCCTGGCCCTGGTGGTGACACCCAACGTGCAGGAGGCGCAGCAACTTTCCGGGGTCGAGATCACATCGTTGGCGGACGCGAGGCGGGCGGCAAAGATCATCGCGGGTTTTGGATGCCGCTACGTCTTGATCAAAGGCGGGCACCTGCAGGCCGACCGAGCCACGGACGTGCTGTACGACGGGCGGTTCTTCAACGTCTTCAAAGGAGAGGCGATCGACACTCCGCACACCCACGGCACCGGCTGCACGTTTGCGTCGGCCATTGCCGCCCACCTGGCGCTCGGCAAGCCGATCGTCGATGCCGTTCACGCCGCCAAGGCCTACGTGACGGAAGCCATCCGCCACGGTCTCGCCATCGGCCACGGACACGGCCCGACCGATCATTTTTATTTCCTCGACTGACCGATTGAAGAGACGCCCCATGGCTCGCCGCTACGATTCTTCAATCGTATTGCTCCTCGTCGGATTCGGGTGGCTCACGCTGGCTTCGTTCATCGGACTGGGAACGTTGATCGGCTTAATCCTCGGCGCTCCCATGCCGCCATGGGTTCGACCGGCCCACGCCCACGCTTCGTTGGTCGGCGGCGTCTTGCAGATGGTACTCGGCGGCTTTCTCGGCATAGTCTCATCGCCGACCGCAGGTCGCCTCTCTTCGCATCAAACCCACCCCTTGACGCTGCTGGCAATGAACGGAGGCACGGCCGCGATGCTGATCGGATTCTGGCTGCGCCACTCCCTGGTCGTCGGCGCAGCCGGGCTCCTCGTGGCCGGCGCGTCGCTGCGGATCATTCAAATTCTCTGGACTCGATCCAAACACGCCCCTTCTTCGAACCCGGGTCGGCCCTATTACACCGTTTCCTTCCTTGCCCTCCTGGGCAGTCTCGTTTGTGCCGGAGCGTTATCCCTCTCCGGCTTCGACCGGTTCCACGGCTACGCAAGGCTTGCCCACATTCATCTCGGGGTGCTCGGTTTTGTCGTCCTGATCATCGTCGGCGCGATGCACGACCTCTTGCCTCGGATCCTGCACGTTCCCCTTGCCGGCCCCGGCCTCTCCCGTGTCGTGTTGGTTGGCATGCCGTTGGGCGTGGCCGGCCTGATCGGCGGTTTCCTGAGCGGCTCCGTGCCGATCGAGCTGGCAGCCGGCGGGCTGTTGCTCGTCACCGGCGGACTCTACGCGTTGAATCAAATCAGGACATGGCTGGCCTCGCCCCATCGCAACCACGCGACGTCGGATCATGTGCTGATCGGAACTTTCTTTCTCATCCTTACGGTAATCTTGGGGCTCTTCGTGGGGATCAACAGCCTGTCCACCCCGCCGGTGATGCCCATTGGCACCTTGCACGTCGTGGCCTACACCCACATGACGTTCATCGGATTGATCATGAATACGGCCATGGGGTTCTTGTGCCATCAGATTCCGTTCCTTCTGGCCGCAAGCCGCGTATCGAGCAACAAAAAACGCGCTCCCTATCAGCAACGGTTGACCGTGATCATGGACCGCTGGCGTGCCGCCCAAATCGGCTCGCTCAATCTGGGAACCATGGGGCTGGCCGTCGTTGCCGCCCTCACGTGGAATGTCCCGCTCAGCTCGACATCCGTCCGCCTGGCCCTGTGGATGTCCGCCGGGCTGCTCCTCGTGAGCGTTGTCCTCTTTCTGGTCAAACTGGCCATGGCTTGGGGAGCACATCCCGACGAGCCGGCCGACGTTTCTTCCTGATCGCCACGCGAAACTCTGCTACAATCACCGCATGGAAGAACGATGTTCGTTCCACGACCGGCACGGCCATGCCGTCGCCTCGCTCTTGTCCGCACCGGATGGGGGATCGGACCGTATCGCGGTGTTATGCCATGGATTTCTCTCTTCCAAAACCAGCACGACCAACAAAACGCTCACCCGCATCCTGAACGAACGGGGAATCGCGACGTTTTGCTTTGACTTCTTCGGACACGGCGAAAGTGATGGTCCCTTTGAGTCGATCACGAATACCGTGGCGGTGGATCAAACGTTGGCCGCGTTGGATCTTGTCCGTCTGAACGGTTACAAAAAGGTCGGCCTGATGGGGTCCAGCTTCGGAGGACTGGTCGCGATTTTGACCGCCGCGCAACGAACCGACCTGGCTTGTCTCGCATTGAAATGTCCCGTCGTCGATTTCGCGGAAGAACTACGGTTGGAGTTCGGCGACGAGGAAATGGCCCGCTGGAAAGCCACCGACACGGTGCCCGATATTCTCGGAGGCCCGGACCGTGTTCCTTTGCGCTATGCCTTCTATGAAGACTGCCTCCGCTCCATTGCGTATGAGCCGGCATCGGCCATTACAGCACCCACCCTCATCGTGCAAGGCGATCGGGACGAGCATGTTCCCCTTCATCAAAGCCGGAGGCTGTACGAGCGACTCCACGTGAAGAAGCGCCTGGAAATGATTCCGGGCGCGGATCATCAGTTCACAAAAGGCGAGGACTTCACACGGATGACCAGCCTAATCGCCGATTGGTTCACGGAGCACCTCGGCACTGACTGACCGGCCGGCGCTTCGTGCCGCTTATAGGACGACGCCACCCACCACCCAATGGCGGTCGTCGGGCACATCGAGCAACAGCCTCGTGAGATTCATACGGGCAAGCTGCGAGGCGACTTCGTCCTCGGTGAAAGAAGCCAAGAGCGAATTGTAAAAATCGCGCCGCAGGATCTCCGGCGCGCCAGGCGCGTAGCGATCGACGATGGCCAGGGCGGCCTCCGGAGATTCCGGCCGCAGGAGATCCATCACGAGCACCGGCGCGCCGGGCTTCACAAGGAAGCGGAGCTTCTGCCAAAATTGAAGAGGATTGGGCAGATGATGCAACAAGCTGTTGGAGATGACCGCGTCGGCTTGGCGATCCCCCGGCAAATCCTGAAATCGTTGGCATCGAACGATGATACGGTCCGACAATGCGGCGGCGCTGACGGCGCGCTCGGCCAATTCGACCATCGGACGCGACGCATCGATGCCGACTATGCAACATGCCGGAAACGCCCGTGCAAACCGGATCGGAACGTCACCGGGCCCGCACCCCAGATCAAAGACCTGTCCTTGCGAAAAGTCCGGAAAATAGTCCCGAAAGCGATCGACGAACCCTTGATTCTCGGCAGAAAAATCGGCCGCCGCATAAGCCTCCGCTTGCGCGGGGTCGTCCATCACCTCCGGTTCCAGTTGACGGGCCATCATCGTTTCTCTCCTCCCATCATTTCTCGTCAAGCGCCGACACGACGGTGCGACTGTGGCCAGCACCGACTTGCCCGGCGTGGCCCGGTTCGGCCGTCGACCATGCGCTTGACCACGTTCACCGGTCTTGCTATAGAAGCGCCGGCAACCGTTCCTTTGCGATCCTCACCCAAACGAAAGGAAGACGACCGTGAACAAACAGGATCTCATCGACGCCGTGGCCAAATCCGCCGACCTTTCCAAAACCGCCGCGACCCGCGCGGTCAATGGGGCGCTGCAAGCCATCACCGCCAGCCTCAAAAAGAAGCAACCGGTGTCTCTGATCGGATTCGGCACGTTCAAAATCACCAACCGTGCCGCCCGCACCGGACGCAACCCGCAAACCGGCAAAACGATCAAGATCAAAGCCGCCAAGGTTCCCCGATTCAAACCGGGCAAAGCCTTGAAAGACGCAGTCAGGTAACAGAGCGACCGAGGGGCCTCGTGCGAGGCCCTATGTCATCCCCCTTCCCGATCAATGGCAACGAGGTCCCCGGGCCGAACGATCCCTTCCCGCAAGACTCTCGCATAGACTCGACTCCAGCCGGGATTGCTCTTTTGCGACATGCGCGACCAATCTCCGTCTCGGAACCAGCGTCTATTTTTGCGACAAGGACCGGCGTAAGACGTCACCTCTATCAGCAGATCCGGCCCGACCGACAGGCGAAGACTCGGTCGGATGAGATGCCAGTCCAATCCGGCCAACGTCAAATTTTCTCCGGAGGAGCCAGCGTCGATCGGATGGCCTTCGTCCTGAAGCCGTTCGATCAATTCAAGCGAATAGAGACACAGCGCGCGATCCGGCCCGCCGTGGAACTTGAGATTCTCTTGCCGGTCCCCTTCCACGCCGGAGATAACGACCCTCGCCTCGAACACCGGCCGTTTGGGAACCCCTCCGTCCGAAACGTTGATCTGATGCACGTGTGGATAGTCGGGACGATGCCCTCTCATCCGCTATGTCCCTTCGCAAGACTGTACGCGGACGAATGCCATGGCCAGCCACCCGTCCGCTTCCCGTTTCCCACCGAGATAGAGCCCTGCCCTCCCGAACACATCCGCAACCTCCGCCCCCTGATCGGAAAGCAGGCCCGAGACCAATAGTCGGTCTGCTGAGCGGCGAGCCAGTTCCTCCGCGAGATCGATCAGCGTCCGTTGATCCAGATTGGCCGCCACCAGTTGGAACGACCGCGAGGGTTCAAGATCCCGCATCTCTCCGCACTGAAGGACCAACTCCGATCCGAACCCGTTGGCACACGCCGCTTCCCTTGCACAGTCGATGGCCACGGGATCTTGATCGATTCCCACCGCCCGCGCGGCGCCGAGCCGGAGCGCCGCCATCGCCAGGATGCCGCTTCCGGTCCCGACGTCCAGCAGGGTCTCCCCGCCTTGCACGACGTCTTCAAGCCACTCGAGCAACAGGCGCGTCGTCGCGTGATGGCCCGTGCCGAAGGCCTGCTTGGGATCGAGGATAATCTCAATCCGGCCGGGCTCTGTGGCGACCGATTCCCAACTCGGCCTGATGACCAGACGCCGCCCGACATACAATGGTTCGACCGATTCGGCCCAGAGACGGTTCCAATCTTGATGAGCCAGGTGGTTGACGGAAAGCACCGGCTCTCCGCCTCCGACCAGTTGCCGGCAGAGATCCCTGATTCGGTCGAGCCGATCGGGAGACCAGTGATCGCTTGGCCAATAGAGATGAATGGTCTCGCCCTCTTGCCAAGCTCCCTGCACATGAGGATCGTCCAATAACCCGAGCACCTCGCCCGCATCCGGCAAGGAATGAATCTGCACCTCTATCCAATCGGGTGTCCGCTCAGACATCATTGACGCCGTCACAACCTTCCCAGTATGGTCACGGTTTGATGGACCAGTATCCACGAAGCAATCGCTCGCGCGCTGCCCAACTTGATCGTCTTCTTGGTCGAATCGATCGGCTGATCAAGCGCGGTGCAGCGGCCAGTGCCAGGGTCACCACGTGGCGCCTTGGGATTTTCGTGACCGGTCTGGTCTGCATCATTACCCTCTATCGATCCGGCTTGTACCACACAGGGAACCTCACGCTGGCAGGGTTTGTGAGCCTCTTTCTCGCCGTGGCGGCGTATCATAACAAACTGGAAGGGGCGATTCAGCGACTCAAGCGATGGAAGCAGATCAAGACGACGCACCTTGCAAGGCTCAAGCTGGATTGGTCCGCCATTCCCCTGCGCCAGTGGGAGGTGTCAGCAGCCCATCTCTACGCTAAAGACCTTGACCTCGCCGCCTCCCATTCGCTCTTACACCTCCTTGACACGACCGTGTCGGACCATGGCCGGACTCGACTGACCTCCTGGCTGCTCGATCAACCGCCGGATGTCGAAACGTGGACCAAACGGCAACGATTGGTTCAAGAACTGGCACGCCGTCCGCTCTTCCGCGACCGCCTGACCCTCTTGGCCCAACTCACCGACGATGAAGAGATCAACGGCCGCCGCCTGGAAGCCGCGCTGCTGCATCCTGTCGGCTTCCCACGGTTGAACGTGATTCTTGCCGTGCAGACTGCTCTGGCATGCGGCACCGTTCTGCTCGGCGCCGGCGCCTTGTTCGGCTGGATTCCCGGCTATTGGATGTTTTCGTTCGGCGCCTATGTCGTGATCTATTTTCTGACCGATCAAGGGGAGGAACTGCTGGAACATGCGGTGGGCCTTCACCACGAGATGGAGCGACTGGGAACGGTCCTCTGTTACTTGGAGCGGCAGGCCCGTCCGAGCACTTCCGCTTTAGCCGAGACCATTGCGCCGCTTATCGACGACCACAGGGCCCCTTCTCTGCACGTTAAACGGGTCGCGCGGACCCTGCATGCCATCAGCGTCAAGGCCAATCCCTTGGCCCATTTGTTTCTCAACGCCCTCTGTCCTTGGGACCTCTGGTTCGCCCGTCGCCTGTCGCTGATTCAAACGGCCGTTCGCAGCCACCTTCCCGTCTGGCTTGACCGTCTCGCGGAGATCGAGGCGACCTGCGCCCTTGCGAATTTTTCTTATCTTCATCCTGATTACACCTGGCCGATGCTGATTCCTCCGGCAACAAGCCCGCAGGCAACGGTCGCCTCAATCACCGCCGAACGACTGGGCCATCCGCTCTTGCCCGGCACTACTCGCGTCCCAAACGATTTTCATCTCAAGGGACTCGGCTCGATTCATCTGATCACCGGATCGAACATGTCGGGTAAGAGCACGTTTTTGCGAACCGTCGGGATCAACATATGCCTGGCCCAGGCGGGCGCGCCGGTCTGCGCTTCTCGTTTTCAATGGACATGGAGCCGCGTGGCCTGCTGCATTCGGATCGACGACTCGCTCGACGCCGGTTTGTCGTTCTTCTATGCCGAGGTGAAGCGGCTCAAGGCGATTCTGGATTTGACGCACATCCGGTCCGAGCCGCCGGTGCTGTTCCTGATCGACGAGATTTTTCGGGGCACCAACAATCGGGAACGATTGATCGGCAGCCGTGCCTATATCAAAGCCCTCTCACAGGGCCATGGGTTCGGACTCGTCAGTACCCATGACCTTGAGCTCACCGATCTCGAAAAGGGCATCCCCTCCGTGACGAACCTCCACTTCCAAGAAACCGTTTCGGCCGGCGCCTTACAGTTCGACTATCACCTTCGCCCCGGTCCTTGCCCCACCACCAACGCCCTCCGCATCATGCAGTTGGAAGGATTGCCGATCTCCACCACACCATTGGACTTGGACAATGATGTTTGATGCCGCGTACGTCCGTCACCCGGATTCTTCGCCTCGTTGCTCCCGCACGAAGATGGCGACGGGGTAAGGAAACCTCGACACCCCCTGCATGCGAAGAACTCTTACGCAATTGAGATCGAAACATCAAAAGATCATACCTCGCTTGTCAGAGAAAGCGACGGGGGGCTCGGCTCAGCAAAGACTGCCGCGCTATCATCTCCTTTCCACAATCGCTGATCACAAATAATCGAACCTCCGCCCACCTTCCATCTGCCCATCCACCCCTGCGAAAACCATCACCCATCTACCCATTGCATTCCTCGTCAATTCAGTATAGTAATGTCGCCCCCAACCAGCCTCGAGACTCTTGTCAATAGGTGGCCCTATGAGGCTTATCCCATGCCGAGTGGCTCCCCATCCCAAGGAAGGAGGTTCTTTATGACCACACTTCTTACTGCCGGAAATCCGGTCTCCAGCCGATTCCGTGGTGCTTTAACGATCTTGGGTTGTCTGTCCATCTTTTTTCTACTGGTTCCGGTCGTGAAAGCCGGAGTGGAATACGAGGTATGGCTCAGCGACCAAGCCAATACCCAGGGAATCACACCCGCCACGCCCACCGGAACGCATGGAGGGGCCATACGCATTTATGAGGGCGCTGACCTTGATCAAACCCCGCCGATCAATAATCCGCTTGTTCTCGACGTGACTGCCGATTTGTTTTCTGATGCCGATGTGACGACCGGTGCGCACGTGAGCCGAATCCACGGAGTATCGCCGAGCCCGGACCATCGACATATGGCCTTGAATTTCGTCGCGAGCGGGCATTTGGGGATCGTGGACGGGGAAACAAAAAAGCCAGTCTGCCTTTTCCGTACTACTAACATGACAACCGGACGCCAGAACCATATGAGTTTCTGGACGCCAGACGGACTGCATATTATTGTGGCGAATCAGAATGGTCGCGTCCTGGAGCGTGTCGACGTCGTGAGGAACGCTCAAGGGGCGCCTATAAGCTTCACCTTCAATGGGACCGCGAGCTTGGATCTTGTCGGAGGGGCCGGCCGCATTCTCGGACAACCCATCGGTGTGGACGTCGATGTCACCGACGACATTGCATGCGAAGTGGCCGGCGTCGTAACGGATGGTCAGCCGACGACGACTCCAACGGGAGCGGCCAAACAAGCCGCCAATATTCGTCCATTGAATGCCCCGATTTGCCCGATCCCGGCCGGCAATAATCGACACATCTTTGTGACCCTCGGCGGCGGCGGAATGTTCGTGGTGGACTTGACCGCCACGCCGATGGCGATCGTGGGGGAATACGATCTATCAGTAGTGCGTGCCGCCGGGTGCGGTGGAGTGGAAACCAACGGGTTCATGCACTTGAACATCGGTACGTCCGGCCCCAACATATCCGAGTTTTCTATTTACCGTTTTACATTAAACTATCCGCCTGCTCCCGCCTTTAACGCGCCGAATACTCCGGCTCCTCTGTCGGTGTGGCAGGACAAGGACAATGGCAAAGTGGCAGGAGTCGATTTGCCGGCTGGGACCAACCGTGATGCGCACGGAATCGTCGTCGTCCGCAACAATCAGTCGGGCATCGGGCTCTATCTCCACCAAATGGACCGGATCCGAAACAACGTAGAAGTCTTCAAGCTCTCTCCACCTTGGGACAACCTGACCAAGCGCCATGAAGGTACGTACAGTTTGACGGCTAGCGGAGTATGCGGTGGAACAACAGGCACAATGAAGACCAATGATCCAACTCCTGATCTTGGGGATTTGACGCTCGGAGGCGTCCCGATAGGCAACCGCATCTATGTTGCGCTGCGGGGTCCTTTCCCCCTGACGATCAGCCACGCAGCAGACGGAAGTTGCCCGGGGCTTGGCATCGTCGACTTGTCGCCTGATCGTCGATCAGGCGGTCTCAGTGCGGTGATGGGCACCGTCGTCCTGAGCGCCGATGGCTCACGAAATCTGAGCGATCCGCATGCCGCCATCGTACGAAAGAAAACTCCCCCTCAACCTACACCTCCATGCAGCAAGAAGGAGTGTAAGTAGAACGTTGATTCGCGCGTTGACGAAGAGCGATGCATGAAAGGGTGGAGTGAACGAACAAGCCGACGGCCTTATGGTCGTCGGCTTGGGGCTTGGATGAAAACACGTCAGAACCTTCACTTCTCCCTAAAGAACGGTCTCGTTATGCTGACGGCGGGACGGTGCCATCGCATACCTCGTTGCTAATGCCTTCTGCTCAGAAGCCTCTCGACAACACTGCTCCCCCGCAAGTGAGCTATGGGGCTGCGCAGTCGCCCTTCATCGAAGGACTCTCTTGCATTTTCAAGAGGATCGGCCTATTGGTACGGCATCTGGATGATAAGCAGATCGAAGGGATCACACGGCATTTCAGTATGGCGGCGGAATCGCTCCACGAGGATATCCCCCAAATTACGGGGGGGCATGCAGACATTCGGCGTGAACTCCAAGACTTGCGCCTTGAATTCAGGGATGAATTCAAAGAACTGCGCCGCTCATGCGCCGCTCTTTTTCATAACTCGACTGACGGATTCACGATCGGGGAACTGATGTCGCCATGTTGAAGACTCGCATCGATCGTCTCGAAACCCATCAAGTTTAGCTCTTGCACGAACGATCCATCAAAAGCCGTCACAGCATTGTTCTCAGAGAACCAATGGTCACTGCTTTCGCCCGCCATTCTGCTTTTTCCAGCCCCTTGTGTTCTCCACTAAGAGCAAGGTATCCACTCCCCTCATTGCAGGTGGTCACGGTGTCGAGCGAACGGTGCGATGAGAGCATTAGGTCTCATTTGGATCGGGTTTTCTCCATTTAAGGAAACGACATGAGACGTCCTTGTCTCTTCCCAATTCAGGCTCTGATCGTGATCCTCTTGCTGCAAACAGGCTGTGGGGCAGCCCAGTTCGCCGCCTGCGCGCCGCACGTAAAAGAAATGGGCACGCCTCAACGAACATGGGTCGAATGTTTCACCGATCCACTATCCCATGAAGGAACGGCCCACTCGGTTTATTGCCTCAATGAAGACGCATCGAAACCGCCGGTGATCCTCCTGCACGAGATGACCGGTCTCACCCCCGGTACCCTCGCCTATGCGGAGGAGCTGGCGAACGATTTCACTGTCTATGTGCCGCTTTTGTTTGGCGAGAAAGGCTCGTTCTCACCCACCCGGGGCCTGTGGGCTTACTGGTTCGGCGGGATGATCGACCGCTTTCCTTATGGCGAGTGGGGAATCCCCCCCCGGGGGAGTCCCGCCATCGTCGAGTGGCTCCGACGCTTGGTTAGGGAAGTCGGCGCACGGCACCAGGGGCAGCCGATTGGGATTATCGGCAACTGCATGACCGGTCCCCTGCCGTTGGCATTGCTGGACCACCGGCAAGTCAAGGCGGTCGTCGTGGCCCAGCCGGCTCTCCCGATGAAGTTATGGCGGTATTCGGATGAGGACCGAGCCTCGCTGGGCTTGTCACCTGATGATCTTGAGGTGGCGCGCCGGAGCTCGGCCAAAATCTACGGGCTTCGATTTGAAACAGACTGTATGGCGGACCGAGCCAAACACCTGATGCTGCGACGCGAATTTGGCGATCGGTTTCAAGACGGCGAAGTCCCGGCAAGCATCTATCAACCGGACGGCAAGCCGGTCAATGTCCATAGTACATTGATCGCATCTTGGGGCGCCCAAGGCCCTGTGGGACAGGCTTCGCGCGCCGCGCGCGAGCGGGTGAGGGCCTTTCTGCTTCAAGAATTGGCGGGGTGACCTCCGCCCTCTTCTTCTTTCCACCAATGAACACCGGCGTCGTTTTTTCTCTCAAACCGGAGTCCTGTGTCTTGCCTATCGACTACCAGCCGGAGATCCGGTCTTGGACTGCCACGCAGCCGTTCGAACCATATTGCCCCATTCGGCTTTCTTGCCCCGGAGCCAGCGCATGAGGCCGACCAGTTTCCAATAGGCATTGAGCTGCCGGTATCCCAAATTTTCCAACACTGATACGGCAAAGAGCTTCCAGAAGTCGGCAGGACGCTGATACACATGAAAGGTCATTTCCTCCATCAGAATCGCGCACAGTGAGAGGGCGATGCCAAGCGCCACTGCTACAGCGGTCGTGACCAGCCAGACCTGCCATGACACCAAGCCTAATAAAAAGCCTGCAAACAATAAGACATAGCCGAGCACCTCAAACACAGGCCCAAACCACTCAAAGATCATCATAAACGGAAAGGCGACCCAGCTAACCAGCCCCCCTTTGGGGTGACAACACAAAGCCAAATGTCCGCTCAGACTTTCGCACAGTCCCCGCTGCCATCGGACCCGTTGGCTCTTGAGCGTGCGCAGATCTTCCGGCACCTCGGTCCAGCAGACGGGATCCGGCACGTAAGTGATGCGATAGGGTATGCCTGCCAGTCGATAGTGGTGATGGAGCCGGACGATCAGTTCCATATCCTCGCCGACCGTATCGGTGCGGTAGCCGCCGACTTTCAACACCGCTTCCTTGCGGAACAGCCCGAAGGCGCCGGAGATAATCAACATCGCATTGAGCGGCGACCATCCCTGGCGGCCGGCCAAAAACGCGCGCAGATATTCGACCAACTGCAAGAGCGCCAGAACATTCGAGGGCAAACCGACGGATTTCAACAATCCCTGCTCCACCTGACAACCGTTGGCCACGCGGATCGTCCCTCCGGCCGCAATGGTACGATGGTCAAAGAGGAACGGCTGCACCACCCGATACAAACTGTCTTGCGACAAAATGGAATCCGCGTCGATGCAACAGAAGAGCGGCGCCGTCGAGACGTTGATCCCGGCGTTGAGCGAGTCGGCCTTGCCGCCGTTGTCCTTGTCCACCACACAGACATTGGAATAGAGAGCCGAGCGATAGATCGCGCGAATCGGTCTGGTCGGCAGATCGTGGGCGTAGGCTTCAGGAAACGGCTTCAACTGAAAAGCCTGTCTCAGCACTTCCAAGGTTTCATCTTTCGATCCATCGTTGACGACAATGATTTCATAGTCGGAATACGTGAGTTGAAGCAGCGATCGAACCGAACTCGCAATCGTCGCCGCCTCATTGTAGGCGGGCACGATAATGCTGATTTGCGGCTCATAACCGCTCAAGACAATGTGAGTTCCTATTCCTCTGCGTTCTTCGAAATACCGTCTAAGTGAACTGATCGAGATGAGATTGAGTGTGAGATAACCCGCTGTCAGAGCGAACAAATACAGCAAAAACAGCACCTGGACAGCGCCGAAGAAGGTCTCAAAGGTCAAGATTCTTTTCCTCGTAGGGCGTCTTACTGAAGTGTCCGTATCGTCTTATCGGTATCCTACCTTCTTATCTTGATGGGAATTGCGATCGACAGGAGTCCGTCGATCACCCCCGAACGGGGGGCACCTCGTACCAGCCCAGCTCGTTGGATCGCGCGCAAGAGGAGGTCTCCGTGACCAGCGACTCAAGATTCTCTGCTGTGAGTCCGATACCCTAGGTGTCATTAATGTCATGTCGCTGCAGGGAACCGGCCGGGCTAATACCTGAAAGCCTCTCATTGTCTTACATGTAGACCCTTGACCATGCGTTTCCGACCGAACATCAAATCGGTACGACGAACTTCTCTCGTGGCATTGACCCTGTGCTGGGCGCTGGCCGTGACCGGGAAGTCGTTCGGTGCGGCCTCTCTCAACGACACCGATACATCGGTGCGCAATTTGGACAATCTCAGGGAGCAGGCTCGGCAACTGGAAACAGTCCGGCGGTATGAGGAGGCGGAAGCTCTCTACCGAACGATTCTGAAACTGGATCCATCCAACGATGACGTCCGAACCGCGCTGGCTCGCGTGCTGTCTTGGCAGGGATCGTACGCCGAGGCGACCGACCTGTATCGCTCGCTCGTTCAACGGCACCCACACGATCTCGACCTCAAAACCGCCTTGGCTCGAGTGCTGTCGTGGCAGAAATCGGTGGTGGAAGCGAAGGCCCTCTACGAAGATGTGTTACGGGAAGAGCCGAACCACGCTGAAGCCCTTGAAGGCTCGGCCAATCTCCTCTACTGGGACGACCGCTTGGATGAGGCACTGCCCTATTATGAGCAAGCCTATGCCATCACACAGAGTCCCGCACTGGCGGAACGGATTTCCCTGATCAAAAGTCGGCAGTCAGAACCGGTTCCCTTTGCGGCCGGCAGGACTTCTCCCCAGGCTCCGCTCGGCTCACGGGATTCCTCGGTCCGTTTGCCGTTTCGCGACTATTTCAAGGCGGGGTACGGCCAATTCGGCTATAGCCGCGGCATCCGGACCGAGCATGCGGTCCTCGTCGAGGCGGCCAAGTCCATCGGTGAACAGACCCTCGTCGGCCGGGTTGAATCGCTCCACCGATTCGGATTCCATGATGTGCCCCTTTCGGCTGAACTGTACAGTCCCCTGTGGGCGCGCGCCTGGGGCTATGTCGCCGCCCAGGGAACTGTGGATGCTCGATTCACTCCCACCTACTCGGTGGCAGGCGAGGTCTATCAGGGGCTGGGAGTCATTCACCCCCTCCTCTCGATTTTTGAGGCATCGGTGGGCTATCGGCGGCTCTCGTACAAAACGGACGATATCAATCTTTTCATGCCCAGTCTCACGATCTTTCTTCCTTTCGACACTTGGCTCACGGAACAACTGTACTGGGTCCCGGAGACAGGAGCGATCACATTAGCCTCTCGTCTGACTTGGCGCCCGACGCCGCGAATCCAGCTTTTCGTTTCCGGCTCATTCGGCACATCGGGTGAGCGGATCGTGGCGACGCAGGACATCGCCAGAATCGGGAGCCACACGATCCAAGGCGGTTTCATCATCCCTTTGATGGAGAGGCTGTCATTGGAAGCAACCGGCTATTATGAAGATCGCGGCCGCTTGTACTCCCGGCAAGGAGGCAATTTCGGCATCATTTATCATTGGTGACAGACTCGACGGCTTCCCCCCCATGAATCAACTACTCTCCCTCAATGATCATCTCACGCTCACGGTCTGGTACCGGGCGGCCTTTGCCACCGGCGGGCTGGTTGTTTTGCTCTTGCTGTGGGTTCTCTGCGTCCGCGTCGGACGATCGATCGCTCAGTATCGATCTCGCCTCATAACCAAGAAGTGGAAAATTATTTTTGAAGGTCATAGTCCCGTCTTACCCCATCACCCCTCTTTCCTCACAGCCGGTTCGCGCTATCATGTGCTCGTGCTCAATCTTTGGAACGACTGTTATGACGAATATCGATCGATCGACGAAACGGCTCGACTCGTTGGTCTCGCCAAACGTCTCCCGCTACAGCGATGGGCCAGAACGCTGCTGCGCAGCCGACGGCTCCACCGAAAGATGCTGGCGATACGAACCTTGGGAAGACTCGGCGACCGAGCGATGTGGAGCCCGCTGCATTCCTTGATCACTGACCAAAACCCCTTTGCGGCCTTGCATGCGGTCCAAGCCCTCCTCGCAATTGAGGCAAGAGCCGCGGTCCCGCTTCTCATTCCGGTGATCGGTCGGCGAACCGATTGGTCTCCTCTGGCCGTCGCGACGATTTTGCGATCGGCCGGTGATGATCTGGCATCCGAGACCCTTGCACAGGCGGCGACAACCGGAGACCAAGCCGTCGGTGCCAGACTGATCCGCCATCTGCCCGTCACTCAGAACTCTCGCGGATTACCGATCCTCCGTCAGTTCGTGGCAACCGCATCACGGGTATCGGATGATTTTCTGGCAGCCTCCCTGTTCGTCTTCGGCGAATTTCAAGATCCATCCGACCTGCCATTCGTCCGACAAGCTCTTTTCCATCCGGTGTGGCACGTGCGGGTACAGGCAGTCACCGCGCTCGGCAAATTGGGCACGGTCAGTGACGAAACCAGGCTTACCGCGTTGTTGAACGATCCGGAATGGTGGGTGCGATATCGAGCCGGCGAAGCGTTGGTCAATTTGCGTTCGATGACCGAAGAAAAGTTGGAAATGCTTCAAGCCACCATGCCGCTTCCCGAAGCACAGGAGATTTTAGCGACCGCCCTGGCCAAATTTCGCCGACGCCGGCGAGTCCCCTCGTTTTCCGGAGTAGCGTAACTCTTGTTGAGCAGGAACCGACGACTCCCTTCAGCAAGATTCACCGCCCCGGGCTTACTCGCAAGCTAACGTCCAGAGATCCTTGGCCACCGTGCCGGATTCAAGCTGCCCGACCGGTTCCCATTCTTCGCCGGCGGCGGTCTTCTCCAGCACTTTCTTGCCGCTTTCCATCGGTCCGGCAAAATGCTGGATCGTCAGAACGCGGGTAAGTGCCGTGGCACAGTCGTACTCCCGCTGAATTTTTGCCGAACGAAACGAGACTCCGCCTTCCTTGGTCTGTGGACTCTTAAAATCGTATAGCACCCACAGGGTCCGGCGATCGCCGTTTTTCTCGATGATTGCCCCATCAATGTAGATGGTCATTCCCACCGTTTCCCCTCCCCCCAGTGAGACCCAACCGGCAGAAACCGATTCAATAGTCATGAACACTAGCCCGACCGCGATTGCCAATGGCTTCATCATGGTATTCCCCTTCGTCTTCTTGCTTCATAACCTGAAATCAGACCCCTCTGCCGGCAGTCTTTGCGCCAGGCAGGGTGTGGATTATTCCCAGAGAACATCGGCAAATCAAGCCGGATCGACCGCTCTCACCGCCCTCGCTTTACAACGCTTCCTCATCCCGTTTACCGGTCCGACCCCGCGATACCTGTTCTTGACTTTCCCCGCCGAAATCGATAAGCAGAGCAGCCCCTCATTGTTTATTTCATTGCCGACCCCGGCACAAAAAAGGAGTCTCGACCATGAGTGCTCTCAGGCTCTTCTACGCAACCAATCGAAACCACGTGGGCAAGGACCGCTGGCGGCCGGACGGCTACGGAAAAAAATTCAGCGACGACGGAGTCGAGAACCTGCGCTTCGGTCGAGTGCTGGTGCAGGCCGACGAAGCCAAGATTGCGAAGTTTACTCAAGCGGATCTGGGGCCAATGGGCGTCGGCGATGGAGAGGGGTTGACCAAATACCTCGCCAAATGCGCGGCATCCGCCGACATTATCGCCTATCGTGAAAAAATCGATCGATCGATCGCCGAGACTCACCAGGCCGACATCAAACTCGGCTCGCACGCGGCGTTTGCAGATCTGCAAACCATCATGCAAAAGAACACCGACGTGCTCATTTATGTCCATGGCTTTAATGTGTCCTGGACGGACGCGGTCGGCTCCGCGCTGGCGTTGCAAGAAATGTTAAATCGTTCCCCGGAGAAAGATCCCGCCCAACAAGTGCAGGTGGTGCTCTTTACCTGGCCCTCCGACGGATTGGCGCTGCCCTTCGTCTCCTACAAATCAGACCGCTCGGAAGCCGCCGCCGCCGGCAACGCATTTGGGCGTGGCATCTTGAAAGTGCGAGACTTTCTGGCCCGGCTTCGACGGGACAACCAGCAACTCTGTCAACAAGACTTGCATCTCCTCTGCCATTCCATGGGTAATTACCTACTTCAGAACGCCATCACCCGGTGCGACGCCTTCACTCCCGGCGATGCGCTGCCTCGCATTTTCGAACACATCTTTCTCTGTGCGCCGGACGTGGACGACACCGTGTTGGAACCGGGCCAACCGCTCGGCCGCCTCCACGAATTGGCACGGAGCGTGGACGTCTATCACAATCGCGGCGATGTCGCGCTGGTGGTGTCCGATTTCACGAAAGGCAATCCCGATCGACTGGGTTCAAACGGAGCGGCACGCCCCAATCTTGTCCATAACAAAGTTCATCAGATCGACTGTACGCCGATCGTCAAGGGGCTGGTTGAACATAGTTACTATCTCGTGGGACACGTCAACGCCGACATCCGCATGAGTATCGACGGCGTACCGCACGACGACACCAGACGCAGACGGAATCCTTTGGGAGTGCTGGGGAATCAATGGCACATGCGGTCGGCGTAAGAACGCCGTTTCACGGATGGCTTCATCACAACGTACACCTCTACACCAAGCCTCAGATGGTGCCTCCCCGATCTCGCGTCCGGAGGTCGGGGCACCTGCCCCTGTTCGAGACGCCGTGTAGAGAAATCCTTTTTCCCACTTTTGTTCTCCCCATGATCTGACTGGTCCGTCAATGGTCCAGCGGTCCGGCGGATCTGAGCTGCCAAGCTGACAATTGTTTCTATGGCAATCTGCATCGACTCGCCGTATCATATTGTTCATCCTGCCGAGGTTTCTTATGAAATCCACGACGGTGATTCGATTCCTCATTTTGCTCATCCCCGCCGTCTGGGTCATCCTGCGTCTCATGCCGGTCAACCATCCCAGAATGAACACGATGCAGCTTGCCGCGCAGCACGCGCAGGAGGAGGCTCGCTCAGCCCGTGAACCTGATCGGTTCACCGCCCTTGAATCTTCGTTTCAGGCCCATTACCGGTCGCACTACGCCTCCTCGGGATTCAGCTACAATCATTATCGCCTCGCTTATAAGTACGGGTTTGACCTGGCCCGTGATCCGGAGAATCAGAAAGTCAACTGGAACATCGTCGAACCCCAAGCGCGGGCTCAATGGGATGAGCGGACGCTGGGTGCCTGGAGCCAACACCGCGAAGCGGTTCTTTACGGGTGGGAGCATGGGATGAAATTCGGCGGGGGATGAATGATGCGAGACAATCAAGATATCTGCCACGGCGGATATTTCAAATGACTTGGAGAAGGAGACCACCTTTTGGAAACAACCGATTCTATCGTTCAACACCGCGGTGGAGACGATACGCAGGGTCGCTTCTTTGTCGCCACGTTGCGTTCAATTCAAGTCGGGATGCCGCGCGCATTCGGCAGCGCAGACGCGACAGATCGAATGGACTCTCCATGGACAACGGGCTTTTTCAAGGAGCCCGTTCGCGGGCCCGTCCGAGTCGGACTATGCAACTTGGAAGGCGATGGCCAAGCGGATCTCGTAAATCATGGCGGTTCCGAAAAAGCGATCAACGTCTACCCATTGGAACACTATAGCTATTGGGAACACGCGCTCGGATTGGCAGATTTGCCTTATGGCGCCTTTGGAGAAAACTTTACGACGACCGGGTGTTTGGAATCCGACGTCTGTATCGGAGACATGTTTACGGTCGGAGAAGCCGTCGTTCAGATCTCGCAGCCTCGACAACCGTGTTGGAAACTGTCGCGGCGATGGCGCATGCGGGATTTCGCGCTCAAAGTTCAGGAAACGGGTCGCACCGGCTGGTATTTCCGCGTCCTCAAAGAAGGAATGGTCGAGCCTGGAGCGCAGATGGTCTTGACCCAACGCCCTTATCCCCAATGGACCGTGCACGCGGCCAATCAAGTGATGCACCAATGCCCACAAGACGGTGATGCGGCACGAAGGCTGTTGGAATGCCACCTTCTTAGCGAGCGTTGGCGTGAAACGTTGAGAAAACGCGTTGCAACCGGCACGATTAGCAACGGCATCGCCAGACTTTTCGGCCCCAATTAATAGATTCTCACACCTTGACAGACCGGGGCCCTGATGTGTGGTTGGCTACACGAAGAAAGAGGATCTTTTCTCTATCAAATAGAGAATTTTGTTGATCCTGCAAAAGCTCATGACATCGAACTGAAAGGGGGGTGCCTGACCTGAATGTCAGGCACCCCCCTGCAAGTTCATGCTTGCTTCTGAAACATTCGTTCTGGAACAGATCAGCTCACACGACGAGCGACGAAGAACAAATCGTTAGTCGTCCTTTCCATCCTCCTCTTCGTCCTCGTCCTTCTTCTTTTTCACTTCCTTCAACACAGGTTTCCCCTGAGCCAAACTGGCATTGAGATCATGCTCGGGGACCTTCTTATGCACCAGGTTCTGATGGCAATCAATACAAGTCGCGCCTTCGGTTTGCATCTTTGCATGAGCTGCTTTCGCGGAGGCACCAGGGGGCTTTGTATTCTTGTGGCAAGCCCGACACGTCAAGCTATCCCATTCCTTGAGTTTCATTCGCGCCCGGTATGCAGCTTCCGGACGATGCTCATTGAATTTCTCAACCGTGGAATAGTCCGTCGTGAATTCTTTGATCAAGAACGGTACGCCGTCCACCACATGGGTGTAAATCGCCTTGTGGAAGTTAGAAAAACCTTGCGGCACATGGCAATCCTTGCAACCCGGGTCCATCCCAAGGGCGCCCCAATGAGAAGACTTTTTCAACTCTTCGTAGGGATAAATTTCAGAATGACAGCTTATGCAAAACTCTGTTCTCGATATCGCGGCCTCGCCCCCAAACACGACAGCGACACCCGCGATACCCAGAACCGCACCAAGAATGAGTGTACCGGCCTTTCCTGACATCAGTCCTCCTCGACCTTGTCCGCTTTTACAGGCGGCTTGGCGTTCTTCTGGAATTCTTCATGGAACTTCGGAGTTGGAGGCCCGGTAAATGTGCCAGCCAACTTGAAATGGTCATGCATTGCTTTATCGTTTCGAACTGATTTGTCAAAGTCAAACGCGTATTTCTTATCAACGGTCGGGGTAAAAGGAGTGTACGGCTTCTTGACCCCCTTCCATCCGGACCCTTCGTAGTTCAGATGGCACGCATTACATTTCTCCACAAACTCAAAGTCTTGCCCCGCTTCAGCCAGCGACTCGCGAGGAGTCTGCTTTTGAGACTTTTCAAATGCCTCGCCGGCTTTCCGGTGGATCTTTCGATAATCGCTCCCTGCCCCATGGCAAGACTCACAGCCCACGCCCACGAGAAACTTGTCCGGCTCTTCAACTGTATATCCGCCTTCCTTGCCCCAGCCGGTCACATGGCATCCCACGCAATCTTTATCCTTTGTATAGTCCTTTTTAGGATCAAGCTTGGCCTTGAGCTTCGCTTCTTTCCTGGTATTCGGCTTGAGGGATTCCATCGCTTTAGCATGAAGCGTTTTATCCCACGATTCTCCCTGGCCTTTATGACAGTTGTAACATTTTTTTCTGCCCTCAAACGTTCCCTCGGCTGACGCAGTTCCTGTTAATGCAAGAAACACCGCTACCGCGGCAAGTGCGGATATCGCTCGATAGTTCACGGTAACTCCTTTCACTAAAAAAGAACTTTTGTTCGCACGGAATAACTGCATGCCCTTTATTGTCTTTAACCCGCTTGCCCATATTTAAAATACCATGACTGCATGCTAATTATCATCACAGTTTTCACGCCGCACGTCCTTAGTTTTGCCGTTGAATCTCTTCGGCCGAAGGAATTTTGTATATCCAATACCCACCCTCTTTATGTATCAATTGCAATGCATCAAGATCCATCGGCCTAAAGTTGGAAAACGGCAGCATTTTGGCCAGCAGTATGTTGCTGGCTCCGCTTTCTCGGAGAAAATACGCGCGCACTTGCTTCTCCGAGAGAGACTGAAGCGTATAGCTTGTGTAATCGTTGTTCGCCAGCCAGGCCTTCACCTGCCCGCTGAGTCCATGTACATTTCCAGTCAAGGGAAAATCCTTAAAAGCAACGTCTATGCGATCAGGGCGCATCAGCCCCAACTTATAAATATCGCTCACATGCACGACCACGTACGCTTCTCGCGAACCAACCAGCTCGCGCAACATTGCCGCACCCTGACGGGGATAAGCCATAAGAGCTTCAACAAATCGATCAAACCGTGCGCGTTCTTCCGAGGAGGTCCGGCTTCCCCAGAACTTTTGCTCGTACTGTTCAATCGCTTGGAATCGATCTCTCCAGTACGATGGGGCGATAACCGGCAAACCAAGATAAGCGCTGAAGAGTGTCGGTCGATCGGACAAAAGAGCCAATTTCCTTGAAGTGTCCCACCATGCGACGATGATGGCATCGTTCGGCACATGTTTAGCGATGGCAGACGATACGGCAATCGTTTCAGAAAGACCCTCTTCCATGGACAAAATCGGCTCTGGAAACTTATTTTCTACATGCAAAAGAACAGGGTCGAAGCCGGAGCGGCTTGCGCGATAGACAAAAGCGAGCGGTTGATCGATTGCATCCACTCGCACTTCAAGCTTACTGATTGTCAGATTCGGATAATTATCCAATCCCAGGTCGGGGAATCTATCCGCAGCACCCTCCTCAACCACACGATAGTGATAAGGCGGCGGTTCCGGTTGAAACCACAGATAGACAAACCACCCCACTAAAAAAAGGCCTCCCGCCACCAGGAGAATTCCCAGCGACGGGAGGAACTTGCTGGCTGAGCGAGCCTTAACAGGCTCGCTCAGCGTAGGCGTTGCGATCAACGATCTTTCCTCTCTCGTCGACGCCAGCCAGCGATTGCCAATGTACCAGCCAGCATCATGCCACCGCCCAATCCTCCAATCGACAGCTTTCCACCAGGACCATCGAGATCCAGCAGAGAGTGCTTGCGCTCGCTTTCGAGCTTATCGACACGGGCCAGCAACTTTTGCATTTCCTTAAGCCGAGTGTCATCGTCCATGATTTCCACATAGGCTCGATTCATGGCAGCCCAACCAACCGTATAGGTATATCCCCAATACTGGTGAGCCAAGCTGACATGCAATTGAACCAGGTGGTCCTCCGCCATTTCAAATAGCTTGAGCTCGTTGGCCGCAGGGTTATTCCCCTTTGACCAATAAATCTGGAAGAACTGCTCAAAGCCGTCCTTTACCGGAGGAGGCGGCGCAGGCCTGTTGGTTTTTTGTCCCGTCAACAACCCAGCCTTGTACTGCTCTTCAACTACGTGATGCGCCTCATCGTACTTATCGAGACCGGAATATGTCCCCTTGTCCATGAATTCCAACCAGGCACGAGCATAACTTTCCGAGTGACAGTTTGTACAGGTCTTGACCCACGCATCGAGACGCTTCTCTGACCAATCGGTCGAGATATTCTCTCGGATGCCAGGAACGAACGGATAGTTTGCCCACCGAACCTTGCGCACCACATTATGAGCTATCTTACCTTGATACTCCATGTGGCAGAATTGACACGTGGGCGCACTCATTCCGCCCTTGGCAATGGCTTCCTTAATAGGAATATTGAAATTCCACTTGTCTTTGTCTCTCTGATACTTCAATCCATGCTTAGAAAGAGAGTACGCCTCCCAGTTATTGTGGTCGGCCCCGCTGTGACACTGGGCGCAATTCTCAGGCTTGCGCGATTCAGCCACCGAGAATTCATGACGCGAGTGACAAGTATCGCACTTGTTCTGATTGACGTGACAACCGGTGCAACCGTCAGCAATTTCCCTTTGAGGCATCCCGGCATAAACATCGACCTCTACGTTGGCCTTATAATCCAAAGCGTGCGAGGGGCGCCCCTTGGGCCACTGATCTTTCGGCCATATGATAGTATCCCGCTCTGACTCCCGCTCAGCGAATTCCTGCAGGTGGCAAGTGCCGCAGGTGTTCGCCGTCGCCAGCTTAATGTCTTTGCGATGATCAGCCTTGCCCTTTGCATTGACTTCAAAGTGACAATCAATACACCCAACTTCTTTTAGCTGCTCCCCCTTGCCCAACTTGCCCATCGACCGAAGGTTTTCCTCGATTTGCTCAAGCTTCGCCTTCTTGTAATAGGTTTCATCCTTCGGTGTCAGTTTACGAATCTTATCGAGATTGGCATGTGTACTACGCTTCCACGCAGCCACCCACCCCGGTGATTCATCCGTATGGCATTTGACGCACTGTTCACGGCTGGCAACTTCCTTGACAGCCTGAGGCGGCTTATAGAACGTCGTGGGGTCGAAATATTTGCTGAAAGTGACGGGCTCCCAGTACTGACCGTAAATTCCCTTTCCGGCCCCCTGCTCAGGATCGAGATATCTCTTCACCAGAGCCTCGTACAGTTCCTTTGGAGAAGCCGAACGGTCGATCTTCAGTGCCTCATAAGTTTCCTTCGGCACCGTCGGGAAGTCCGCTTGCGCCGGTGCGGCCAGTAAAACGCCGCAGACGAGCATAACAAACTTCTGCGCAAACTTGCTGCTCATCGTCACGCTCCTTTTGTTTGATAGTGGGTCACATCCCACGTTTACTTCACGAATACTGAAATATCTTTCAATTTAAAAAATTTCAGAATCCAACACGCCGCGCACACCACGGTTCTTGAGCGCCGCGCTCATATATCCCAATGGCTCATCAATTGTCAAGAATATTTCGGATGTCACGAGAATCCGGCCTCCTGAAATTCGCGCGGCACCTAAATGTTTTAACGAAGATCTGGCAAAAGAACCTCACGGTCGCTGACGATCAATGACGATCGTAATACCTTCCGTTCCCGGCTTGATCGGCTGGCTCATCCCTTCAAGGTCTCCGCTCCCAGGCATGGCCGTCCCTGATCGAGAGAGGCGCGCCACAATCACCACCGTCTCGAGGTCGGATAATTTGCGGGAGGGCATCGGACTGGTCGAATCGTCCAGCCTAAAGGTAAACGGCAGATCCTTTTTCGTCGCGCGCACGATCGAGACCGGCATTGGCGGACCGTTCGGATCCTTCGCAAAGACGAACAACGTATCGGCTCCGGAAGACTTGGCTTCCATGCCGGGCCCCAAAATCACCTTGCCGGTGATCGCATGCGATCCGCCTCGTTTCTTGATCGGAGGATGATCGGCCGGAACCGACGACTCGGCGAGCGCGGCATTTGCCATCGCCATCAACGGAGCTCCGCCCATCCGCCGCTTTGCTTCGTTGATGCTGGCCATGAGTTGTTCGGTGGATTCCGGATCGGAATTCGGAGGGAGATTCGCGCGCGCCAGTTCCCAATCCTTGACGGCCGAGGCAAAATCCTTTCGGTTAAAGGCCACGGTTCCCGAAAGCATCAACGCTTTCACGTTATTGGGATCAAGCCGTAGCGCTTTCTGAATCAGAACCTCGGGCTTGCCTTCGAGTTTGCGTCCCTGATGAACCCCGAGCGCATCGGCATAATCCGCGAGCAGGCCCGCGTCGTTGGGATTCAGCGTTACGGCTTTTTCAAAAACCGGCACGGCTTCGGCATAGCGATCCATCGCCATATAGGAGCGAGCCAAGAGGGTCCACCCCGTCACATCATCGGGATTCTGCTCCAGTTTCTGTTTCAGTCGTTCGATCAACGTATTGAGTCCCTCCGCCATCAGACGATCATCGTCCACGTCACCCTGCGAAGTGGAGAACGCCCCCGCTGCCGGATGCGTCATGGCCACCGGATTGCCCAAGGACCAGTACAAGACCCCGCTTGCTATCGGAATAAGCACGACGAGCGCCACCGCGACGTATTTCACGTTCATCGGCCGGGCCGCCGTCGTGCCTTTTTCTGTCACGCCCACCTCCTCCAACAGACGACGTTCCAATTCCTGGCGCGCCGCCAGGTATTGCTCCTCCGTCAACAATCCGCTGGATTTGTCCTGTTCGAGTTCGGCGAATTGCTGTCGATAGACCGGCAACGTCTTCTCCCGCTCCACGCCCGTTCCTATAGTGGCCTGCTTTAAAAGCGGACGCAGAAGAACTCCCAGAATGATCATAATCAGAGCCGTGGCGATCAATCCGAATGCGAGCGTCATGATTCTTTCACTCCTTGGGAGAGCAGCCGCTCCACGCGCCGATGCTCTTCATCCGTAATGACCGCGTTCTCTACCATTCTTTGCCGACGCCTCAACGTCACTGCGAGCGCGATTCCTCCTCCGACCAGCAAGACGAAGGGTCCCGCCCATAGCAGCACGGTGGTGGTCTTGAGAGGAGGGCGGTACAGGACAAAATCTCCGTACCGTGATACGAGAAAATCGACGATCTCCCGATCGCTCATGTCCTTGACGATCATCTCGCGGACTTCACGGCGCAAATCTTCCGCCAGCGGCGCATTGGAATCGGCGAGGGTTTGATTCTGGCAAACCAGGCAGCGAAGCTCTCCGGCCAATTGTTTCAGACGCGCTTCAACGGCGGGATCGTCTCCCAGGGGCCTCGCTTCTCCGGCCCATGCCGACCCTGCGACAAGCAACAGCAGAGAGAACAACCAGGTCACTTCGCTTGCAGCTCCTGTATCAAGGGCAGGATTTTCTTGGTCACCGTTTCATCGTCCAACGGTCCGATCTGTTTATAGCGGATGACGCCCTGCTTATCGATCACGTAGGTTTCCGGCACACCGTAGACGCCGTAGTCGATCCCGACCCGACCCGCCGCGTCGACGGCCACAACCTGATAGGGATTGCCCCACTGATCCAACCACGCCAGGGCTTCATCCCTTTGATCTTTGTAATCCATTCCATAAATCGGCGCGACGCCGGATCGGGCAAAATCCATGAGGACCGGATGCTCGGTCCTGCACCCACTGCACCATGAGGCCCAGAAGTTGAGCAGCCATACCTGGCCCTTCATATCATCCAATGACAACGTCTTGCCGTCATCGTGCAGTTGGGGAAGTGAAAACGCAGGCGCGGCCTTGCCGATCAGCGGAGAGGGGATCTCCCGCGGATTCAACGTCAGTCCCACCGCGAGAAACCCCACCATGACTGCAAAAATCGTGAGAGGCAACAGAAATCGACTCATGCCGTTTACCGGCCGGCCAGTTGTACGTTCGCCGGCACCGCTTGCGGTTCACGCCTCCAAGCGGGGCGATAGCGCCGGTCACTGACGGCCAACGCACCGCCCAAAGCCATGATCAAACATCCGCCCCAGATCCAATTCACGAACGGCTTATGATACAGCCGGACGCTCCATGCTCCATCCTCCAACGGCTCACCCAAGGACACGTACAGATCCCGCACCACTCCGCTGTCGATTGCGGCTTCCGTCATCACCTGATTTTGAGCCGTATAGCGTCGTTTCTCCGGATACAACAGAGCGGTTTCTCGACCGTCGCGGCTCACATGGAACGTCCCGCGCACCGCCGTATAGTTGGGGCCTCTCACGTTCTGCACGCCGTCGAACCGAAACGTATATCCGCCGACGGTCGCGACATCCCCCATGCCCATCCGAACGTCCTGCTCCGTCTCAAACCCCTTGACCATCGTGACCCCGACCACGAACACGGCGATCCCGCAATGAGCCAGGAGCATTCCCCAATAGGCTCTCGGCAATCTCGCGAGACGCGCGCCGATGCCCCCTCCGACCATATGGGCGAGCTGCTCTCGCACCGATACGACGGCGGTCGCCACGATCCAGCACGCCAGGAGGAACCCCAAACTGAGCAACGGCGTCCATTCTCCCAGAACGATCGGCAAACCCAAGGCCGTCAACACACTGACGCCGGCGGCCCAGCGCACCCGCTTCGCCAAGTCAGGGATCTCGGCCTTTTTCCATTGAGCCAGCGGGCCGATGCCCATCAAAAAGAGCGCCGGCGTAATCAACGGAACGAAGACCGAATCGAAATAGGGCGGACCGACGGAAATTTTCCCCAGGTCCAGCGCATCGAGAAACAACGGATACAACGTTCCCAACAGCACGGCCCCGGTTGCCGCGACCAAAAGCACGTTGTTGGCCAACAGGAAGCCTTCCCTCGACACGGGAGCGAAGCCTCCCCCCAACCCCACCCTCGGAGCGCGCCAGGCGTACAACAGCAGAGACCCGCCGATCACGACGGCCAAAAACGACAGAATAAACAAGCCGCGCTTGGGATCCGTCGCGAACGCGTGGACGGACGTCAAGACGCCGGACCGAACCAGGAAGGTTCCGAGCAAACTCAGCGAAAAGGCCAGGATGGCGAGCAGCACCGTCCACACCTTGAATCCGCCTCGTTTATCGGTTACGGCGAGCGAATGGACCAGCGCGGTCCCCGCCAACCACGGCATGAACGAAGCATTTTCGACCGGATCCCAAAACCACCATCCGCCCCACCCCAATTCGTAATAGGCCCATCCGCTGCCCAGCGCGATTCCGATTGTCAGAAAACACCAGGCCACCGTCGTCCAGGGTCGCGACCAGCGGGCCCAGGCCGCATCAAGGTTGCCGCCCAAGAGCGCGGCCAACGCAAAAGCGAACGCCACGGAGAACCCGACGTAGCCCATGTACAGCATTGGGGGATGGAGCACCATGCCGGGATCTTGCAAAAGGGGATTCAGATCGCGCCCCTCGGCCGCGGCCGGAATGAGCCGCTCAAACGGATTGGACACGCTCAACATGAACAGAAGAAACCCCACGCTCACCAGCCCCATCACCCCGAGAATGCGCGAACGCATCGCCTCCGGCAAATGGGACGAGAACAACGTCACGGCAAACATCCAAATCGTGAGGATGAACGTCCACAAGAGCAACGACCCCTCATGCGCTCCCCAGATGGCCGCCAACCGATAATGAAGAGGCAACTGGGAATTGGACGTCGCCGCCACGTACAACACGGAAAAATCCTTGTTCGCGAAGGCGTAGGCCAGGCAGCCGAAGGCCGTGAGCACGAGAAAGAATTGGCAGCGCGCCGCCGGCGCCGCGAGGGCCATCAACCTGGAATTGCCGACGGCCGCTCCATAGATAGGGAGCGTTCCTTGCACGAGCGCGACGCACAACGCAAGGATCAAGGCAAAGTGACCGATTTCTGGAATCATGGCGGGTATGTCCTATTGGGGTTGAACAATCAACGTATTGCTGCTCTGGGCGCCGGAGGCCTTGGCTTTGGCCAAAGCTTCGGCGGCCTCGGGCGGCATATAATTTTCGTCGTGCTTGGCCAGCACCTCACTGGCAACGAACGTCCCATCGGCGTCAAGCCGACCTTGGGCGACCGCCCCTTTCCCTTCCTTGAAAAGATCCGGCAGAATGCCTTTATAAACCACCGGCACGCGCTTGGCGGTGTCCGTCACCACGAAGCGGACGGTCAGGCCGTCGGCTTCGCGTTTGACACTCCCGTCTTCGACCATCCCGCCGATTCGAAAACTCCGCCCCTTAGGCACCTCGCCGTTGGCCACCTGCGTCGGCGTGAAAAAGAATACCAGATTGCTCTGAAACGCGTTCAACACCAGCGCCGTCGCCACTCCCAACACCAGCAAACCCAGACCGACGAACGCAAATCGTTTTTGCCGAGGCGTCATCTGATGTCCCTCACGATGCCCCGGCTTTCAGCGATCGCGGCGGCGCGCCGACGCCAGAGCGCGAGAATCTCCCACACCATACAGAGCGCCGTGATGATGAACGACGTCCAGACGTACAGACCATAGCCGCCCATCTCAAGAAATTCGCTCAGACTTCCCCAGTACATCAGCGCACCCCCGCGACTTCCGGTACCGACGACGGTTTGCTCCACAACTGGAGACTTTCCCGCTCAAGGATCACGCATCGAGCACGGCTTAGGATCACCGCCAGACTGTACATCCAGAAGCCGAACGTCATCAGCAACATGCCCGTCAGCATGATCGTCGCCATTTTCGGCGCCGCCGTCATACTGACCGACGCCCCTTGATGCAACGTGTTCCACCACTGGACCGAAAAATAGATGATGGGAATGTTGACGACGCCGACCAACGCGCAGACCCCGCTCGCGCGATCGGCGCGGCGCTGATCGTCGATCGACGTCCGTAACAACATCACGCCCGCATATTGAAACAGGAGAATCAATTCCGACGTCAGTCTGGCGTCCCACACCCACCAGGCTCCCCACGTCGGTTTCCCCCACATCGCCCCGGTCAACAGCGCAAGAAAGGTGAACATCGCGCCGGTCGGCGCAATGGCCTGCGTCATCATGAACGAGAGGCGCGCGTTGAGCCCCAGGCCCACGGCGGCCCACACCGCCATGACGACATAGAGAAACATGGACATCCACGCGGCCGGCACGTGGACGAAAATGATCCGATAGGCTTCGCCCTGCTGAAAATCGGTCGGCGCGACGAGCAGCCCGATGTAGAGTCCCACGGCGATCGCCAGCGCCGCGACCGTCCCGAACCAAGGAATCATCCTCCCCGCCAGCGGATAAAACGCCAGTGGTGCCGAATACTTTGACCAATTCACCTTCTCAACATCCTTCCTGCTGTTTTCCTATTCGAGCGCGATGCGCAGCGCCGACGCCGTGGCCCAGGGCGCAAAAAACACCGATACAACGAGACAGGCTCCAAGTAACGAGAGATTGGCCTCGCCGCCGATTCCCGCCATGCTGCTCGTGACGGCGCCGGCTCCGAAGATCAGCACCGGAACGTAAAGGGGAAGCACCAAGAGGGCGACCAACAGCCCGCTTCCGCGCACTCCAAGCACCAGCGCGGCACCAATGCTTCCAATCATACTCAACGTCGGCGTCCCAAGCAAGAGCGAGAGGACCAGCATGCCCAATGCCTCGCCTTCCAAGCCGAATTGGAGGCCGAGCAACGGCGACAGCAGCACCACGGGCAACCCGGACACCACCCAATGCGCAAAAACTTTCCCCGCCACCAGAACGGGCAACGGCTGAGCGATCAACAGCATCTGCTCCAAGACCCCGTCAAGATAATCGGCCGTAAACACCCGTCCAAGCGACAAGAGACAGGCCAAGAGCGCGGCCACCCAAAGCACCCCGGCGGCAATGGTCCTCAGCACCGCCGGCTCCGGCCCCACCCCCAAGGGAAACAGACTCGCCACAATGACCAAGAACAACACCGAAATCGCCACGTCGGATCGACGGCGGATCGCCAGCAGGAGATCCCGCCAGATAATCCCGCGCAACGTCTCCCACAAACCCGGCTGACTCATCCGTCCAGCCTCAAACGCTGAACCATCTCGGACGGAAGAGCCACCTCATGGTGCGTCACGACGACCGCGAGTCCTCCGCCCTGCAAGTGCGACCGCAGCCGCTCCGTCACCAGAGCCGTCGCCGCCTGATCCAACGAAGTAAACGGCTCGTCCAAGAGCCACAGGGGATGGGTCGAGAGCCAGAGGCGGGCCAGCGCCACGCGCCGCTTTTGTCCTTGCGACAACACTCTGGTGGGCAGATGATGAATCCGCTGTTTCAGGCCGACGGCCTCCAGTGCGTCCCGAACGGAGGTATCGGACGGACGATCGCCGGTCAAGGCGCCGGTGAGCAGAAGATTTTCCATCGCCGTCAGATCATCCTTGATTCCATTGAGGTGGCCGATATAGGTCAATTGCGCGTAATACAGTTCTTTGAGCCGGCGAATATCGACCCCGTGCCATAGAACGACTCCCTCCTCGGGAGCCAGCAAGTTGCACAACATGCGAAGGAAACTCGTCTTTCCGCTTCCGTTTTCTCCGACCACGGCCAGCACGGTGCCCGGCTGCACCGTCACGTTCACGCCGGAAAACAGCCGCCGATCCCCCCGCCGACAGCTCAACGAAACAGCTTGCAACATGACGATTGGAACTCCTCCCGGGCGGCGCCTGTCGCCGCCGTCTTCCATACCATCGAATGAAGCGGCTCAGATTAAGAGGAACGAGGCGCGGAAAACAAGAGGCGAGACGACACAACGGCGCGCAGCCGATCGACCAACGGCATCAGAAGAATGTCTCTTGCCCTCAGGGCATCCCTGCTGCTAACTAGTAGCAACACGGTTGCGACGTTCACCCGTCGATGGCCACCGAGTCCGAATCAATTCACGCGGGTGCATCATTTTGATGCACAAACCGGTTAAGGAGACAGACCATGAGTCAACTCGTCTGCATCGCATTTAAGGATTCCAGCACCGCCGACCAGGTGCTCAATGAACTGCGGGCCATGGAATCACAATACGTCCTGGATCTGGAGGACGCGGTCATCGTCGTCCGGGATAAGGACGGGAAGGTCCACCTCAAGCAATGCGTCGATGTATTCGGAGGCGCCACGACTCACGGGGTTGCACTGGGCATCTTATGGGGCGGGCTCATGGGGCTGCTCTTCATGAATCCCCTCGCCGGACTGCTCGGCAGCATCGCGGGCGGAGCGGGAGCCGGCGCGCTGACCAAGGCCGCCGAGGAATTCGGGATTTTGAGCGATTATGGAATCCCCGACACCTTCATCAAAGCTCTTGGAAGCACCATCGCGCCGGGCACCTCCGCAATTTTTCTCCTGATTCATTTTGACGAAGACAAGTTGCTGAGCAAAATCTCAAAATACGAGGGAACGGTCCTCAAGACTTCGCTCAGCAAGGAACAGGAAGAACGGCTGCGTGCGGCCCTTTCTCGGCACCATGACAAACAACGGGGTCGGGAGTAAGACTCCCGACGAAACGAGCGCAGGGATTGTCCCTGCGCTTCATCGCGACACGGGCTCGCTACCCTACGAAGGCCCGGAGCGTCGATCTCGGATCAGCCTCTCGACCGGGTAGCCCAATTCTTTGGCGCGTTGCACGAGCGTGTCGTAGGTCTCACCGTCAAGCCGAGGCGCACGGGCAAGGATCCAGAGATACCGCCGATCCGGCGTGCCCACCAACACCGTGCGGTACTCCGGATCGAGGTCGAGAATCCAGTAATTTCCCTCTCTGGACGATCCGAACAAGCGGGCGAACCAATTGTCGAATACCACCGCGAGTCGCGCGTTGGTCTTCGCATCGACCACGGTCGCGACCCCATCGGCCATGGTCGTGCCGCCGTCATCGGTCACACATTCATTATGCACGCCGATCCGTCCATCCGATCGAACCGTGTAAACCGCTCTTGAATCCACGCAGTGACGCTGGAACCACATCGGCAACCTCGCGATCTCATACCAAATCCCGGCATAGCGATGGAGATCAACCCGCGTCACCGTGGGCAAGTCCCCTCTCGATTCCATACCCGCGCAGCCGCCGAGCAACCAGCCCGACAACGCGACGATCAACCATCTCTTCACGTCAGGTGCCTCCCGATAGATGATACTTCAATTCCCAAAGAAACTTTCGGCTGTTACATGGCGCCGAAAGGATGATCGATGATAAAGCGCCACGAACCGTCCTGCTGTCTCCTTGCCGCCTCGATGCTTTGGCCCTTCATGGTGACCGGTGCGCCATCTGGGGCCGAACTTTCAAGGCTCCAGGAACCTCGCAAGAGGGCGATCCCGTCGGCCTCGATCACGCACACAGTGTCGATAGTCATCCTTCCTTTCATGCCGATAAGGGCTTGAAAGGAAGTCCGCAGTTGTCCTGCGCCCGTCTGGGTCGCCCCCTCCGGTGTGACCAGAGCCGCGCCCGGCTCATATAAAGCCACAAGCGCATCGAGGTTGCCGCTGTTGAAGGCGGCAATAAAGAGGGAATGGAGCATCTGTGGCGTGGTCGCGGACATGAACAACCCTTTCCTATGATTTTCCGATTTTCGTTTCGTGGGCGACCGCATCTTACGCGAGTCGGTACGGAATCTCCAACTCGAAGACATCACGATCGCCCGGAACCGACAAGAAGAAGACGCCGATCGACGCTTCGAGACGAGCATCGGACGACAAGACGCCGCAGCAGAAAGCGATTGGATGCTTCGGCACCTCCGTTACTGCAACGAGTCCGGCGGGGTTTTGAGCAGTTTGGCGAAGCGGTTCTTGTCGATGGCCTTTTCGTAGGCCTCCTCCGGAGAAATCCACTTTTTATTGAGCAAGTCCTGAATCGCATCGTCCAAAGTCTGCATGCCCATCGCCTTGCCCGTTTGCATGACGGACGCGATCTGAAAGGTCTTGGCGTCTCGGATCAAGTTCGCGACGGCCGAAGTGCAGACCAGAATTTCAAGCGCCGCGCAACGCCCCTTTTGATCCGAGCGCTTGAAGAGATTCTGCGCCACGACCACTCGCAGCGCCGTGGACAACGTGTTGCGGATCTGCGTCTGTTCCTGGTGAGGAAACACTTCGATAATCCGATCGACTGTTTTCGCCGCGTTTTCCGTATGCAACGTCCCGAACACCAAATGTCCCGTCGCCGCCGCCTCCACGGCCAGACGAATCGTTTCCATATCGCGCATCTCGCCGACGAGGATGATGTCCGGATCTTCCCGCAACGCGCCGCGCAACGCGGAGGCGAACGATTGCGTGTGAACTCCGACTTCCCGATGATTCACGACGCATCCCTGACTCCGGTGCACGAACTCGATCGGGTCCTCAATGGTCAAAATGTGATCTTTCCGATGCTTGTTCGCGTAATCGATCATCGCGGCGAGCGTCGTCGACTTGCCGCTTCCGGTCGGCCCCGTCACCAACACCAAACCTTTTTTGAGCATCGCCGCCTTGGTCAAGATGGGAGGCAGCCCCAGTTCCTCCGCCGTCAGCACTTGGTTGGGGATTTTTCGAAAGACGGCGGCACATCCGTACTTTTGGTTGAACAAATTGGCTCGGAACCTGGCCAGACCTTGGATTTCGTAACCGAAATCGACATCTCCCGTCGCTTCAAACTGGTTTTTCTTCGGAGCCGGGGTGATCTCATAGAGCAACTGTTTCAACCCCTCATGGTCAAGCGGGCCTTGAGTCGTGACCCGCTCCAAATCGCCATTGATCCGCAAAATCGGCGCTTGTCCGGCGACCAGATGGAGGTCGGACGCGCCCCGATCAACCATCATGTGAAAGTACTCGTCGATTTTAGCCATAGACTCCTCTCGTCTTCCCGCAACCGAACCGAATTTTCTCCAGAGGAAGTATAGCAGGCGATCTCCGGCCGACTCGCAGCATGCGCTTCGCGATCCGAGCCTCTCCTGTTTTCTTGTTCGGCGTGGGAATAGACCGGGCGATCCGTCAAGCGACGGTCGTTCGATTTCGGAATCCGTTCTGGAACGGAGCGAGGATGGATCGTCGCTCCTCCGGAACACGACCGCAGTCCTCAGGGGACGACTCTTCAACAGAGGGCAAAGGGAGTGGTGTTTTCGAGTCCGTCAACCGGCTTCGCGGTAGCCGCACGCTTCATTGCGGCATTGGACGCTCCGCCCGTCTTGCTTGCTGACTTTTTCGACGAGGAACGGAGCGTGGCACGTCGGACAGGCCTTCGGTACCGGTCGATCCCAGATGGCGAATTCGCATTGAGGATACCTGCTGCAAGCGAAGAACGATCGTCCCTTCCTGGTTCGTTTTTGCACGAGGTCGCCGCCGCACCCCGGCTGCGGACATTTCACGCCCAGCGCCAGCGGTTTGGTCGTCTTACACTGCGGATAGGCGGAACAGGCGATGAATTTGCCGAATCGTCCGCTCTTGACAACCATCGGGCTTCCGCACTTCTCGCACACCTGGTCCGTCGTGATTTCTTGCTTCGGCACCACCTTGATGGTGCCGTCCGGCAGACGTTCAAAGTTTTGCGTATTCTTGCAAGGCGGATCTTCTTTATAGCCGGGGCACGCCAGAAATCTTCCGTTCCGCCCCCATTTGATTTCCATCATCCTGCCGCATTTGTCGCAGGGAATATCCGTAGGCGGCTCGACCGTATCTTTCGGACCTGGAATCGTCTTCGCCCTCTCCAGATCGGCCGCAAAGGGATTGTAAAAATCGCGCACCGAGTCGACCCATGGTTTATTGCCTTCCTCTACTTCGTCCAGCTCCGCTTCCAATTGCGAGGTAAACCCGACGTCCACGATGTCCGGAAACCCTTTCACCAAAAAATCGTTCACCGTGCGTCCGGTCTCGGTCGGCCTGAATCGACCCTCGACCTTTTCGACGTACTTGCGCTCTTGAATCGTGGAAATGATGGCGGCGTAGGTCGACGGGCGCCCGATGCCCTTTTCCTCCAATTCCTTGATCAACAGCGCTTCGTTGTACCGCGGCGGGGGTTGAGTGAAGTGCTGTTTGGACGTCAAGCCCGGCACGGTTTGGCCTTCTTGGTCGACCAGCCGAAGATGATCGCCCTCCGAGAGAGCCGGCAACTGGCGCTCGCCGTCGTCTTCCGCCTCCTGATCGCTCCTCGGTCTCTGCGAAGGCGATTCCTTGTCGACGCCCTCCATGTAGACGATGGTGTGGCCCGGGAACTTCACAATCGTCCCGGTGGAACGAAAGACGTATGTATCCGCCGTGCCGACCGGAGACGTGTCGATTCGCGTCACGTCCAACACCGCCGGCACCATTTGAGAGGCGACGAAGCGATTCCAAATCAGCTTGTACAGGCTGTACTGATCATGATCGAGGTATTGCCGGATCGACTCCGGGTCCCGCGCGGCCGACGTCGGTCGAATCGCTTCATGAGCCTCTTGCGCGGCTTTCTGGGTCTTATAAACGTTGGGCGCAGCCGGCAGATAGTCCGGACCGAACCGAGACCGAATCAACTCGCGCACCTCGGCCATGGCTTCGTCGGAAATGCGCGTCGAGTCGGTCCTCATATACGTAATCAGACCGGTCGGCCCTTCGGCCCCGATCTCGACACCCTCATAGAGCTGTTGCGCCAGCATCATGGTTTTCTTGGGAGAAAAATGCAGCTTGCGGACGGCTTCCTGCTGCAAACGACTCGTGATGAACGGCGCGACCGGATTCCGTTTTTTTTCCCGACGCTCGATCGACCGAACGACGAACGGCTTCCCCAGAATCGCGTTCACCACACGACCGGCCTGCTCGGCGTTCTCGATCACCGCCTCTTGGCCGTTGACGCTGTGGAGCTTGGCCTCGAACGGCGGCGGGTTCGCGCCGGCCAACAGCGCGGTAATCGACCAGTATTCTTCGGCCCGAAAGGCCTCGCGCTCCGCTTCGCGCTCGCAAATCAACCGCATCGCGACGGATTGCACCCGCCCCATGCTGAGCCCGCGTCGCACTTTGCTCCAGAGCAACTGACTGCCTTGATAGCCGACGATGCGATCCACCACGCGGCGCGCTTGCTGCGCATTGACGAGCCGCATGTCGATTTCGCTCGGAGACTGAATCGCGCGCTTGATCGCCGTTTCGGTGATTTCGTTGAATCGAACGCGAAAGATCTTGCGGCCGCTCTTCTTCGACTTTCCCAGCAATTCTTGTTCGATGTGCCAGGCGATGGCCTCGCCCTCCCGATCCGGGTCCGGCGCCAGAAAAATTTTGTCCGCCCGTTCGGCCTTCTTCTTGATCTCGGCCAGCACCTTCGATTTGCCTTTGATCGTCACGTACTGCGGCGCGAAATCGCGCTCAAGATCGACCCCCAATTTGCTGGTCGGCAAATCTTTGATGTGACCGACCGACGCCAGCACCTCATACCCGCGACCGAGATACTTCGTCACCGTTTTGGCTTTGGTCGGTGACTCAACGATGACCAATGACTTCGCCATGACGACTCCGTTTTTTTCGCTTCATGGTTTCATCCGTATCAAATATCGGTGATTCATGCAACTGGAAGAACGGATCACGAGTCACAACTTGACATACTGTTGGCCGGGCAACTGGCGCACGCGCCCCGACAATTCGAGTGCAAGCAGGCTGGCGACGACCGTGGCGGCACGGAGTCCCGTTCGCTCGATGAGCGTATCGACCGATTGGGCGTCTGAGGACAGGGCTTCGTAGACGGCGGCATCCTCCCGCCCGAGCGGTTCGCGCGGCGTCGCAGACTCGTCGCCGAGCGAGAGGGAAGCCCGCAGACGCGCGTCAAGCTGAGGGAGAATCTCCTCGAGAACATCCCGCGCGTCCTCGACCAATTTCGCGCCTTCTTTGATCAGACCGTTCGATCCCCGGCACGCGTCGGTCGTCACCGGACCGGGAACGGCAAAGACGTCGCGCCCCTGCTCCAAGGCCAGCCTCGCCGTGATCAATGATCCGCTGCCCTTCGCGGCCTCGCTCACCAGCACGCCGAGCGACAATCCGCTGATGATTCGATTTCGCCGTGGAAAGTGATGATTGAGCGGAGACGCCCCGATCGGCAGTTCGGACATCACGGCGCCCCCGGCCTCTTCGATGCCGCGCCGCAACGCCCGGTGTTCCGACGGATACGTGCGATCGACGCCGCACCCCAAAACGGCGATCGTGCGGCCCTTGCCGGCCAGCGCGCCCCGATGCGCCGCCGCGTCGATGCCCCGCGCCAGTCCGCTCACGACCGTGACTCCTCTCTCGGCCAATTCTCTGGCGATCCGTTCCGTGACGACCTGCCCCGACGACGTCGCCCGCCGTCCTCCCACGATCGCCACCGCGACGTCCGCGGACACCGGCCATCTCCCGCTCACATACAGCAACGGCGGAGGATCGGGAATGGCCCTGAGTCTCGCGGGGTACGTCGGATCGAAGAGCGTACAGACCTGAACGTTCAGACGTTCGACGATCGCCAGCCGCCGCTCGATCTCCCGCATCACATCGGGCGGGGGTCCGCGCCGAACGGACTCGGCCAGCTCGGCGCTGAAGCCGGCTTCGACCAAACGCTCGGCGCCGGCCGACAACGCCGCACTCGGCGAGCCGAACGCTTGAACCAGCTTGACCAGCGTTCGATCCCCCACCCCGTCGATCGCCTGCAGAGTCAACCATGCGGCCAATGACGCTTGATCCATCGGACGTACCGGGGAAAATCCGCCGTTCGTTTCGGCAACCATCCCGACGATCGTCGCGCCGGGAAGACCGAATCGTTTGCGATGCGCGCCGCGCGGGGTTACAACACGACCAAATCGTATTGTTCCAGATGCAACTGGCCGTCCGGGACAACGACGATCTTGACTCCCCGTTCCTGCTCCAAAGCCTCTACGCCCGCGCGCTCTTCGTCTTGCAGCAATTCGGCCACCGTGGGATGGGCTCCGATGACGATGCGCCGTTGATCGGGCGAGGATTCGATCCGTCGGATCTCCCGGAACACTTCATAGACCACCGTCGTGGGAGACTTCGTATATCCGCGGCCTTCGCAATAGCGGCACGGCTCGGAGAGCGACCGCAGCAAGTCCTCGCGGACGCGTTCCCGCGAGATTTCGATCAAGCCGAGATCCGAGATGCGGGAGATTCTCGTCCTTGCCTTGTCGGACGCCATGGCGTCCACCAGCGCGTGATAGACCTTCTCGCGATTCTTCTCGCGCTCCATGTCGATGAAATCGACGATGATGATGCCGCCGATCCCTCGCAGTTTGAGCTGATAGGCCACTTCCTTGGCGGCTTCCAGGTTATTGCGAAGGATCGTCTCTTCCTGATCCCGCTTTCCGACGAACCGACCCGTGTTGACGTCGATGACCGTCATCGCCTCCGTGTGATCGATCACGAGGTATCCGCCGGATTTCAGCCAAACTTTTCGACTCATCGCCCGGGTGATTTCCTGTTCGACGCCCAAGTGATCGAACAGCGGCTCTTCCTTGTCGTAGAAGTGAATCCGAGAGGTTTGTTCCGGGGAAAACCGTTGGACGAAATTCCGGATAGCGTCGTACTCCTCGCGAGAATCGATCCAGAGCTTGTCCACTTTCTTGCCGAAGAGATCCCTCACGACGCGAAAGCTGAGGCTCAAGTCGCTGTGCAGCAAGGCCGGCGCATTCAACCGTTCCCGCTTGGTCAGCACGTCCTGCCAGAGAACATGAAGAAACTCGACGTCCGATCGCAACTCATCCTCTTTGACGCCTTCGCTGACCGTGCGCACGATGTACCCGCAGCCGGGACGGCGGACTCGGCGCATGACGTCCTTCAATCTCGATCGCTCCTCTTCCCGCGCAATGCGGCGCGATACCCCGATGTGCTCCACGTTCGGCATGAACACAAGGTAGCGGCCCGGAAGCGACACGTACGTCGTCACCCGAGATCCCTTGGTGCCGATCGGCCCTTTGGAAATCTGAACCATCACCTCCTGGCCTTCGCTCAGCAACTCTTCGATGGGCTTCGCGCTCTGGCGTTTGGGCCTGAGCACCTCGGCGTCTTTCTCATCTTCTTCCGCTTCGACCACCATGTCCGCGGGCTCCGCGTCCAGCGAAAGATCCGACACGTGCATGAAGGCGGCCTTCTCAAGACCGATATCGACGAACGCCGCCTGCATACCGGGCAGCACTTTGACCACGCGTCCCTTGTAAATGTTTCCGACAAAGTCTTTATGCTTCGCGCGATCGCCGAACAAATCGGTGACCACGCCGTTGTCAAGAACCGCCACGCGGGTTTCCTCCCGCGTCACGTTAATGGCAATTTCAGTTCCCATGCATGCTCCTTGAAGTCGAAGGCTCCGGCACGCAAGATGAGGTCGACGCGGGCGCGCGCCCGATCAGTCGGCGCCCATGCTCGGCGCGATCGGCGGCCTTCTTGAAGATTCATCGTTTATGTCTTCATCAACAATCAGTAGAACAGACTCAACCGTCTCCGTTTCACGTTCAACAAAAGCCCCAGCGACGCCATGGACATGATCGTGGCACTGCCGCCGTAACTCACCAGCGGCAAAGGAATCCCTACGATCGGAAACATGCCCGCCGTCATCCCGATGTTGACCACGATGCAGAAGCACAGCATCGAGACGATTCCCACCGCCAACAACGCTCCGAGCTGGTCCTTTGCCTTGGACGCGATGTCCAGCGAAAGCCAAATCAACGATACAAACAACACCAGAAGAACGAGCACCCCGACGAACCCCCATTCTTCCGCGTACACCGCAAACACGAAGTCCGTGTGTCCCTCCGGCAAGAACTTCAGTTGGCTTTGCGTGCCGCCGAACAACCCTTTTCCCATCAACTCGCCGGACCCGATCGCGATCCTCGATTGCAACGCGTGATACCCTTTTCCGCTCGGATCGTAGCTCGGATCGACGAACGCCATGATGCGCTGCCGCTGATAATCGTGCAACGCTCCCCAAGCACCTTCCCACACGAAGGGGAACAGCATCACGGAGAACAGAAGCGCGATGCCGAGGGCCTGGGAGCGAACGCCGACCATCAGCAACATCGCCGCGTAGACCGCGACAAAACTCAATCCGCTTCCCAAGTCCGGCTGCTTCAGAATCAAGAGCAGCCCCGGCAGCATTAGAAGTCCGGGCACAATCACACGCTGCAACCAGCCGACGCGGGGCGCTTTCGAATAATACTGAGCCAAGACCAGAATGAGGACGAGTTTGGCGAACTCCGACGGCTGAAAGCTGAAGGGTCCGAGGGCGATCCACCGTTGCGCGCCCTTGCTCGTCCGTCCCTCAAAGAGGACGAACACGAGCAGAAACAACACAACGGCGTACGCGGGATACGCCAACCGGGCGATGGTGTGATAATCCCATGCCCACATGACGATGAACGCCAGGGTTCCGACACAGATCCATGCCACCTGCTTCAAATAATATGGCGCGATGCCGCCATCTTGATCATGGGTAACGCTATGAATGGAAAGCAGGCCGATTCCCAAAATGGCCGCGATCAGCCCGATATAGCGGAGATCAAAGGTGTCAAAGCCCCGGGCTTCCGTCATACGATCGATCATAGCGGCTCCGAGGTCGCTCCGACCCGCTCTGCGACGGGCGCATCGGTCGCACCCGCCGACTGCCCCTCATTCAGCTTAAAATAGGCCTCGATGACTTCCTTCGCCAGGGGAGCCGCGGCGGATCCGCCGTGCCCCATGTGCTCGACCAACACGGCGACCGCGATCTTCGGCGACTCGACGGGAGCAAAGGCGATGAACCACGCGTGATCGCGGAACTTTTTGGGAATCGATTCCTCCGGCCCCGTTCGAAGCGCCGCAACCTGCGCCGTCCCCGTTTTCCCGCCGATCGTCACGACGGATGATTTCGCCCTCGTGGCCGTCCCGACTTTGACGACGTCGGCCAGCGCTTCTTTGATGAGGCGAAACGTTTCAGGTTTCGCGTTGATTTTTCCCCGTGGAACCGCCGGCAGCTCTTGCAAATTGCCGGTGATCCGATCCATCACCGCCAACACCAGGCGCGGCCGATAATTGACGCCGTCATTGGCGACGGTGGCGATCAAATTGGCCATTTGCAGCGGCGTCACTGTCACATACCCCTGCCCGATCGCCACGGAAATCGTTTCGCCTGGCAGCCACGGTTCTTTCTTCGCCTTCTTTTTCCATTCGGTCGACGGCATGATGCCGGTCCGCTCGGAAGGCAAATTCACGCCGGTGCTTTGTCCCAGTCCGAATTCCTTGCCGAATTCGGCCATCAGATCGATGCCCATGCGTTGGCCGACGGTGTAAAAGTACACGTCGCACGAGTGCACGAGAGCGCTGTGCAGATTGACCGCTCCGTGCCCGGTCGCTTTCCAATCGCGGAAAATCCGGTTTCCGAACTGGTAGCCGCCGTTGCAGGTCACAGTGCTGAACGGCGAGACGGTTTTCGACTCCAGCGCGGCCACCGCCATCGGCACTTTGAACGTGGAGCCCGGAGGGTATTGCCCCTGAGAAGCGCGATTGTTCAGAGGTCGTCCTTCGTCCTGAACGATTTCGACCCATTGTTTGGGAGTCAGCTCGCGCGAGAGCACGTTCGGATCGAAGGCCGGACGGCTGGCCATGGCCAAAATGTCGCCGTTGGTCGGGTCCAAGGCCACGATGGCGCCGTACTCACGCCCCAGCAGCTCCTCCGCGAGTTTCTGCAACCGAACGTCGATCGTGAGGTAGAGATCGTTCCCCGCCTGAGGCTTCTCCACCACAACGGCCCTCTTTTCATGACCGTGGGCGTCGACCTCGACTCGTTTAGACCCGGCTTGGCCGCGCACGTACCGGTCAAAGGACTTCTCGATCCCGTACTGGCCGACGATACTGCCCTGATGAAGATCGGAAAACTCCGGCTTCTCCAGTTGTTCGGCCGATACCTCTCCGACGTAGCCCAACAAATGAGACGCCGTCACCCCGCCGGGATAGTTTCGCTGCGATTCGACCTGGATCATGACGCCGGGCAGGTCAAGGCGGTGAGATTCGATCAGCACGGCGTCGCGAAGCGTCAACCGATCCTTGATTTTGCGCGGCAGCAGTTTTCCGCCCTTTCCCCCCAATTTCTTGCGAATGAACGCCGGGTCCAGTTCCAGCAAATCGGACAATTTTTCAATCAACGCTTCCCGATCCTTCACTTCATCCAACGCGACGTACAGACTGAAGCTCGGAACATTGTTGGCCAAGAGCACTCCGTGCCGATCATAAATCAACCCCCGGGCGGGTTCCATCAAGACTTGTCTGGTTCTGTTGTTCTCGGAAAGATCACGGTAATAGGCCCCTTCCCGGATCTGCAAATGCCATAACCGCAGCGCCAACAGCGCCACGACCAAGAGCAAGCCTATCCGAAGAAGAATGAGCCGTCGTTGGAAATCGCCGTATTCCGCTTCCGAATAACTTCCCAGCACGAGGATGACTCCTACATCCGATATTCCGTCATCCAACGCTCCACGTTGAATCGACTCCATGCGACCCAGTAGAGCGCACCGCCGATCAGCGCATCCAAAACCCCTTGGGGCAGCACGACGGCTCGAATCGCCCACCACAGGTCCTGCCGACCGTTGAGCGCCAGCAAGAACGCCGTCGCCGATCCCGCCGAGCACGACAAGAAAAAGATCCCCACCGTCAGCATCGGCCACGAGAGATACACGACGTGACGCCCCGCGAAACCGGCCGCGTATCCCACGGCGCCCTTGACCCCCATGGCCACAACGGGATCCATCGCCGAGAACAGACTCATGACCCATCCCAGCGTCAGACCGACCACCAACCCATGAAGCTCACCTCCCAATAAACCGGCCAGACAGGCCGCAACCAACGCGACGTCCGGTGTCACACCCGCAATCTTGACCTGAGGCAGCAAAACGGATTGCAGGGGAACCATCAAGGCGATGAGGGCGGACCACACCAGCACGTTCATGATTTGAGCTTCACCTTTGGAGCGCCGAGGCGTTCCCCTTCGCTGGGAACGGCCAGAGATTGAATCACCAGCACTTCTTCGACGTGCTCGCCGTCCACTTCCGGAACCAACTCGGCCGACAGAAACAATCCCTCGTCTTCTTTGTGGACGGCGGCGATGGTTCCGATAGCCAACCCTTTGGGAAATCCTCCCACAAGCCCGGACGTCACGACCCGGTCGCCCGGCCGAGCATCCGACAACATGGGAATATATTTCAGCCGCGCCGATCCGCTGGAGGTTCCTTCGACGATCCCCTCGTCCCTCGTCCGCTGCACCACCCCCGCAATGGCGTTGTTGGGGTCCGTCACCAGCAGCACCACCGACGTCGCGCTCGTGGTCTTGACGATACGCCCCACGACACCGGCCGGTGTCACCACGCCCATGTCCGGACGGAGGCCGTCCGCTTCCCCTTTGTTCAAAATGATCGTTCGATACCAGTTGCCCGTATCACGGCCGATCACCTGCGCCGCGATCGTCGTCCCCCCGATTTGCTGCTTGAAATCCAACAGGGCCGCGAGGCGGTCGGTCGCGGCGGCGGCCTCCCGAAGTTGACTGTTCTGCCCTTTCAGATATTCGAGTTCTTTGCGTAGTTCTCTGTTTTCGGCTTCCACCGTCCGCAACGCGACGTACCGGGCCCACAGATCGGCGATGCCGTCGCTGACGCCGGCCACGGCGCGGAGGGGCCAGCTCACAACCCACCCGACGGGACTCCCGGCTCGTTGGAACAGGCCCTGGAATTGTGCGGGCAAAAGAAGGAAACCGACCAGAAGCACGACGGCCAGGAGAATGACCAGCCGCCCTGTATTGTAGGGTGCGCGAAAATTGACCATCCGCATCGCGGGATGGAACCTTACCGAAGATTGTTGGCCTGAGACATGACCGATACCTTTCGGAGGAGATCCAACTCATCCAAAATTTTTCCCACTCCCAACACCACGGACGTCAGAGGATCGTCCACCGTAATGATCGGTAAATTCGTCTCTTCACGGAACCGCGTATCCATTCCTTTCAGGAGCGATCCTCCCCCCGTCAAGACGATCCCGCGATCGATAATGTCCCCCGCCAACTCGGGCGGGGTGTTCTCCAACGCGATCTTGATGGCGTTGACGATCGTCGTAATCGGCTCGTGAAGGGCTTCACGGACCTCGGCGTCGTCGATGACCAGGGTGCGGGGAATGCCGGAAATCAAATCGCGCCCCTTGATCATCATGGTCTTTCGCTCTTCAAACGGGTAAGCGGAGCCGATTTCGAATTTGATCCGCTCCGCCATGTGCTCCCCGATGAGCAGGTTGTACTTCTTTTTGATGTAGTTCATGATGGCTTCGTCCATCCGATCGCCCGCCACCTTCACCGACTCGCTGTAGACGATGCCGCCGAGCGAGATCACCGCGATGTCCGTCGTGCCTCCGCCGACGTCGACGACCATGTTGCCGGACGGCTCCGTGATCGGCAGGCCCGAGCCGATCGCCGCGGCGACCGGCTCTTCGATGAGATAGACTTCCCGCGCGCCGGCCAGCTCCGCCGAGTCGCGCACCGCCCGCTGCTCAACCTGGGTAATGCGGGACGGAACCCCGATGATGATCCTCGGACGAACGAAGGCACTGCGATTGTGGGATTTGCGGATGAAATGTTTGAGCATCTGCTCGGCCATCTCGAAGTCGGCGATCACACCTTCCTTCATGGGGCGCACGGCGACGATGTTGCCCGGCGTCCGACCCAACATCTTCTTCGCGTCGGCCCCGACGGCCAAGACTTTTTCGGTCTTTTTTTCCACCGCCACCACGGACGGCTCGTTGAGCACGATGCCCCGCCCGCGCACGTACACCAACGTGGTCGCGGTGCCCAAATCGATCGCCAGATCATCAGAGAACCACCCGAATACGTCTTCTGGAAACCCCACGGCGTCTCTCCCTTCATCTCGGCCGGGCGATCCGGCGCCGAGCCCGCACCACCACTATTTTTTGATGAGTCTGAATCGTCATTCCGGGACCGTCAACTGCCCGGCATCCAACACCTGTGTTCGCGCCACTTCATCGCCAAGGCGGCGACCTTGCTCGTTCCCGATAATCAACAGGCTTTCAAACGCCACGATCGCCAACGACGCGAGCCATCCCACCCATGGAATCGCAAACGCAATCTGCGCGCAGCCCAACGGCAAGTTTCGAATGATCGATTCCTTGAACCCGACAGAACCCCGACCGTCTACCCGAATGGTTTCGAGGCCGACCAACCGCTTGCCGATGCTCTTCCCGCCCGCAAAGCCATCCGCAATCAAAAGGTAGGCCAAGCCCGAAAGAAACCCGACCGGCGAAGCCATTTCATTTGCGGCGGCGACGACGAACAGATCGATGAGCTTGGCAATGAACCGGTTCAGAACGTGGGCCTTCGGATAGACCGCCTGTTCCGGAAACTGGGAGGTCAGCCCCTCGCCTGTCAAGGAATCTCCTTTAACCTATCGGCAATATAACAAAAACGGCCATCCCGCACAAACAAAGACCGTTCTTTGGGTCCAAGCGGCTTGTTCCCATACCGATTGCATCATCGGATTCCAAACCAGAAGAGCGGCGATGCCGCTCTCGACGGCTTTTTTCCTTTTTGATTTCCCCATCATCCATCCGAAAGAGCCCGACATCGGCACGTTTCCATCGTTCGCTTCCTCCCCTCTTTTTTGTCGTCTTGTCTTGATACCCGCCGCGCAAGTACAATGGTTCCTCCGGCTCTGAATGAAAGAGGTTTGGAATGATTAAGACCATACGCGACGCCGCCCACAACTATCCGTGGCTTCTCAAATCGATCATGGGCATTTTGGCTATCGCGTTCGTCATCACCATGGGATGGTGGGGGTTCGGCGAGCAATCGACCAACGCCGTCGCGACGGTCGGGGACCTGACCGTCTCGCGCGACGAATTCCGGCGCGCCTATGAGCTGATGTACCGAGCGTACAAGGAGAGAGGCGGCGGAGACTTAAACGACGAAACCTTCAAGCAATTGGTGATCGATCAACTGGTAGAGAATCGGCTGTGGGTGATCGCCGCTCAAGAGATGGGCATTACCGTATCCGACACGGACCTTCGGGAAATGATCCTGCAAATTCCCGATTTCCAGAAAAACGGGGCGTTCGATCCCGATCTCTACCGTCGTCTCCTCGCGGCCAATCACTGGACCCCCGCGGCCTTCGAGGCCGCTCAGAAGCAGGAACTCTTGGCCGGCAAGGCGCGGATGGTCGTCCGCAACTCCGTCGCCCTTACTCCCGCCGAGCTGACGGAGGGGCAAGCCTTGACAACGCGAGCCCAAGGCTCCGAGACCCCCGACTTCCTGGGAGGCAGAGACCGCGCCGTGCAAGACATGCTGTCGCAGAAGCAGCAGCGCGCGTTGTCGGCGTATCAGGATGCTCTTAAGGCCAAGATCCCGGTCAAAATCCGCCGAGAACTGCTCTAGCCACTGCGGGAACAAGACCGGTCTGACCTGCTCTCCTGACAAACAAGGAAGTGCCCTCGCAACCTGCCGACTCGATCCTTTTCTCAGTCCTCCCAGCCGCTTACCGCAAATCACGTTCTTTCCCTTCCAAGATACGGACCGCCGTCTATCATCATCGGCTAGAGAATGAGCATCGCGTCGCCGTAGCTGTAAAACCGATACCGTTCCTTGACCGCCTCTTCGTAGGCGCGGCGAACCGATTCGACGCCGGCAAACGCCGAGACCAACATGAGCAGGGTGGTCTTCGGAAGGTGAAAATTGGTCATAAGCGCATCGACAGTCCGGAATTGAAAACCCGGTGTGATGAACAGGCGGCTTTCCCCCTCGGTGGGGATGATCATTCCCTGTTCCCGCGCAACGGTCTCCAATGTCCGCACCACGGTCGTGCCGACCGCCACGACCCGTCGACCGGCTTGCTTCGCCCGCATGACGGCTTCGGCGGCTTTCTCGCCCACCTTGAATATCTCTCCCCCCATTCGATGATCTTCAATTCGCTCCGTCACGACGGGTTTGAAGGTCCCCGGACCGACGTGCAGCGTGACCGTCGCCACACGAATGGTTCGCTCCGCCAAACGAGCGAGCAGGTCCTCCGTAAAGTGCAAACCGGCCGTCGGAGCCGCAATCGCGCCCTGGTGAGCGGCAAAGACCGTTTGATACCAGCCATGGTCCTCGCTCCCGGGACGCCGTTTGATATAGGGCGGGAGCGGCATTTCACCGCATGTCCCCAACAGTTGAACGACGGGAATCGAACTCTCCACCTTCACAGCCGTACCCGCGGCATCGCGCTTCAGAATCGTCGCCCGGGCTTCTCGATCAAACTCGATCACCTGCCCGACGCGGAACGTCCCCTTGACCATGACTTCCCAGACGTCGTCGCCGAGATCCTTGACGAACAACACGTCGACCGACGTGCCGGTCGGCGGTTTTTTGCCCCGCATCCTGGCCGGCAGGACCTTCGTATCGTTCACGACCAACAGATCGCCGGGATCGAGCAAGGACGGAAGATCGGCAACGTGGCGATGGGATAATCGTCCGGTTTGTCGATCAAGCACCAGCAACCGCGCGCGATCGCGTGGAACAACGGGTTGCGACGCGATGAGCGACGGGTCGAACGGAAAATCGAATTCTGAGAGCAGCATCAAAAAGCGGGCGCCGCTACAAGCGGAGGGAGCGGGGGAGCCTTGGTCAGTGACGCATTGCGCAATTCCGTTCCCTGGTAGTAGTACCGGAGGATGCTGGAGTACGAATAACCCAACTCGGCCAGTTCCTTGGCCCCCCATTGGCAAAGACCGACCGCGTGACCGGCGCCGTAGCCGGAAAGGACGACCTCCTCGCCGAACGAATCGATGGTGAACTGCGTGCTGGGCACGACCGTATAGCCCACGGCCTTGCGAAGCTCCTCTCCGCGCAGGATCAGCTCGCCTTTGGAATGGACGATCCGTAGTGTAGCCACGCGGCCCGAACGGCTATAGGAAAGAGGCGCCAACGTGGCGATCGCCCCGACGTCGAAGCCCTGCCGGCGCAGATTCTGCTCCAACGTTTCGACCTTGAACGAGGCCTTCCATTGAAAATACGGAGACTCGATGTCGAACGGACATTCCACGCCCTTCAAATACGGCAGGTCTTTCGACCAGACGACCGCGGCGTCTTCCGTAAGGCCGGCGGCCGTCGAAGAAAAGGCCGCGTAGATCGGGGCGTCTTCGTAAGTGACGACTTCTCCCTTCGTGGAATCGACCGCTTGTTCGACTCGCGCGTCGACCCCTCGGCGGCCTCGATACACTTGATCCTGCGTGCCGGCCACCACGTCATAATCGCGTGAACCGCTCAGCATATGGTGATACAACGCATAGGTTCTGGCCGCGACGGCCTGCGCCTTGAGCATTTCAGGATGCCACGAGGAATTGACTTCTCCGGGAAGAACTCCTTTGACGTACTCTTCGAGGTCGACGTGATTGACGACGAGCAGCCCGTTCCCACGACTGATCACCTGCACCAGCCCCCTGATTTGCCACGCCGGGGGGCCATCGGCAGGACGGGCGGCAGAACGGGAAGACGTCTTGGCATCATGATCATCCTGCTGCGGCAACCAGATCGCCAGATCCTGTTTCCCCGCGCGCAAGGTCACCTGTTCACCGTCGACGCGGGTTCCGTTGACGAACAGCGCAGCACCGCGTCGCTCGATGCGAATCCTTGCGTTGCGATAGGACCATGCCGCGCCGCGCTCATCCGTCACCCACAATAGAGGGGTCGTGCGCACGTCGAGCTGCCGGATCTCCGCCGCCAGCAACACACGGATCGCCGGCGCGGCATAGGCCGAAGAAGCCGCCACGTCCAGCGCCCCCGCGGCCAGCCCGACAATGCCGATCACGCACGGTCGAAACGATTGTTTCATCGCCGGAAGAGCCATCCCAGGATGTAGAACAACAGGCTCAACACCACGCTCAAGACGATGCTGGTGCCCAGGGGGAAATAAAAACTGAAATTCTCGCGCTTATACGAGATGTCACCGGGTAATTTGCCCAGCCAACCGAACAGGCCTCCAAGCCCGGCAATGCGATCGACGGCAACGAAGAGCACGCCGACTCCCACGATCAAGAGGCCGATCCCGATCATCAGCTTGCCGATCGCCGTCCATTCCGGCATCTCAGGCGGCACGCCTCATCCCTCCTTGAAGGCAGCCACGGCCTCGGCGCGTTCATCAGGGTTCCATCGTCATTCCCCTCCGCGCACCGAGATACCTTGCCCTTCCACAAGGCCGAGTGAGTCTTGTCAGCGGCCGTTCCCGCCTTTTGTCACCGAATCAGGCATTCGGCGATTTGAATGGCGTTCAGCGCCGCTCCCTTTCGAAGATTGTCCGACACGACCCAGAGATTGAGCCCGTTTTCTATCGAGCGATCTTCTCGCACTCGGCCGACATACACCTCGTCTTTTCCCGTGGCGTCCAGCGGCATCGGGTAAAGTTTCTTCCCCGGATCGTCGAAGACGACCACGCCCGGCATGGCGGCCAACAGGGCCCTCGCCTCGTTGGCGCTCAACGGTTTCTCCAACTCGACGTTGATCGCTTCGGAGTGGCAACGCAGCACCGGCACTCGCACGGTCGTCGCCGTCACGCGGAGCGACGGCGCTCCGAGAATTTTTCTGGTTTCCATCACGATCTTCACTTCTTCCGAACAGTCGCCGCCGTCGTTGAACGAACCGATCTGAGGCAGCAAGTTGAAGGCGATTTGATGGGGATACACCTTCGTCTCCACTTCGCGAAAGGCCAGCAACGCCTTGGTTTGATCCATCAGCTCGTCCATCGCCGCGGCGCCGGTCCCCGAGACGGACTGAAACGTCGTCACCACCACGCGCTTGACGCCCACCGCGTCATGAATCGGTTTCAGCGCCATCACCAGGGGGGTCGTGGTGCAGTTGGGGATCGACACAATGCCTCGCGGCATCGCTTCCAGCGCGCGGGCGTTGACTTCGGGCACGACCAACGGAACGTCCGGATCCATTCGAAACACGGCGCTGTCGTCGATCACCGCGACACCGGCAGCGCCGAGCTTTTGGCCGTATTCGCGACTGATCGCGTCGGTCGCCGAGATCAGCGCAAGATCGACGTCGGCGAAGGACGACTCGGGCGTCAGTTCCTCGACCTTCCATTCCTTGCCCTGACACGACAACATCTCGCCGGCCGACCGTCGGGACGCGAAGAGCCGGAGCGACTGCAGAGGAAATTTTCGCTCTTCCAGAATCTCCAACGTTTCTTTCCCTACCGCGCCGGTCGCCCCAAGGATCGCCATCACGTATGCGGGTTTGTTCTTCAGCATGGAGGCCTTCTTTGTTTGTATCAGAGTGTCAGTGCTCGTATCCGATGGTTGAACGTGTCGGCGACCACTACCTGTCCATTGCGATCGACCGCGATGCCGAACGGATAGTTGAGGCTCGCCTCTAAAGCCGATCCGCCGTCGCCGGAGAAAGCCGGGGTCCCCGTTCCGGCCGTTCGCTCGATCTTGCCAGTCGCCCGGCTCCATCGGCGCACCAAGTGGTTGTCAGAATCCGTGATGAACAAGTTGCCGTCCCCGTCCGCCGCAATGCCGACCGGCCTCGACACGCTGGACGAGAGCGGTTCATGTTCGCCCTCGTATCGGTATTCGCCGCCGTCCCCCGCCGCCGTTCGAATCAGGCCCGTCGCAGGATCGACCGCGCGAATCCTGCCGTTGAAGGTATCGGCGATGAAGAGCGTGCCGTCATCGGCGAAGGCCAACCCGCTCGGCCCGGCCAGCGTGGCTTCCGTGGCCGGCCTGTCGTCTCCATTGTACAAAGGCGTCCCGTTCCCCGCCACCGTGCGGATCAGCCCGGTTTTCAGATCGATCGCCCGAACTCGGTGGTTGCCCTGGTCGGCCACGTATAATACTCCTCTCCCATCCAAGGCCAAGGCGGCCGGTTCATTGAGCCCCGCGGCGACGGCGGGACCGCCGTCGCCGCAATACCGAGGTTGGCCCAGTCCGGCGATCGTCGCGATCACCCCGTCGGCAGCATCGACCATACGGATGCGATGGTTCAACGTATCGGCAATGTACACGTTCCCTTGGGCGTCCGCGACAACCGCCGTTGGAAAATTCAACCGGGCGCGCAGGGCCGGCCCGCCGTCACCGCCGAATCGACTCGACGCCGCCGTTCTCGCCACAACGTACCGGATCGTTCCGCTTATGTCTGTCTGCTGCCGATAGTTCGCTGAAGCCGCTCCCCCCTCGGCAAAGAGGTCCTCCTCCGGCGAACGCCGGGTTTCTTCGAGACCGGAATCCCGCGCCGCTCCTTCCCTATCCCTATCGGCCATGTCGGCGACGCCGGCGATCGTCGAGATCAGGCCGGTGTGTCGATCGATCCGCCGCACGGCATGGTTTTCGGAATCGGCGATCAGGATGTTCCCACTGGCATCCACCCACACCCCCTTCGGTTCATTCAAGAAGGCAAGGCGCGCGGGACCGCCGTCTCCTCCATAGGCTGGTTCTCCGGTTCCGGCAAGGGTTCGAATGGTCCACGACTCCACGGCCACTGGCATCCCGATCCGCGATCACGCTAGTTCAAATTGCGAAGGATGACATCCCCCATTTCGGTCGTCCCAACGATCGTGGCGCCGGGGCTTTGGATGTCTCTGGTCCGATATCCCAGATCGAGCGTCTTCACAATCGCCCGCTCGATGGCATCGGCTTCTTTATCAAGACGAAACGCATAGGACAACATCATGGCGGCGGACGCGATCATCGCGATCGGATTGGCGACGTTCTTACCGGCGATGTCCGGAGCGCTGCCGTGGATGGGCTCGAAGAGGCCGACCGCTGCGCCCAGGCTCGCGGACGGCAACATACCGATGGAGCCGGTCAGCATCGCGGCTTCGTCGCTCAAGATGTCGCCGAACATGTTGTTGCAGAGAAGCACGTCGAATTGCCTGGGGTTGCGCACCAATTGCATGGCGGCATTATCCACGTACATGTGGGCCAACTCGACGTCCTGATATTCCTTATGCACGTCGCTGACCACCTTTCGCCATAATTCCGAGGACTCCAAAACGTTCGCCTTGTCCACCGACGTCACTTTCTTGCGGCGTTTCCGCGCCGCCTCGAACGCCACTTTTGCGATGCGCCTGACTTCTTCGGTCGTGTAGACTTCCGTATTGATGCCGCGCTCTTCTCCGTTCGCCAATCGCTCGATGCCCTTGGGCTTGCCGAAATAAATGCCGCCCGTGAGTTCTCGAACCACGAGGATATCGATTCCCTCGACGACGTCGCGTTTCAGTGACGAGGCGTCCGCGAGGCTGGGATAGACCTTGGCGGGACGAAGATTGGCGTACAGCCCCAACGCTTCGCGAATACCGAGCAACGCGCGCTCCGGTCTGCGGGCATACTCAAGCCCCTCCCACTTGGGGCCTCCGACGGCTCCCAACAACACGGCGTCGCTTTGTTTCGCAAGCGACAACGTCTCGTCCGGCAAAGGGACTCCCATCTTGTCGATCGCCTGGCCGCCGATGTCGGCCGACACAAACTCAAAAGAATGGTGATAGGCATCCCCGATCGCCTTGAGAATTTTCACCGCCTCCGGAACAATTTCCCGCCCCACACCGTCGCCGGCCAGCACCGCAATCTTCGCTTTCACGTCGCGCACTCCTTACTTCAGAATGACCAAATGATTAATTGTAATGACTCATCCCTATTCCAGTATGGTTTCATCCTCAATCCTCCAGGGAGGATCGACCAGGCAAAGAAACTCAATATCCTCCGTGCCGATATTTTCCAGCGACTGCCTGCCCCCCGGCGGCACATAGACGACCGATCCGGGTTGAACCGAACGGGTCTCCGAATCGATCGTGAAACGGCCCTCTCCCGCGATGAAGTAGTAGACTTCCGAAGAAGAGAGGACGTGCAGCTTCGACCGCCTGCCGGCCCCCAACCGGCCATGGGCCAGGCTGTATCGAAGTGACAGGTTCTCTTTTGCGGGATGCAGCATCTCCCGGAGCACCGTATGGTCTCCGGCCAAAAACTCCCGGCACTCCGCAAGGGTCTTCTTGATCATAGAAAGAAGAAGCCGCCTCTGAATCCGTTTCGGTCAATCAAAACGCAAAACGGCCGTCACTCTAGTCCGGCCGCTCGGTCAAATCAAGCGGGCCTTCTGGGCGTCATCCGCCTGTTTCGGCGTCAAACAGGCCAGCCGGTTCAACGCGTTCAGATAGGCCCGGGCCGCCGCCACGATGATATCGGTGTCCGAGCCGTGGCCCGACACGGTCCGTCCGTTTTCCTGAAGACGCACCGAGACCTCGCCCTGGGCGTCCGTCCCGCTGGTGAGGGCGTTGACCGCAAACATCACCAACGTGCTTTTCGTCTGAGTCATGGCCGCGATGGTTCGATACACGGCGTCCACCGGTCCGTCGCCGGTTCCGGACTGTTTCACCGGCCGGCCATCGATCTCCAGTTCAACCGTCGCCGTGGGAACTCGATCGGTCCCGGTTTCCAAGTGAAACGATTGGAGCACGATCCGCTCCCCCATCTTGGCCAGTTCTTCCGAAACGATCGCCTCCAGATCTTCCTCGTAAATCTCCTTCTTTTGATCGGCGAGTCGTTTGAACCGTTCAAACGCGCGGTTGATTTCCTCATCGCTCAGGCGATAGCCCAGCTCCTCCAATCGCTGCCGAAAGGCGTGTCGGCCTGAGAGCTTGCCCATCACCATCCGACTCTCGACAAGACCGATCGATTCCGGCCGCATGATTTCGTAGGTGGTTTTCTCCTTGAGCAATCCGTCTTGATGAATGCCCGAGCTGTGCGCGAACGCGTTGGCCCCGACGACGGCCTTGTTCGGCTGCACCACCATGCCGGTGATCTTGCTGACGAGACGGCTGGTCTTGGCGATTTCCTCCGTCTTGATCCTGGTGTCGGCCCGGTAGAAATCTCTTCTCGTGCGGAGCCCCATGACGATCTCTTCCAGCGCCGTGTTGCCTGCCCGTTCTCCGATCCCGTTGATCGTGCACTCCACCTGCCCCGCTCCGTTGACGACGGCCGCCAGACTGTTGGCCACGGCAAGACCCAGGTCGTTGTGGCAATGGACGGAAATGACCGCCTGCTCGGCGTTGGGCACGTTCTCGCAGATTCCTTTGATCAACGCTCCGAATTCCTGCGGAATCGCATATCCCACCGTGTCGGGGATATTGACCGTTCCGGCTCCCGCCGCGATGACCGCCTCGATGACCTCGTACAAGTAGGCCGGATCGGACCGACTGGCGTCCATGGGCGAAAATTCCACGTCATCGACGTAGCTCCTCGCCCGCTGGACCATTTCCACCGCTCGCTTCTTGGCCTCCTCGCGCGTCATCCGAAACTGATATTTCAGATGGATGTCGGAGGTCGACAAAAACGTATGGATGCGCGCCCTCGGCGCCCCCTTGAGCGCCTCCCATGCCCGATCGATGTCTTCCGGGCGGGCGCGGGCTAGGCTACAGATGATCGGCCCCTCGACCTCCTGTGCAATCCGCCGCACCGCCTCGAAATCGCCGGGAGAGCTGTACGCGAAGCCGGCTTCGATCACATCGACTCCCAGACGGGCCAGTTGTTTGGCCACCATCAATTTTTCTTCCACGTTCATGCTGGCGCCGGGCGATTGCTCGCCGTCCCGCAATGTCGTATCGAATATGCGTATCATGCGCGTCATCGTGCCACCCCCATTGCCGTCGATCGCCGGCTTGTTTTCCGACCGGCGGTGTTTCTCCGCCGGTCTGATGAATCAAGCCGTCAAATAAAAATGCCTTCGCCCCCTCTTCGTTGGTCAGGGACGAAGGCTTTACGCGCTCCGTGGTACCACCCTGTTTCGGCGACGGTCAGTTCCCTGATCGGCGCCCTTCATTGCAGCCCGTCACGGGGGCCGGGCGGAACCCGCTACTCGAAGTTCACGGGTTCTGGCTCGGAGGCGAGTTCGGCGACGTATCGATTGGCTCGCACCATCCGCCAACTCTCTCGGACGACACGGCTCGCCTACTACTCCTCGTCACTGCCATTTACGGAACAACGCTTTCTCCCCTTTTCTCTCTCCTGCCGGTCCCCTCTCACACCTTCGGTGGTTCCGGCGCCGGCAGTTCGGTCTTGGCAACTCCCTTTTTGCCGGCCATCCTCACGATCAATCCGATCAGTTTCTCGACCGGTCCCAACAACGCGTACCCCGCAAAGACCACGAACAACATGACCGGCGGCCACGCCGTCACCATCATCAACCCGAGAATCCCCCACACAAGATAGGTGATCTGCTGAGGGCCTCTGAATTTCAGGTCCTTGAAACTGCGATACTTGATGGTGCTGACCATGAGAAACGCCAGCATCAGCGTCACGATCAGCACGACGACCGGCTTGGTTTCCGAACCCATTCGAAGCGTGTAATGATCGAAGACGACCAACGAGGCGACGACTCCCGCCGCGGCGGGAATGGCCAAACCGGTGAAATACTTGCCGTCGGACAACGCCACCGTCGAGTTAAACCGAGCCAAGCGCACGGCCCCCATCGCCACGTAAGCAAACATGACGGCTACCCCAAGGGTACCTTGCCCGCTCAACGCCCAGGAATAGATGAGAAACGCCGGAGCCACTCCGAACGAGACGACGTCGGACAATGAATCGTATTCCAGCCCGAAATGGCTCGTGCTGTTGGTCAACCGAGCCGACTTGCCGTCGAGCACGTCGAACACCATGGCGACAAGAATGGCGACGGCCGCCGCCAAGTACTCCGCGTTGAAAACCAGCAGAATCGCATACACGCCGCAGAACAAGTTGCCGGTCGTAAACAGATTCGGGATCAAATGCATGGCCGCTTTGCGCCGCTTGCCGTCCTTGCCGAAAGAGTGTTTCAATCCAGCGGACTTCATTGCAGTTCTCCCAATATGGTTTCCCCACCCTTTACCTTGTCTCCGACGGCCACTCGAAGGCGCGTCCCGATCGGAAGAAAGGTGTCCATCCGCGATCCGAATCGAATCAACCCGAACCGTTCCCCCCGCACGGCCTGATCTCGAGGGGAAGCCCAACAGACGATGCGCCTGGCGATCAAGCCTGCGACCTGCACGCACAAGACTTTAAGCCCTTCCACCGTGCGAATCATCAACGCATTCTGCTCGTTTCTCAGCGTGGCGTCCGGCCTGCTGGCGACCAGGAACGCCCCCGGTTGATATTGTACGTCTTCAATAACTCCGTCGCAGGGGATGCGATTGATGTGCACGTTGAACACGTTCAAAAAAATCGTCACGCGCAGCGCACGATCTTTGAGATAGCGGGGCTCGAATTCCTCTTCGATGGCGATCACCTTGCCGTCTCCGGGCGCGACCACGAGGTGCGTGTCCTTGGGAATCACTCTCGCCGGATTTCTAAAGAACCAGGCGACGAACGCTGTCGCCAGCCCCGCCAGCCCCGCCACTACGACCCATCCCGTCCAGCCGGCCAACAGCGTCACGCCTGCCGGAACGGCAATGAATGGAATACCTTCCTTCGCGACCGGAAGACCAACCGCCCGATCGATCACGCCACCTCCTCCACCGCCGAGAAAACCCTTGTCGTCGCCGTCTTGATCATGACCGCAATGGCTCAGGTACTTCCAACGTTCCTACGACGACTTTTTTACCCGAAGAACCATCACCGAGAACGTCCCGTCGGAGTCAACCGAACCATCGAGCCATCGGGTCGATTGTCCGCTTAATTCTTCGTTCGGTCAACCAACTGATCTTTCTTGAGCCACGGCATCATGGCCCGCAGTTTGGCGCCCACGGCCTCGATGGGGTGCGCTTCTCCCTTGGTCAACAGGGCGTTGTACACGGGACGATTCGCCTGATTTTCCAAGACCCATTCTCTGGCGAACTGGCCGCTTTGGATCTCACCCAAGATTTTCTTCATTTCGAGCTTGGTTTGTTCGGTGATGATCCGAGGGCCTCGTGTCACGTCCCCGTATTTGGCCGTGGTGCTGATCGAATACCTCATGTTGGCGATGCCGCCCTGATAAATCAAATCCACGATGAGCTTGACCTCGTGCAGACATTCAAAATAAGCCATCTCCGGCGAATATCCGGCTTCGACGAGCGTTTCATAGCCGGCCTGAATCAAGGACGTGAGTCCCCCGCACAGCACGGCTTGCTCGCCGAACAAGTCCGTCTCGGTCTCTTCGCGAAAGGTCGTCTCAATGACACCGGCTCGACCGCCGCCGATGGCGCTGGCATAGGCCAACCCGACCTGCCTGGTCGTGCCGCCGGGATCCTGATGAACGGCGAGCAGGCAAGGGACCCCGCTGCCTTTCGTGTACTCGGATCGCACAAGATGGCCGGGCCCTTTCGGCGCCACCATAAAAACGTTAATGGACGCCGGTGGAACGATTTGACCGAAATGGATGTTAAACCCATGCCCGAACGCCAGATACGAGCCGGTCTTGAGGTTGGGGGCCACGTCCTGCCGATAGATCGTTGACTGGACTTCATCCGGCGCAAGGATCATCACGACGTCGGACGCCTTGACGGCGTCCGCCACCGGCATAACCTTCAGACCGCTCTGCTCCGCCTTTTTCCATGACGCTCCTTCACGCAACCCGACGACCACGCTCACGCCGCTCTCTTTCAAGTTGAGCGCGTGCGCATGGCCCTGACTGCCGTACCCGATGACGGCGACGGTCTTGTTGCGAATATGCTGAATGTCCGCGTCCCGGTCGTAATAAATCTTCATGCTTGAACTCCTTCACTAAAGACGTCGCGTTTTTATTCCGGCTTGATCTGCGCGGCGACACGCCTTATTCGCGCGCGGCTTTTTTGGCCTGTGCGACGGCGGGTCGGATCGGCTCACGGGCGACGGCAACCCGCCCCGTTCGAACCAATTCCTTGATTCCCAACGGCTGCAGTAAATTGATGATCGCTTCGATCTTCCTGGGATCACCCGACACTTCAATCGTATAGGTGCTGGGCGACGAGTCGATGACGTTGGCTCGAAAAATGTCGACGATCCTGAGCGCCTCCGCCCGATCGTCATCCTTGGTGTGCACCTTGATCAGAGCCGTTTCCCGTGCGACGAATTCGGTTTCGTTCAAATCCACGACTTTGATGACGTCGATCAGTTTATTCAGTTGCTTGACGATCTGCTCGATGATTCGATCATCGCCCGAGGTCACCAACGTCATCTGCGACATCGACGGATCAAGGGTGGGGGCAACGGAGAGGCTTTCGATATTGAAGCCCCGACCGCTGAACAGACCCGCAACCCTTGAAAGAACCCCGAATTTGTTCTCAACCGTAACGGAAATGATGTGTTCCATATTTCTAGGCGTCGAGGTCAACGTGCCGGACACCGAAATGCGGTCATCCGGCGTCGATGCCTCCGAGCCTTCCCTACATTCTAATCCTTACGCCGTCAACACCGTATCTTTGTCTTCCGGCACCGCCTTCCCGACACCGGTCTGTTTCTTCTTCAATTCCGGAGGATCTTCGAGAATCATTTCGTGATTGCAGCCTCCCGCCGGAATCATCGGGTAACAGTTCTCATAGGGGTAGGTCGGCACGTCCACGATGACGGGCCCGTCCGTTTCCAGAGCCGCTTTCAACACCCCGTCAAGATCCGCCAGGTTCTCGGCCCGCAGCCCGACCGCGCCATAGGCCTCGGCCAGCTTGACGAAATCCGGCGTGCCGCCCAAATAACTCGAGGCGTACCGCCCGTTGTAGAAGAGGTCCTGCCACTGTCGCACCATCCCGTGAAAGCGGTTGTTCAGTACGATGATCTTCACCGGTAATTTACTGACCACCGCGGTCGCCATTTCCTGCATATTCATCTGAACGCTGCCGTCCCCCGCGATACAGAGGACCAGCCGATCACGGAAGGCGGCCTGCGCGCCCATGGCCGCGGGAAATCCGAAGCCCATGGTTCCAAGCCCGCCGGACGTCAACCATCGGTTCGGCTTCGCCAATTTGAAATATTGCGCCGCCCACATTTGATGCTGCCCCACGTCGGTCGAGACGATCGGATCTCGATCTTTCGTCAGTTCATAGAGGCGTTTGACGACGTGTTGCGGCTTGATGGGCCCATCCTGTTCTTGATGATAGGTGAGCGGGTGCGTCTTCTGCCATTGATGAATTTGCTCCCACCAGGGCTTCCGAAGCTCTTTCTGATCGCCGTTCACTGTCGCCCGGAGAATTTGATTCAATTCGCGCAGCACGGCCTTGCAATCCCCCACGATCGGAATATCGACGTGAATGTTTTTCCGAATCGACGTGGGATCGATATCGATGTGAATGACCTTTGCGTGCGGGCAGAATTCCGACACTTTGCCCGTCACGCGATCGTCAAACCGCGCCCCAACGGCGATGACCAGATCGGAATAGTGGATGGCCATATTGGCGCAGTAGGTCCCGTGCATCCCCAGCATCCCCAGCGACAACGGATGCTCCCCCGGGAACACGCCGAGTCCCATGAGAGTCATATCGACCGGGATCTGCGTCAGCTCGGCCAATTCGAGCAGCTCCTGCGACGCACCGGAAAAGACGACGCCCCCGCCCACGTACAGCACCGGCTTTTTGGCCTTGGCGATCGCCTCAGCCGCCTGTTTAATCTGCCACTTATTCCCTTCATAGGTCGGATTATATCCGCGAATGGAGACGGATGTCGGATAGACGAACTCGGCCTGGTTCTGCGACACGTCCTTCGGAATGTCGACCAACACCGGTCCAGGCCGGCCGGTCGTCGCGATATAAAACGCTTCTTTGATCGTCCGAGCCAAATCATTGACGTCTTTGACCAGAAAATTGTATTTCGTGCAGGGCCTGCTCAAACCGATATTGTCCGCTTCCTGAAACGCATCGTTTCCAATCAGGCTCGTCGGCACCTGACCGCTGAAACAGACCACCGGCACGGAATCCATGTAGGCGTCCGCCAACGCCGTAATCACGTTGGTCATGCCGGGCCCCGACGTCACCAGACAGACGCCGGCCTTGCCGGTCGCTTTAGCATAGCCTTCGGCCATATGACCGGCCCCCTGCTCATGACGCGTGAGAACGACCTCGATGTCCTTTTGTTGATGGAGCATGTCGAAGATCTTCAGGACCACGCCCCCGGGAAGCGCAAAAACGGTCTTGACTCCTTCCCGCTTCAGACATTCGATGAAGATCTCGGCTCCGGTGAGTTTCATGTGGATATCCTCCTCATCACGAGATCGAGGGATACTTGGCAATCGGCGCTCTTCCGGCCCCCGTCCCATTCGTCTTCATTAAAAACGAATAAAAAAACCGACAAGAACGGGTTTCTGCATCATCACTAGCATTCGACGTTCGCTCTAAAAATACCTGAAAAATCAATGGGAAGGATTGAGAATCGTACCATCCTCCTCAATGAGGGGTCAAGGGAACGATTGGCATACTGAGTATTCCGACCTCGACCAAGGCCATTCATGACGGTCGAGGGAAAACCCGTCGCCAAAAGAAAAGCGCAAATGTGAAGGCCTATAAGCCGGATTCTGTGTCCATTCGAGTTCGCTATCTCGAACGGCGATGATCATTTCTCTGGGATTCGAGTTGCCTCGAACCTCAAGCGGCCTACCCGAAGATCTCGACCGGGCCGGTCGGTGCGCGAAACGCCCTCGAGCGCCCCGCGCGGCTCTTCCTATTTGGCCTTGCACCGGGCGACGCTTACCCTGCCGGTGATGTCGCCACCACCGCGGTGGGCTCTTACCCCACCCTTTCACCCTTGCCTGAACCGTAGCGACCGGATGCCCCCATCACCTCGGCCATCGGCGGTTTGCTTTCTGTGGTGCTGGTGTCGGATCGCTCCGCCTGGGAATTACCCAGCGCCCTGCCCTTGGAGTCCGGACTTTCCTCCCGATACTCTCGCATCGAGCGATCACCCGGCCTTCGCACCTGCGCTGACGCAGTATAGAGAAGGAGAACGGAGCATGGCAAGGGCACCGCGTGACACGTCCCTCATCTTCCTCCGACACGGAAGCCCTTTCAAAAAAGGAATCAGAGACATTCGGCGGCCAACTCACTGGTTTCCAATGGGAGGCAAGAGCCCATTGGGAGCTGGAGTTCTTTTTTGATAGATGGCCATGGCCTCCGGCATCCAGGCCTTCAATTGCTCAATTCGGGTCCCGTGACTGGGATGGGTCGACAGAAATTCGGCCGGCCCTCCGCCGCTCGACAGTTCCGCCATCCGCTCCCACAACCCCACGGACTCGCGCGGGTCGTATCCCGCGTCGGCCGCCAAGAGGATTCCCACGTAATCCGCTTCCGATTCGTGCTTGCGGCTGAAGGGCAACAAGACTCCCACTTGGGCTCCCAATCCGAGCGCCGCCATTGTGGCCTGGCCCAGCAAGGGATTCCCTCCGCTCGCCCCGATCGCCGCCCCCGCCACTTGCAGCGCCGCATTGGTCAATTGCCCTTGACTCATCCGCTCCGCTCCGTGACGGGCCAAGGCATGGACCACTTCATGCCCCATGACGGCGGCCAACCCCGCCTCGGTTTTCGCCACGGGGAAAATGCCCGTATACACGGCGATCTTGCCGCCGGGAAGCGCGAACGCGTTCGCCGTCCTATCGTCCTTGATGACCGTCACTTCCCATTCGAACTGTTTGGCCATCTCGGCATATTTCGATCGCTTCGCCGCCTCGATGATTCTGGCCGCCACCCGTTTGACCGGTTCCACTTCGCGCGGATCCCTCGACAATCGAATGTTGGGGTCGTTTTTCACCTGAGCGTAGGCTTGCTCCCCAAGCTGCATTTCCTCTGAGATCGACGTCATCAACAACTGAGATCGACCCGTGTAGGGGTTGGTCTCGCAGCCGGCTACAGTCATTCCTCCCATAAGCAACAAAACGGCCATCCCGGCGAAACGGATCACATATCGACACCCTTGCATGGCATCCCTCCTACCCCCGATCCACCCCTCCGACGTAACACCGACGTTCTTCCTGCTTTTAACGGTCATTGACCATGACACCGCCGTTGAGTAGAGTACCGCTCCTACCGCTGTTTTTCTAGTGGGAGTCGTCCCGTGACAGCAGACCTCATCGGGTCGCCGATCGAGCGCATCGGCATCGACGAGTCCGGAAAAGGCGATTACTTCGGCCCCCTCGTGATCGCCGCGGTCTTCGTGGACGCGACGACTCAGCGCGAGTTGGCCTTGATGCAGGCGCGAGACAGCAAGAAGCTATCTGACGGGCGTATCCTCGAAATGGCCCCGGCAATCAAGACCATCTGCCCCCACAGCGTGATTGCGATCGGTCCGCAAAAATATAACGAGCTGTACGCCAAAATCAAAAATCTCAATCGTCTCCTGGCTTGGGGACATGCAAAGGCGCTGGAGAACCTGCTCGAACAAGTTTCGTGCAAGCGGGCGATTGCCGACCGATTCGGCGATGAGCAGTTGATCGCGAACGCCCTGCAAGAAAAAGGACGAACGATCGTTTTGGAGCAACGGACAAAAGCCGAGTCGGACCTGGCGGTGGCCGCCGCCTCCATCCTGGCCCGCGCCGAATTTCTGCGGCGTCTGAAACGGCTCTCCGACGAAGTCGGCACCACCCTCCCCAAGGGCGTCTCCTCTTCCGTGGAGCTGGCGGCAAAAATGATCGTCAAAAAACACGGGCGGGAACGGCTCGGCACCGTAGCGAAACTGCACTTCAAAACCACGCGGGCCGTTTTGAGTTAGATCGACTCGCTCGCCTCACAATCGGTCGTTTTGGATTCGGACGCGGACGAGGGAGGCGATTCGGCCGACGGCTCGCCTTCCCAATAAAGGATGCGGCGGCAATACGGGCACACGTGCAGATCTTCGGAGCGTTTTACTTGGGCGATGAGCTGGGGGGGAATTTGCAGGCGGCAACCGAGGCACAGGCCGCCGCGCACGGCCGCCAGCGGCTGATCTTTCCGCGAGGCTTTGACCTGGTTGTATCGTTGGAGAAGATTTTTCTCCACTTTCGCCGCCGCGTCGCGTTGCAAAATTTCGACTTGGGCCAGTTCGTCCGCCAACGCTCGCTCCTGCGCGCTTAAATTCTTTTGTTCTTGAGCAAACGCCGCCTCCAGCTCCCTGACTTTGGCCTGGGTCTCGGTCACCGTTCGCTGCAATTGATCGATCCGTTCCATGCACATCAGAATTTTCTCTTCGAACTCCCCACGCTTTTTATTCGCCAAATCGAGTTCGAAGAGGTGCGCTTGATACTCCTTGTTGGTCTTCAAATTCGCCGCGTGCGCTTTCATCCGCTCCATCTGCGCTTCGTGCGCCTCCAGATCCCGTTCGTGCGCGCGTCGTTCCTTGACCGCGGCTTCGACGGCGGACTGCGCCTCCTTCATCTGTTTCAGAGCCTCTTGCAAAGGCGCCTCGGCGGCCTGCAGACGTTCGGGAATCTTTCGGCGGGCTTCTTTGATCTCCATGATCCGGAGATCCAATTTCTGCAGATCAAGAAGGGGCGAAAACTTGCGGGTCAACGCGATCTTCCTCTCTTGGAGACCGGAGTCGTGACGCCCGGTCACCTCGGCTGGTGGGCCCACTAGGACTTGAACCTAGGACCAACTGATTATGAGTCAGCCGCTCTAACCACCTGAGCTATGGGCCCTATCCGGCAAGCGAACGGTCGAACCGACTCTTTTCTTTTGCAAGACTCAACGGCGTTCGCCGAACGGGGCTTCCCGCCACGGTCTATATTTCAAAGAATTCTAGGTCGCGCTCGGACGCGGAGTCAAATCGGCCTTCTACAAGCTCTCCACGAAACTTCGCAGCTTTTTGCTGCGGCTCGGATGCCGCAATTTCCGCAATGCTTTGGCTTCGATCTGCCTGATCCGTTCGCGTGTGACCTCGAAATCCTGTCCCACTTCTTCAAGCGTGTGGTCTGTGGCCTCGCCGATTCCGAATCGTTTGCGCAGGACTTTTTCCTCTCTCGGCGTCAAGGTCTCCAGCGCGCTGTTGATCTGCCGTTGCAAATCGTACCGAATCGCGGCCTCTAGCGGAGAAACGGCTTTTTTGTCTTCGATAAAGTCGCCCAAATGACTGTCTTCTTCCTCTCCGATCGGCGTTTCGAGCGAAATCGGCTCCCGGGCGATCTTGAGGATCTTTCGCACTTTGTCCAACGGCAAATCCATGCGCTCGGCGATTTCTTCCGGCAACGGCTCGCGACCGAGCTTCTGCACGAGATGACGCGACGTGCGGACGAGCTTGTTGATCGTCTCAATCATGTGAACGGGGATTCTGATGGTTCGCGCCTGGTCGGCGATGGCCCGCGTAATCGCCTGGCGGATCCACCACGTGGCATAGGTGCTGAACTTGTAGCCGCGCTTGTATTCGAATTTATCCACCGCTTTCATCAATCCGATATTGCCTTCCTGGATAAGATCCAGAAATTGGAGCCCTCGATTGGTGTACTTCTTGGCGATGCTGACCACCAGGCGAAGATTCGCTTCGACCAACTCCGCCTTGCCCCGCTTCACTTTTTCTTCGGCGACATCGAGCTGTTTGACGGCCTCCTTGATTTCTTCGGCGGGAACCAGCGCCTCCTCCTCTTCAAGTTGGCGGATTTTGGCCTTGGCCGCCTGATAAACTTTTTTGATGTCCAGCAGCGTCTCTTCCGACAGGCCGGTCTTTCGCTTGACCGCCAAAAAATCCTGACGGGTCCGGCACAATCGCTTGAGCAACTCCGCGCCCGCCTCTCCACCCACGCCGAGCCTCCGCTGGCACTGCACGATTTCGCGCTCCGAAGCACGAATCTGCGCGGCCAAGTCACGCACCCGTTGAACCATGCGATCTTTCAGGACTCCATGGAGGTTGACGGATTCGATTTTGTCCACGACCTGTTGGCGCACGATCTCGAACTGCTTCTTGAATTTCTTCTGTTTCGCCGGATCGCTGCCGATGTGCCTGCCCTTTTCCACCAGCGCCTTCAGTTGCAGCGAAACCTTGCGGACCGCGCTCAAAGCCTCCAATGTTTTGAGGCGCAGCTCTTCATAATCCCGCTCCACGGGCTGCTGATCCTCGTCAAATTCTTCCCCCTGTTCTTGGATGGGCACGATCTCTCGGACATCGATGGTGGCGTCTTTGAGTTGATCCCGCAGCGCCAAGACGAACTCGATGGTCATCGGCATGCCGTAGATCACCGAGGCGATGTCTTTTTTGCCCTCTTCGATTCGTTTGGCGATTTCGATTTCGCCCTCTCGGCTGAGCAACGCGACGCTGCCCATTTCTTTGAGATAAAGCCGCACCGGATCGTCCGTCCGACTCAGCGCGCCCGGCGACAGATCGATCGGCTTCTCGTTCTCCTCCTCGGGCTCCAGCTCCACCTCTTCGCTTTCGTCGCCGATCTCGCCGTTGTCCGGTCGTTTGCGGATCCGATCTCCCTCCGCGCCGTCGACGATTTCGATGTCCATTTCGCCGAACATCGTCATGATGTTACCGAATTGGTCGGAAGACACAAATTCCGCGGGCAGCGTGCTGTTGAGCTCGTCATAGGTCAGGAACCCCTTTTCCTTTCCGAGCGCGATCAGTTTTTTCACCTCTCCAAGCAATTCCTGTTTCGGCATGACTACTCCTTCGCCAAGGACACCGCTCCGGCGGGTGGCGCACCGGCTTTTCGGATCCGCCATTCATTGATTTGCACGTTCAACGTCCGCGCTTCCTCCACCTGTCCTGCCCGCTCGGCGGCCTTCAGCCTGGCGATCAGGTCCCTCAACATTTGATCCGCGTATTTCCGATCAAGCACGTCCAAACAGGCCTTGACGTGGGCCGGAACGTCGTCAAAATGATCGTCGCGGACGGACAATTCCGTGGCCAGAGGACCACAGTCCGGATCATCGGACGCTTCGCTCACCAAATCGTCGAGGCCGACACGCCCTTCACGGTCCAGATGGGCCAAGGCCATCTGCACAAGTTTCCTACAAGGGGCGACGGTGAACGTTTCGGGTCTCAATCGCCGAACCTCGGCGGGCGACAATCGACCGTGCAACAGCAGCAAGGCAAGATCCCGTTCTTCCGGCGCTCTTTTGAATGCGGCGGAAAAGGCGATGCCCCGCGCCGCCTGCTCATGAGAGCCCGCGCCTTGCGAATGCCGGCCCTGGAGTCTCGGATACCGCTCGATCAATCGGCTTTGGCTGATTTCCAATCGTTCGGCCACGATCTTGATGCGTTCTTCCCGCTCGAGCGGATGCTCGCTTTTCTGCACGATGCGCAGGACTTCGTCCACGCTTCTGATCCGGCTTTCCAATGAGCCGTTTTCCGCCTGCCGAATCGTATGGTCCAACACATAATCCAGAAGGCTTGGAGCGGCCGCCTCCAATGAGGCGAACGCCGTCACGCCCGCTTTTCGCACGAACGTATCGGGGTCTTCTCCGGCCGGCAACGTGACCACCTTGACGTCCAATCCGCTGTTGACGAAGAGATCCAATCCCCTTAGCGCGGCCCGTACCCCTGCGGCATCGGGATCGAAAACCAACACGATATGATCGGCGAACCGCCGCAAGGCTTGGACGTGTTCCGGCGTCAACGCCGTGCCCAACGTCGCGACCGCATGCGTCAACCCGGCCTGATGAAGCGCGATCGCGTCAAAATACCCCTCGACAACGATGGCGGTCTTCGTTCGAACGATCGCCTCCCGCGCCTGATCGAGCGCAAACAAGGTGTGCCCTTTTTTGAACAGCGGGGTATCAGGGGAATTCAGATACTTAGGCACAGCGTCGTCCAACACCCGTCCGCCAAATCCGACCACGCGCTTTCGCAGGTCGGTGATCGCGAACATGATTCGTCCGCGAAACCGATCGTAAAAGCCGCTCCCTCCCTCCCGCGCTACCAACAAGCCGGCGCTCGCGACATCGGCCGGAGCAAATCCCTGCTTGGTCAATGTCTTGAACAAGCCGTCCCACTCGGGAGGGGCCACGCCGATCCCAAACCGATCGATGACACTCGATTGAATCCCGCGTTTTTCCAGGTACGACCTTCCGGCGGCGCCAAGCTTGGCGTCGCGCAGATTATGCCTGAACCAGGCGGCAGCGGCTTGATTGAGGCGTTCGATTCGCCGGGTCAGCTCCGCATGATTGCCCGAAACGGCTGGTGCCTCCGCAACCTCGACCCCGACCTTTTGCCCCAATTCCCGAACCACCTCCGGGAAATTCGCGCCGGTGAGTCTGGTCAAAAAAGTGAAGACGTTTCCACCGGCTCCGCAGCCGAAACAATGGAAAATTTGCCGGGATGGATTGACGATAAACGAGGGAGTTTTTTCTTGGTGGAATGGACACAACCCTTTGAAATTCTGACCCGTTTTTGTCAAGGCCACGTGGTGGCTCACGACGTCGACGATATCGACTCGATCTTTGATTCGGTCGATGATGTTATCAGAGATCAAACCGTGACCCACCGGAGTCGCAGCTCCCAAATCGTTTCGCCACCCCCGATTTAGACAAGGCAGCCCACTTGTCTGGAAAAATCGACCGAGCAGGATAACAGACGGTTTGAAAATCTGTCAAATTTTGGGGAACCGGTGATTAGCCCGGCGGCCAACTCATCCGGCGCCCGCCGGTGACATGAAGATGCAGGTGAAAAACCGTTTGCCCCCCGTTTTTCCCCGTGTTCGTGACAATGCGATAGCCCGATTCGGCTACGCCTTTCAGTTGCGCTACTTTCGCGCAGGTCAATAGAAGCCGCCCCAGCAGAGCTTGATCCTGCTCCTCACAGTCCTGAACGGCCGCGATGTGCCTCTTCGGAATGACCAGCGTATGGACGGGCGCCTGAGGATGAATGTCGTCAAAAGCCAAGGTCTGGTCGTCTTCATGAACGACCTTGGCCGGAATCTGTTTTTCCACAATTTTGCAAAAAAGACAGTCACTCATCGTCGCCTCGACCTCCCGCATAATGAACGGCGGTCCGCCCAAACCGGTTGATTTTGCCGGCCCCGACGACCTGTTATTCATCCCTCACGCCGGATCGGCCGAACCGCCTGCCTAATTCGGCATAAATGTCCTGAAGCGCCACGTCGTGGTATCCCAGCACCATCAAGGCGTGAAACACCAAATCCGCCGTTTCGTAGATAATCTCTTCTTTCTTCCCCCCCTTGGAGGCCAAGAGCACCTCTCCCGCTTCCTCCACCACTTTTTTCAGAATTCGATCCTGTCCCCCTTCAAACAGCTTCGTCGTATACGATCCGGCCCGCGGATGGGCCCGGCGATCACGGATCGTCCGCAGAATCGCTTCGAGAATCCCGCCCGCCGCATCTTGCGTCGGAGACTCGGCGACCTGTCCCCGATCGTCAAGCCTGGAAAAGAAACACGCCCGTTCCCCCGTATGACAGACCGGACCTTCCGCCTGCACCTTGACCAAAATCGTGTCGCGATCGCAATCAATGAACAAGTCCTTCACGCGAAGCTTGTGACCGGACGTTTCGCCCTTCTCCCACAGCCTCTTGCGGGACCGGCTCCAGAAATGGACGCCCTTGGTCTCAAGCGTCTTGGCGATGGCCTCTTGATTCATATAGCCCACCATCAACACGGACCCGTCGAGCCAGTCCTGCACGACGGCCGGAAGAAGGCCTTTCTCATCGAGCTTCAACCGATTTGCCGGTTCATCGCTCATGGGTTCATGCCGCTCGCGCCAAGAAATCCGATCGCACGGGGATGCCGCGTTCTTTCAAAAACGCCTTCGCCTGCGAGATCGTAAACTTTCTGAAGTGAAAGATGGACGCGGCCAAAACCGCATCCGCCTTGCCCTTGACGAATCCGTCGTACAGATGTTCCAACGTCCCGACTCCGCCCGACGCGATCACGGGGATCGATACTCGCTCCGACACGGCGGCCGTCAGCTCAAGATCATACCCGCTCTGCCGGCCGTCCTCGTCCATGCTGGTCACTAAAAGCTCGCCCGCTCCATAGTCTTGCATCCGCTTCGCCCATTCCACGACGTCCAGTCCCGACGGCTTGCGCCCTCCGTGGGTGAAGACCTGCCAACCGCCCACCATGGATCCTCGCTTGGCGTCAATGGCCACGACGATGCACTGCGTGCCGAACCGACGGGCTGCCTCCCTGACAAACTCGGGCCGCTCCACCGCGGCCGTGTTGATGCTCACCTTGTCCGCCCCGGCGTTCAACAATCTCCGAATATCGTCGAGCCCGCGCACGCCGCCGCCGACCGTCACAGGCATAAAGACACAGCCCGCCGTCCGTTCGACCACGTCGATGATGGTGTTCCGGTTCTCATGCGACGCCGTAATATCCAAAAAGCAGAGCTCGTCCGCGCCTTCGCGGTCGTAGAGCGCCGCCGCCTCGACCGGATCGCCCGCATCCCGAAGGCCCACGAAGCCGACCCCCTTGACCACGCGACCGTCTTTGACGTCCAGACAGGGAATGATGCGCTTGGTCAACACGATAACCCGTGAAAAGTGAAACGTGAGGGGTCAGGCGTGACGGCGAAAGCCGGCTCTTCCCTTACCCTTCACTCTTCGACTCCTTACTGAGGGCCGCCACGGCGGCCCGATAATCCAACATTCCATCATACAGAGCCTTGCCCACGATCGCCCCTTCCACACGAGATCCGAGCGACCGAACCGCCAACAGATCGTCGATTTTGCTGATCCCGCCCGACGCGATCACCGGAAACGGCGAAGAAGCGACGATCTCTTCCAAGGCCGGAATGTTCGGCCCGCTCAACATACCGTCGCGCGCAATATCCGTGTAGATCACGGCCCCGAGCGCGAAACCGGACAGCTCTTTCAGCAGATCGACCGCCCTCACATCCGACACTTCCGTCCAGCCCTTCACCGCCACGTTGCCGTTTCGTGCGTCGAGCCCCAACACGATGCGCCGCGGAAATTCCCGGCACGCCCGTTCGAGAAACGCCCGATCCGTCAGGGCGGCCGTGCCAAGCACGACGCGCGACGCTCCGGCGCGGAGGTACTGCCGAACCGTCTCAATCGACCGAATGCCTCCTCCCACCTGAACGTTGACGCCGACCGTTTTCATAACGGCTTCGATCTGGGGCAGGTTGCGCGGCTTCCCGTCCACCGCCCCGTTCAGATCCACGACATGAATCAGGTCCGCTCCTTGCTCCTGCCACCTTCCGGCCACGGCTCGGACATCATCCGAATAGACGGTTTCGGCCGCCATCTCACCTTGGCGCAACCGCACGCAACGACCGTCTTTCAAATCGATCGCCGGAATGACGAGCACGTGACCTCCATAGCCCGGTCAGAACGGGAATTCTTTCAACATCGCGTCAACGCCGTACTCCGCCAATTCGTCGGCCGTCACGAACATCCCGAACCGTTGTACAAAGCCGAGGAAATCCTCCGTCAACGGACGCTGCCGTTCGTAATAATTCCCCGCCCACAGCACCCGTCCGTCCGTCGCCACGACCTTGACTTCAAACCCGACGGACGCCGCCGGGTTCGCGCCGAGACGGCTTCCGACCCGCTCCTGATACATCGAGACAAGCCCGATCATGACCGCGTCCGCGTTCAGCTTTCGCGCCACCGCGGCGGCGGCGATTTCCGGCCGAGTTGTGGAGGCCGTCGTCTCGGAAACCACGGAGGCCAAGACTTGAGCGGAGTCGCCCGGCGGTATCACCCGCACCCCTCCCCTCGATTGCAGGCGCTTCCAAAACAACTGCGTGATGCGCTCCGCCGCATAGTCGGGCACTACGGAGACTTGCCTGGGCCTCGGCTCCACGTCGGACGCCACCGCCACCGACAGATCCTGTTGCCGAAGACTTTGAGGAGTCGAGAAAAAGAAGTCGCCCTGATCGCGCATCTGCGGGGTGGTCATCGCGGTGAAGGGAATCAGCGCAAGGGTTCGAACGGTGTACCGAGGCAGAAGATCGGACGAGGCCGTTGTGACCTTCCATCCGCTGCACCCGGCGACGATCCACGCCAGCATCACGGGGATCACGGCGCGCATGACGAGGCGGGCGCCGGACGAGGGCGCTTGTGCGCCCCTGATTTTGACGAGTCGTTTAGACATGCCACGCTCCGAAATTCTTGATCAATCGCAGCCCTACGGCTTGACTCTTTTCCGGATGGAACTGGCACGCCACAACATTGTCCTTCCAAATGCTCGAGACGAAAGAGTGGCCGTACGTCGTCGTCGAAGCGGCAAGCCGTTTGTCGCAGGGGTCGACGAAATACGAGTGCACGAAGTACCAATCCGCACCGTCGGCGATGCCGTCGAACAGGGGACACACCCCTTGAAAATGGACCTGATTCCACCCCATGTGCGGCACCTTCAGCTCGGGCCCCGCCGCAAATCGCCGCACCGTACCGTGAACGATGTCGAGCCCCTTATGCGGGCCGAACTCTTCGCTCTCGGAGAACAGCACTTGCAGCCCCAGACAAATCCCCAGAAACGGTTTGCCCGATCGGATCGACGAGCGAATCGGCTCCACCAGCCCATATCGCTCGATATTGGCCATGCAATCGCCGAAGGCTCCGACTCCCGGCAGAACGACATGGCTCGCGTCGCCGATGACCCGTGCATCTCGCGTCACCACCGCCTGGTGCCCCACCGCCTCGAAGGCCTTGTGGACACTGCGCAAGTTGCCCATGCCATAGTCGATGATCGCGATCATACGAACAGACTACCCGGCCGCATAGGGGGGTAACAATACCGTATCTCGGGATGTCATGCCACTACCAATCTCGGGAGAACGGCCGGAGATTGACAGGCCACGGATGAACCAGTAGCCTGAACCGGTCGCCGCATAGGCCCGACATGAATGATGAGAGATTGATCGATTACGTCCGACGAGCGATTCCCGGCCTCATCGCGCTCTATCGGTTCGGCTCACAGGCGAAGGGAGATGCCCGCTCGGACAGCGACGTAGACCTCGCCGTGCTTGCACGAGATCCGATTCCGAATCTGCGCCGCTTTGAGCTTGCCCAGGAATTGGCCGTCCGACTGCATCGCGACGTGGATCTTGTGGACCTACGTGCCGCATCAACGGTCCTGCGGATGCAAGTGATCTCGACTGGGGAATGCTTGGACGCGCCGGACGAATCAGCCCGGCGAGCATTCGAAATGTACGTCTATTCGGACTACGCCCGCCTGAACGAAGAGCGGCGAGAGATCCTCAAAAGAATCGGTGAGAGCGGGCTGGTCTATGGCTGATGATGTCATTCTCAACAAGGCCGCAAGTATTGAACGGTGCCTTTGCCGCATTGAACAAGAGTACGCCGGTGCCGAGCAGAACCTGATCGGGAATCAAACGAAGCAAGACGCGATCATCCTCAACCTGCAGCGAGCCTGTGAAACGGCGATCGATCTGGCCATGTACGTCGTGAGCCGGCGCAAGCTTGGCGTACCGCAGGACAGCCGTGACGCATTCTCCCTTCTCCACACCGCGGGCATCCTCCCGGAAGACCTCGCAGCTCGCATGCAACGCATGGTCGGCTTCCGCAACGTGGCGATCCACGAATACACCCGCTTGAATCTGGAGATCGTCCAGGCCATCATCACCAAACAACTGGACGATTTCCGTTCGGTTTCAGCCACGATCGTCAAAGTGTGCGCCTGAACCCTCTCCGAGTTAATTCCGTATCCTAAATCCACTTCCTATGGCGAAGCGAAGAATCGATTCGCGATGCCCCCAAAATACAGAGGCAATTGTGCGGCACTACACTCCTCTTCTCTCCCTTATAATATTGCCGCCAGACGATGTATTGGTTCCGTTAGTTCTCTGAGCAACGACGGACCAAACCGA
>JANDJE010000029.1 GCA_024331095.1 Nitrospira sp. | reverse complement strand
ACATCCTGGCATTGGATATCGGCGGGGGGAGTACCGAGTTGATTCTCGATCGACCGGCCGGGCAGCCCATCGTCAGTTCGATCGACATCGGGGTGGTGCGATTATGTGAGAGGGTCTTGAAACACGACCCGCCGACTTCTCAAGAAATCAAGCAAGCACGGCAATGGGTGTGTGGTGAGGTCCAAACCGCCGTCGAAAAGATGCAGGGCTATCAAACCGCGACGGTCGTCGGCACGGCCGGCACGATCACCACGTTGGCGGCCATGGCGCAGAAGTTGCCGGCCTATGAGCCGGCCCGCATCCACAACTATACGCTCACACTTTCCACGGTTTTGGAGCTAGAACGGACGCTACTTGGCCGCAAGAAGGCCGATCGTATCGGCCTCCCGGGCCTTGAGCAGGATCGCGAAGAGGTCATCGCCGCCGGAGTCATCATCGTCCGGGCGGTCATGGAGACACTTGGAACGGCCAAGCTTCTGGTCAGCGATCTGGGCCTGCGGGAGGGCGTGCTGATCGACTTGGCGAGGAAACTTGCATGACCACGCCCTCTTGTGAGTGGTTATCGACATTCGATAACATGATCCGGTGATTGAATCCTTTGCCAATCGGCTTGCGGAAGATCTTTTCGACGATCGGCGATCGAAGGCCGTTCTGAAATTTCCGTCGGATCTGATCCGTGCGGCCCGTCGCAAGCTGCTCTATTTGCACGATGCGTCGGAAATCGGGGACCTGCGCGAGCCACCGGCAAATCGATTGGAATCGCTGAAGGGGAAGTGGAAGGGGTTTTACTCCATTCGGATCAATGATCAATGGCGTGTTGTGTTTCGTTGGCATGACGGTAATGCTTACGAGGTTCAAATCATCGACTATCATTGAACGCAAGCTATTAAAGGAGAGCATCATGAGACTCCCTAAAAACCCGTTTCATCCTGGTGAGATGCTGCTCGAAGAGTTTCTCATCCCCGGGAAGATGACTCAGGCGGCGTTGGCGAAACAGCTTGGCTGGACGAGAGCTCGCCTGAACGAGCTGATTAAGGGCAAGCGCGACATTACGGCGGACTCCGCCTTGGATCTCGCGCGCGTGCTTGGCACATCCGCCAAACTTTGGATGAATCTTCAGGCGACATTCGATCTCGACAAGGCGATGCGAAAAAGAAAGATCGCCTGACAATGTGAGCAGGTCCGCCGGGCCTCGAAAATAGACCGAGAAGAAGTTGTCGCGCCGCCGGAGTCATCATCGTCCGGGCGGTCATGGAGACACTTGGAACGGCCAAGCTTCTGGTCAGCGATCCGGGCCTGCGGGAGGGCGTGCTGATCGACTTGGCGAGGAAGATGCAAAGAGGGTAAAAGTACTCGGTCAGTCTATGCGGAAGGTCAAATCGGTGGAACGGAAGGGCTGGCGGCCCGGGTCTGCGGGCACCGGGTCTCCGTTGGTCCCAGCTTGCTTCCGTTCCGTGCCATGGTGGGTTGCGGATGAGTTGTGATCAGCTGTAAGTTCCTCGCACGCTTTCGTCGCAGATCTTACTCGCTTCCCGCCGACAAGGCTTTATAGAGCACTCCAAACAACAGTGTCGCCCCGATCGCGCCCAACACGATGACTGCCATGATCGATCACCTCCTTCAAGTTCTGCTTACCAGCATATCCAGGGAATATGAACGATCCATGATGAAATCATGAAGAAATTTTCATGTTTGGAGCAGGGCTTGATGGAAGGAACAGGCGGTCTTGTCCGGTGTCGGCGCCGGAATTCCTACGCGTGGGAGGTCTTGAAGCGATGAAAGAGTCGATGCAATTCGCCGGTCGGCTGATTCGCCGATGGGTGTGCTTTACTGCTGGGAATGCCAGCGATAGCCTTTGGTCTCGGTGAACCGGGCTCTCTGGGCGCCGCCGGCTTCGTCGGACGGGAACCGTAACGAACGTTGCCCGGGAGTGAGGAGTCTTGTACACTGCCTCCAGCGTGCCGAGAGGAATTCAGGCGATGCAGGGGCACTCCGGTCAATCGGACGATGTGAAGATGGCCGCCAATTTGCGCCGCGCCATTGAGTTGACCGAATTCGGATTACTCTTGCGTGGCGCAGTTCTGCAACAAAATGAGCCTCAGGGCGATGCCATGGTAAAAGTCATGCGCGGGATTCGACGTGCAAAAGAACGAGCATGGCGGAAGAACCACTCTTAGTTCAGGCCCTCTCCACTCTCATCAGGGACTTCAATCGACGCGGTGTTCAATATGCGCTGGCTGGAGGCTGGGCCTACAGTGCGTTGGTTGAGCCACGAGCAACGACCGATATCGATGTTCTTCTGTTACTGGAACAGCCTTCCCGTGATCGGCTTCGGTCGTTGTTTGCTTCTCTCTTTGATTCAACCATCATCTATCCGACCGCGATGGTCTTTCATGGAATTTCAATTTGGCGATGTGTGGGGATTTTGAAAAGCCAAGAAGTCGTGATCGATCTGCTGTTGGCCGATTCCGAATACCTGCAGACGGCACTGGCGCGTCGTCGGCGGATTCTGCTGGACGATTTATCGGTACCGATTCTGACGGTGGAGGATCTGATCTTGCTCAAGACTCTCGCGGGTCGTCTCCAAGATCAAGCCGACCTTGAGAAAATCAAGCTTCGTCAGGACGAACTTCATGTCGATTGGGCTTACGTCGATAAATGGAAGGCGAAGCTGAGTCTCCCCGCATAACACACCTTATTTCTGCAAATACCAGCGATACCCTTTGGCTTCGGTGAATCGTGCCTTGGAGACGCCACCCGGCTTTTCGAGGAGCAGGACCTTGAAGTCAAAGAGATTGAACCACGCCGGATCCGCCACATCGTGATAGTGGCAACCCTGGAGTTTAGGGAGCATGTCGCCTAAAGCTTGTTGCAGCTCCGGCTCGGTATAGGCTTTGACGGCGAACGGTTTATTGAGCAGGTCGCAGAATCGCTGAATCGTGTAGATGGCCCCGGTACAGAGAACTTTCGTGTCGGGCTTGACGGCAAGAAATTGAAGCAGCGAGAGGTACCGCTCTTGAAAACCCAGCCACCGGATCACCTGTCGCAAGTGGGAGTATTGGACTTCATACTCGGTGTGACCCGGTAATCGAACCGCTTGAGGCCAGCCGGTTTCGATGCCGAATTCCGCGAGAAACGCCCGTCCCCCCGGCTTCAGCACTCGCCAGAGCTCCGCAACAAAGCGGATGGGGCCCAGATTGAAAATGATGTGGTCCGGGGGATCAGGGTCGAGAGGAATGTGGGCGCGTCGGATCCAATCCAGCGCTTCCTGATGCTGAGGGGTCTCGCCGGTGCCGGATTGCAGCTCTTGTTTGGAGAGCCGAACCGGCGTCATATCGGCCATGTTTTCATTGTCGATGACCAGATCGATCGAATTGTCCAAAAACGGGAGGACTTCGGCGTCGGCCCTGGCGCCGACGCCGTTCCAGCCTCCTTCTTTCGCCCGTCGGATTTGAAGTTGCAAGAAGGCCCTGGTCAGATCGAGCGAGATGTAGCGAACGGAGTGTTTTTCAAACGGCAGCAGGTCTTTTCCCAGTTCTCGCGCGACGTACCCCAGCCCTCCGCCTATTTCGAGGATGGTCTTGGGTTTGGGCGAAAGCCAGCCAAGGCGACGAATCTGCCGCATGAGGAGCCGGCCGTAGGTCAGCCCGCCGAGCGCCCCGGTCGGCTCACGAAACAGGTGCGAGACGGTGGTTTCGATCAGATCGAAATGGCGATCGTCCTCGTGCGGCTCCGTCAAGATATGGCGGTGAAAGTGGTCCAGGTGGTCCTCCCCTTCGAAACCATCCTGCCCTGACCAGTCTTCCCGTATTCGTTGGAGCAAGAGATCCCATTTGGCCTGGTGCCGGTGGCCGCCTGGCGGTTCGCTGCCGTAGTAGCAAAGGGAATAGCTCGGCGTGGCCCACCGCTCCAGGTGCCAGCGTCCCGGTTGGCCGTCCGGGCCGCAGATCTTGGTTCCATACTGTTCCAACAAGGCGCCCACGGTCGTGTGGCCGTTCATGGCGCGGAGCATGGCGACGCCCGTCGGATTAAGGCGTATCACCGGCAGGTCGTCATCAAGAGGAGCGAGCCAAAATTCGTCGCTATGGTGCTGATAAATGACGAGGTCGGGGACGCGCCAGGCAAAGAGAGTGAGCGTAGCATCGGTCAATGGGATCGGTTCTTGAACGAACGCGAGGGGTTTCATGACGAGAGACGAGCAGCCTACAAGAAGGATTCGTCGTTCCGCAAGACGTTGTAAGGATGTCGACTACAATTGCGACGGCGCTGAAGGCGCGTCGGTGACGATCACGATGCCTCTCATGATGGGGTGAATGCGGCAGTGGTACGGATAGCGACCGGGTGGCAGGCCGGGAACGGTAAATTGCCCTCCGGGGGGGACGGGACCCGAGTCAAACAGACACGATCGTTGCTCTTCCATGCAGCCGTTGTGCGTGACGGTGTGGTGAGTCGGGGTCGGATTCTCCCACCGGATGGGATTGCCGCTGGAAACAGTGGCGGAAGCGGGAACGTAATAGGGCGCCCCATCTTCCATGATGATGCTCGTTGGCGGCGGGCCGCCGATCGTCAAGCCGGTCGAGCAGGCCCCCCACAGCGTGACTAGACCGATCGTTTTCAGCCAGTTCATGGAAACCTTCCCCTTGCTCGCGACGGCGATTCTCTCCGCCGTACAACCCATGAGAGCCGAATAAACGGGTGAAGGATTCGGGACGAAGGATTCGCTCGGCCGACGTGCAAGGATTCAGGCATAGAATCATCTTAGCACGGCTGGCGTTGCGGCAACTTGCATGGTCCTGATCGTGTGTGCCGATCGTCCGAAGAAAGAAGAAGTAAAGGAGACGAGAAGCAGTTGCAAGAGATCGTTCGTTCATGCTAGATGGTGGCCGTCAATCAGTCGTGGGCGGTCGTGAATTGATACGACGACAACCAGGAGGACGAAAGATGGCGAAGACAAAAGCCGCAGCCAAGAAAACCTCGGCGAAGAAGACCGCGGCAAAAAAGAAAACCGCGGCCGCAGTCAAGAAGAAGAAACCCGTAAAGAAAGTCGCCAGGAAGAGTGCGGCTGTCGGCAAGAAAGTCGCCAAGACGACAGCCGCCAAGAAGCCTGCGAAGAAACCTGCAAGGAAACCCGCGAAGAAATCTCCCGCCAAGCCGGCCGGCGCCGGCGTTCCCGCGGCGAAAGAGGCGGTTTCGGATGAGAAGATAGTTCGCAAGGCCCCTGCCGTCGAGCCGATCGAGCCCAAGGACCTCGACCTGGATGAGGAAGACATGGTGGACGAGGAATTGGACATGGAAGGCGACCTTGACAACGACATGGGAGAAGATCTGGATCTCGATGATGAAGACGGCGACGAGTTCCTGGAAAAGTCCGAAAACCTTTTGGATGACCAGGATGATTACCGCGACGAATAAACTTTCGAGCCTCGATCGGGTTTTATCAGTCGGATCGCTGCCGATTTCGTGAGGAAATGTGAAGGGTATTCGGGAGAACGACCGCTATCGAGAAAACCGTCCGTCTTGCGTGTACGCCCTGTCCGTTGAGTAAGCGACCCCCGTTAGTGAAGGGGGATTGCTTTGCGCGTCCCTCTTTTGCCATCTCGATCCTGAGAGATCCCATTTTCTTGTGGGACGGCTCTTCTCAAGACCCCGTTAGGAAATCCGCTGTGAGCCGTTGGATCGTCCGTCTCCTGGTCTGTATGGCCGGCTGTATGCTCGGATGGATTATTGGGGGAGGAGGTATCGTGATTCGCCCCCTAGCCGCTGCGGATTGCGTGGTGGAGACGGAGGCCGGTTCGGGAGGGGCGGGTTTGGTTCTACGGCTTGCTCCGACCTGTTCGCAGTCGGAACGGGAAGCCAGGGCGGTTCAGGCAACGGCCATTCTCGATGCCCTCATGAAAGAACGTCGGGTCGAACTGGTCGGTGCGATTGTCCAGGGCGATCTGAATTTGGATCGCTTGCCTGTCCGAGGGGCCGTGAACGGCGAGCAGACGGTGCCGGAGGGACTGGAGGAGGTGAGGGGGCGGGAGTTTCGATACATTCGTGAGACGTTGATCATCAGGGATTCGATCGTGCGCGGGGCGGTGCGTCACGGCCTGTCCGATGGGGCGCTGCTGTTCGCGCAACCGATCGATCTTCGCGGAACGACCTTCGAAGAAGAGGTGGATTTTTCACGGTCAATCTTTCAGGAGGCGGTGCAACTGTCGGGAGCGACCTTTCAAAAAGAGGCCTACTTTGTCCAAGGATCATTCATGAAGGGGCTTGACTGTCGGGAAACAAAATTCGGGCCTCGCACAAGGTTTCATCGCTCCGTCTTTCGAGGGCCGGTCGATTGCGCCGGAGCTCTGTTCGATGGGATGGCGGAGTTGTTGGAGGTCGCGTTTGAACAGCCGGCCGTTTTTGAGCGGGCGCGATTCGGGTCCGGCACCGGATTCTCCGGAAGTCGGTTTGCTCGAACGGCGAATTTCGAAGAAGCCATCTTCAGCCGCGATTCGTTTTTTGCGTTTTCCGTTTTTGAAGAAACCGTCGTGTTCTCCGGCGCCAGGTTTTTGGGGAGCGCTGATTTTTCAGGCGCGGTATTCAGGAAACCGGATGATTTGGCCAAGGCGCGGTTCGACGTGCCCCCGCTTTTTACCGATGCAAGCCGAGTCTCCGAAGAGTCGCCTACGCCCGGCTCCGGCCTTTCTTTCGGCTCGTATGCCGTGACCGCCGTGTGTTTGGCGCTGGCGGCGGCGTTGTTGGTCTATGCGTGGAAAATCTGAGCGGCATGGAAAATCCGAGCGTTTTCCCGGTGCGGGGATTCCGGCTTGCTCGCCATCTCCGGGGCTGGTATAACGAGCGTCATGGCTCACCAGGTTGAAGCCTCCCAACGGGCGGAATCGTCCTATCAGGTCCGCATCGAGAATTTTGAGGGACCGCTGGATCTCCTGCTCCATCTCATCAAAAAGAACGAAATCAATATCTACGATATCCCGATCGCGCTCATTGCACGGCAGTACTTGGAGTACATCGAGGCGATGAAGACGCTCAACCTCAACGTCGCAGGAGACTTTTTGGTCATGGCGGCGACCCTTTTGCAGATCAAGTCGAAAATGCTGCTGCCCTCCGACAAAGCCGCCCACGACGAGGAAGAGGGGCCGGATCCGAGGGATGAGCTCGTTCGGCGGCTGCTGGAATACAAGGCCTACAAGGAGGCGGCCTCCCGACTTGATGAGCAGGAAAAGATGTGGCGTGAACTGTTCCCTCGCGGGAAGGCGGACGCGGAATCCGTCGAATCGGACGAGATGTCCTTGGAGCACGTCTCGCTCTTCGACCTGGTCGACGCGCTTCAAAAAATCCTGGACCGCGACTCCGGGAAGCGACTCATTGAGATCGTTCCCGATAACCTGACGGTGCGGGAACGAATGAACAAAATTCTTGAGCTGCTGGAAAGAAAAGACTCCGTGCCGTTTGCGGAACTCTTCGACCAGGCGACCCATCGCCTGGTCGTGATCGTGACGTTTTTGGCGATGTTGGAATTGATCCGGCTTCGCGTGGCGCGGGTTTTTCAAGCGAAATTGTTCGGACCGATTTTGGTGTCTCGGGCCTTTTCCTTGGTGCCTGATCCAGCCGAAGTCGATGCCGGCGACATGGAATAAAAAATAAAAATAAAAATAAAAATAAAAGGGAGACGTCCCTCCAATGATCGATCAGATGAATCCCGCATCGGCCGAATCGGCGAGTGAGCCGGCCGAGGTCGCGGCCGGCGATTCTCCGGGCGGCGAACCCTCCTCGGACCGTGAAACGGCGACACGAACCTTCGAGATCCGCGAGCTGAAGGGTATCGTGGAGTCGTTGTTGTTCGTGTCTCAGGAGCCTCTGTCGCTTCAACGACTTGTGACGGTGATCGGGGATGTCACGAAGGCGGAGGTGTCCGAGGCGCTCGGCATGCTGGAAGAGGAATTGGGGAAGCAAGGGCGGGGGATTCGTCTGGTGGAGGTTGCCGGAGGATTTCGACTCGTTACGAAGCAGGAGTATGCGCCCTGGATCAAGCGATTGGATAAATCGAAATCGACGGCGAAACTGTCGCGGTCGGCGCTCGAATCGCTGGCGATCATCGCCTATAAGCAGCCGATTGTGAAGGCGGAAATCGAAGAAATTCGCGGAGTCGAAACGTCGGGGGTCGTGCGGACTCTCTTGGAACGGAAACTGGTTCGAATCGTCGGGCGCAAAGAGGTGCCGGGTCGCCCCATCATGTACGGGACGACGAAGTATTTTCTTGAGCATTTCGGGTTGAACGATCTCTCGCAACTACCGCCGCTCCGGGAATTCAAAGAGTTGGGCGAGTCGGAACAGACAACGCTGCCGATGGACGAGGCCGAGCAATTCGCGGCGAACGGCTCCGCTCACGTTGCCGATGTGATTCGGGCTGACGCGCTTGCTGATCAGGCCGGCACGTTATCCGAGACGGTCGTTGAAGAAGAGCAGGCTGAAAGAGATCGGATCGAAACGGCGCTGGAAGCGGAATTGAAGGCACTCCCAACTGCCGATGCCGAGCCGGACGGAATGCTTCTTGACGAGCCGGTCGAACAGACATGAGCTCTTCCGTACGAGACGTTTCGGTTTTAATCGTGAAAGTCGATCGGCCGAGCGGTATCCCTCGGCGGTCCGTTCCTTGACTCTCTTTTTGGCGGTTTGTTAGACTCCGCAATCCATTTCTAAATCATTGAAACATCCCTTGTTTTTCGAATCAGTCGACCAAGATCCATGAGGTGATGGCGGTGGAGAAGTCGCGGCTCTGGGATGAATTGTTCGGGTTTGGCCGTCGGGGGCTCATGCGAGGGCTCATGATTGACGGCATCCACAGTGAATGGGGAGGGGGCGAGCCGGTAGCGGAGGAGGAAGCACCGCCTCCTGCGCCGGTCAACGTCAAGGCCAAACCCGGAAACGGACGGGTGACGATCACCTGGGATCCCGTGCCGGACGCCATGTATTACAACCTCTATTTCCAGACGACGAAGGGTGTGCAGATCAAGTTTTCCGAACTCACCCGTCCCATCGCGAGCGAAGAGGATTTCAAGACCGTCATCGGCGTCAAAAAGGAGAAGGCGACTTGTTTGGAGGGCGTCACCAGCCCCTTTGTGCACGACGATCTCGCCAACGGCACCTGCTACCACTATGTCGTGACCGTGGTGACGCCCAAAGGCGAAAGCCCCGAGTCGCAGGAAGTCATGGCCGTGCCTTCTCCTTATCTGTTGGCCATGGTGATCGGAAAAGAAGGCAGCGAGGACGGGGAATTCAGCTCGCCGACCGGCATTGCGCTTGACAAGGACGGCCATATCTACGTTGCGGACACCGACAATCATTCCATCCAAAAGTTCGATAAGACCGGAACGTTTTTGGCTCGATGGGGTGGAGAGCCGAGCTCACAGGAGGGACAGTTTTATTATCCCCGCGGGTTGGCCGTCGGACCGGAGGGCGTCCTCTATGTGGCCGACAGCGGCAACAATCGGGTTCAAAAATTCGACTTGGAAGGCAACGCCCAAAAAGCCTGGGGGAAGTTCGGGTTCGCCTGGCGCGGAGCCGAGATGGGAAAATTCGACGTGCCTTGGGGAGTCGCCACGGATTCGGACGGCAACGTGTACGTCTCCGATACAAGCAACGCCCGTATTCAGAAGTTCCAATCCGACGGCCAGCCCCTGCTCAAATGGGGGCGCGACGGTAGTTTCGACGGCGCCTTTTTCTTCCCGCGCGGCGTGGCGGTTGACTTTGTCGGCAACATTTACGTGGCGGACGAAGGCAATAATCGGATCCAAAAGTTCGACGCGAGGGGAAGTTTCCTGACCAAGTGGGGGCGAGAAGGAAGCGGGCCCGGCCAATTCAAGGCTCCGTGGGGCATCGCGTGCGACGCCGTAGGCAACGTCTATGTGGTCGACAGCGGCAACCACCGCATTCAAAAGTTCGACGGCAACGGAACGTTTCTCTGCGCCTTCGGAAATCGCGGACGGGCGGAAGGACAGCTCAATTTTCCTTACGGCGTCGCCGTGGACAAGGAAGGCGCGGTCTATGTGGTCGACAGCGGCAACCACCGCGTGCTCAAGTTCGTTCCCACGGAAGAAGAGCTGAATCGAGGAAAAGAGGAGCCGGCGCAGGGTGTCCGGGACGATGCCCCGCCGCCGCGCAGCGTCGCGGCCAAGGCCGGTGATACTGAAGTGTTTGTGAGTTGGCTGGAGGTGCCGGGAGCCGTCTCCTACAATCTCTATTTCGGGACGGCGCCGCATCTGACGACGCAGGGCGCGACGAAGATCGAAGGCGTGACCAACCCCTATACTCACGCGGGCTTGACCAACGACGTCCCCTATTTCTACGCCGTGACGGCGTTATTCGAAGACGGGAGGGAAAGCTCCTTGTCCGAAGAAGTCACGGCGACGCCGGTGCTCATCGACATTACGGCGCCGCAGAATCCCTACGCCGTCATCAATCACGGCGCGTTCATGACCAATTCGCCGGAAGTGATGGTCACCATTTCGGCCAACGACATCGATACCGGCGTGGGAGCCTATTTCGTCTCCGAGAGTCCCTTGACGCCGATGGCGGGCACGCCCGGTTGGGTCGAGGTGGAGCCGGCCGTGAAGTTCGGCGCGACGATCCCTTTCATCCTGTCTCCGAGCGACGGGCAGAAAACGATCTACGTGTGGTTCAAGGACGTGGGCAACAACATTTCCACGCCCGCCAGCGCCACCATTCTCCTCAACACGTCCGGTTACGTGTGCGTCGCCAAGTGGGGAAAGCCGGGGCGGGGCGCCTCGCTGCTCCATGGCGGCGAGTTCATGGCGCCGATGTACGGCCTGTGCGTCGATCAGCAGGGCTGTCTGTTCGTGGTCGACAACGGCAATAATCGCATTCAGAAGTTCGACAACGCCGGGAATTTCATCATCCTCTGGGGCAATTTCGGATCGGCCAACGCCAATTTCCACAATCCGACCGGCATCGCCTGCGACGGGAACGGCGACGTCTGGGTGGTGGATACGAACAATCACCGGGTTCAAAAATTCGACGGCAAGTTGGGCGGCTACCTGATGAAGTTCGGCTCGCGCGGCAACGGCGAAGGCCAATTCAACGCCCCGTGGGGCATCGCGATCGATCGCGTGCGGGGATTCGTGTACGTCGTGGACAGCGCGAACTTCCGCGTGCAGAAATTCGACATGAGCGGCGAATTCATCATGGCCTGGGGGAGTTTCGGGAGCGGAGACGGCCAATTCTATTTTCCTCGCGGCGTCGCCGTGGACCAGGAAGACGGATCGGTCTACGTCGTGGACATGGGGAATCATCGCATTCAGAAGTTCGATACCAGCACCAACGTGTTGCCGCAATTGCTGACCAAATGGGGCGGCAGTCCCGAGGCCGGGCACGCCAGCAGCGCGCTGGCCCGTGAGGCCGGACAGCTTCGATCGCCGTGGGGCATCGCCGTCGACCATGCCGGGGACGTGTACGTGACGGATACCGGAAACCATCGCGTGGAGAAGTTCGATCGGGAAGGCAACTTCATCACGCAGTGGGGGGGGTTCGGCAACGGGGGCGGGCAGTTCAACTTCCCCTACGGGATCGCCGTGGACGCCAAAGGCAGCGTCTACGTCGTGGACAGCGGAAATACCAGGGTGCAGCAATTCATGCCGGCCGAGGAAGGGAGCGAACGACTTCAGGAGGAAGCCGAGACTGCCGACGAGATGGTTCAACGGCCGGAAGGCCGAGAGCCGTGACGCCGTCGGTTGAGAAACCAAGGACATGACGGCCGGCCGTCCTGATCGTGCAATCGAGCGGAACGGTTGACCGTTCGAAGGAGTCATTATGCTGGACAAGGAACCGAGGCAAGGGTTGACCTTCGACGACGTGGTGCTGGTGCCGGCCAAGTCTCAGGTGTTGCCGAACGAGGTCGAGACCGGGACTTTCGTGTCGCGTCGCATCAAAATCAACATTCCTTTGGTCAGCGCCGCCATGGATACCGTGACCGAATCACGGTTGGCCATCGCGCTCGCCCGCGAGGGAGGAATCGGCGTGATTCATCGGGTTCTTTCCCCGTCCGATCAGGCGATGGAAATCGACAAGGTCAAGAAGTCCGAAAGCGGCATGATTCTCGATCCTGTGACGATCTCGCCGGATCAGACGATCCGCGACGCGCACAACCTCATGGCCAAATATCGAATCTCCGGCATTCCCGTCACCAAGGGGCGAAAATTGGTCGGCATTCTCACCAATCGCGACCTGCGGTTCGAAAGCCGCATGGACTTGAAAGTGTCCCAGGTCATGAAACGGGAGAAACTGATTACGGCTCCGGAAGGCACCAGCTTGGAGAAGGCGCGGGAGATTCTTCATGAGCATCGCATCGAAAAACTCCCGGTGGTGAACGATCAGTTCGAGATCAAAGGGCTCATCACGATCAAGGACATTGAAAAACGCATCAAGTATCCGAACGCCTGCAAGGACGAGCACGGCCGATTGCGCGTGGGCGCGGCGGTCGGCGTCGGCCCCGACGTCGAGGAGCGGGTGGTCTTGCTCAAGAAGGCCGGCGTGGACCTGATCGTGATCGACACGGCTCACGGTCACTCGAAAGCGGTCCTGGATACCGTGAAGATGCTTAAAAAACAGTACCCGGCCCTGGAACTTGTCGCCGGCAACATCGCGACGGCCGAAGCGGCGAAAGATCTGTTAAAGGCGGGCGTCGATGCGGTGAAGGTGGGCGTCGGACCCGGTTCCATTTGCACGACGCGCATCGTCTCCGGCGCGGGCATGCCCCAGTTGACGGCCATTGCGGATTGCGCCAAGGCGCTGCGAGGAAGCGGCGTGCCGATCATCGCCGATGGAGGGATCAAGTTCTCGGGGGACATCACCAAGGCGCTGGCGGCCGGCGCGTCGTCGGTGATGCTCGGGGGGTTGTTCGCCGGGACGGAAGAGTCGCCGGGCGAAACCGTGCTCTATCAAGCGAGAACCTACAAAGTCTATCGCGGCATGGGGTCGATCGGCGCCATGGAGCGCGGCGGCGGAGATCGCTACGGACAGGCGGGGCGTTCGGCTCAAAAGCTGGTTCCCGAGGGAATCGAAGGGCGGGTGCCCTATAAAGGTCCGTTGGCCGCGGTGGTGTATCAATTGGTTGGCGGGCTCAAGTCGGGCATGGGCTATTGCGGATGCAGGACGATCGCCGAGTTGCAGGAGCACGCCACGTTCATTCGCCAGACGGTCGCGGGCCTTCGCGAGAGTCATGTGCATGACGTCATCATCACCAAAGAGGCGCCGAATTACCGGATGGATTGGGAGTAGTTGCGGCCCCTTCTATTATTTCACCCCTCGCCCCTGACCGTATCAAGATGGAACTCTGGCACGATAGAATCCTGGTCCTTGATTTCGGCTCGCAATACACTCAACTGATCGCCCGCCGGATCCGCGAAGCGCGGGTCTATTCTCAAATTCTCCCCTGCACGGCGCCGTCGGCCACGATTCTGGCTTATCGGCCGCAGGGTATCGTGCTGTCGGGCGGCCCCTCCAGCGTCTATGAGAAACGCGCGCCGACTGTCGATAAAACGTTGCTCGATCAAGGCATTCCCATTCTGGGCATCTGTTACGGCATGCAGTTGATCACCCGCCTGTCGGGCGGCGAGGTCGCCAAATCGGAGCGCCGAGAATACGGGCGGGCCGATCTGGTGATCGACGACGCGGGCGGCCTGTTCAAGGGCGTCGGGAAAAACGGTTCCACGGTCGTGTGGATGTCGCACGGCGACCGAATCGAACGTCTGCCGCCCGGGTTTCGCGCCATTGCCCACACGGACAATTCACCGATCGCGGCGATGAAGCGGGAGGATCCGAAACGGCGGATTTATTGCCTGCAATTTCATCCCGAAGTCGCCCATACGCCGGAGGGAACGGCGATCCTTCGAAATTTCGTCTTTGAAATTTGCGGCTGCAAACCGACCTGGACCATGCAGTCCTACGTCGAGACGGCCGTCCGGCAAATCCGAGAACGGGTCGGACGGGATCGGGTGATCTGCGCGCTGAGCGGCGGCGTGGATTCGTCGGTCGCCGCCGCGCTGACGCATCGAGCCGTCGGCGACCAGCTCACGTGCATCTTCGTGGACAACGGCGTGTTGCGGGCCGGCGAGCGTCGGCAGGTGGAGAAGACGTTCGCCTCGCAGATGCACCTCAACTTGCGCGTCATCGACGGCACGAAGCAGTTTTTGGCCGCTCTCAAAAACGTGACGGACCCGGAACGGAAGCGCAAGATCATCGGCCGGCAATTCATCAAACATTTCGAGGCGGAGTCCAAGAAACTGAAAGATGCGGCCTATCTCGTGCAGGGAACGCTCTATCCCGACGTGATCGAAAGCGTCAGTTTCAAAGGCCCGTCGGCGACGATCAAAACGCATCATAACGTCGGCGGACTGCCGGCGCGGATGCGCCTGAGGATCATCGAGCCGTTGCGGGAGCTTTTCAAAGACGAAGTGCGGGCGTTGGGGAAAGAATTGGGGTTGCCGGATGAGATTATTTGGCGGCAGCCGTTTCCGGGACCCGGTCTTGCGATCCGAATATTGGGGGCGGTGACGCCGGAACGGTTGGCGATCCTTCGCGGGGCCGAAGCCGTCGTCGATCAGGAAATTCGCGAGGCCGGTCTCTATCGAGACATCTGGCAGGCGTTCGCGGTGTTGTTGCCCGTCCGAACGGTCGGCGTCATGGGCGACCGGCGGACCTACGAGCACGTCGTCGCGATTCGGGCCGTCACGAGCGTGGACGGGATGACCGCCGACTGGGCGAAGGTTCCCGATGAGGTGCTGGGCCGGATGTCGAATCGGATCATCAACGAAGTCAAAGGCGTCAACCGGGTGGTCTACGACATCAGCTCGAAGCCGCCCGCGACGATCGAATGGGAGTAGGACTGCTTCCAAAGCTTGAGAGGAGAAGACGGAGCGGATGGAAGTCAGGCTGCAAAAACTCATCGCCGGGACAGGGCTTGCGTCCCGCCGCAAGGCGGAGCAATTGATCGCGGCGGGACGGGTCACGGTCAACGGGAAAATCGTGACGGAGTTGGGGACAAAGGTCGATCCGTCGCGCGACCACGTCAAGGTGGATGGGAAACATCTCCGTGCCGTCCAGCCGTTCGTCTATCTCATGTTGAACAAGCCGAAACACGTCATGTCCACTCTGGACGACCCCGGCGGCAGACCGACCGTGAAGGACTTGCTTCGCGGGGTATCGGTCCGTGTCTTTCCGGTCGGCCGTCTCGATTTCGACAGCGAAGGCCTCATGTTGTTGACAAACCACGGGGCGTTGGCGCAGGCCCTGCTTCATCCTCGTTACGGCGTGGCGAAAACGTATCTCATTAAAGTAAAAGGCGTGCTGACCGACGATGAAATCCGACAATTGGAGGACGGGGTGCGGCTCGATGACGGCATGACCGCGCCGGCCCAGGTGAAAAAAGTCGGGAAGGCGGAGCAGAACTCCTGGCTGGAGATCACGATTCGCGAGGGGCGCAAGCATCAAGTCAAACGGATGTTGGAAGCGGTCGGCCATCCGGTCATTCGACTGACGAGGGTCAGAATGGGCCCGTTGTCGTTGGGGCGGTTGGAGTCGGGCGAATTTCGGTTTTTGACCGATCGGGAAGCCAACGCGCTGCGGGCGTTGGTCGAGGAGCGTGTCGAGATGGTTGAACGAGAAGGGGGAGCGCCCGTCCGCCCGAAACGGTCTGTTCGACGAGAGGGCTGGGCCCGTTCGAAGAAAACGAAAGTGGCGTAACGATGAAGCTGCGGACACATCAGTGCGGGGAGCTGACGAAGAGACAGGTCGGGCAGTCGGTGGTGTTGAACGGCTGGGTCCAGCGGCGGAGGGATCACGGCGCCGTGATGTTCATCGATTTGCGCGATCGAACCGGTATCACCCAGATCGTGTTCAATGCCGAGCACAATGCCGCCGTGCATAAAGCCGCCCATGCGTTGCGGAGCGAATGCGTCGTGTCGATTGCCGGCCGGGTCATGGCTCGTCCGGAAGAGTCCAAGAATCCCAATCTGTCCACCGGCGAGATCGAAGTGTTCGCGGACGAAGTGGAGATTCTGAACGAAGCCGACACGCCGCCGTTTCTCATCGAGGACGAGGCCGAGGTGACGGAGGCGATTCGTCTCAAATATCGGTATCTCGATCTGCGCCGTCCGAAGATGCAACGGTTGCTGGCCTTGCGGCACGCCGTCGCGCAGGCCGCCCGCGGATTTCTCAACGCCAACGGGTTTCTCGAGGTCGAAACGCCCATCTTGACCAAGAGCACGCCGGAAGGGGCTCGGGACTATTTGGTGCCGAGTCGGGTCAATCCCGGTCAGTTTTTTGCCCTGCCCCAGTCGCCGCAGCTCTTTAAACAAATTCTGATGGTCGGCGGCGTCGATCGGTACTATCAAATCGCCCGCTGCTTTCGGGACGAGGATCTCCGCAACGATCGGCAACCGGAGTTCACCCAGATCGACCTCGAACTGTCGTTCGTCGATCGCGAACAGGTGATGGACCTGATGGAGCGGATGATCGTAACAGTCTTCCGCGAAGCGGGCGGCGTGCAATTGCCGACGCCGTTTCCGCGCCTGACCTACGCCGAGGCGGTGGAACGCTACGGCTCCGACAAGCCCGATCTGCGTTTCGACATGCCGCTTTACGATCTGACGACGTTCGGCGGGGAGAGCCGATTCAAAGTTTTTCAAGAGGCGGCGGCGAAGGGTGGCATCGTCAAGGCGCTGATCGTCAAGGGCGGCGCCGCTTTATCCCGGACGAGGATCGACGCCTTGGGAGAGACCGCCAAGAGTTTCGGCGCCAAGGGATTGGCCTGGCTCAAGGTGACGGGAGAGGGCCAGTTGGAATCGGTCATCGCCAAATTTCTCGACGCGGCGGCGTTCAGAGTCGCCTTGCCGGAAGCTCAGGTCGGAGATTTGGTTCTGTTCGGTGCGGACAAACCGCCCATTGTGCACGACGTGCTGGGCCGGATCAGGTTGCTTCTGGGAGAAGAATTGCAGTTAATCGACAAGACCGCGTGGAAGCCGCTTTGGGTCACCGAGTTCCCTCTGCTCGACTATTCGCCGGAAGAAAAACGGTACGTGTTCATGCACAATCCCTTCGCCGCGCCGATGGACGAAGACCTGGCCTTGCTGGATTCCGATCCTCTGAAAGTCCGGGCGAAAGCCTACGACATGGTGCTCAACGGGAACGAAATCGGCGGCGGCAGCATCCGCAACCATCGGAGCGAGGTCCAGCTCAAAATTCTTGATCTGCTCGGCATCGACAAGGAGCAGGCTCAGGCCAAGTTCGGGTTCCTGCTGGAGGCGCTGGATTTCGGCGCGCCGCCTCACGGAGGGATCGCGTTCGGCCTCGATCGCTTGATCATGTTGCTCGGCGGCGCCGAGTCCATCCGCGACGTGATCGCGTTCCCCAAAACGCAGCGCGCGCAATGTCCGCTGACCGACGCGCCGTCGGCGGTGAGCGTCGACCAGTTGAAAGAACTGCGCATCAAGCTGGATTTGGTCGAGTAGTCTTCATGGCCGGCAATACGTTCGGCAGGCTCTTCACGGTCACTTCCTTCGGCGAAAGCCATGGGCCCGCGATCGGCTGCGTGGTGGACGGATGCCCGCCGGGGTTGGAACTGTCCGCCGCGGATCTTCAGCGCGATCTCGACCGGCGGAAACCCGGCACCTCGCGCCACGTCACGCAACGGCAGGAATCGGATACGGTGGAAATTCTCTCCGGCGTTTTCGAGGGCAAGACAACCGGTGCGCCGATCGCTCTCCTGATCCGCAACGAAGACCAGCGGAGTCGAGACTACGGCAATCTGATCGATACCTTCCGGCCCGGGCACGCCGACTACACCTATTGGCAGAAGTATGGGATTCGGGATCACCGTGGCGGAGGCCGAGCCTCGGCGCGGGAAACCGCCGTGCGAGTGGCCGCGGGGGCTATCGCCAGAAAATGGCTCTCCGAGAAACACGGCATTCTGATTCGCGGCCATTTGACCCAGCTTGGGCCGATCGAAATTCCGTTTCAGAATTGGGACATCGTGGGCGGCAATCCGTTCTTCGCCGCCAATGCCGAGATGGTCTCGACGCTCGAATCGTTCATGGACGAGCTGCGGAAGTCCGGCGATTCGGTCGGGGCGAAGATCAGGGTGGTGGCCGAGCGCGTACCGGTCGGGTGGGGGGCGCCGGTCTATGCGAAGCTGGATGCCGACTTGGCCGGGGCCATGATGAGCATCAACGCGGTGAAAGCGGTCGAAATCGGAGCCGGGTTTGCCTCGGTGGCGCAGCGCGGGTCCGAACACGGCGACGAACTCACGCCGGAAGGGTTTGTCACCAACCACGCCGGCGGCATTCTCGGCGGGATTTCGACGGGCCAGGACATCATCGTCACGATCGGACTCAAGCCGACGTCGAGCATTCGGATTCCCCGGCGCTCGATCGACAAGCAGGGCAAGCCGGTGACGGTCGAAACGCAGGGCCGTCACGATCCCTGCGTCGGCATCCGCGCCACGCCGATCGCGGAGGCCATGATGGCGTTGGTGTTGATCGATCACGCACTGCTGCACCGCGGGCAAAATGCCGACGTGAGCACGAAGACGCCGAAAATCGCCGGAGCCGTGAGGCGGAATCCTTCTTCCGCCGGCGAGGTGCAGGGCTAGTTCCGGTCCGTCTTCCGTCTCCGAACCCTCCAAGGCTCAACGGCAAGAACGTCACAACGGCGATGGAAAGCGAGGACCGATGATCGAAATCTATACCGATGGCGCCTGCAGCGGGAATCCCGGTCCGGGGGGGTGGGGCGTCTTGCTGCGGGCCGGCGGCGTCGAAGAAGAATTAAGCGGCGGAGAGCCGGCCACGACGAACAATCGCATGGAGTTGCTCGCGGTGATCGAGGCGTTACAGGCGGTGATCGAGCCGGTCAAGGCGCGGGTGTACACCGATTCCCGGTATGTCCAGAAGGGCATCAGCGAGTGGATTCACGAGTGGAAACGGCGAGGCTGGAAAACGGCCGACAATAAACCGGTCAAAAACGAAGACCTGTGGCGGCGGTTGGATTTCTTAGTGTCAGGGCGCGAGATCGAGTGGCGGTGGATCAAAGGGCATGACGGTCATCGAGAGAACGAGCGGGCCGATGCGCTGGCTCGCGCCGGGTTGGAACGGGCGAGACGGGAGGGGAAGACGGTTGCCGCCGTGCCTCCTGTGTCGGTCAAGTATCAGGAAGCTGGTGCCGATGCCGCGCACGGCTCCATTCTGGATATTCGCCATGCGAAGGTCTGTCGCGGCGACGTTCTTGTCTTTACCGATTTGTCCTTTGTCCTGCGTGAAGGAGAACATGCCGTCGTGCTGGGGCCCAACGGGGCGGGAAAGTCCACCTTGCTCAAACTGTTGGCCGGAGAAGTCCACCCCATGCCGTTGCCGGAGACGTCGGTTCGCTTGTTCGGCGACGATCGCCCCAATGTGTGGGACGTGCGGAAGCGGTTAGGTATCGTTTCTCATGATCTGCAGCGAGAGTACTTGACCGGTGCCAAGGGGCTCGATGTGGTTCTGTCCGGATTCTATGCCAGCAACGATACCTATGACCATCAACGGTTCAGCGACGCGCAGGTGGCGCGGGCGAGGGACGTGATGGATGAGTTGGGGATTGCCTCACTCGCCGACCGGCGATTCGGTCACCTCTCGGCCGGCGAGCAACGGCGGTTTCTGTTGGGCCGAGCTCTGGTGCATGATCCGCCGGTGTTGGTGTTTGATGAGCCCACCAGCGGCTTGGATCTCAAGGCCTGTTTTCAGTATCTGGATCTGTTACGTGGGCAGATACGAAAGGGCAAGACGGTGCTGGTGGTGACCCACCACATCCACGAGATTCCGCCCGAAATCGAACGGGTCGTGTTGCTCAAGGAAGGAACGATCGTCGCCGACGGAGCCAAGTCCGACCTGCTGACCGGTCGGCAAATCAGCTCTCTCTTTGACTGCCCTACCAAACTTGTCCAAGCCGATGGGTGGTATCAAGCCTTGCCCGGGTGATCGGGCGCCTTCTTCGATCCTTCTGCGATCCGGGATCCTGTCGTGGCGATCCGAGACGCCGACGCGTTCGCGAAAGGCAATTGCCGTGTCCCGTCCGCCACCCCCCTTCGCGCCTGACGATCAGTCCGATTCCTTCTCCATCGATTGAATGAACTTGTCGGCTTCGGCGATGGAACGATTCATGTCTTTGACGAGCTGATCGACGTGCGCATCGACTTTGACGAGTTCGCCCTTGATGGCCGCCAGGGCGCGGGCGTTGAGATTGTGCTTTAGGTAAAGGACTTGGTCACGCAGCGGCCTGAGAACCGGTTCAATCCGCTGCTCGGCCCGTTTCATCGCCGCGAGCATATCCTTGTAGCGATTCTTGGTTTGGACGAGTTTGGCTTGGCTCTTACGGCGCAGGTCGGCGTTTGAATACCGGTCGAGTTCTTGTTCCCACTCCGAGAAGAGGGCATCGGCCACGCTTTCGACATCCTCGATTCGCTTCCGGACCGCCTTGGCGCTGTCTTCACTTGTCTCCAGTTCACCGCTCAACTTCTTATAAGTGGCCTCCAGATCACCGCCTTCATAGGACACCACGCGCCCGAATTGATCCAACGTGCTTTGAATGTCTTTCTTGGCCTCTTCCTGGGCATCCCGCGCTGATTTGACTCGGTTGTTGAGGATGTCGCGTTTCGCGTACCCCATCTTTTCCATGGTTGCGAGGTAGGCTTTGTCGCAGGCAGAAAAACTAAACGTCATAAGAAGCAACAGGACCGACAGCGCCACGTTCGACATGATCACCTCTGTACGCTAAAAATGGCAAACGCCTCCGCGGTGTTCCGCAACAACGCCTGTCGGCTCCGCATCATAACCGAAGGAATTCGGCGGGGAAAGATCCGTAGGCCGTACGGAAGAAGATGTATCGGAAAGAAGTGCCCGCCGTGTGGCGGGCACCTCCGGGTGCTGCGAGGCTACTTCGTGGCGCCGGGTCCGTCGAACTGTCCGGCAATCTCTTGGAGATCCTTGGGATAGAGAACGATCTCAATCCGGCGGTTGGATGACCGTCCCTCCTCAGTGTCGTTCGAGTCGATCGGGCGGGTGTCGGCGTATCCGACGGCGGAGAGGGAGTGTCTGTTTACGCCGCACTGGTCGATGAGATAGCGCACCACGGTGGTCGCGCGAGCGGTCGAGAGCTCCCAATTCGTTTGATACCGACTCTGGAGTTTGGCGCTGATCGGCACGTTGTCGGTGTGGCCCTCGATACGGATCTGTTTGTCATCGACCGCTTTCAAAATATCCCCGACTTGCTTGAGCACTTTGATGCCGTCCGGTTTGATCTGAGCCTGCCCCGAATCGAACAGTATGCGATCGACCATGTTGATGGTCAGTTTGTCACGGACCTGCTGAATGGTGATATTCCCCTTTAGGATTTCATCCTGAAGCGATTTCGACAGCGCTTCCTGAGTTCTCGTCAGTCGTTGGATTTCTTCCTCCTTGGCAAGGCGCTCCTTCTCCAAACGAGCCTTTTCGGCTGCCTCGGCTTCGGCGCGCTGCCGTTCCTGAGCCAGGCTGGCCGTCAGTTGAGCCTGCTCCCGGCTCAGCCGATCGCACTCCGCTGCGTTGCGGGTCGCTTCGGCTTCCATCGCGGCGGCCCTGTGCTTGAGTCCGTCGATTTCGCTCTGCGCGGACGCGCGATCATCGGTGTGTCTTCGTTCAAGGTCGGCGATCCGCCCTCGGACGGCGGCAAGTTCGTCGTGCAGCCGGATTTTTTCGTTTTCCAGGCCGTCGAGTTGTGCTTGCAGCGCGGCGGATCGCGACGACAGGGCATCTCGTTCTTGGGTTAATGATTCCGCTTGTTTTTCGACTGTTTTTCTCTTTGTCGTTTCCTGGTCGAAATTTGCCTGAAGATCGGCCAGTTGCTTCTTTGTGGCTTCAAGCTCGGCAACGGCTTTGGTGTGAGTTTCCATACTCACGCATCCGAGGGCCACGGTTGCCCATAACGAAAGAAAAGCGACAAGGCCGCGAGAAGGGCGGCGAACAGGACGAGACATGATGGATTCCTCCTTGGCTTGAGCCGATCCGACACAATAGATGACTGTGCCGAAAGACGCAAACACAATGCCGACGCTATTCCTGTGTCCGCTCACGAGAAATCCAAGCGTTCTCGGCAGTTTGACAAAGTAGTTTGTCTGGTCAGGCCGAGACGGTGTAGCGGATCACCTACAGAAATAATAGGGTAAGCGCCAGCCCGGTTGGCCAGGGATATCGAGACAATGAGGGAGTGAATGATAGAGAGACTACAGGAAAAAGATCTTCAGCCGTGAGCATCGGTGCCGGACTTTACCGGGGTCTCACCACGGTAGAAGCGAATTCTGATTGGCTCCGTCGTCGCCAACCAGCCACACCGAATGTGTTGTTCAATGTACGCGAGGAATGCCTCGATGTTCTCCGAAGTATCGACGAGCTCCACGATGATGGGTAAGTCTTCGGACAGTCGCTCGATTTTGAACGTGTGGATGACTCGGCTGTTGGCTCCGAATCCCATTAATCCCCGCAGGACTGTCGCCCCGGCTAACCCCCTCGCCTTCGCCTCGGTGACGATCCATTCATACAGCGGTTGCTTGCCATATCGGTCTGCCTCGCCGATGAAGATGCGCAACAGCACACCGTCCGTGGGGAGCATGGTCACCTCCAAATCTGATAGGCCAGGATGTAGCCGAGCCAGACTCCTCCGAGGCCGAGCACCACTTGGGCGCCCACGTTGAGCAGGGCCAGTATCCATTCGCCGTCGCGCAGGAGGTTCATCGTTTCATTGCCGAAGGTCGAAAAGGTGGTAAACCCTCCCAGGATACCCACGATCAGGAACGCTCTTGCATCGGGGGAGAAGAGCCCCCGGCCCTCCGCAAGCTCGAAGAAAAACCCGATGAGCACACAACCGATCACGTTGACCGCCAACGTGCCGTACGGAAACGCGATGCTCTGACTGGCCGTCTGCACGGCTCCGCTGATCAGGTACCGCAGGATCGAGCCAACAAACCCGCCCGTGCCTATCAACAAGAGTTTGATCATCGGGCGGAGAAGAAGCGTCTGAACATGTTTGGACCGTTCATCCGTGAGCGGCGATTGCCGTGCGAGGTCAAAATCCCTCCGCTAATTTTATATGGTCGGCAAGGACTCCGTGCCGGCCGCTTGCCTTGCCACATTTATGGAGAACGTATCGACTTTCTATCGAGGACACAGCAGCATAATAGTCAAGTCCGGACGAAATTGGAATCGACCGGGCCGTCCGTTGCACATTCTTCGAGCAATCTGATCAAACCGGCCGGAGAGTGCCTGATGAAGTTGAAGAACCGAACCGGACCGAGGCACGACCATGTATTCCGGCTGATACTGGACACGTGAACGGGGCTGTCGGTGTGGGCTTCGGCGAATCGACGGAATCGGCTCTGGAGCGGCCTGTCTATTTAAATTGAACGGTCGTAGGTTAGAGCGGTGCTATGTCCACCACGTCGGCAATAATGGTGTGATAGCCGCTGGCGCCCGCCGGTTGCGGCCGAACAATCTCGGCGATCTGCAATTGTCCTTTCGTGTCCCATGCCCGCACGACGGTCTGGTATTTGCCTGGTTTGGTCGGTCTCCAGATGTAGTTCCAGATCACCCATGAGTAGGGTGACATCGGCCGTTCAAGGTCGCAGTCGTTCCACGTCTTGCCGGCGTCAAAGCTCAGCTCGACCTTGCTGATTGAGTTCGGCCCGCCGAACGCAATGCCGCGCAACCTGTGCTCCGGTCCGCGAAGCGATTGGTAGTGTCCCGGCGAGTCGATGCGCGAGAATATCTTGATGGTCCCGTCATCCGTCCAGCCCTTGCGCTGCCAGTATCCTTTATAGTCTCCCGGATAGACTTCGATTTCGACGATCCATTTGACGTTCTTGATGCCGTAGAGACCCGGCACGATCAGGCGAAGCGGGAAACCGTGTTCTTTGGGCAGTTTCTCGCCGTTCATCAGATAGGCCAGCATCACGTCGTCCTGCATGGCTCGTGAAAAGGGGATGCTGTCGTCATAACCGTCGATGCCGCGAAAGACCACGTCGCGCGCCGTTTCTTCGTCCGCGCCGGCATCTTGGAGCAGCCGCTTGAGCGAGATGCCGCGCCACGTCGCGTTGCCCAGACTGTCGCCGCCGGGCAAGGTGTCGATGCACATCAGCGTGGAAACTTGGTCGTGCGAATCTCGATTTAATATGTCGCGCCAGCCCAGGGACAGCGGCGTTTTGACCTCGCCTTTCACGTGCAATCGCCATTGTTCAATGTTGACTTCTCGCGACAAGGATACGGCGGAGTCGGCGTAGTTCACGACGTAAAATTTGGAGTTCGGGGTGAAGTACGTGGTGTCACGAGGAGGTACGGCGAACATGCGTCCGAAGATATTGCCGACCGCGTCGCATCCGCCGGTGAAGCCCGCGATGGCGCCCAGCCCGATGGTCTTGAGAAAAGACCGCCGCCGTAGCCAGAGCCAGGGATTTTGCCGAGGAACATTCGACATGGTGTTGAGTATACACGGAAGTGGACTGGCAATTGAAAGATGATCCTTCCCCTGAAGGGCGGACCGAAGTTTTGCCACATGTGGAAGGTCCGTTCACAAACTGTCGGTGGTGCACCGGCCGGAGAATCATCTGACTGCATAGCTCCTGGGATACCCTGTCTAGGGAAGCGGGCAATCATTGCTGGGCTCTCGGCAAATGATTCCCGCGGATGCCGGCAATCGAAGATGCTGCGCTTTCCGACGACCGGCGCCCTCACCCTGACAGCAGTCAAAAGCCTTGCCTCCCTGAATGAAATTTCTTCTCCGACACCAATCCGGGTGTCAAATGCAGAGGGTTAGGTTGATAGGTGTGCTTGAGCTTTTCTCCAATTTTCCCTATCTTTAAGATGGGTTCGCCTATAAACTGCAACAGGGGTGAATGATTACCATAAATACCTGGAGCAGTTCAGGTGTATGCCGGGGCGGCGGGTTAAGCGATCCATGATCATGCCGATCTCCTCTGGGGTGAGAGGGTGAAAGGGACGGGAAAGGGCGGGACGGGATTGGGCAGGAGGTTGCCGCACCAACCAGTGGTGTGCTCGGTGCTGCCCCCTGTCAGGAGGCAGGGGGATCAGCAAGAGAGGACGTGGATGTCACGGCGCGGTCGATGTCGCATGCCGGGAGAATTCCAGGTCGTTCTCGACGGGGAGAGGCTTCACCCGGGCCTTGAAAAGGCGAATGTGAGCGGATCATGACTTCGCACACCACGTCGCCGGCCTTGGGCTTGTCTACAGATGGTTCCACTACAAGACTGCCGGTACCCCTTCATCTACGAAGCCAGGGGAAGACGGGATGAAATGGATCGCTCAATATGGGGCCTACCCTGTCATAGTGCTCGGTAGTGCATGGGGCAACGTATGTCTCATGGAAGCAGGAATGGGGGTGCTTCTCTCAACCTATCTGCCAGTCACGATCGGTTCGTTGCTGATCATCTGGCTCGAGTGGCAGATGCCATATCGGGCTTCATGGAAGCCCTCGACGAAAGAAGTGATAGAAGACTCGGCGTTTCTCGCTCTGGTGCACGTTCTGTGGCCGAAGTTCCTCGCCATGGGGGTTGTTTACCTCGTCTTTGATACGTGGAACGGCCGTGACTGGCCTGTGGCTCGATGGTGGCCGAGGGAATGGCCTGTTCCCCTGCAAGCCGTCATGATGGTCCTCATCGTCGATGGCTCGCGGTATTGGCTGCATCGTCTCAGCCATGAATGGGAGCCGCTGTGGCGCTTTCACGCCGTGCATCACTCCCCCCACCGGCTCTATACGCTGAATGTCGGCCGGTTTCACCCCGTCGACAAAGGGCTGCAATTCTTGTTGGATTCCTTTCCGTTCCTCGTGATGGGGGTTCCTCCAGCCGTGCTCAGCCTCTATTTCGTGTTCTATGCGGTGAATGGGTTCTTTCAGCACTCCAACGTCGACGTGAAGTTGGGCTGGCTGAATTATCTGATGAGCGGTCCCGAACTGCATCGATGGCACCACTCGATGTGGTCGCGGGAGTCCAATACCAATTACGGGAATCATCTCATTATTTGGGATTGGCTTTTCGGAACGCGCTATCTGCCAGCCGATCGAGAGGTTGAGACGTTGGGGCTTCTCAACCGTCAATATCCAAGTGGTTTCCTGCAACAGATGGCTGCGCCGTTTCATGCTGGCCTGGATCAGGCAGCAAGATGATGCCGTATGGCTGAGGATGTCGGTTATTC
>JANDJE010000028.1 GCA_024331095.1 Nitrospira sp. | reverse complement strand
AGAAATGCCGCCAACGCCAAGAATCCGCTCAAACGATTCATGATACCCTCCATGGTTAGGTGTAAGAGTGATAGATGAATGGCCATCTGCGATGGCACGATGTAGACGTCACTTTTACTGATCGCACGGCGGACCGGGCAATGGACAAAAATCCATCGGAGGTGTGAACATTTGTCCAACGCCGGCATCTTTTCAGGCGGAGCCGCAAATGAATACTATGGTCACAAACTCCATTGACGGCGGGGAACAGACCATGTCCGACCGCACAGCGGCTTTCAGCCGACTTGAAGATGCCGTATCAACTCCGGAAGAGTTCGATCGGCTTGTCTCACAAGCCCTGCCGGTTCTACTTGAGCGGACGAGAAATCACATGAGGCGGTTTCTGAAGGAAACCGGCCAGTGGAACGACGACACGGCCCATGAGAAATTCGTGCTCCGCTGGAGCGCGGAATACCTGGAACGATTCATGGTGTATGGACGCAGCGAGGTGCCCTGTCGCCCGTTGTTTTTGCTTGATTCGTTCGTGGCAAAAGAGCACAGCCGGCCGGAACCGTTTTGCTATCATCCGGGATCACTGACCGTCCTTGGGCGGTTTCTTGATGGGCTTGCGGCGCGGGCCGTGGTCAGCCGAGACGCGCTAATTGCCTTGTACTATCATTGCTATGGGATGGGGCCGCGGGACGTTATCTCGGTGGCGGGCCTGACCGAGTCGGAGAGCCAGCGCATTTACAAAAACTTCCGCCGCTGGCGGGAATCCGGATGGCGACGGACGATGGAAGAAATCGGCATGACCGACGATGAGCTGGGAGGGCTGATCGCCAAAGCAGAGCGGTCTCGCCAGCAGTTGAACCACGAGGCCGAGCGAATCATCCGATCGGCTCAAGACCATTATCGGAAAAGCGAGCCGGATCACTATCCCTGTCTCTCACGCAAGGAGTGGGAAGCCATGTTTTCGGAGGGATACGGCTGCGACTATCGGCTGTGGCATCTGGGGCTCTGTATCGATTGTCTTCAGACGACATGGAGTCTGGGGCGAAATAAGATGCCGACCATTGAAAAACCGAGATTGGACATACGAGTGCGACCATGAGCCCGCGGTTCGTTTTAGGAAGAAAGAAACGTGTAATGAGAGGCCATGGAGGATGCCATGGAACAGAATCAAGATCTCGACGGCTATCGGGCGAACTTGCTCAAAAGGCTGGAGGAACGGACTCGTCGTTCAACCGGCAGACCGTCTGATCCGACGCCGGCCGACCCGATTCAAATCTTTGTGAATGGCCGGCGCATCGGGTGGCTGGGCGGAAAAGAGGCGGAAACGGTCGTTCGGTTCCACTGCCAAGGCCGCGTGGATCATGTCGGGCTCCGATCGGAAGACGGCGTCCTCCTCGGAGGTCTTTCGGCGCCCGAACAGGGGGTTCGGTTCGCCCGCGTTGCTCTGCGGCGGGATTCAGTCGAGCTCTCGATCCACAACACTGCTCAAGGCGGGTCAGTGAACGCCGTGTACCATCCCGCGCCTGCTCCGTGGCGTCGGTTCGTGAGAGCGATGGTCGGAGCCTCGCCCCTGCGTCCGTTTGAGGGTGCGACTGTTTCAGGCATGCGCGTCGCCGTCGTGGCACAGGCCATGCTGGTCGTCGTCGTTTTATGGTTGGCGACTGATCGTGTTGCTGGCTGGATGAGCGGAGCGCGCGTCTCGGTGCCCGTCACGCGGACCGAAGTGGAGAAGCTCGAACAGCAAATCGATACTCTCGCAAGGGTACAAGCCGAAGCCGTGGGCACCATCCAGTCTCAGCAGCGAGGCATGGTCGAGTTGCAATCTGCGATCACCCGATTGTCGTCCACGCAGGAAACCGTCGCATCCGGCATGGTGACAGTGAGGCGGGAAATCGAACAGCGGCAAAAGAAAAGCGGGCGTGATGTCGAGCGGATGGCGGAGTTGCTCATCAGTCAAACGCAAAAGGATCAGCAACTCGAGGCCGAAATCCGCAGTTTGACCGCGGCCAATGAACGATTGTCCAAAGAAATGGCCAGGTTGGTCGAACAGAACAAGGATCTCATGAAACGGCTGAAGGCCACGGAGGTCGATGTTTCCAAAGGCGTCATGCCGCAGCAGGAGACCATCATGACGGCCCAACAGTCGAATGATCAGTCGGCGTCGAGCGATGCGCAGGCGACGTCCCAGCCGTTTCTCTTCTGGGTCAATTTCAACGAAGGCACTACCGAAGAGCACATTGACCAGTGGGTGAACGAGATGCACGGCCGCAAAGGGGCGGTCAACGAAGGATGGCAGGAAGTGCAGGTCATGCATCTGTCCGTTCCGACGGAGCGATTTTTGGAACAGGTCAAAGGCGCTAAGATCGTCAGGGCCGTGCGCGTCGCCCGCTGAGCCGTTCCTCTGGCGGAATCGGGTCCCCGCGCTTTCCGTCTATCGATTGTCCACCGATCGTCCGCGGCGATTGAAAGAAGAAGAGCCCTCGCGCGCTCCAGTTCCTCAGGGCGAAGTCGGCGGCTCGGGCGTCATGACCGTCAGACTGCCGTCCTTGATGTGGATGTCGTGCTGGGGGTAAGGAATCTCGACGCCGTGCTCGCGGAATGTTTTGCTGATGGCGTAGTACAGTTCGCTTTTGAGTACCCCCGGACGGTCGGTGTAGTCCCGTGTCCACACGCGGAGGATGAACTGCAGCGAACTTTCTCCAAACTCCTGAAACAGCACGTCCGGTTTTCTCTCTTTGAGTACGCCGGGATGATTATGTGCCACCTCCAATAAAAGGCGGCGTATCCGTTCCGGGTCTTCCCGATACGACACTCGCACGGGGAAGTTGAATCGCACGTCCCTCGTCGTATAACTCCAATTGATCACTTTGGAACTGATGAACTCGGCGTTCGGAATGATGATCGCGATGTTGTCGTTGGTGATGACCGTCGTGGCGCGGGCCGAGATGTCCACGACGTCTCCCGTGACCTGTCCCACCTCGATGCGATCGCCGATTTTGATCGGGCGTTCGAACAAGAGAATCAAACCGCTGACCAGGTTGTTGGTGATCGTTTGCAGGCCGAAGCCGACGCCGATTCCCAGTGCACCGGCAAGGACCGTCACCGTACTGAGATCGATGCCGACCGACTGGAGAATCACGACGAAGCCGATGGCGATGACGGTGTAGCGGACGATCGAGCCGGTGGCTTGCCGGACTCCGATGTCGATTGTGCTGTTGGCAAGGAGCGTCAACACCACCCAGTTCTTAAGCTTCTGTGTTGACCAGAGCAGCATGATGAACAGGACGATCAGAGAAGTGATCGTCCATAGGGTGACGGGGGCCGTGCCGATTTCGAACAGCGGAGCGTTGAACCATCCTTTCATCAAGCCCCAGAGTTCCTGCAACACATTCATGTGTCTCTCCCGTTGTTGAGTCAAACGGCGCGTTCTCCATTTCCAGAGAGGCCGTGACGTCCTTCCATGCGGACGGCTTCGCTCACGCCGGCTGAAACGGCCAAAAGACCGGAATCAGCAGCGTGGCCAAGATCCAAAAGAGGATGTTCAGCGGCGTGCCGACGCGAACAAAATCCGCGAATGTGTATCGGCCCGGTCCATAGATCAGCGTATTCGTTTGATAGCCGACGGGAGTCATGAAACTCGCCGAGGCGGCGAAGGTAATGGCCATCAGGAACGGGCGTGGGTCGAGATTCATCGATTGAGCCGCGGCGATGGCGATGGGTGCAAGCAGCGCGGCGGTGGCGTTGTTCGACATGGTTTCGGTCAACAACGAGGTCGCCAAGTACAGCGCCGATACGAGCGCGACAGGCCCCCAGATTCCGACCGTGGCGATCAGCCACTTCGACAACAAGAGAGCGGCGCCGGTCTTTTCCAGGGCGATTCCCAGCGCGAGCACGCCGGCCAGCAGAACAATGATTCTCCACTCGATGGCGCCGTAAGCCTCCTGCATCGTCAAGCACCCGGTCAACACGAGCAGTACGCAACCGGCGACGGCGCTGACGACAATGGGAACAAGGTGGAGCGCAACCGCTCCGACCACGCCGGCGACGATTGCGAGCGCAGTGACCAGCTTGTGAGTTCGAAACATCGGAAGCTCCACGTCGGAGATCATGACGAAGGCGGGACTTTCTCTCAAGCGCGTGAGCGAATCCCGCCGGACGTTGAGCAGCAGCACGTCGCCGCTGCGAAGGATTCGCGAATTCAAGTTCTCATGGACCACCTTGCCGTGATGCCGAATGGCAAGCACGGTCGCGCCGAAGTTGTCGCGGAACCTAATCCCTTTCAGCGAGCGTCCGTCCAATACCGAATAGGGAGCGACGACCGCTTCGATCAACTGACTGCCGCCGGATTCCAGATCCCGGTCCCGCCACTTCATCTCCGGTTTCAGCGCGATGCCGACCCGTTCCTGCAACCGCTTGATTTGCGCGACGTTGCATCGAACGAGTAAGACGTCTCCCGCCTGCAGCACCATGGAGGGATCGGGAGATAGGGCTCGGCCCGCTCCCCGCCGGACTTCCAGAATGTCGAGTTCGATGTCCTTGACCAACGGGCAATCGCCGACGGTGGTGCCGACGGACTTGGCCTCGGGAAGCAGAACGATCTCCGTCAGGTATTCGTCCATGCTGAAATGCCGTGTCAGATCGCCGTCGGCCCGGCGGTCCGGGATCAGGCGAAGCCCGGCGGCCAACATGTAGGCCGTGCCCGCGGCAAAGAATACCAGACCGAGCGGCGTCGTCTCGAACATGGCGAACCCGGGCTGTCCGTACCGCTCGGCGATGGAGCTGACCACGATGTTGGTCGAGGTGCCGATCAACGTGCAGACACCGCCGAACATGGAGGCGAACGAGAGCGGCATCAGCAGCTTGGATGGGCCCACGCCGAGCGCGGGCGCCATGCCGATCACGACCGGCATCAGCATCGCGACCGCGGCGGTATTGTTGATGAAGGCGGAGACGGTCCCGACGACGATCATCATCGTCATCAGCAAGACCGTGCTGCCGAATCGGCCGAGCAGGCCCAACCAGACGCTCAGGACGTTCAAAGCCCCGCTTTTGAAAAGACCGGCGCTCAAGACCAACATGGCGCCGACCGTCACCGTCGCGGGGTTGCTGAAGCCGGCCAGGCCCTCCTCTGGAGTCAGGATGCCGCCGAGCAGCAGCACGGCCATGATACTGAGCGCCACGACATCCACGGGCAGCTTTTCTGTGACGAAAAGGAGCACCGCCACGAGGGTGACGACAAGGACGAATGCCATCTCAATGGGCATAGGAGGTCTTCAGCAGGGTGAAATGCCATCCTCCTCAAATCGTCGAGCCGCAGCGGAGAATCGGACTCCGATTCCATGTGTATGCGCCGCCGTCGGCGTGGAAGAGGCGTCATATGATAGCGATCGGGGCGGGCGATATCCACGTGTTCGATAACACGTGCGGCATCGCGGGGAAGGGCGGCTGGATGGCCTTTATTCGTACCGCATGGCGTCGATCGGGTTCAGCTTCGACGCCTTGTTGGCCGGATAGAGGCCGAAGAACAGCCCCACGGCGAGCGAAAACAGGAAGGAAGCGGCCACCGCGCGCGAATTGATGATCGTGGGCCACCCGATCATGGCCGTGAGCAGCCGAGCGATGCCGACGCCCGTTCCCACGCCAAGCAGGCCCCCCAAGGCCGTCATGATCATAGCTTCGATGAGAAACTGAAACAGGATGTGCACCCGCGTGGCGCCGACCGCCATGCGCAGGCCGATTTCCCGTGTCCGTTCCGTGACCGAGACCAGCAGGATGTTCATGATGCCGATGCCGCCCACGACCAGCGAGATGGAGGCGATGCTCATTAGCATGAGCATCATGGTCCGACTCGCCCCGGCGATGGTCTGGGCGATGTCTTCCAAGGTGCGAATCGTAAAGTCGTCGTCATCGGATGGCTGCAACCGGTGTCTGGTTCGCAAAAGATCCCGGATGTCGTCCGTGACGGCCGGAACGGCGGTTTGCGCGTCCGTTTCCACCAGAACGATCCCCACGGTTCCCAGAAAGCTTGTCCCGAAGACCTTGCGTTCGGCGGTCGAAAACGGCAGCACGACCAGATCGTCTTGATCCTGGCCGGTGACGGATTGCCCCTTGGAGCCCAGCACGCCGATCACGTGAAAGGGGACGTTGCGGATGCGGATTTCGGCGCCCACGGCGTCTTCTCCCGGCTCGAACAAGTTCCGCACGACGGTCGTTCCCAACACGGCGACCTTGGCCGCCGAGTCCAAGTCCGACTGGGTAAAGAACGACCCTTGGATGATCGGCCAGTTGCGCATGTCGGGGAACAAGGGCGTCGTGCCGAAGACGACCGTGCTCCAGTTCTTGCTCTCCCGGACGACCTGCAGCACGGATCGGCTGCCGTAGAGGACCGCCGTCACGCCGGATACTTTTCTCTCGATGTCTTCGGCATCGTCGACGGTCAGGGTGGAGGCCGTTCCAAGACCGCCGCGGATGCCCCCGACCGTCGTCGCGCCAGGGATGACGATGAGCACATTGGTGCCGAGGCTGGCGATTTCCGCCTGGATCGCAGCGGTCGCGCCCTGCCCCAGGCTGACCATGGCCACCACGGCGCCGATGCCGATGATGACGCCGAGCATGGTCAGTCCGGCCCGCAAGGGATTACGCCGGAGTACACGCAACGCGGAGAGGATCGTCAGCCAGAGAAAAGACATCGTCCCGTTACCGGTTCCGGCTTCCGTTGATGCTGTCGCCTCTCATGAGCCCGATGCACCGGACTGAGGGCGAACCAGAGCCCCGCCCGATCATCTGACCTTGGGACCAAGTTCGAATCCCGGCGGCAACGTTCGGTTTCGCCCTTCGTCAAGCGTTTCAATACCAACGACGACCTGGTCGCCTTCCCGTACTGCGCCGTCCACGATTTCCGTATAGAGGGAGTCGGCGATGCCGGTCGTCACCGGCACGCGGCGGACGTGTCCGTCGGCGTCTTTTACCCAAACGGACGTCGTCTTGCGGTCGATCGGGGCGCCGGGCATCCGAAACCGCAGGGCTCCGTTCGGCACCCTGAGCGCCCGTTCTTTTTCATCCGTGACGATCGTGACCGTCGCGGTCATGCCGGGTTTCAGTTTCAGGTGTCGGTTGTCGACCGTGATGACGACGTCGTAGGTCACGACGTTTTGGACGACGACCGGCGCATGGCGGACCTGCGAGACGGTCCCTTCGAACCATTCTCTGGGGTAGGCGTCCACGCGGAAGCGGGCCGGTTTGCCTTCGGCTACGCCGCCGATGTCGGCTTCGCTCACGTTGGCGTTGACCTGCATCCGTGTCAAGTCCCGCGCGATCACGAACAACGTCGGCGTTTGAAAACTGGCGGCGACGGTCTGGCCGACGTCCACGTTGCGGGAGATGACGATGCCGTCCACCGGAGAAGAGATGGTGGTGTAACCGAGGTCCAACTCGGCCGCCGCGAGCGTCGCATGGGCCTGGTCAAGCTGTGCTTGGGCGGCCTCCACCTGGGCGAGAGCGTCTTGATAGGTGGTCTCGGCAAGGTCGAGTTCGGCCTGTGAGATGAACTCGTGTTCTCGCAAGGCCGCCATGCGATCGCGATCCCGCTTCTTCTGCGCGGCGAGGTTCTTCGCCTTGGCCAAACCGGCCGATGCGCTTTTGACCGAAGCGCGGGCTTGGGCGACACGGGCCTGGAACGGTTGCCGGTCGATCCGGGCCAGCACCTGTCCTTTCGTGACCTCGGAATTAAAGTCCACGAACAGTGCGGCGATTTTGCCTGAAACTTGGCTGCCGACTTGGACCGACATGACGGGATTGACTGTTCCAGTTGCCGTGACCAGAGAGGTGATGGGACCTCGATCGACAGGGAGGGTCTTGTACGTGACCGGCGGCGTGGAGGACACCCACCAATACCAAGCTCCGGCCCCGAGTATGAGCAGAGCCGTTCCAATTCCGATGATCCATGGTAGTCGAGACGTCGGCCGTCGATGGGGAACCCCGATGCTGAAATCAGGAGAAACCAACTCTCGATCACCCGGTGGAAGGGGGGAGGGGAGAACGGACGGATGCCGTTCGCGCGTGACCGATTGGGTTGTCCGATCATCGGGAGGTGATTCGCTCGGCTCGCTGATCATGTGGACAGTTCTTCCTGCGCCGACGGCGACGGTCGCCGCATCAACCGATTGACGAACAGCTTGCGTCCTTCCTCGGCCAGCAGCAATCCCATTCCGCCGAGGGCCAACGGGCCGAAGATCCACAACGGAAGGGGGCTGGTGCCGAACAGGTGATTGCCGACCGGTGTGTAAGCCACGAGCACAAAGATAGTCAGCTCCGCGAGGATCCCCCAGAGGATGAGCGGATTGGAGAACCATCCGATCCTGGCCGTGGAAAGATGGTCGGATCGGCAGGCGAACACGTTGGCGACCTGCGCCAGGACGATGGTCGCCAGGGTGACCGTCGTAGCCTCGCGGTAGAGAGGAGACGACCAGTCGAGCAGTGTGCCCCAGACCCATCCCTTGCCGGTGAGATAGAGAAAAAATGCCGCCATCGCCGTCGCCGCTTCGATGACACCCAAAAAGAGGTACGCCCTCAGAAGCAACGGGAGGTTCAGCATCCGTTCGCGCCGGTTGCGCGGCGGGCGATCCATGACATCGGCCTGGGGCCGTTCTGTGCCGAGCCCAAGAGCCGGGATCATGTCGGTGCCGAGATCGACCGCCAAGATTTGGGGAATCGTAAGCGCCAGCGGCCATCCGGCGAGGCCGTATCCCAGAAACGGGACGATTTCGGGGACGTTGCTCGCCAAGATATAGGTCGAGAATTTGCGGATGTTGTCGTACACCGTCCGTCCTTCTTCAATCGCGTACACGATCGTCGCGAAGTTGTCGTCGAGCAAAATCATGTCGGCCGTTTCCTTGGCGACGTCGGCGCCGGCGAGGCCCATCGCCACGCCGATGTCCGCCCGCTTGAGCGCCGGCGCGTCGTTGACGCCGTCGCCCGTGACGGCGACGATCTCGCCCATGTCTTTGAGCGTGGACACCACGCGCAGCTTGTGGCGCGGCGCCATGCGCGCGAACAGGGGAGGAGAGCCGGTCCGCGACGGTTTCAAGATCTCACGTAACCGCTCATCGCTCATCTGGTCGAGATGAGCGCCCTCGATGACGGTCAGGGGGCTGTTCGCCTCGCCATCGGCCCGGCTCGCCACCAAACCGATTTCTTTGGCCATGGCCAGCGCGGTCAGCGGATGGTCTCCGGTGATCATCACGACGCGGATGCCGGCCCGGCGGCAGGTAGCCACGGCTTCCGGCACCTCTCGCCTGGGTGGGTCCACCATGGCGACCAGGCCCAGGAACGTCAGGTCCTCCTCAATGGTCTCAACTTCGATCCGTTCGGGCCGGTGAGCCACCTCGCGCATGGCGACCGCCAGCACCCGATGGGCCTGCTCCGCGAAGGCGCGGCTTTGATTCAAGATGGTCGTCCGCTCATCCTCCGTCATGGGACGGGAGGTTCCGTCAAGGAGGATCATGGTGCAGATGGGCAGCACCGATTCCGGAGCGCCCTTTGTGAAGGCCAGCAGCCGGCCTTCCGACCAATGGAGCGTGCTCATTCGCTTGCGATCGGCGTCGAAAGGAAGCTCTCCCATGCGGCGCAAAGACGGACGATGAGCCAGCCCGTGTTCGATGACGAATTCCAGAAGCGCTACTTCTGTTGGATCGCCGGTCGCCGTCCGCCGTCCGTCGGATCGCCGGGCCCATTTCGCGTTCTGGCAGTGAAGGAGCACGTCAAAGAACCGGCACCAGCGTGCGGCTTCAGCCGAACTGATCAATCGGCCCTGGGCGACAAAGCAGCCGTCCCGCGACTCGATCACCTGTCCATCCACGTAGAAACGATCGACCTTCATGCGGTTTTCGGTCAGGGTGCCGGTCTTGTCGGTACAGATGACGGTCGTGCAGCCGAGCGTTTCAACGGCGGGCAAATGTTTGATCAGCACGTTGCGCTTCGCCATGCGTTGGCTGCTCATGGCGAGGGCGAGGGTGACGGTCGGCAACAATCCCTCCGGCACGTTGGCCACGATGATGCCGATGCCGAAGACGAAACTGGTCCAGATGCTCAAGCCGGCCCAGAGGCCGATCGAGAAGAAGAGGACGCCCATGGTCACGGAGAGCGCGGCGATGATCCGCGTCACCTTGGCGATCTCCCGTTGAAGCGGACTGGCTCCGGATTCCGTCGTGGTGGCAAGGGCGGCGACCTTGCCGAATTCCGAGCGCATGCCGACGGCGAACACAACGGCTCGCCCATGGCCGGAGAGAATCGTCGTGCCCGCGAACACAAGATTGGGGAGATCAAGCCAATGGCCGTCGGTGACCGGATCGGCCGTCCGCCGTTTCGGCCGAGCCTCGCCCGTCAGGGCGGCATTGTCCACCCGCATCCCCACCGCTTCGATCAGACGCGCGTCCGCAGGCACCCGTTCGCCTTCTTCCAGGATCAGGACGTCGCCGGGGACGATGTCGCGCCGCTCGATTTCGACCGGTTGCCCGCCTCGGATGACCCAAGCCTTGTCCGGCAACAGGCGGCGGAGCGCCGCGAAGGCCCGTTCCGCCCTGTATTCTTGAGCGAACGCGAAGACGGCGTTGATTACGATGACGGCGACGATGGCCCATCCCACCGTCGCCATGCCTTCGCCGGGATTCATCACGTCCGCCATGAAACAGAGACCGGCCGCGATCCACAAGAGTATGGCGAGGAAGTGAGTGAAATGGCGACTGAAACTCCGGAGCGGGGTGCTGCGGGACGGTTCAAGTAGAATGTTCGGTCCGTGTTCTCTCAGTCGCCTGCCCGCCTCTTCCAGCGAAAGACCGGCGTCGGTCGTGTGCAAGCGGTTCAGCACCGCCTCGACCGAGAGGCGATGGATATCCTTGTGGGGCGATTCAGGCACGAACGCCTCGTACGACCAGAACCGAGCAGGGCGCATACTTCAGCGTCGTTTCGGAGACGCTTCCCAGTCGAAGCCGCTGATGCACGGACAATCCTCGCGAACCGACGACCAGGATATCGGCCTGGTTGAAGGTCGCCATCCGGATGATGGCGTCGGTGACATGGTTGAATTGCACTTCCGTCGTCACGGTGAAGTCTTCTTTCAGGAAGTCTTCCCGCATCTTGGCCACGAGATCCGTCGCCCGTTCGAACACCGGTTCATTGAGCGATTTGATCTGCTGCTCGGTCAGGTGGCGGGCGGCCAGGTCGGTGACCGGGGAGACGGCTGCGGTAAAGATGATGATATGGGCGGTGTCGGGGAGAATGCCGGAGCGGAGAAATTTCGCCGCCCGTCGGGAATATTTCGATTCGTCCACGGCCAGAAGAATCCGATCGACCGCCTTGATCGGTCGCTTGACGGCGAGGACCGCGCAGTCGGCCAGCGAAGCGACCTTGCGCGCCACGCTGCCGAGGAGAAAGCCTTTGATGTCGCTCGCGCCGCGCGTGCCAAGGACGATGAGGTCCATCCGCTCTTGGTCGGCTCGCCGGACGATCGTGGCGGCGGGAGAGCCGTGGAGCAACAGGGTGCGCACCGCCGTGCGCGGACGCAGGGGTGATTGACTGAGCGCCGTTTCCAGTCGAGTGACGGAGCGGCGGAGAATCTCTTCGCCGGACTTCTCCAGGGCCGCCTTGGCGCCTCGGTAGGTTGCCGTGTGGGGGGCGCCGACCGGCTTCAGGTGCCGGGTGTCCATGACGTGCAGCACCGTGACGGAAGAAAGGGCGCTTCGTCCCAAGACCCCGATCGCGTCAATGGCCCACTGAGAAAACTCCGATCCGTCCACGGCGCAGAGGATTTTCATGGCCGCTCCTTTTGTTGGGGTTTATGGCGGGTACCGTCAGGCACTCAATCTGCATTGTGTATGCCTATAGTCGCCCGGTTGGAAAAGGAAGAAAGAGGTCCTTTTCTTTCTTTGATATTGAGGGTATCTCGCATGCCGAATCAATTGAGGCGGTGGGGAGTTTTGCAGCACGTGGAAAACCGGGTCGTGGCAATTCGGGGCATTGGCGTTGATTGAAGGTGAAAGGAGAGGGTAGGAGAGGGCAGGATCGGTAAATCAGAGAATCTCTTACTTAAGGGGGGAGGTACTGCCATGGCGGTCCGGAAGAACAAGGCGCAAGGGGCCAAGCGACAAGATTTCTCCTCGATGACCGTTGAGCAAGTGATGGAGACAAACGTGCAGTCCGTGCATCTGCGCACAAAAGGCGACGTGATCGCCTCGCTGATGATCGAGGGATTTGGGGCGGTTCCCGTCATCGATCAACGGAGAAAGCTGATCGGAATCGTCAGCGAACATGATCTGCTCGCGGCCCTTGACGAGGGGAGGGAACTCGGGACCGTGACGGCGGGAGAGGTGATGACGGGTAATCCCTACTCCATCCCTGCGGCGACCAACCTGGCCACGCTGGTGCACGTGTTGCGAGCGAGCGATTTGGTCCGCGTGCCGGTCGTCGACGATAGGAATCGGTTGATCGGTATCATTGCGCGCCGCGACGTCCTGCGCGTCTATCTGGCGGCAGGCCCGTCGGCGGGAAAGCCCAAGACGAGAAAGTGAGGACGGACGATGCGACAGACGGAATTTTTTCTCAAAGCCTGTGATCCCAAGACCTTGACCGTCGGACAGTTGATGCAGGACGCGGTGACGCGGTGTGCGCCGCGCACTGACGCGGCGACGATCGCCCATCTGATGACCCATCGCAACTATGGAAGCCTTCCGGTCGTGGACGAGGAAGGCACGGTCGTCGGCATCGTGACCGAATACGACCTCTTGCAGGCGATGATCGACGGGCGGGATCTGAGGAAGATCACGGCGGCCGAGATCATGTCGACGAACCCCCTGACGGTGACCGAGGACCGGACGTTGGCCCAAGTGGCCGATCTGTTTCAGGACCGGTACGTCACCCGCGTGCCGGTGGTACGGAACAATAAACTGGTGGGTATCCTGGCCCGTCGCGATCTGCTGTTCGGCTATTTGAGAGCGTCGCAATATTGGTCGTAAGCGGCGCTCGTGCGACGTGACACGCCTCTCGCAAGAGAAGCGGAAATCGGGAGAAGACGCGCGTGGAGGATCAAAAAGGGAGCGGACATGAGGCCCGATCTTCGCATGAGGACGGCGGGCCGTGTCTCCATCGTCCGAGGCGGATGGCCGGCGACCGTTCTCGTCCCGGCCGCACTTCTTTTCGTTGTGTCGTACGCGGACACGCCAAAGAAACTGCTCGGCCTGTGTGCCGTCCTCCATCCGAGCGACGAGCGGATCGACTGGGAATGCCGGACGTTGCGAGGCGGCGAATCATTGGAGCGACTGTTCGGCGAACGGTGGGCGGACGTCGCTCGGTTCAATCGCGTCGATCGGCGTCACGCCGGTCCCGGCGTGTCCATCAAGGTGCCGAAACGGGTCGAGGACCTGGCCGAGTTTGATCCGCTTCCGTCGGTGTATCCGCCGGCGGAAGGGGAGGCGAAGTTCATTCTCATTGATCTGTCCGAGCAATTTCTCGGCGCATACGAATATGGGGCGCTTAGATTCTCGCTTCCGATCACGTCGGGGCCACGGGCAGCCTCTGACCGGACTCCCACCGGCGAGTTTCGTCTTTCCGCCGCTCATCGCCGCCGCCGATCCAGTCTCTATACGATCGAAGGAACCGATCGCCCCTATCCGATGAACCATGCGCTCCGGTTTTATACCAATCGCGCCGGCGTGTCGTACTGGATTCACGGGCGGGATGTGCCCGGCTATCCCGCCTCGCACGGCTGCATCGGCCTCTATGATGAGCCGATGCAAAAAGAGCAGTACGGGGTTCCACGCGATCCGGAATTAACCGACGCCAAACGACTCTTCGAATGGGTATTGGGCGACGAAGGGCAGGATGATCGCTTGATCCTGCTCCCCCAAGGACCGAAGGTGCACATCATCGGTCGGCCGCCGAAGCGGTGATGCTCTCCCTCTCATCCCGCCGATTGTCCGCTCGCTGCCTTTCCTAGATCCGGATGCCGTCCGACGGTACCTTTGCTTCCGACGGCTCCATGTTCGATTGAACTCGCCGCGGGTGGTAGAGTCCGAGTCCGCCGTATGCTACGTTCGCCTCACAGTGGCGTGTCGTCGTTTGTGAAAGAAACGACCGGTCAACCCTGCCGGCTGATTCGGTGATGTCCGTGTCAGGACGCGCATCGTCGCGCCGTCCGACGTCGCCCGCTCTGTGCGCGGCGTGACCAGGCCGTTTGAGAAGCTGTTCCGTAGCAAAGCCCGGACGGAATCCGCCAAAACGAAAGGAGATTCGCGATGCAACTGCTGATATTTGTTTTCGGATGGTGGCTCGCCTCGTCGGCGATCGCGTTTGCGGGTCAGGCCGACGAGCGACCGGTCGGAAAGTCGCTTCTTCCCGTTCCGTTCACGCTGGAAGAAGTCCATTCCTGGATCGATCGATCTCATCCGCTCCTCAGAGGAGTGGGGGCCGAGAAAACGATCGCGCGAGGCAAGATCATCAAAGCGCTGGGCGCGTTTGACCCGGTTCTTGTCAATGACATGGAGCTTGAGCGGTTCGTTTCGAGCAGCAATCCGGAAAAGGGAACGCAAACCGTCGGGTACAACGACACCTTGTTTGAAGCCCGCCACCCATGGGGATTTCGGGGCAGCGCCGGATATCGCCGAGCGATCGGCGAGGCGCGGATTCCCGACTTGGCGTTCGGCGAGAATCAGCAGCTCATTTTGGGAGGATTTCTTCCCTTGCTCCGGGGTCTGTTGGTAAACCCCGAACGAGCCGAATTGCAACGGTCGGAGCTTGCGGCGCCTCTTGCGGAAATCAAGATCGCGCAGACCCGTCAAGATCTCTTCTTGGCTGCCGCTCATCAATTCTGGGAGTGGGTGGCGGCCGTCAAGATGCTGGAGGTCGAACAACAAGCGTTGACCGTGGCGGAAGAGCGCTATCAACAGATGGAAGAACGGGCGAAAGCCGGCGCAATCGCCCCGATCGACGTCGTGGAGGCGGGGCAGGAAGTACATCGTCGCCGCGAGGTCGCCATCGCGGCCCGTCGGCGTCTTGAGCAGGAACAGTTCAGGCTGTCCATGTTTCTATGGGACAATGGTTCTCCGTCCGCTCCGCCCCTTGATCGCGCGCCGGAATTCCCGGCGATAGGGCGGGTTCCGACTTCCGAAGACGCGCTGTCACACAAGCTCGAGGCGGCGAAAGAACGACCGGAAGTGAAAGAGCTTGAAGTGGAAGCGAAGATCAATCACATCGATCTGGCGCTGGCCAAGAACAATCTGTTGCCCAATCTGGACCTTGAGGCGGCGCCGGCGCGCGCTCCCGAGAAATTCGTGCTGGGGTTGGGATATCGATTCGGAGTCGAGTTGCGATTTCCGATTTTCCAACGGCGCGGGCGAGGCGAGGTGTTGCAGGCTCAGGGACAGGCGGAGCGGCTGGTGATGGCCAAGGCGTTTCGGGAGAATCAAGTGGCGGTCGACGTCGACAACGCCCTCTCGGCCATCGAGCGTGCCAAGGAGCGCATCGAGGAGGCCTCGCAGGCCCTTCGTTTGGTCGAAATCGTCGAAGAAGGGGAGCGGTACCGCTTCAGTCTCGGCGCAAGCACGGTGCTGTTCGTCAATCTTCGAGAGCGCAACACCGTCGACGCGAAAAAACAAGTCATTCTGGCAAAGGCCGAATTTCATAAGGCCATGGCCTTGTACCAATGGGCGATCGGAGCCTGGGCCAAGACACCGGCGGAGTGACGTCGGCGGGTGACTCGCCGGCGGAAGCGTGATAGGGTTTCCGCGAACGGACGGCGGGGAATGATTCCGCTCGTCATGAGCCGGCAGACGCGTCGATAACGTCCGAACAGAGGTGATTACCGAGGGGAGCCGACACATGGGACAATCGCATGGCGCGCACGGCGCCGCGCAGCCGAGCCTCTTTCATGTCCTGAGCCTGTTTGCCCGCTTTCTTCGGCATGAACGAAGAATTCTGACCCTGGTGGTCTCTTATTCGCTGGCGATCGGCCTGTTTTCGCTCATCGTGCCTCTGACGGTTCAGGAATTGGTCAATACCTTTTCCTTCGCGATCCAACCGGTGATGATCGCCACGCTGGCCGTCATCATGGTCGTCGTCTTGATCGCCGTCGGAGCCTTTCGGACGTTGCAATATTACGCCGTTGAAGTCTTGCAGCGCCGGCTGTTCGTCAGGACGGCGTTTGCGATGGCTCGGAAGCTCTCGCATGTTCGCGTCGAAGAGTTTCACCCCAGGTTTTCGAACTATTTCGTGGAAACGGTCTTCATGCAACGCGCCTTGGCGACATTGTTGGTGGACTTGGTCCACGTGGTCATCGGCGGCACGATCGGCATGATGATTTTGGTGTTCTATCACCCCTACTTTCTGCTCTTTAACGGCGTCCTGTTGCTCGGCTCCTCCGTCATCTTTTTCGGTCTCTCGCGGGGAGGGGTGCGGGCGACCGTCGACATGTCTCATGCCAAGTACGACATGCTGCACTGGATTCAGCAGCTTTCTCAGAATTTGCTTCACGTCAAGGCGACGGACAGCGACGCCTTGGTGATCCAAAAAACCGATGAGATCGCGACGCGCTACATCGAGTGCCGTCGGTCTCGGTTTGCCGTGCTGCTGCGCCAATTTCTGGCTTCGGTGGGCGGCCAGGCGGTCGCGCACGGCAGCGCCTTGGCGTTGGCCGGGTGGCTGTTGACCATCGACCAATTGACCATCGGCCAATTGGTGGCGGTGGAGGTCGTCGTCGCCGGCCTGCTGGTCAACTTCGACGCGGTCGTCAAAAGCATGGGACAGGTGTATTTCTTTTTCACGGCCTTGGTCGAACTGGACGTCTTCTTCTCGCTCCCCAGCGATCGACGCCCGCAGACCTCCACGATGCCGGTGACGCTGCCTGACTCCAAAATCCACGGCATTCGTGTGTCATGCCAAGGCATGAGTTTGAGTTCGGGGGAATCACCGGTGTTGAGGAACGTCGATCTGAACGTCGCTCCGGGCGAGAAAATCGCCATCTACGTCGGGACGACGACGGCACGGATGTCTCTGGCGAAGGTGCTGGCCGGGTTGACCATGCCGACCGGCGGGATCGTTTCCTATAACGACGTGGACCTCAGGCATCTGGATCCAAGCGTCATCAACCGGTGCCGCGGCTTCATGATCGATTCGCAGCTCTCGCTGATCGATGGAACGATCGCGGACAATATCGTCTGGCGACGACCGTACATTTCCTATGAGGATATCCGGTGGGCGCTGTGGTTGACCAAGCTTCAGGAGGAGGTGGCGACGTTTCCTCAGGGCATCGATTCCGGCATCGGCGTCCTCGGGGAAATTCCCGCCCCGACCCACGTCTTGCGCATCCTGCTCGCGCGAGCGATCGTCGGACGACCGCAGTTGCTGGTTTTTGACGGATTGTTTCACGACATGCAGCCCTCGGTGCGGGATGCCATCATCCAACGACTCTGCTCCAAGGATGAGCCTTGGACCGTCATTTTTGTCTCGAGCGATCCGGACCTGACTCCCTACGTCGATCGCTGTATCTCGCTTGGCGAGGCGACCGGCCCAGGGCTGTTGATGTCTTGAAGAAAGGCGGCGCGGAGCGACGCGGGCGGTTCGGAGGCGGAAGAACGTTATTTCGCGACTTTCCACGCTTTGGGCAACAACGTGTCGAGCAACGTGTGCGATCGCTCCTCATAATCGGGGGGAAAGAGATTGAACCGGCGCCAGAGTTCATACCAGAGGGGAACGCGGTTCAAGATCACCCAGCCCATCACCTTCGTTCCTTGCCGGATGTGTAATTGATCGGGCCAGGGGCGATCGTCGGGATCGGGAACGACCCAAAACCGGTAGTTGCCCCTGCCGTCGTCGACTTGATCGACCACCTTGATCACGCCGTCGTAGGTGCCGGCCATCAATTCAGGCCAGGCCGGCAGGGGAATGGCGGGGATTCCATAAAAGAGGAGCTTGACCTTGCGGCCCACGTTCAACAGCGGCGCGTCCAGCCCGTCCGCGGTCATTTCGACGGCCCTGTCAAAACTGGTGGGAGCAATGAGGATCAGGGTGTCGCCCTGCCGAACGGTTTCTCCCACGCCGACCTTGGCCATCTTGACGACGGTCCCGTCGGCCGGCGCCGTGATTTTGCCGGCGTAGCGGCGTTGCTCGGCGTTCGAAAGCCGCAAGAGGACGTCGGCAAGCTGGTCTTCCACCCTGGCCGCTTCCAGCGCCGAGGCGTCGCGAGCCGCCTCCGCGTCGAGCAGCCGCTGCAACATTTCGGCGCTGACTTGGTCGCGGCCGAAGCCGAGCGATTTCATGGCCTGCTCCGCGGCTTGCAGGTTCGCCTGGGCCCCTTCCAGGTCGGCTCGACCGGCGATATCGGTCTGGATGGCCAGTTCCACCTCTCGTTCGGACACCAACCCTCTCTTTGCCAGTTGCTTGTGCCGCTCCAAGTTCAAGTTCGCCGTCATGGCGGCGATCTTGGCGGCTTCGACTCTCTGTCGTGCCTCCCGCACCTTGCTTTCCGCTTCGGCCACCCGCGCTTCAGCCGAGGGAACGGCGGCGTTCAGCAGGTTCCGCATCTCTCCGATCCGTTTGTCGAGTTGAGCGACCCGCGCCAAGGCCGCCATTTTCGTCTTTTCCAGCGCCTGTTTCCGCTGTTCCAGAAACGTCAAGAGGTCCGGCGACATGAAGTTGGGGTCGGTATCGTCCAACTCAAGAATCAAGTCGCCCTGCTTGACCTGGTCTCCTTCGAATACGTGCCATTTTTTGAGTCGTCCGGTGATCTGAGCCTCGATTTCCTGAGGACGTTCGTAAGGCGTATAGGCCGAGATTTGGCCGGTGACGGTCACCGTCTGTGTCCAAGGAACGAACATGACGGTCAGAATGAACAGGAGAACCAAAAAAAACGGCAGACGGGCCGAAAACCTCCATTTGACCGGAAGCTGCGCATTTTCCCAGGATTGCAATTTGGTCGAAACGGTCAGTTCGTCGATGGAGATCCCGTCCGGGTCGAGTTCGCCGGGAACCAGGGAACGGAGGGGATTTCCGAGGTGTAAACGCGCCACGCTTGTCCTGTTCTCCGTGAAATGCTCTGCTTCGTCCAGAGGTGCTTCATAACTATACACCATCTCCGTGGAATCCGGAGAATCCAGCTCTCCGGGTCCATGAAGTCTCTTCTTGTGATAATGTCCCTTGCACCCTGACGGAGACTTCGCTATATAGGGGCGCGATCAAGATACTCGCTCATTGTTGCGCTCCGAAAGCAGGAGGAAAGGAATATCTCCATATGAAGAACAGGATGCTGAGAAGGATCGGACTCATCGGCCTTGCGTGTCTGGTTGGAACAGGGGCTGGCTGTGTGCTCGAACGGTCCGCGATGCAGCAGATATCCGGGAGCCCGTCTGCTTCGGAGAGCGAGTCGGTCCCAGAGGTGAGGATTCAGGCGCTGCCGGACACGCTGGAAGGGTGTTTGGCTCGAATTCCGGCCGATTCCAGCGAAGGGGTTCGGCTGGTCGCTGAACAGAACTGCCGGGAGAGCGAGGAGCTCCGGCAGGGCATCGTGGGGACGGCCGTTGCCAAAAGCGGCGATCGGGCCTCGGCGGGAACGGTTGGTGATTCGCTGGAAGCCTGCCTCGCGCGCATTCCCTCTGACGCCACGGAGGGGCAACGGATGTTGGCGGAGCTCACCTGCGAGCGCGATCAATCCTTGCGCCACTGACCGCCGAAACAAGACGAGAATGGTTCTTGTCGGCCGGTTCCATTTTCTCCATCGGCATCGCATTTCGACGTGTGTCAATCTGCCGCTTCTGAATTGCCGGCTCAGTCGCCGATCCAAAGAGTCTCGACGTACCGGGCAGAAGGGAATCCGTGCCGCTTGCATGCGATCATGAGGCGCGGGGCGGGGCAAGGTAAGGGATGGAGATGGATGCGTCGGAGAAGATGATCGCTGCCGCGGAGCGGCGGCGCGTTTCCGGAAACAGACCGGTCGGCAGATGTAGACCAGGAGGCGCCGATGACACACATGACGGCCGTGCAGATTACAGAGCCTGGAGGTCCGTTCGAAATCGTGCGTCGTCCGGTGCCGGAACCCAGGCCCAACACCGTCCGCGTCAAAGTGCAAGCCTGCGGGGTTTGCCATAGCGACCTGTTCGTCAAAGAAGGCTATTGGCCGGGGCTGCACTATCCGCGTGTCACGGGCCATGAGGTGGCCGGCGTGATCGACGCGGTGGGCGCCGGAGTGGTGGCTTGGGAAAAGGGCCAACGTGTCGGCGTCGGGTGGCACGGGGGCCATTGCGGCCACTGCACACCTTGCCGTCGAGGCGATTTTCTCGGCTGCAAGAACTTCATCGTGACCGGCTTTCACGAAGATGGAGGGTATGCCGAGTATTTGATCGCGCGCACCGAGGCGTTGGCCGCAATCCCGGACGCGCTCACTCCCACCGAAGCCGCGCCGATTCTCTGTGCCGGGATCACCACGTTCAACAGTTTGCGTCACAGCGGAGCCAAGGCGGGCGATCTGGTCGCCGTCCAGGGAGTGGGAGGCCTGGGGCATCTTGGTGTGCAGTTTGCCGGCAAGATGGGTTTTCACACGGTGGCCATCGGACGAGGGGCGGACAAGGCCGAACTCGCCGTGAAGCTGGGGGCCGAGCGCTACGTGGACGCCGAAACGACCGATCCGGCTAAGGAGCTGGCGAGTCTTGGCGGCGCCGCCGTGATTCTGGCGACGGCTCCAAGCGGCAAAGCGATGTCGGAGATGATCGACGGCTTGGCGGTCGGCGGCAAGTTGATCGTCCTCGGCGCATCGGCCGATCTCATGACCATGACGCCGATCCAACTGATCAGCGCTCGTCGGACGATTCAAGGATGGCCGTCGGGCAGCGCCCGTGATTCGGAGGATGCGCTTAATTTTTGCGCGTTGACCGGCATCCGTCCGATCGTCGAGTCGTTTCCGCTGGAACAGGCTCCGGCGGCCTATGATCGGATGCTGAGCGGAAAGGCCAGGTTTCGCGTGGTGCTGACCATGGCATGAGGGGGCGGCGAGAGGAGCGGCCGAGCGTCGATACCAAGGTTGTGATCACGTCAACCTTGTTGAGGTCCCGGGCAAGCCGGGTGAGTGGTCCGAGCCAAGCCGGCCAGAGAGGCCGTGAGATTGCCGGTCAGAGGGACCTCTCGCTCATACAAGGTGAAGTGATAGGGGTCCGGCGCCGTGAGGCCGTATTTGTCGATCAACATTTGATGTTGCCGCTCCGTCAAAATGTGATACCGCACCGTGATCGATAGGGTCTGGTTCTCGCCTTCTCTGGGCCATCGATAGTCGAATGTGTACGTGCGGCTTGCCAACGGCATGAGCCGATTGTCGTAGAGTTCGACGATGGCCGGCTGCCAGAGAATCCATCGTCCCATCGTGTCGGACTGATCTTTCAAGACCCTCCCGTCCTGATCGCGCACCGCGAACTCGACCGTAAAGTGACGATCGGGATCGCCGGTCGGCAGTTTGTGTCCGGCCCCGGCATTGGTGAGGGTCACGGTCACACGGACTCGGTCGCCCGGTTTGGGGTCGGCCGGTTCCGCCGAGATCTTGACGTCGATCGCCCGTTTGAGCATCTCTGGGTCGTGCCCCCCGCGCCAGAGGTGCCGCCGTCCCGTTCGCACGGGGCCTCCCACGGCGACCGGCCGCTCGATTTCCGGCATATGGCAGTTCTGGCAGATGTAGCCTCGCTCCTTGCTCCAATACCCGTCCTCGAACTCGGTATAGGTGCCGCAAGGCCCGCCATTGTAAAACTGCGCCGGTCCTCCCACGACACTATGGCAACGTTGGCAGAGCTGCGTGGTGCGGAACATGGGATCGTACTTCGTCGGATGAGGGGCCTTGGCATCCTCATAAGGGCCTAGGATGACCCCGTCCCGGACATGGCAGGCCGCGCAGGTCACTCCTTCTCGCTGATAGTCGGGATCATGGCGCGGATTCGCTTCCTGCACGGCCCGTTCCACCCGGTCGCGCGGGATGGCCTTGATCAAGGTCGGTTGTTGGTTTTCGAGCGGGGTGTGGCAGTTCAAACAGACCCAAATCCGTTTGTCTTTGGTCCAATAGGCTTGGAAGAACGGATCGTCATAGGCCTGGGCATGGATGCTGGTTTTCCATTCATTGTAGATGTCGGGATGGCAGACCCCGCACGATTCGGCCTTCAAACCGGTCAAGCCTTGGGGAACCTCTTGGTAGGGAATGGCATGGGCATAGTCGGACCGGAGTCCGAAAATCACGACCGGTTTCACTTCGGTGTAATAGAGGTAGGTGAGGCCGCCGAAGACGGCGAGCCCGATGAGACTTCTCCCTATCCATTTTGTGGACCTCGTCACGTTCCGGACCATCTTTTCTTGATTCACCTTGCGCGTGATGCGCAAGGTGGGCCGCGTTCCATGGCGGTTTCGTCATCATAAATAATACTGGACGCTTTCTCGTCCGCTCAACCGCCGGGAGGTGTTCGGGGATTCGTGAGCGAAGAGGAGTCGGCGCCGAGATCGGCTTGCCGTGTGGGCTGCTCTCCGTTTACGGGATGAGGGGACTGTCGAAATTCTGGCGGAGTGACAACGGCCTCATGATGGGGTTCGATCGGTCACGGTTCCGTGATAAGAGAGTCTCCGCTCTCTTCTTGCCCTTCCGTCCACCGGGCGACGGCGTTCGCCATTTCTTCGAGGCGTCGAGCGGCGCGACCGAAGACGGTGTCGGGCGGATAGAGTCCGTCGAGGCCCCGTTCGCCGGGCGGAATCCCGGTGAGCAGCTCCACCGCTTCGTCGATCGTATTGACCGCGTAAACGGCAAAGCGGCCCGCTTCGGCGGCCTCCACGACATCGCGGCGAAGGGCCAGGTGTTTGGTGTTGCGGGCCGGGATGATCACACCCTGTTTACCCGTGAGGCCTCGGCGTTGACAAGATTCGAAAAATCCCTCGATCTTCTCGTTCACCCCGCCGATGGGCTGCACTTCTCCCAACTGATTGACGGAGCCGGTGACGGCCAGCCACTGACGAACCGGCAGGTCGGCCAGGCTGGAGAGGATCGCGACCAATTCGGCTACGGCCGCACTGTCTCCTTCCACCTCGGAATAGGTCTGCTCGAAGGTCAACGAGGCGGTCATCGCCAGCGGATGAGAACCGGCGAATTTTCCCGCCAGGTAGCCGGCCAAGGTCAGCACTCCTTTGCTGTGGAGCGTCCCGGCCAGTTCGGCTTCCCGCTGAATGTCGATGACGCCCTTGGTGCCGACGTAGGTTCGAGCCGTGATGCGGGTGGGACGCCCGAACGAGTAATCCCCGAGCTGATGAACGGATAGACCGTTGACCTGCCCCACGACCTCGCCGTCCAGATCGACCATCAAGGTGCCTTCCTTGATTTCGTCCTGGATCCATTGCTCGGCCAGATTCGAGCGATACCGTTTATGAGCGACGGCGGCCTCAACGTCCGCTTGCGTGACCAACGAACGTCCCTCTTTCCCGGCCCAATAGCCGGCTTCGCGGACGAGATCGCTCACCAAGCTGAACCGAAGCGACAGCCGATCCCTTCGTTCGGCGAGCCGCAGACCCTGCCGGATCACTTCGGCCACCGCATCGGCGCCGAAATGAGGCAGTCCTTCCTCTCGGCACAGTTTGGCGATGAAGCGAGCGTAGAGCCGATCTTCCCGATCGTCTCGCGCGACGTCGGTGTCGAAGTCCGCCTTGACCTTGAAGAGTTTGCCGAAGCCTTCCTCATAGGTTTGCAAGAGCGAGTAGAGAACGGGCGGGCCGACCAGGATGACTTTCACGTTGACGGGGATGGGCTCAGGTTTTAATCCCACCGCCGAGAAGCCGTAAAATTCTCCGGGGTCTTCGATTTTCACTTCCCCCGTTTTAATCACCCGTTTCAATGCGTCCCATGAGAAGGGTTGGCGAAGCAGGTCCAGCGCATTGACGATCAAATAGCCGCCGTTGGCGAACAGGACGGCGCCGGCCCGAATCTCGGTGAAGTCCGTGTACATGACGCCCATTTGCGCCCGCCGCTCGATTTTCCCGATGAGGTTCGAGTAGGTCGGATGGGATTCGTCGACCACGGGCGCGCCGCCGTGCGGGTCGTGCTCCACGATCACGTTGACATGATAGCGCGTCAGATCGGGCCGGCGGAATTCGAACCCCGGGATTGGAAAGGACGGCTTTTCGTGGGCGAGGAAGTCCTTGTAATGGTGAATGACGTCGTGCCGTACCCGCTCCAGGTAGGCGGACACCGCCGGCCGATCCTGGTAAGCTCGGCGCAGCGTGTCGTAGCGGCCTTCCAAGACGTTCGTCACCACTTGACGGTCGAGGTGGCGGAGCTGGTGTTCGGCTTCTCTGTCCAGACCATGGACGCGCACGTGAAAATCGCGGATCTCTCCCTCAAGGATTTTGCGGCGCTCGTCGAGGTCGTGCCGTTCTTCCTCGGTTAATGACTCGAGGTCGGCCTCTGTCATGGGGCGGCCGGCCTTGAGAGGGACGATCCCAAATCCGACGGGCGTTTCCTCAAAGCCGAATCCACGGCTCCGGCTGAGCTCGGTCAATTCCTGAAAGAGCGCTTTCTTTTTGGAGTCGACGTCTTCCTGCAACTTGGCCTTGGCGTCAAGATACTTCTTGCTCTCGAAGACCGTGGGAATCTCGCGCCGCAACCCTTCGATGAAGTCTCCCATGGCCCGCTTAAACGACGCCCCCTGACCGGCCGGAAACGCGAGACAGACGGGGCGGGAAGGGTCCTGGAAATTGTTGACGTAGCACCAATCGGATGGAGCGGGGGATGCTTGCGCCAACCGTTTCGCCATTTGCCGAACGAGCGTGCCTTTTCCCGTTCCGACGGGGCCGGAGACGTACAGATTGAACCCCGCGCTTTTCATGCTCAAGCCGAATTCCAGGGCCTCGACCGCTCGGTCTTGGCTGATGATGTCGGCCAGTGGCTCCAGGTCGCCCGTGTGCTCAAAGCCCAATTGAGTCGGATCCACGAGGGGCGCTAGCATCGAAACGGGAAGTTTGTATTTGTCCATTGTCATGAAAGTGTCATGAAAGGGCTTGGGATGCAACTGGGTCGGGAGTCGTGACCACCGTGGCCTGTGGCCCCTTGTCACCTTCTTCCAGGTTGAACAGGACCTCCATCCCATCCTCCACTTCGTCAAAAGTGAGGTCTCGCAGCGCGTTGGCGTGAAAATAGACCTCTCCGCCTCCGTCCTTCAGGATGAAGCCGTACCGTTCTTTCGGAAAGAGTTTGGAGATCACGCCGTGATAGGGAGGAAGCGGCGGCAGCCGCACCTCTTTGCGGGCCCGTTTCTCCCGGTACTTTCGTAATTCCGTCTCGATGGCGGCGAAGGCGCTGCGGATCGCTTCTTCAAACGTTTTTTCCTCTTTGCGAGCGGTGATGGTATGACGACCGGGCAGGGACACCACCACGAGCGCCTCGGCCACGTTGGCCAGCTTCTTGTGGTGTCGATTCTTGGTCAACGTCACCCGGCCGTGAATCAGATCATCGTGCCCCTGTTGTAAATCTCGCATGCGGGCTTCGATCTCGGCTTTCCAGCGAGGAGTCATCGCCACATTGCGGCTTTCGATTTCCAATTGCATGGTCCCTCCCTCATCAATGTGAGACGTCCGTTTCTCCATCTAGAACAACGAGCAAACGATGTGCCGATGATACACCGTTTCCTTCATCTTGAATTGAGAGAACAACGCGTGACGTTTCAGGCGCTTGACAGGTCCGGTTCCCAAAGGGACGGCGAAACGGTCAATCTGACGCCTTTCACCACAGTGACCATTCGATGGATGTAGCTGAACGCGACAAATATTGGAAGGGGTCGCAAGGCAGGACAAAGAAGGATTGGAAAAGATTGGAAGTTGCGAGGTGAAAAAAGAGGCTGTGAAGGACGGGCGAACGTGCCATACTCGGCCCCGGCCTGTCTGGTAGAGTGGAACAGGAGACCGAGCATGGAGCTGATAGTCGGTGATCGGTTTCCAAGTTCCGGGATTTCCGGCGGAACGGCACTTGCGAAAGAGTGAGAGAGGGTGAACGATGTCGGCACTCAGCAAGGTCCGGTTGCAACAGTATCTTCAACGTCGATTCGGCTCCGATGCCGAATTGCTGGCCTATGACGTGATCGGCAAGGCCGGTGGCAAGGGTGTCCAGAAGCGATACGGCTACGGTACGCCGGTTAAATTGACCTTTCGCCTCGGGGGGCGCGTGCAGTCCGCCGTGCTCGAAACGATGAAACCCGGTCCGTTCGGCCACGAGCACATGGCCGACCGCGCTCAAGCGATGTTGTGGGATTACG
>JANDJE010000027.1:27270-29410 GCA_024331095.1 Nitrospira sp. | reverse complement strand
CGGTCCGCCATTTGTCGGCTCCCGCTCAGGCGATGCTGACCCACTATGATTTTCCAGGCAACATCCGAGAACTCAGAAACCTGATCGAGCGTGCGGTACTCTTTTGCCGGCAAGACACCCTTGAGACCTCACACTTCCCCTCCGAGCTTCAAGGCAAGCTGACGTCAGCGGCGTCACCGCCCCCGGCGGCACAAGCCATTCCATCACCCACGCCTGATCCCCTGCAGATTCACCTGACATTTCGACTGGGGGAGGTTTCTCTAGCCGACATAGAAAACCGAATCATCGCGGAAGCACTCCAACGAGCCGGAGGCAACAAAACCCTTGCGGCCAAATATCTGGGCATTACTCGCTGGACTTTAAACCGACGGAGAAAATCGCTCCCCTTCGTGGAATAGCGCCCACCGCCTCGGAACGTTCACACTAGAGAAACAACTGCCTCCTTCGAGCCAGGACAGTGCGATAGCGCACCATGCCAACGTGCGGAATGTGCGGAAGTGCTCGATGGAGCGCGGCAGAAACAACTTGTCACCAACTTCCGTGCTAGCCCCTCTTTTGAAGTTTCTCGCATTTTCAGATCGGCACCGAGTCGCTGTTGACAGTCAAGGTTCTGGAATCTCTCTTGCACAGGCCACCAGCCAGAACAGGGGACGGATGGTCCGATCACCCTTGCTGCTTAAGGGAGGTTTGGAATGGCAACACATGTCGTGACAATGATTCCGGGAGAAGGCACCGGCCCGGAGATCTGCGAAGCGGTGCGGATGGTGATCGACGCCAGCGGCGTTGACATCAAGTGGGAATATGAAGACATCGGCCTCGACTGTCTCGAAAAATACGGGACGCTCTTACCAGAAAAAACGATTCAGAGCATCGCCAAGAACAAGGTGGCGCTGAAGGGCCCGACGACGACGCCGATCGGGACCGGACACAAGAGCGCCAATGTCACGCTGCGGAAAGTGTTCGACCTGTACGCCAACGTGCGGCCCGTGCGGCTCATCCCCGCCCTGAAGCGGCCGTGGGACAAACTGGACATCATCAATTTCCGCGAAAACACCGAGGATTCCTATGCCGCCATCGAGCACATGGTCTCCGACGAAGTAGCGCAGTGTCTCAAGGTCATCACCTGGCCGGGGTCCTATCGCATCGCGGACTTCGCATTGAAGTGGGCGCGGGACAACGGGCGCAAAAAAGTCTATTGCGTGCACAAGGCCAACATCATGAAGATGACGGACGGGCTGTTCCTCGAGGCTTTTCGGGAGGCAGCCAAGAAATATCCCGATCTCGAAACAGGCGACATCATCGTGGATAACTGCGCCATGCAGTTGGTGCGCAACCCCGGCCAGTTCGACTGCCTGGTGCTGCCGAATCTCTACGGGGACATTTTGACGGACCTCTGCGCGGGCCTGATGGGCGGCCTTGGCTTCGCGCCGGGCGCCAACGTCGGCGACAATTGCGCCATCTTCGAAGCCGTCCACGGCTCGGCGCCGAAGTACGCCGGCATGAAAAAGGTGAACCCGTCCGCCGTGCTGATCTCCGGGGTGATGATGCTCCGCTGGCTCGGCGAGAAGGAGGCGGCGGACCGCATCGAGAAGGCCATGTACCAGGTGTTGGACGAAGGCAAGCGGGTCACCTACGACGTGGGCGGCACCGCGAAGACCGATGAATACGCGCAGGCGATCATCGACAAGATGCTCGCCGGCACGAAGTAAGGAGGAACCGATGCCGACATTTACACAAGAAGCGATCGCGACGAAGAAGAAGAAAAAAATCGAGCTGGTGGGGATCGATCTCTACATCATCACGGACAAGGGCGTGCCGCAATTCACCGACGGTGAATTCGGCCCCTTCAAGTGCGAGTTCATCTCCAACCGCGGCACCAAGGTCTGGCCCGGCTTCGTGAGCCCCGACCTCCTGATGGTCAACTGGTACCGCTGCCGCTTCATGGCCGCCAAACCCATCAAGGACCATGAGGTGGCCGATTTTCTGGTGCAGCTCAGCAAGAAGTGGGAATGGTCCGCGGCGCAAAAACTGTGGAACTACGACGGCGAAGCCGGCTACAGCAAGGCTTATTGACGCGCTGACACGAGGCGCGGGGTTGGGCAACATGGTACCAACACCCCGCCGGCCCCAAACCCGAAAA
>JANDJE010000027.1:0-27260 GCA_024331095.1 Nitrospira sp. | reverse complement strand
AAATCTGTGTAACTACGCGGGCTATGCCGTCTACCCCACGGTTTTTTGCCGGGCTGACCCGCGGGGGGCTTTGGGACACTTCGGTCCCAGCGCCCGCCGTCCGCAAACGGCTAAAAGTCTCCGCTCTTGACGTAGGGGTAACTCCAAAGTGTCACTTGCAGAAGGCAGGATTTCAGCCAAGCATTGTACATCTTGTCCACATCTTCGGCGGAATGGCCCTTTTTCGCTAGAAACGGCTTCAACGTAAAGGTCACGGGAAAGATCAGGGCAAACAAATCACGGAACGGCACGATGTCGGCCGAGGCAGGGGCATTGTCGGTCTTATTTTTCTTGGTCCGGTGATGCCGGAGACCGATTTCATGCTGGTAATCGAGCCACTTTTGATCGTACTCCGCCCTCGCCGTATCGAGAATCCACTGACCGAACCGCTTGCGGACACCGCCCAAGTAATCGCCGAGCGGCTGACCGTCGCTCTTGCCGAGAAACGCCTTGAGCAGATGCGGCTGGGAGCCGACGAATCCGTACCACACGTCCAGGATGGCCTCGACCTGATCTTTCACCACGTCATAAGACATCTTGAGATATTTCACGTCCTCTTCTCCGAACAACGCGCTCTTCTTCATGAGTTCGAAATCCTCCGGCGACACAGGTGACTTCGCAACCGCCGCCGTGCCGTAGGTATCCCCTGGAATCTGCTGACTCATACCTTCACTCCTTTCTTTTTTTGATGGTGATCCTCTCGCCGCCCTCTCTTCTCTCCATGAACCTCACACGCGACACAGTAATGGAGCCGAGGCTGAGGGCAGCCGAAGCCCGCGGCACCTGGCTGATCGTGGTTCGATTCTCGAACGGTGTGTCGCTCGCCGGCAGGCGTCGTCGTTCCCTGTGAGAGAGCCAGAAGGAGCGATGAACCGGCTTGAAGCCTCCGCCCTCCACAAGTCCCGCCTACAAGTAAAACGTATCAGGACTGTAGTGCAGCGACGGTGTCCTTGTCCAGACGCTTGACTTTCCCGTCGCCGTCCGTCGCGGCCAGCCTGGTCGATCCCGTGACGATCAGTCGCCCGCCGCGTTTTTCTTTGATGACGTGCCGGAACGTAAAAGAAGCGGCGCCCGATTCGGTCACCTCCGTCTCGACGACCAAAAGATCACCGTACCGCGCGGGCGAATGGTACCGCACCTCGGCATGCACGACGACGAAAACCGTCCCCTGCTCCATCAACAGAGCCACCGATCGCCCGCGCGATTCGAGGTATTCGGTCCTCGCCCGCTCGAAGTACTTGAGGTAATTGGCGTAATAGACGACTCCGCCACAATCGGTGTCTTCGTAATAGACACGAATCTCCATCATGTCCTACAGGGCCAGGGCCGGAAATTTCGGTAGCGACGACTCCGCGACGCCCGCCAGCTTGACGACCACTTCGTACAGTTGCTGGACACGCTCGCCTCTGATCGGCTCGAAACCGTGACCGAGCACGGCATGGGACGCCGCATCGAGCAGCGGCTTCATGGTCGGCCATTCGCGAAGAAACGATTGGCCCAATTGATCGCCCAACCCGGCCAGCGCGCGAAACTGCGCCGGCAGGGGCAGCTTGTATTTGCCGTCGATATCGTCCAGATAGCAGGTCCGACAGGTTTCCTGGAGGGCTGGCGGAAGAGCATCCGGCCGCACGTCCCAACTTTTGATCTGGTATTGCTTGAAAAGCCGACTCTGCGCGGAGGCTTCGAGGGCGCGGAGGAGCGCGACCATCGCTCCTTCGGGATCTCGCGAAACCTGCAGGCGTCGGGTTGCATGGGCCAACAAATCGGCCACCAGCAGCTCCTTAACCTCCGCCGGGTCCAGCACCAGCCGCTCCAGAAAACCCACATTGGTTTTGATGCCCGACACCGTCGTTTTCAACCCCGGCGGTCCCCCCCACAGCGACGCCATCTCCAACGCTTTGAGCGCCCCCTTGAGCTTATCCCATGCCTGCCGGTAGTGAAACCGCTCCCACCGGCCGTACCCCTCCGCCACGTCGGCCAAGGCCCGGTACAACGGCTTGCCGCCGCCGCTGACCCGCAACTCCACCTCATGAAACAGCTTCGCGGCGGCGGAAAAGTCGCCCTTGTTAAACAACTCACACCCTTCCCGTCGGGAGACCGCCGACGCTTCATCCCACGGATTCGTTTGCGTCCACGCCCATCGGCGTCCTTCCAAATCGATGACGTCATCATCCGCTCCCCCGCGAGTCGGAACGAGCCAGACAATCCGGGAGCTCCACGGCAGCGTGGCGACCGCCAGAGCCCCGGCCATGGCCGGAGTCGCGCCGGTGAGATCGACGACCAGTTCGCCCGGCTGCACCTCCCACGCCCGCAAGAGATCGGGCAAGGACGAGGCGAGCGTCCGATGGCAACCGGCAAACGCCTCCGTATCGGCGAGAATGATCCAGTCCCACCGCCGCGGCATCCGTTCGACCTTCGGTTGCACGATCGACTCCACCAACATCTTCCCCTTCTCCGGCAGAACAAAGCACAGCATGTCGGGCTTCAGTCGATTGATCGAATAGGCCGCAGACGACGGATCATCCACCAATGTAATCACCAGCGCTTTGACCGGTTGATCCTGTGCCATGACGCACGGACTATACCATCGGTTCCGCGGCCGTTCAATTCGACCGCGACGGACACGTCTTGCGGCTTCGCGGTTGACACGTCGGACCGCCTCGCCTAGAATCGCGCCCATGAACGCCACGCTCAAAGACTCGGCCCTCAGCGCATTCAGCGACAGCGCGCGCGTGAAGGAGCAGTTCGCCCGCGACCATGCCGACCGCATCGCGCAAGTCGGCAGCCTGATGGCCGACGCCTTCCGCCAAGGCAACAAGGTGCTGCTGTTCGGCAACGGCGGGAGCGCCACCGACGCGGCCCACATCGCGGCCGAATTCGTCGGACGCTACATGCGGAACCGCCAACCGTTGCCCGCCATCGCCCTGGCCACCGACATCGCCGCGATCACCTGCATCGCCAATGACTTCGGCTACGAAGAACTCTTCGCCAGACAAGTGCGGGCGCACGGACGAAAAGGCGACGTCGTGATCGCGATCAGCACCAGCGGCAACTCCCCCAACGTGTTGAAAGGCGTCGAAGCGGCCCGCGAGTGCGGGTTGATCACGGTGGCCTGGACCGGAGCAAAGGGCGGAAAACTGGCCGGCATGGTGGATTATCCCTTCGTCGTTCCCTCTACGGTCACGTCCCGCATTCAAGAAAGCCACATCACGCTCGGCCACGTCCTCTGCGAACTGGTCGAGGAACAACTGCTCGGCGCATCCTAGCGCGCCGTTGTCGGCGCTTATGGACGTTCGGCCGCTTTCCCTATCCGATTCGCTCTCTCAGGACGCGCTGCAACAGGAATGGACTCGGCTGAATCACCGCTATTTCGCGGGTCTGTTGTCGCCGATTTCTATCGCCTGGAGCCGACGTCTCACGTCCTCGGTCGGGCTGTTCGCCGGCCGCAGCGGCCCGCGAACACGACTTCCCGGACCTGCTTTCAGCCGCCGTGAAATCCGCCTGTCCCTTCCCCTGTTCGAACGGCTCGCGGTCCGCACGCCGCATTACATGGAACAGGAGCTGCTCAACACCCTCGCCCACGAAATGATCCACCAATGGCAATTCGACGTGCTGAAACGGCGACCGAATCATGGCCCGGATTTTTTACGGAAAATGACCGAGATGAACCGCTCGGGCGAAGTGGCCGTCACCATCTATCATTCTCTTCAACCTGAAGTGTTGTCCTTGGCTCGATTCGCCTGGCGCTGCCGAACATGCGGCCGGATTTACCGGCGGCAGAAAAACACCATCAACCCGCGCCGCCATCACTGCGGCCTGTGCCGCGGCGCGCTCGATGAATTATGCAACGAAGACGCCGCGCGCCATTCGCCGATCAGATCGAATGGGAAACCGGCATCCGGCCCTTCGGATAAACCGACCGAACAATTGACGCTGGAATTTCCCTCCTCCGGTTCATAAAATTTTGCCGTTCCCATTTCGATCTTTGTCCCACGGACGACCGATGACGACGCCTCCCCCGCGCTGGCCGCGCCAGGTCTTGTTCACGGACGTGGACGCCATGTTTGCGTCAGCCGCCGTGGTCAAAGACCCTTCTCTTGCCGGCAAACCGATCGCGGTCGGAGGACCGCCGCCGCGGGGAATCATTGCGGCGGCGAGCTACGCCGTGAGGACCTTCGGCGTACACTCCGCCATGCCAACGGCCAAAGCCCTTCAATTGTGTCCGGACCTCATCCTGCTCCCGCCGGATCGCCCGCTGTATCGGCGACTGCATGAGGCCATGCGGGCCGTAACCGATCGCCTGTTTCCTCTGACCGAATGGAGCAGCATCGACGAATTCTATGCCGAGACCACGGGGCTGCAATCGCTGTATCCCGATCCCGTGACATTGGGGCGGCTCGTGAAAGACGAACTCTTTGCCGCGACCGGCCTCCGTTGCACCATCGCGATCGCCTCCGGCAAGACGGTCGCCAAAATCGCCGCCGAGCGCCATAAACCGGACGGACTTGTCGTGGTCGAACCGGGAGCCGAAGCGTCTTTTCTGGCTCCCTGTCCTCTGCGGGCCTTGCCCGGCGTCGGCCCCAAGACGGAATCGAAAATGACGAAGCTCGGGCTCACCACCATCGGCGACCTCCTGGACGCCCGTTGGGACGGTCCGCTCCGGCATTTGCTCGGCGACGGTCTGACTGCCGTCAGAGACCTGGCGCGAGGAATCGACCGAGAACCGGTCGTCTCCGACCGAGAATCAAAAAGCATCAGCCGTGAAACGACGTTTGAGCGGGACACGCGCGATCGTTCATTGCTCGAACGGACACTGCGCGGGTTTTTGAGCGTGCTGGCCCATGACCTTCGGCAAAACGGAACGGCCGCCGCCGCTTGCGCTGTGAAACTCAAGGACTCGCGGTTTACCGTCACCACTAAACGGCGACGGTTTTCTCGCCCGCTCAATTATGAGCCGGATATGTGGCCGACCGTGCAGCAAGTCCTCCACGATCTCATCAAGCCCGGCACGGCCTATCGCCTGGCCGGCCTCGCGCTCACGGATCTCGCCCCCGCCGCGCCGGGGCTGTTCGATGAACGAAGAGCCAGAGCCATCCAAGCCATGGACTCGCTCATCGCTCGCTACGGCTCCTCCGTGATCGGTCTGGGGGGCGTGTCTCCAAAAGAATGAGTTGGCATCCGCCGCCGGTGTCGTCCGGGTCAAGCGTCGGTCTTCGCCGTTCATTGAGACGGTTCGTGGAAACGGTTCGTGACGCCTCGCAGAAAACGGCAGCCAGTGCCCCGTCGTCTTCTCCCTTTTCATCTCGGCATTCGAATGGGTATGATGCGGCATGCGAGAGAAAGTCTTGACCGTCGCGCAATTGGTTCCGATTCTTGAGCGGGCGCGCGCCGACCGGAAACGGATCGTCTTCACCAACGGCTGTTTCGATCTCATGCACGTCGGCCACGTCAGATATCTTCAACAGGCCAAAACGCTCGGCGACCTCCTCGTGGTAGGCGTCAACAGCGACGATTCGGTGCGGAGCCTGAACAAAGGACCGGACCGCCCCGTCGTCCCCGACGTTCAACGGGCGGAGGTTCTGGCGGCCTTGGAATGTGTGGATTACGTGGTGATCTTCTCCGAGCCCGACCCTCGACGGGTGATCGCCGACGTCCTGCCGGACGTGCTCGTGAAGGGGGGCGACTGGTCGATCGACAAGATCGTCGGCCGCGAGATCGTCGAGGCCAGAGGAGGGATCGTGAAGACTATTCCCCTGGTTCCCGACGTATCCACGACCGTGCTGCTCCGTCGCATCCGGTCGACCGCCGCGTGAGTCGTGTCCACCACCGGCGCTCACTTTTTACCGATGCAGGTTCCTCCGCCATGGCTGGTTCCCCTCCGTTCGGCCTTGCACCAAGACCGCGTCCGCATCTGCATGACCGGCTTGCACGGGTCCACGCCGGCCTTCGCCCTCAGCCTGTTGATTCAGGCTCAAGCCCGCCCTCCCGATGCGCCTCGCCCCTTGATGATCTTGACCGCCGATGAGGGATCGGCGGAACGGCTGTTCAACGACCTCTTGTTTTTCCACGCTCTTCTTGGTCTGCCGTCGGATAACCTGGCCTGGTTCCCCGAGTGGGAAACCTTGCCGTATGAGAGCACGGCGCCCCACGTCGGATTGATCGCCCGCCGCATGACGACGCTCCACAAACTGTGCGCCGGCGGCCCCGCCGTGTTGGTCGCCTCCGTAACCGCCGCCATGCACCGGGTAGTGCCCCGCGCCACGTTCGAGCCGGCCGTCATTCGCATCAAGTCGGGAGAGACGTATGAGCGAGAGCCGATGCTGGCCGCCCTCTTTCGTCTGGGGTACCGGCGCGTGTCGGTCGTGGACATTCCCGGCGAGTTCAGCGTTCGCGGCGGCATCATCGATATTTTTTCGACCGCCCACGCCGATCCGATCCGGATCGAATTGCTCGGCGATCAAGTCGAATCGATCCGCCTGTTCGATGCTTCGACACAGACCTCGATTAAAACGATCAAAGAGGGGCTGGTGTTGCCGGCTCGGGAGTTCCTCCGCGCCATCGATGACCCGGAGGCCCTGTCTCCCATCCCGCCGGACGCGGAATGGCGCAGCCCGGAGATCTACGGCCGGATGGATTCCCTGTTCCAATACCTGGCTGGATCTCCCTGCCTGGTTCTCGATCAACCCGAATCGTTACGGCGGGCTTGCCGGACGGCCTGGGAGAAGATCGAGGACGGCTATCTCCGGCACGCGGATCGCGACGCCTCGCGCCCCTACCCCTCGCCGGAGACGCTCTTTTTGACGTGGGACGAGATTCAACGCGCCACGGCAACGTGGCCGACCCTGGCGCTCGAGCCGCTGGCGACTTCGGACGGAACATGGGATTTCACCTGTTCCTTCGCGGGACAGACGCCGGCCGCCGCCGGATTCGGCATCAGAGGCACCCCTTTCAGTCAGACCCTCGCCCTCCTGGAGCGTCTCCGCGCGGACCATCGGGTCATTCTGGTGGCCAGGAGCCGAGGACAAGTGGATCGGCTGCTGGCGCTCTTTCGAGAACACGATTTGCCGGCCGACGAATGGCGGCCGGATGTCCGATCCCACCGGAACGAGGAGAAGCTTCCGTTTCAGATCATGCACGGCGAGTTGTCGTCCGGCTTTCTCACCGGCGATCTGCGCCTGGCCGTGTTGACGGAAGAGGAACTGTTCGCGAAAGGCGCCCGCCACAAGCCCCAGCCGAAAAGCAAAACGGCCACCTTCCTGTCGTCATTGGACGATCTGAATGTCGGCGATTACGTGGTGCACGTCCAACACGGGATCGCCAAATACCGGGGACTCAAGCGCCTCGCCGTTCAAGACTTCGAAAGCGACTATCTGACGCTGGAGTTCGCCGGAGGCGACACCCTGTACGTTCCGCTCGACCGGCTCAACCAAGTCCAGCGGTACAGCGGAGCCGAGAGCCACGTTCCTCGTCTCAACCGCCTCGGCGGGACCACGTGGGCGAAGACGACGGCGCGAGTGAAAAAAGACATCGAGGAAATGGCCCACGAACTGGTGGAACTGTACGCCAGTCGAGAATTGGTGAAGCGGCCCTCGTACGAAACGGGGGGCATGCTCTATCATGAATTCGAGGCCGCGTTTGAGTACGAAGAGACGCCGGATCAACGGAAAGTCGTCGAGGACATCTTTCGCGACATGGAATCGACGAAGCCGATGGACCGACTCGTCTGCGGCGACGTCGGGTACGGCAAAACGGAGGTGGCCATGCGCGCCGCCTTCAAGGCCGTGGAACACGGTCGTCAAGTGGCGGTGTTGGTGCCGACCACGCTGCTCGCCCATCAACATTACGAGACCTTCGCGGAACGATTCGCCCCTTTCCCCGTTCGCGTCGCCCTGCTCTCTCGGTTTCAATCGCCCCAGGAGAGCAAGGCCGTCGTCGCGGACGTCGCATCCGGCGCCGTCGACGTCGTCATCGGCACCCATCGCCTGCTTCAGAAACACGTGACGTTCCGCAACCTCGGTCTCGTCATCATCGATGAAGAGCAATGGTTCGGCGTCAAACACAAAGAGCGCTTGAAACAACTCCGCACGCAGGTGGACGTGTTGACGCTCACCGCCACGCCCATTCCCCGCACGCTTCAAATGGCCATGTCGGGCGTCCGGGACCTGTCCGTCATCGAAACGCCGCCGGCCGGCCGGCTGGCGATCAAGACGGAAGTCGTCCGCGCAAGCGACAAAATCGTGCGGGACGCGATTCTGCGCGAGCTGGGGCGAGGCGGGCAGGTGTACTTCGTCCACAACCGAGTCGAGACCATGGAACAAACCGGAGCCTGGCTGCGCCGGCTGGTCCCGGAAGCCCGCATGGTCATGGCGCACGGCCAAATGAACGCCAAGCCGCTGGAAGCGGTCATGCTCAAGTTCGTCAAGCGTGAGGCGGACGTCCTGATCGCCTCGGCCATCATCCAATCGGGTCTCGACGTCCCCAACGCCAACACGATCATCGTCAACCGGGCCGACACGTTCGGTCTCGCGCAGTTGTATCAACTTCGCGGACGAGTGGGCAGAGGCGGAGAACAAGCGTTCGCCTATTTCCTGATCCCCGATGAAGGCGCCCTCACCGGCGACGCGCAAAAACGGCTGATCGCCATTCAACAATTCACCGAACTGGGATCGGGATTCCGCATCGCCGCCGCCGACCTCGAAATTCGCGGAGCCGGCAACCTGCTGGGCAAACAACAATCCGGCCACATCGCGGCGGTCGGCCTGGACCTCTACATGCAGATGGTCGAACAGGCGGTGCAGCGGCTCAAAGGCCGCGTCGTCGAAGAGGAACCGGACTCGACGCTCCAGTTGCCCGTGTCGGCTTTCATTCCCGAGGATTTCGTGACCGACCCGCATCAGCGGTTGTCGCTCTACAAGCGCCTGAGCGCCTGCAACCGGATCGGCGAGCTGGCGTTGCTTCACGGGGAAATCCAAGACCGCTACGGCCATCCGCCGGAACCGGTCGAGCGGCTGCTGGAAGTCATGCAGCTCCGCATCCACGCCAAACGTCTCCGACTGGCCTCGATCGACGTGCACGGCGCGTCGGCCGTTCTGACGTTCGGGCCGACCGCGCCCGTCCCCGAGAGCGCGCTTCATCGCCTGATGAAGCGATTCCAAAAGCGGCTGCGATTCGTGAGTCCGCGGTCGTTCGAGATCCGGATGCCGGGAGAGGACTGGCCGTCCGTCTACGTGGAACTGAACGCAGCCTTGCAAAGCCTCAGTCTCTGTGATACCAACAGCGGGGAACAGGCCGCGCCCGGCCCATGAATCGAATTCATCCGCAGTCGCCGACGATGCCAAGCATCCTCCATCTCGACCATCGCTTCCGCGTCCCCGTCGCTCCGCTCCTTGTCGCCTTTCTCATAGCCGCGGATCCGTTCATTCACGGATGCGCCGTCCAGCCGCAGGAGGAAGAGCCGGTCGTGGCGCTGGTGAACGGGCGCCCCATCACCCAAAGGGAATTTGAGCGTCGGTGGAAGGAGCTCTCGGACGCGACCCGCGCCCGATACGAGAAAGAGGGCGGCATGCGGCGGTTTCTGGACGATCTTGTCACAAGGGAACTGCTCCTGCAGGAAGCGCGACAGCGGGGGCTCGACCAAACCGACGCCGTTCGGGATAAGGTTCAGCGGTACAAGGAACAACTGCTCATCGACGAACTGTTGAAAGACCGACTCTTGTCGGACGTCGAACTCTCGAAAGCCGAGCTGGACGCCTATTATCAGCAGCACGCGCACGAGCTGCTGGACCCCTTGAAGGTCCAAGTGTCGGTGATGCTTCTGCCGAACGTGTACGCCGCCAAAGATCTTGAGAACCAGATCAACCGGGGAGGCAGTTTTGCGAAGTTCGCCCAACGGTATTCCATCGACGAAAAAACAAAAGCCAAGGGCGGCGACCTCGGCCCCTATCGAAAGGGTCTGGTCCCTCCCGAAGTCGACGCCGCCATTCACGCCCTCAAACCGGGATCGATCAGCGCGCCGATCAAAACGGAGGAGGGCTACTACTTGGTCATGACCACGCCGCTTGAACGGGAGGTGATCGAAGCCGACCTGGCCACTCAAGAACGGCTCCGCCAGGAGCTGCTGGCCGACAAGCGCCGCAAGCGGTTTGAGGAAGTGATCGCCGATATTCGGGCCAAGGCGACCGTTCGCCTTGCGGACGTCGCCCGTCCCGTTTCCGAAAAAATGGACCCGGCACCGTAACTTTCCTTTCCGGCTTTCCGTCAAGCGGCTCGCTTCGTGTACAATGGGAAACGGGCTGTTCTTGCCCCCATCGTACAGAGGATTGAAATCATGTCGGCCATTCCCAAGAAACAAGGTGGAACGGTCTTTGCCGCGATGACCTGGCTGGCGCTCGGCCTCTCCTGGCTCGCCCCAATCGTCGCCTCGGCGTACCTCGAGGACCGCATCGTCGCGGTCGTGAATTCCGATCTGATCATGTTGTCCGACGTGAAGCGCGAATGTGAGCCGCAACTGCAACAGATCAAGCGACAACACCGGGGCGAAGATCTCGCGCAACGGGTCAAGACGGCGGAATCCATGGCGCTCACGAAGCTGATCGAGCAAAGACTGCAATTGCAGGAAGCCAAGGCCAAGGGCATCGACGTATCGGATACGGAGCTTGCGCAGGCCGCCGAGCAGCTCAAGCTCCAGGGCTCGCCGGTGGACCTTGCCGATCCCCGACAGCGGCGTTCTCTCCGCGAACAAATGCTGCTGATGCGAGTGGTGGACCGTGAAGTCCGGGGCGCCGTCATGGTCGGCGAATCGGAAATGAAACGTTACTACCAGGAACACCGGGATCGATTCGCCGTTCCCGAGGAGTACCTGCTGAGTCAGATCCTTGTCCGGTCCCGTTCGGCCGATGATGTCTCCGACGCCATGGCGAAGATCCGCAAGGCCATGGATGAATTGAAGCGCGGCGAGCGGTTCGAAGACGTGGCGTTACGCTATTCGGAGGGGCCCAACGCGTTGGAGGGAGGGCGACTGGGGCTCGTGCGGCAGGGCGAGCTTCTGCCGGCCATCGATCAGGCGATCGCGCCGCTCGTGCCGGGAGCCGTCACGGAAATCATCGAGACCGTTCAGGGGTTTCACATTCTCCGCGTCGACGAGAAAAAGCCGCGGCAGTATCGCCCCTTTGAGGAGGTCAAGCACGAAATTCAACGGTTGGTTTTCGAGCAGAAGGCCGAGGAGAGATTCCAGTCGTGGCTCGCGGGCTTGAAAAACAAGGCCTATATCGAAATCAAATTCTGACCATATCGCGCAGCTTCCCCCATACCAGATTTCTCCCGTCCCCCGTCATCGACGAGTAGGGAATGACCGCCTCTGCATCGGTCAATCCCAACTCCCTCTGAATTTCGCGAAGCGCGCGCACCCGCTCGGCCGGTTTGAGTTTATCGGCCTTGGTCGCCACGACGAGCGGGTGTCGCCCGATCGAGCGGAGCCAAAGAAGGGTCTGGCGGTCCTGGTCGGTGACGACACGGCTCTCCACCAGTAAGACGACGCCCCTCAATGAGGCCCGCTCGGTCAGATAGGTTTCGATCAGCGGCCCCCACTGGATTCGAACCGACCGCGAGACCTTGGCGAATCCATATCCGGGCAGATCCACCAGATACAACCGCGCGAGATCGGGATCGGACGTCGAGACCCCGAATACGTTCACGGATCTCGTTTTGCCGGGAGTGCGGCTGACCTTCGCCAGCTCCCGACGATTCAGCAGCGAATTGATCAAGGAAGACTTGCCCACGTTCGATCGTCCCACGACAGCGATCTCGGGACGATCCTCGGCCGGAAACTGTTCGGGATCGACGCAACTTTTGATAAACTCAGCCGCGAGAATTTTCATGCGTTACCGGAGCACCGAACGGAGTCGAGGCGGAACGCCCGCCGGTTTGCCGGCCGTCGACGGTTACACATACGCAGCCCTTCATGCCTAAGTCAACTCGCCGCCGGTTTGTCGCCCGCCTTCTCGCCTGGAGCCTGCTGATCGTCGGCGTTCCCGGCGGATGCTTGGCACTTATTTGGTTGATCACGTTACCGGACGTATCCGAACTGGCCCGCGCCAATCCGTCATCGACCGCGCTGATGGAACGGCGCCGGGCCGAGCTCCCCCCACAAAAGCGTCCGCTTTCGAGACAATGGGTTTGGGTCCCTCTTGAGCGCATCTCTCCGCACCTTCAACGCGCGGTGATTGCCGCCGAGGATGCGTCGTTCTTTGCGCACGAAGGATTCGATTGGGAAGGCATTCGAGACGCCGCACTTCATAATATCGAGGCCGGGAAAATGAAACGGGGCGGGAGCACCATCACCCAACAACTCGCCAAAAACCTGTACCTTTCATCCGAGCGGTCTCTGTTGCGAAAGGTGCGGGAAGCCTTGATCACGCGCCTGCTCGAACGGCGCTTGACCAAGAGACGAATCCTGGAGATCTACTTGAACGTGGCCGAGTGGGGACGAGGCATCTATGGAGCGGAAGCGGCGGCTCGCCATCATTTCGGCAAATCCGCCGCCGATCTCACCGAGGACGAGGCGGCCTGGCTGGCGGCGATGCTCCCCTCCCCTCGACGGTACGATCCCCTCAGAAAGACCGCCGTCCTGACGCAACGGCAGCAGCGCATCCTCAGAGACATCCGGCACGTATTCGTGCCCCCTCCGCCTCATGGGAAGCCGGATCGGTCGTGAACGGCTCCCGCGCTCGATCGCTCCGCGCCATGCGCGGGATTTTCCCACACGCAACACAAGCCGATCGCCTACCGAAAACAGTCTCCAACGATCGGCTTCCCTTTTCCATTCCACCACCCGGCCGCCATGTGAGGCGTCACATGTGCGATCGCAAACCGGCCGTCCGGCGCCAACACCAGCGTCCCGGCCGAGCCCTGAATTCTCGCCACCAACATCTTGAGCACATGCCGCGCCGCTGAAGCCGGTGCTTCTCCCTTTTCCAACCGGTCGCAGATCGTCTTGGCCACAGCCAGCCGGATGATCCCTTCTCCGATACCGGTCATCGATACGGCTCCGGCCTGGTTGTCGGCATAGACCCCGCAACCGATCAGCGGCGTATCGCCCACTCGCCCCGGCAACATACGAGCGATCCCTCCGGTGGAAGCGCCGGCCGCCACCATGCCGAAACGGTCCAGCGCCACGGCGCCGACGGTGCCGTGGCGCTCGCGCGCAAGCCGTGCCCGTTTGAGCATCATGTCGTATGACACCTGCTTCGGCGCGGGACTCCGCTGGCGCTCCAACTTGAAATGTTTCGCAAACCTCGTCGCCATCGACCCCACAAGCAATACGTGATCCGTTTCTTCCATGACCAGGCGGGCGGCGGTAATCGGGTGCACGACGCCTTCGATCGAGGCGACGGCGCCGGCTCGCAACCCCCGTCCCTCCATAATCGACGCATCCATCCGGCGCACGCCGTCGAGTTGAAGACGGGCGCCAAGACCCGCGTTAAAGAGGCCGCTTCGCTCAAGAACGCGAATAGCCTGTTCCACGGCGGCCACCGCCGGCGCGCCGCGTTCCAAGAGATGGTAGCCGACTTCCAGAGCGACCCGCAGGTTCTCCCCTTGCGCGCCGCTCATCGATCGTCGGCCGGCACCGCCGTGGACCAAAATCAAAGAAGTTGCGGATTTCAATTCAGAAGCAGGTCGCGGGTTTTTTGATAGACGGGATTCTGCATCCGATCAAGATCCGACCGAACAAACCCCAGGCCGGTGACGCAGAGTTCGAAGTTCTCCGACAGTTTCTGGAACAACGGGGGATCGCCTTCGGCGGAGGAGAGCCCGATCCGGGCCACAATGCCGTAGGATCGCTTTCCGGTCTTCACGTAATCCACCAGGAAATCCTTGTGATAGATCAGTCCGGCCGATTTGAGGCGGCGAAGGTATTCGGGAAACAGCCCGGCCATGAAGAGGGTGAAATCTCCGATATGGCGATGCACGTCCCGCTCTCGATCCAACGACTGCGCTTCCAACAACACTTCGGACTCAAACAACATCTCAACGACCGTATCGACGGGTTGGTCGTATCGATTCCGAATTTTATACAGTCGATCGGCATGGGTGAAATCGACCAGCATGTTCGAGAGATACGACGTCACGTTCAGATCGGGCCATCCGAGATGCTCAACGAAGCTCTTCTCCGTCAACGCGACGAAGAGCCGACGGAGCGGATGCTGTGGAGGAACCTGAGCGCTCATAACGGTCTTCCTCTTCTTCCCTTTGCGGATAACGTAGTCGATATCATTATAGCAAATCAGCGGCGCCCCACCGGCTTTCGCCTCGCGATCGCCCGCCGTCAAGACCGGCGAAGCCTCACCGACGGGTTTCTCGGCTGTCCACAATGAATGTGACCGGTCCGTCGTTCAGCAACGCCACTCGCATGTGCGCGGCAAAGACACCGGTCTCGACGACCGTTCCCTGCCTCCGCAACTCTTCGGCAACCAGCTCATACAATCGCCTGGCTTCATCGGGCGGCGCAGCCTCATCGAAACTCGGACGACGCCCGGTCGTCGTACTGCCCAGCAATGTGAATTGAGACACCAGCAGAACGGCTCCGCCCACATCCGTCAGCGAACGGTTCATCTTGCCTGCTTCATCAGGGAAAATACGCAATGTCCTGATTTTCTCGGCCATGTAGCGTCCATCCTCCTCCGTATCGCCCTTGGCGACGCCCAACAAGACCATAAGGCCTTGCCCGATTCGCCCCACAACGGCCTCCTCGACCGTCACTGAGGCATGCGCGACACGTTGGATCACGGCTTTCATCGAAACGTTCCCCGATCACTATAATCTTCTGTCATCGGCGCCAGGCGGACGAAACCGGCCGTTGTCACGATCTGCTGCGGGACGATCTCGTTCTTAACAGAGGCAACGATCCCTCAAGAGCCAACAGTTTTCGCTTCATCGACAGGCCGCCGGAGAAACCGCCCAACGACCGGTCATGCGCGACAACCCGATGGCAGGGAACGACGATCGGCAAGGGATTGGCCCCCACCGCGTTTCCGACGGCGCGGGCATAGGCACGCCCCCCGACTCGGTCGGCAACCCATTGATAAGAACGCACCGTGCCGTAGGGAATCCGGCGGAGCGTCCGCCAGACCAGCCGTTGAAACGCCGTGCCGCTGGAACAGTCGATCGGAACATCGAACGTCTTCCCAACCCCGCTCATATAGTCAAGCAGTTGGCGCCTGGCCGCCGAAAGCCTCGCCGATTCTTGGCCTTGAATACCCATTGCTGCAAAGGCCGCTTCAACCGCTCGCTTCGATCGCTTGGGCAACACGATCATATCGATCCCTCTAACCGTCTCGGACACTCCCATCCACCCCCATGATGAATCGAAAACGAGGCCGCGCCTTTTTCCACCACCGCCGACTCCGCTCATCGGCCGAACTTTCTGCGAAGCATGTCCCGCACCACATCCAATTCCTCCGACCGGAGCAGCGCATGCACGGTCACGTAGCAGCCGACACTAAGAGCAATGGCCATAAACAACAGCGCCGACTTGATCGCCCAATCGGCCGGCTCTCGCCAGACACCGGCATCGGCCGTCCACCAACAGACGAGCACCATCGGCACGCAGGCCGCCAGCACCCGTAACGACGAGCGGCCGACCGATCTCCATTCCACGCCGCCCAGACGCCTGTTCAGCACCGCCACCAGAATGCCGCCATTCACCATGGAAGCGAGGGCCGTCGCCAACGCAAGCCCCGCCGCCCCGAGAAACGACATCAGGACCAGCGAAAACAGGATGTTGGCCGCGACCGCAATCGCGGCGGAGACGGCCGGCGTCGTGGTGTCTTGCAAGGAATAAAACGCCGCGACGACGATGCGGACTCCGCCGAAGGCCCACAACCCGACCGCGTAGCAGAGCACCGCCAAGGCCGTCTCGGCCGTATCATGGGCCGTGAACGTGCCGTGCTCGAAGAACAGATGCACGATCGGCACCCGCAGGAGGATCAGACCCGCCATCGCCGGCACCATGATGAACAAAATCATCCGCAGGCCGAACCCCAGCGTCGTCCGCAGCTCATCAAGTGCGCCTCTCGCCGCCTGAGCGGACAGGGTCGGCAGAATGGCCATCCCCAAGGCCACGCCGAACACTCCAAGCGGAAATTGAATCAAGCGCATGCCGTAGAACAAATACGTCGGCCCTCCGCTGAAGAACGAGCCCAGCACGGTGCTCACGGTCAGATTGATTTGCGTCACCGAGAGGCCGATCAACGACGGCACCATCAATCGACCGATACGGCGCAGGCCGGGATGGCCCGGATCGAACCGAAAGCCGAACAACAGTTCCCGCCGTTTGAGGCTGGGCAGTTGCATGGCAAATTGCGCCATTCCCCCTATCGTGACCCCGACCGCCGCGCCGATGATCGGCTCTTCCAACAACGGAGACAAACCCAAAGAACAGCCGATGATGGCAAGATTCAAAAACAGCGGCGAAAACGCCGGCGCGGCGAAGGCCCGCACCGAATTCAAAATACCCATCGCGAGCGCGGCCAGGCTGATAAACAGCAGATAGGGAAACATGATGCGGGCGAGCAACGTCGTCAGCGCGAGTTTGCCGGGATGGTCTTCAAAACCCGGTGCGAGCAGTTGCACGAGCCAGGGGGCAACTAGTATTCCAAGAATCGTGACCAGCGTCACCACGGTCAAGAGCGTCGTAAAGACGGCGCTGGCCAGTTCCCACACCTCCTGCTTGCCGCGGGTGGTCCGATATTCCGTGAAGACCGGGATGAAGGCCGAGGACATGGACCCTTCGGCAAACAGTTCTCGGAGCAGGCTCGGCACGCGAAACGCCACAAAAAAGGCGTCCGCAGCCGGCGTGGCGCCGAACAACCGGGCCAGCACCATGTCGCGGATGAACCCCAGAATCCGGCTTGCAAAGGTGCCGACGCCGATCACGCCGGCGGCTTTCACGACCGAATGGTGCTCGTCTTGTTTCGACGACGGAGAGACAACCGACGCGGTGGGATGCGACATGGTGCGGATTCTAGCGGAACACCGAGAGACCGTCTATCGTCCGACGATTTTTCCTGCGCGACGGGGACGGGGCCGGCGCGCGAACGAAGCGGCCTACAGTTCCTGGATCAATTGATCGGGTAATTCATTGGGATTGTCACCAGGCCTGCCGGGACACACCTCCGCAAGCACGGCCCCGCAGGCCTGAATCGCGTCGCACAGTCCCACCACGATCCGGCCTTCATGGAGATGCTGAATACTCACCTGGACGACTTCGCGCCATCGTTCCGGCGGTACCAGATCGGCCAGCGACCGATCCGGCAACACATAGATGGACCGTTCCAATATCGACAGCATGATCAGCACGCCGGTGCTCTCGCGGGTTTGCGCCAGGACATGTTGGGCGAAGGCCCGTTCGGCCCGCCATATCACCTTCTGTCGCATACGCTCGCGCGACGTCATCAGCCGAATCACGGGTGGCCACTTCCCCAACCACACTCCTCCTCCATAGCCGAGAATCACGGCCGCCATGAGCCAGACGGCGTTCGAGGCGGACCAGCCCCAGGGCAGCCACAGCGGTTCCATCATGAGCAACCCCGCCAACACAACCAGCGCCACCAGCAAGCCGGTCCTGTACTGCACGTCTCGGTACAGCCCCGATCGAATCACGATCATGGGGACGATTTCGGCGTTGGTCTTCTCTTCCGCCCGCCGGACCGCCGACGTGATCAGCTCCCGTTCCTCAGGCGTCAGTTTCAGCCCCTTACCAGTTTCCACTGGCGCCGCCTCCTCCGAAATCGCCCCCTCCGCCGCGGAAGCCGCCGCCCATGCCTCCCAATGAACCGCCGTGCCAGCCTCCGCCTCGACTGCTATACCACAGCCAGTCGTCCGCCGCTTGATACCTTCTGCCCCTTCCGCCGGCGCCGGCCGCGGAGAAGGCCAGGAGCACCGCGAGCGTGATCGCCCCCGCGATCAATGCCGGCGCCGCCCAAGGAGCCAGCAATACCGAAATCCCGGCGCCGACGAACGACCCGAGCAGTCGATGGACCCCCATCAAGCCGACTCCCACCACAATACCGACGAGAATGGCTGTTCCGATCGACCCGATGCCATCGGGCTCCCGCGGTCTGGCCACCTGCTCCGGTGCTTGATAGGTTCCCTCGATGGTCTGGAGAATCGCGTCAACGCCGGCAGAGACGCCGCCGGTGAAATCTCCGGCTCGAAATCGAGGGACAATTTCGTTCCTGATAATTTGCGCCGATCGCGCGTCGGTCAAGTCGCCTTCCAGTCCATAGCCGACTTCGATCCGGATCTTCCGCTCCCGCATGACGATCAGGAGCAACACGCCGTTGTCGGTACCTTTGACGCCCAGTCGCCACGTCGTCGCCACGCGATGGGAAAATTCTTCAAGGGATTCGCCTTCCAGGGAGGGAAGAATCAACACGGCGACTTGATTGGTCGTCTTGGCCTCATGCTCAGCCAGCTTGGCTTCGATCGATTCTTTAGCCGAGGCCGGCAGGACGTGAGCCGGATCTACGATACGGCCCGTCAAGGCCGGCACGTCGAGTCCCAAGGCGGGAACGGCCGTCGCAAGCAGGACCCAAAAGGCGGGCCACAAGGCGCCCCGGTAGAACCGGGTAGTCGGCCGCTCCTTCACCGTTTCCGCTTGAACATCGGGCGTCACCGTCTGCTCAGAATTTTACGTCCGGCGGTTTGGCGACGGCGTTTTCGTCCGGCACAGAGAAATTCGGCTTCTCGTCCATGTGCAGAATAAATTTGGCCGTCAGGTTGGTCGGGAAATAGCGGACCATCTTGTTGTACTCCGCAACCTTTTCGATATACCGTTTGCGGGCGACGGCAATCCGATTTTCGGTGCCCTCCAATTGGCTCTGCAAGTCGCGGAAGTTTTGGTCCGCTTTGAGGTTGGGATAGTTTTCGGCAATGGCAATGAGACGGCCCAACGCGGTGGTAAGGCCGGCCTGCGCCTTTTGAAATTCCTCGAACGCCGCCGGGTCCTTCAGCATCTCGGGGGTGACCTGGGTGGCGGTGGCCTTGGATCGAGCGTTCACGACCGCTTCCAGCGTTTCCCGTTCATGCTCGGCGTACCCCTTCACCGTCGCCACAAGATTGGGAATCAAATCGGCCCGCCGCTGATATTGGTTGACGACCTCGCTCCACGCCGCCTTGGTATCTTCATCCAATCCCTGCAAATCGTTGTACCCGCAGCCGGACAGCGCCATGACTCCGGCAACCGCCATTCCGCATACCCCCTTCCGCCACCATCCATGAGCCATATGTCTCTCCTCCCTTGACACACCACGCTCCCTGTTGTTGCTTACCCACGACGACATGCTACCATGACGGCAGCCCATGGAGCACATGGGCAACCGGGACAAGACGAATACGTTGCGAAAGGCGACGGATACGGGAAAAGAAATTAAACCATGCACCCTGTGTTACGAGAAGCCTACGAGCGAGAGTTGGCAACCGCGAGAGAGGATTGTGCCGCCGGCCGTTTGGACCAGGCTTTTGCTCACCTGGAGCGGGCGCATATTCTTGGCCAATCGTTCACCTTCCCCCACGCGAGAGCCCATTGGGAGATGTTGAAGGTGGGCTGGAAACGGCATGATACGGTGGAAATCACCGGTCAGATCGTGAGAATCGCGGGGTCTTTGCTCTTCACGTGGCTCTGGGTTCCTGTCGGCAACACCGGCGGGGCACGGGTCCCCCCCTTCAAGCCCATGCCTATTCCTGAAGAGCTGCAAAAACTGTTGAGAGAGTATGGGCGGGGTTGACGGCAGCGATTTGCGCCGGTGCCGGCTGCGGGTTGCCGACGAACCCGCAGCCGCCGTCAGGCGAGCGCTTACGTGTTTTCGTCGCCGTTCGGCCTGTCTTCTTCCCGCTTGAGCGGCGTCCGCGCGGGTTGTCCGACAGGGTAGAGTTTGTGTTCTTTGTGTTCGCGGGAGGCGCTTTTCTGAACGGACTCCGCCATTTCCAACGTGCCGTTCATCCGCACGCCTTCTTCAATGGACAGCAACGGCGTCTTGAGGCTCCCATTCATCACCGCGGGAGACAGGAGGGTGACCCGCTCGGATGCCTGAACGTCACCGGTAATCGTGCCCTCGGATACCACGGAGCCAGCCGTAACTTTCGCCGTAATCACCGCTTCCGGCCCGACTACAAGACCGCCGTCGGCATGGATCTCTCCGTCAAAAACCCCGTCAATTCGAACCGTGCCTGAATAGGTGATCACTCCTTTAAAGGCCACGCCCTTTCCCACGAACGCAATCACCGACTCGGCCGACGCCGTCCTGCCGCCGGTGGTGACCCTCCGATCCAACGTCATCCCGTCTTCCGCGTAGGCCGTATTGTCTTGCTTCCACATGGATCCCTCCCCCTCCGTTTATCAATTAGGTTGTTCGAACGCTCGCCCGTCGATGCTTTCTCTCTATCGGCTTTACGGCTATTTTATTGAGTACCGCTTCTCCCGCTTGGCCGACTGATTATCGCAACCGGATTGTCCGATCAAGCAAGAGTCCTCCCGACTGAAACAACCGCTTCCATATGGACCGACGGCCTTGGAGGGAATCGAAGGTATGGAGCCGGTCTGAGAACGGATGAACGAAAGAAGTCGTTCGTTTTCCCGGGCTTTTCTGAGAAACTTGAGCGCGATGCCGCGCGCGCCGACCGAGCGAACGATCGCCGGCACCTCGATCGGCGGTTCTTGTTCGCTCACGACGATCTCTAAGTAGTAAATGTCGTCGACGGCCACGGGCCCATCACTTTTCACCTTGCACCCCCCGAGAGATATGTCGATCACCGTTCCCTCGCCGCGGACCTTTCCTCCCGAAAACGATAGGCGCAGCCGCACGGGAATGCGCAGATGTTCCCGACGATCGAGCACGGACCCGAAGATTGTTCTTACGTCGGTCCACGTCAAGAAACGATGGCCGCACGATCGGCAGAAAAAAGGAACAAACCGAACCCACGACGCGGCCAGCTCCCGCAGCGATTGCGGACGCGAGCGAAACGCTTGGTCCCTCCAACATTGCGGGCATACCGTCTCATGGTCCATCTGTCCGCACCTCAATAAATAATTCAACCTCGTCAACCTCGCTCAATCGCTCCCCCTATCGGGCGATGGAGATTACAGACTAGCGACCTTTGCCGCACAGTCAAGGAAATTGCGCCTCTTGCGAGAGAAAGGTGGGTGGCGGGTGAAAGACCGGTGGTTTAGTAGGACTCTCCGTGGGGCGGATCGGACCGGGCTGGCATCTTCGTGCCGAGGATGCCTGACCGCAGATACTCCCGATTCAGCATGGCGATGAAGCGGACGCTGACGTGTTTCGGACACACGGCTTCACACTCATATTGATTGCCGCAGGACCCGAACCCTTCCCGATCCATGGCCTGCACCATGGCCATGACGCGCCTGGTCCGCTCCGGTTTCCCTTGCGGCAGCGTCGCGAGATGCGACACCTTGGCCGCCACGAACAACATGGCCGAGGCGTTTTTGCAGGCCGCGACGCAGGCGCCGCATCCGATACAAGAAGCCGCATCCATCGCCGTTTCCGCCTCATCTTTGCCGATCAGCAACGTATTGCCGTCCACCGCCCCGCCGGTGTTGACGGAGATGTAGCCGCCCGCCTGCATGATGCGATCGAGCGCGCGGCGATCTACGACCAGATCTTTGATAATGGGAAACGCCTTGGCCCTCCACGGTTCGATCGTGATCGTTTTTTCGTCGGCGAATCGGCGCATATACAGTTGGCAGGTGGTCACCCCGCGATCGGGACCGTGGGGCACTCCGTCGATCACGAGCGAACAGCTCCCGCAGATTCCTTCGCGGCAGTCATGCTCGAACGCCACGGGCTCCTCGGCCGTCGCGATCAACCGTTGATTGAGGGCGTCCAGCATCTCCAAGAACGACATGTCAGGGCTCACCTCATCGACCGAGTAGGTCACAAACCCGCCTCGCTCGTTCGGCCCCCGCTGTCGCCAGATTTTCAACGTGAATTTCATGATGCTTGCCGGCTCTCCCGCCCAGTTCCGCTTCCATCCCCTTTCAAGCGGGTGTCCGGCCACGGCCGTCACTGATAGCTTCGCGTGGTCGGCTGCACAAACTCAAAGTTGAGCGGCTCCTTGTGCAGAACCGGTGTCTCCCCTTCCCGATACTCCCATGCCGCGACATAGGCGAACCGATCGTCGTCCCGGCGCGGTTCGCCATCTTCCGTTTGATACTCTTCCCGGAAATGGGCCCCGCATGACTCTTCCCGATGGAGGGCATCGTGGCACATGAGCTCGGCGAACTCCAGAAAATCCGCCACCCTCCCCGCATATTCCAGTTCCTGGTTAAGTGCCTCTCCCGATCCTGGCACGATCACATCCCGCCAAAACTCCTCGCGCAACGACGGAATCGCTTCCAGCGCTCCTCGAATCCCCGCCGCACGGCGAGACATGCCGCAATGGTCCCACAGAATCTTCCCCAACGCCCGATGAAACGAGGCGGCGGTCCGCCGCCTGCCTTTCCCTTGCAACAGTTTCTTGAGCCTGGCTTTGACCCGCTCCAGCGCCGCCCGCGATGCACCGTGATCTTCCGTGATCGGCGGGCTGTTGACCGTGGCGAGGTAATGGCCGATCGTGTACGGCAAGATGAAGTATCCGTCGGCCAACCCCTGCATCAGCGAGCTGGCGCCCAACCGGTTCGCCCCATGGTCGGCGAAGTTCGCCTCACCGATTACGAAGAGACCGGGGATCGTGCTCATCAGGTTGTAATCGACCCAGAGGCCCCCCATCGTATAATGCGGCGCCGGATAGATGCGCATGGGAACTTCATAGGCGTTTTCACCCGTAATCCGCTCATACATCTCAAAGAGATTCCCGTACCGCTCCCGCACGATGTCGATCCCCTGTTGCCGGATCACGTCGCTGAAATCCAAGTAGACCCCCTGGCCGCCCGGACCAACGCCGCAACCCTCGTCACAGATGGCCTTGACGGCTCGCGACGCAACGTCCCGCGGCACCAGATTGCCGAACCGAGGATAGCGGCGCTCCAGAAAGTAATCCCGCTCTGACGGTGGAATGGCATGCGGAGGCCGACGATCGGACGGCGAAACCGGCACCCAAATCCGTCCGTCGTTCCGCAGTGATTCGGACATCAACGTCAGCTTCGCCTGATGGTCGCCGATCGGCGGAATGGCCGTGGGATGGATTTGGGTGAACGACGGATTGGCAAACGCGGCTCCCTGTTTCCAGGCCCGGCAGGTGGCCGTCACATTACAACCGCTGGCATTGGTGGACAGGTAATAGACGTTGCTGTATCCGCCTGTCGCCAACACGACGGCATGCGCCGTATGGACCGAAAGGCGTCCTGTGACCAGATCGCGAACCACGATTCCCCGCGCATGGCCGTCGGCCACAATGACATCGAGCATCTCGGTGCGCGGGCGCATCGTGACCTGCCCTCGCTCGATTTGCCAGCACAGCGCCGAGTACGCCCCCAACAAAAGCTGCTGTCCTGTTTGGCCCCGGCAATAAAAGGTGCGCGACACCTGGACGCCGCCGAACGAACGATTGGCCAGTTGCCCTCCATATTCCCTCGCAAACGGAACGCCCAGCGCCACGCACTGATCGATGATCTGCGTGCTGATTTGAGCCAATCGATAGACATTGGCCTCGCGCGACCGAAAGTCCCCGCCTTTGATCGTGTCGTAAAACAACCGGGCGACACTGTCGCCGTCGTCCTGATAATTCTTCGCGGCGTTGATGCCGCCTTGCGCGGCGATGCTGTGCGCGCGCCGAGGGCTGTCATGGAAACAGAAACACTCCACCTGATAGCCGAGCTGGCCCAAGGTCGAGGCGGCACTCGCTCCCGCGAGACCGGTGCCGACGACGATGATCTTGATCCGCCGCTTATTGGTCGGGCTTACCAACTGTCCGCTGAAACGGCGGCGGTCCCATTTCATCTCCAGAGGACCGGCAGGAACATTGGGATCCAACGTGATCATGCGCGAAGCAACCCCAAGAACACCGCGAAAATAATTGCCAGGTTGCCGAGGACGACGAGCAGAGCCACACCAGAGCCAACCAACTTGAACAGATGGTCGAGCGCCGCGTGCTCGATTCCCCACGTTTGAAAGACGCTGGAGACCGCATGGCTCAGATGCAATCCAAGAATCAGTTGTCCGACCACATAAATTCCGACGTAGAGGGGATTGCTGAATGCACGGACAATTTTCCCATAAACGTCCATGCGGCCTTGTGTATCCAGACCGTCGGGAGCGGAAGGATCGATGACGCCGACCGTGAGATGCAGCAGATGAAAGATGATAAACGCCAATAGAAGGCTTCCGGTCAACGCCATGGTTCGTGAAGCCACAGACGCCGCGCGATACCGACGAGCAGCATATGCGACCGAACGCGCCCGCCGATTTCGCAGAGCAAGTCGAAGCGTCAGTCCCACGTGAACTCCCGCCGCCGCCAACAGCCCGGCCCGTGCTGTCCACAGGAAAATCGGCATATCCCGTAGGATAGATGCATATCCGTTGATGGCGTCGCGTCCTTCGAACACCTGCAGATTACCCAACATGTGAAAGATCACGAACCCCACGAGGCCCAGTCCGGCCAGGGACGCGACGATTTTGCTATTCACCGAAGAATTGAAAAAAACTTTGACTCGGCTCATCGCCTTCGATATTTACTTCTTGATAAAGGACGTTCTTGGTCATGGCGCGTCTGGACAATGTCTTCTTGTGATATGTACTCCGCTTCTCCCAAGACCTCAAGCGACATTGACACAAACCCACTCCGAATTCACAGCGGAGATGCAAGCTGAGCCATCAACCATTCATCCCTTGCCCTCCACTGACCGGCCAAGCCATGTGCCCGTTGGAAACCACTTCTTGCTCGGGAGAATTTCTTCTATGGAGTGCGTCGCGAACGAAATAACCAGGCTGATTCTTTCTCCACCAGCCATGGCCTCCTCACTTTCGCAAATTGAGAAAAACCACAGTTGTGATTTTTACAACACAATGGCTTTTCTGATGGCGCGATCTATTTCACACATAAAACAAAAGTTTAGATAAATTATTATTGGGCACGATGATTGCTTATCACTATGTCACGATCGCTTCGGTCGCTCTAAGCGGAAACCCTGTAGATCAGATTTCAAGAGGGAGGAAATTGTGAGAAATCAACAGACTTTGGCGTCGGAGGTCACTTGTTCGGGTGTGGGACTTCATTCCGGACAACCGGCGACGATCACCCTTCGACCTGCTCCTCCCGATACCGGCGTGGTTTTTATCAAGAGAAATGGCGAGACTTCCATTTCAGCATCGATCGAGCACTATGTTCCAACCGAATTATGCACCGCCGTCTATAGTCACGGCTTCCAGGTCAAAACCATAGAGCATGTGCTTTCCGCCCTGGCAGGCCTTGAGGTGGATAACGTTTATATCGATGTGACCGGCGATGAAATTCCCGTTATGGACGGCAGCGCGGCGGCGTTTGTCCGTTTAATTCGCTCCGTTGGCTTGATCGTCCAAGAGCGCAAGCAACCATTTCTGAAAATCATGGCTCCGATTGAAGTGGTGGAAGGAGCCAAGCGTGTTCGGATCGAGCCGTCTTCCACCGCTCGCATCACATATTCGATTCAGTACGACCATCCGTTGATCAATACACAGACCTATACCTATGAATGCTCCCCGCAGGCCTATGAGAGCCAAATCGCAGAAGCAAGAACCTTCGGGTTTCTCCATGAGGTCCAAGCGTTGTGGGCCCGTGGTCTCGGCAAGGGGGGGACGCTCGACAATACGGTTGTCTTATCGAAAGACGGGGTTGTGAACCAATCAGGACTCCGATTTCTTAACGAGTTCGTCCGGCACAAGGTGCTGGACCTTGTCGGAGACTTCTCGCTGCTCGGCGCGTCGTTTATCGGCCACATCATTGCAGAACGGTCCGGGCACGCGCTCCACGCCAGGTTGGTTCAGCAAATTCTTGAACAGCCTGAGAAATGGATTCTCCTCAACACGGAATCGCTCGAGGACGAGAAGCCGCGCCTTCGTCAGGCATCTCGCCTTCAACCCTCCGTCGCTCTCCAAACATTGTAACGGCGTCAGCTTTTCGTCTTTTCGTGCGGAGTCGGCGTCCGATAGACTTGCCTTTTTGAGAAAAACGTAGGCTGGCACTCGCATAAGACACCGACGCCGGGCGTGAGGCACTCACCCCCGGCGTTCAGTTTACGGCGGGAACTACTTCTTTTTCTTTTTCGTCGCTGCTTTCTTCGTCGCCAAGAGCCTCACCCCCCTTCGCCGGTTATGGTTGCGAACACATCGTCAATCCCTTCATCACACAGCTTGAGTCAGAACGTTATCCAGGGCCTCGAATGTATTCGGCCCGACCTTTCTGAAGCGTTTATCACGTTTCAACGAGGTGGCGATCGATGTCAGAGGGGTTTTCCCCCTGATCTGCAATCCACCTTCAACCAGCCGCTGCACAAGCTCTTTTGCATGCATCGGGCGATTGGATTCGCGAAGTATTTCGTATGCCGCCTCTGGAACGCTTTTGCCCACATATTTACTCCGCCCCAGGAGGATTTCTCGGGATTGATCGGTCACATCCATAACCGGAAGCGGTCGAATGCTCTTCGGATCGTCCGTAATCAATTGATTGGAAAGACTCGCTAGTTTGACTTTGTCCGCTTCGACTCGATAGAGCGTTTCGGCAAGCTCGAGGTATTTCTTGATCGTGGCGATTTCGTCGTCCAGACGACGCCGCTTCTTTTCTAATTCTTGCAGCCTACTCTTATAGGCATTGATTCGTTGTTCAAGGCCAACAAGAATATCTGTTAATTCTTCCACTGGCATCTCCTATAAAGCATGCTTGCTTTATAGCATTGCTTGCTAATTCTGTCAACAATATTAGTTACAGAAATAATAGCATTCTGAAAGCACATTGTTTCTCGCAAGTAAGATTTTTGTTTATTGAATATGCAAGCCTTGCCAATATATGCTGACTGCGAATGTTCAACCGGCTCATGACCATCTCTTCCGTTTTTGCCTCACAACGCCCAAACAAGGGGTGAGGTTAAAACGACGGCATCATTTTTCATGACAGCTTCTGTCGATCCAATTCCGACCGAGTCGCTATTAACGGTCGCCGTTAATGCCGCAAGGCAGGCTGGTGCGCTTCTCCTGGACTATGCTCGCTCAGGATTTCACGTCGAGCATAAAAGT
>JANDJE010000026.1 GCA_024331095.1 Nitrospira sp. | reverse complement strand
CAAAGGGTGTCTGGATGTCTGCAACGTGTGCGAGCCCGAACTGCAAAGAAAAATGCAGCTTGAGCTGGAACGGATGGAATTGGAAAACCAGCTTTTGAAACGCAAGATCGAACTGCTTGACAAGGCACAGGAGTATCGTTGTTGCCCTGAAGGAGCAAAGGAAGAGAACGGATAGCTTTGAGAAAGGTTCTCTATGCGCACAACTGAAGCAGGTAAGAGACGTCAGGTCCGGTAGTCCGAAAACATTTAAAAGGAGGCCCCACGTCATGGACAAGAATAAGACGGCTCAATTCGAATCCCCGGAAGAAAGGCAGTTGACCGAGCGCCAGGCGCTTTACCTATCACGACTGGCAAATCTTGAGGTCAAGCAGTTAATCGGCTTGCCACTCGCCAAGGCGCACGAGTTGTTGAAGTGGCGACTCGACCCGGCGCTCCTGTTGTTTCGCCGCATCTGTGGGAGAGTGGTCAAGCTCAATCCGGCTACAGGAAACTATGAGCCGGTTCCGAACGCCACCGTTCATGTCGAAGATACGGACTGTTCCTTTCTCGGATTCTTCCCCGTGGAGAACCCTTTCTTTTGGCTGTTTCCTCTCCGTTGTCGGCGGGAAGTTTTAACCACGGTCGCGACGGACGCCTGCGGGAACTTCTGCGTCTATCTTCCCTATTGGGATGTCGATCGCTACGTGCGTTTCCGTCGAGAACGGATCTGTTTTCCAGAAATCTTCAGACCCAATCTTCGTGACTTCTTACGCCCTCCGTTTATACCAGAGGGGCGGCTTCCCATACCGCCCATGCCCCAGCCAGACCCACCGCCGTTTCGCCTTCAGCCTCAGCATATTGAGACGATTCGGAGCTATGCTGGGGATAGCGTCGCCCGGCGCTTAGAAGCCATAGCGGGAAGCGCAGAATTCGGTGCACATGTGCGTGCGATTGAAGCCGAGCTTGATCGCCCCATGTTTTCTCAGCCGATCCCTCCGCCGATTCCTTCAGAGTTTCGTCGAGTTGGAGATAAAGGCAAGCAGGCAAAAGCAAAGGTGGAGATCAATGTGGCGGAGATGTCCGAGTCACCGTCAGCAGCGGCATTGCTGGAACAGCTGGATTTCAACCGTTTTATCGGCCCGTTCTGGCGTTGTCGAGATGTGTTTGTGCCGGTCTGGCAAATGATCCTCGACACTCCCGATCTGACCTTCCGTGTCACACAGGATGTGGATGGGGATGGTAACGAGGAAACGATATACTCGGAAGGCTTTTTTGATGTGCGCTGGAATGCACCGAGCAATCTGCATGTGACACTGGTCGCCTCTGGAGCAGCCATCTCGACGCCGCATTGTGGCCCGGTTCAGGGGATCGTCTGTCAGGATATCCCGGCAATTGTGACGGCCGGATATATGCCGCTCGAACCGACGCACCATGATGACGTGCTCGGCGTTGCTACGCGAGTGAACCGCCCCAGACCGCCGGACGGCCTTTCTGCAACCCCCCAATCCTCTTTGGCTCATGCGCCATACGCCCAGACCTTGAATTTGCATGGCTGCCATCGAATCGGGAATGCGACGCATTACCGGCTGACATACTCGTATCAAGCCCCCGAGGCTCCTGTTTTTACGGCTCCGGTGCCCTTTACAGGGCTGGAATGGTGGACGCCAAGACTGGGGCCCGGTGCACCGATTCATGTTGTTCCTGATGCCAACGGCTGGTATCCCATTCTGCCGGCTGGACTGGTGTCGCATCCCAACTGGCTTCTATCCTGGCCGACACACAACTTCCCCCGAGGTCTTTATGAGACGCGTCTAGAGTTGGGGGTGGCCTCCGGCGGCTCCATCACCGTGATCCACACGAGCAGTCCCCGACGATTCCTCGTGGATAACTCGAGTCCGGTCGTTCTTTTCCACGAGATTCGCTGGCGGTCCGCATCGATCCCCTTGGCCGCTCCGTGGACGGATAGTAATTCGACTCTTTTGCCTGCTGTCTGCCCTGTGTTGGCAAGGCCAGCGGGAATGGATGTGCATCTTCGGGTGGTCTGGCAGGCCTCGGCCGCACACTTGCGGGATGCCCAGCTTTCGGCAAGTGGGTGTGGAGCTGGTGCTCTCTCTTTTGTGACAGGCGAGGATACTCGCTATCATTGGCATATCAACCAGAATGACAACAGCGTGCCCCGCACGGCGATATTGCTGTTGCATGGTGAGCGGCCACCAGGGTGCTATCACTTGTCCATTAACGCGTATGGCCGTCAGTTCAATCCGAGTGGTTTTGACCATGGTCCGTCTGCCGATTGGTGGATCAATCAGGTCATTGCCTGGAGTCACGCTACCCGGTCCATCTCCGTGGTGAATTCCTAAACGGGAGATCTGTGACCGGATGCCTTCAAGGGCCCGCTGCGCCGCTTATTGCGGCGGCGGGCCTTCCTATTTTCTTTCTTCGAAGATCTTGTGATGGAAGAGTCGAAATAGATTGCAGGAGAGCGGGCAGCCGTTAGCACTCGATTCTTTCCGATGGTTCTATCCCCCCTTCTGGCAGATGACGGAAAACAAGGGGCTTTCGTCGTTTGCTGGATAGTCCTGTTCCCGTTTGCCTCATGCGGAGGGAGCGGTAGATGGCGTGCCCGCCACTTTCTCGTCTGAGACTTTCACCAGACATGGCAGCTCAAAATTGACGGCTCTTTTCAGCGGGTGTTAGAATCCCTCCGTTTGCAAACAAGCACGATTCGTGCGGCAGTTCGCCGCTGTTATCACGACAAAACGAGTGGAAGGAGAACGGAATGGCCGTCCCCGTATCTCAAATGTTGACCGTCGCAAGCTACGTGCTTTCGAAGAAGTTGAAGGGAGTCAAACGCTATCCGCTGGTACTAATGCTCGAGCCCTTGTTTCGTTGCAACCTGGCCTGCGCCGGATGCGGCAAGATTCAGTATCCCGACCATATTCTTGATAAACGGTTGACCCCCGAACAGTGCTGGGCCGCGGCTGAGGAGTGCGGCGCGCCGATCGTGGCGATTCCGGGCGGCGAGCCGCTCATTCATCCCGAAATCGGGCGGATTGTCGAGGGGTTGGTGGCGCAAAAACGGTATCTCTATGTCTGCACGAACGCAATTTTGCTCGAACGGAAACTCAAGGAGTTCAAGCCGTCGCAGTATCTGACGTTCAGCGTGCACATGGACGGGCTCAAAAACGAGCATGATATGGCCGTCTGCCGGGACGGGGTGTATGAGATCGCCGTCAGGGCGATCAAAGAGGCGTTGAAGCGAGGCCATCGTGTGACCACCAATACCACGCTCTTCGATGATGCCAATCCCGATCGAGTGCGCCAGTTTTTTGATGAAATGATGATGCTCGGCGTTGAGGGGATGATGATTTCGCCCGGCTACAGTTATCAAAAAGCCCCCGATCAGCAACACTTTCTCAAGAAAGCCAAAACCAAGGAGTTGTTCTCCAAAATTCTCAGCCGGCCCAAGAGTTCGTGGAGGTTCAATCAGTCGCCGTTGTTCTTGGATTTCCTGATGGGGAAACGAGACTATCACTGTACGCCGTGGGGCAATCCCACCTACAACATTTTTGGATGGCAGAGACCTTGTTATCTGTTGCAGGACGGCTACGCGAAAACCTTCCAGGAATTGTTGGATACGACGGAATGGCAGAACTATGGCACGAGCAAAAACGAGAAGTGCGCCGAATGCATGGTCCATTGCGGGTATGAAGCGTCGGCGGTAAACGATACGTTCGGCTCGCTGTCAGGGTTCGTGCGTACCGCCAAGCTCACGTTATTGCCGACGCTGCGATAGCGTGCGCCCATGAGGGCGAGCGGGCTAAAGTTTATCAAGGAAGACTGGCGAACTCATTCTACCTCTTTGTTTTATGTGGTGACTTCCCTCTCATGACCGACACGAAGAATCATGTGTCAAATGGTTCGACTTCTCTCCAAGGTCGCCTGTTTAGGCCGACAACGACACGGGAATTGGGGGAAGCCGTGGAGCTTGCGCTGGACTACCGTGGCGATGTGACGCTGACGTTGACTTCCGGCGAGGTCGTTGAAGGATATCTGTTCAACCGGGAAGCCGGCGGAGGCAATCCATGGGTCGAGATCTTCCCCGTCGATGATCCATCGCCTCGGCAGATTCCCTACCATGCGATCGAGACGATCGCGTTTACCGGCAAAGATACGGCGGACGGCAAATCCTGGGAAGCGTGGGTGTCGAAAAAAGAATCTGAGCGACGAGCCGAGGCGAAGCGGGTCGAGGATGATGCACGGAACCGCGGGCTGCTGTAGCTTCTCCACAACCGCTTTCATTTTTTCAGGCCGATGATTTTCAGGTGTTGAGCATGAGTTGGGCGGTTTGTGTGCGCAGACCAAAGGAGGGCGTTTTATTTCAAGAGAGCGGATCGACGTATGGATCAAGCAAGGTGTGTCATCTCATTGACAAAGAGAGGGGGCTGTGCTAAAAAACCCCGCCCTAAATTTGCTGAAACGGTGCCTGCTGCGATTCGAAGTGTGGCGGCGGGTCGTCAGAATTCGAGTGGCAGGCAAGTTTCAGAATGTGGCTTGGCTCGGGCGGTGGAAGAACATTCCGCTGAGGCTTGCCACGGCTGTGTGTTGTGCGGTCGCCGGCACGTTGGCTCCTTCTTGGGTTTCTGCCACTCATGAGGCAGACCATCGTTTCACCGTCGATGGGTATGTCTGTGGGGTTGATGGAAAGGGAGTCTCGGACATAGACGTTTTGGTTAAAGATACCAAGATTGCTTACGGGCAAGTTGTTAAAACGGGTAGCGACGGATATTACAAAGCGATCTTTCACCTCCATAACGACAACCTCGGCGACCCTATTCTGATTGAAGCGAGGGGGGAGCAGCAAAATCACAAAGTCCAGTTCGATCCGAAAGATCTGGAGTCCGAGCGAAAGATTCGGGTCAATTTTGGAACCGGCTGTGAGGCAAGCGATTCTCCTCCGTGGTTCTGGATGGGGATGGGAGTTATGGTCGTAGGGGTCGGAGCGCTTGTGGGGATGAAAGTGGTCCGTTCCGGGCGCAAACTGGGGCGGACGAAAGAAAAGTCGCAGGGTAAGCGAAGGTCGTAATCATTTCTCCGATAGCCCGTGGGGGCCGTACCGATCTCACGCGTCGGTCGAGGTGAGTTCGAGGTTTCGTGGGCGGAACACTGTGTGCGGTTGCAATGGCGAACGCTTTTACAGGATGTTGTCATCCGTGTAGAAGCGTTTTTTATTTTTATCCGTCTTTATAAACTCTCGTGAGTGCCCGAAGACGGGCCGGGAGTGAGGGTCGTCCGGAGAGAAATCATGCGTGTCGCGGTGCAAGCCGTATTGATCGTCAGCATGGGGGTGCTGATCTCCTGTAGTGTTGAAGACGGTGGACCGGGAGATGGGCCGATCGTTCCGCCGCCCCCACCTCCTCCGGAATATGCCGAGAAACATATGCCTGTAGGATGGTGGAACGACCAGGCCAAAATGGAAGAGGGGCGAAAGATCTACTTAGGTGAGGCGAATCCTGACGTCAATTGCGCCAGTTGTCATGGGAAAGACGGGAAACCGGTCAAGGCCGGTGCGCGAGACTTTCGCAATGTCGAGCGGATGAAGCTTGCCTCCGATTCGGTATGGTTCTGGCGTATTGCCGAGGGAGTCCCCAACACGAAGATGAAGGGATGGAAGAGCAAGCTTTCGGAAGAAGATATGTGGAAGCTGGTGCTCTATGAGCGGAGTTTTGCGTTGTCTGGGAAGGCTTGGAGCGACGAGAAAAAGCAGTGGGTTGATGTCGGAAGCCTTCCAACGGCCTCGGCCGGTGAGGAATAGGCGCGAAGATCTGGATAAAAGATTCTTTTGTGTGACCTTTTGTGTGAATGGGACGTCACGCTATGAACATACGGCTTCGTAATCTCACCGCGATCGTCGTGTTTCTCGGGCTTGTTTCAGCGGGGCTTTCCGACGTCCATGCGCAAATGCCGGGAGGCTCGGTCGAGTTCCCGTACACGGGAAACCGAACCGCCGTGTGGATTGTCGCGCAGCTCCATACGCTTCTCGGCGCGTTCATTCTCGGCGCTCCGATGTTCATCGTCATGGCCGAATGGCTGGGGTACCGCAAGCAGGATCCCCGATATGACCGCATGGCCCAAGAGATCACAAAAATCACGGTCATTCTTTTCAGCATGACCGCTCTGACCGGCGGACTCTTTATTTTTGTGCTCCTGGCCGCTTACCCCCAGTTCACGACCTGGTTTATCAATCAGTTTTATCTTGTGTTCGCTGTGATCTATCCGCTGTTGTTCATCGTCGGGACGATCGTACTCTACGCTTATTTTTATAGCTGGGACACTTGGAGGGGAGAGAAAAAGGGGCGTCATATCGCTTTGGGCGTGCTCCTTAATCTGATCTGTCTGGCGACGATGTTCGTAATCAACGGTCCGACATCGTTCATGAATACCCCGGTCAGAGGTGAGGGGGTGTCGCCGATGGAGGCCCTGGCCGCGGCGACCTTGTGGGACAAAATCGCGAACACGAGCTGGATGCCGCTTAATCTCCATCGGATCGACGGGAACGTGGCGTTCGGGGGATTCGTGGCGGGCTTGATCGCCGCCTATATGTACATGGGGGCTCAAAACAGGGAGGATCGCGCCTATTACGATTGGATGGGTTTTGTCGGGAACTTGATCGCCGTGGGCGCCATGCTTCTTCAGCCCTTCACTGGGTTATTGTTGGCCTACGAGATGTGCGATTATGACTTTTCGTTTTGCCCCTACATGATGGCCGATCAGCTTTCGATGTTTTTCGAGATGCAGGGCGCCGTTGTGGGCGTGATGTTCCTGGGCTGTAATTATTACGTCTGGCTCAGTCTGCGGCGTATTGAAGGGGTGGAACAGGTCAGGATGACGGCGTTGGCTCCGCTCATGATGGTCTTGTCTCCCGTGGTCATGGTCGTCGTCTTTACGGAATATTGGATCCCCGATCCGCTGTCGCTCGCGTTCCTGATCCCGTTCGTGCTGAGTCCGTTCATCTTGGGTCGATTCGTGCCGATGACGGTGTCCGTGCAAACGGTGATGAAGATCGGGTTTTTGATGGTCGTGGTGAGCGACGCGCTGTGGGTGATTCCCAACGGGTTTGCGGCGACCGGAGCCAAGATGGCGGAGGACGTTCAATTGCCGGAGGCGTGGGAAGTGCTCGGTAAGATGCCGACCAAGCTCGGCGCCATCTTCTCGTTGGTGTTCGTCACGATCGTCAATTACGTGGTCTATGGCCGGGCCATTCGTCGGGGGACCATCGCGTGGGGCAAAATCGACGGCATCTCTCAATTTGTTCTTATTTTTCTCGCGTTCACATCGATTTGGGCAATGGGATTGATGGGGGCCGTCCGGTCGTTGTTGCGCAAGTTTTTCCACGCCTACAACTTGGTGCCGGATTTTACGGCGGAGTCGTTCACGCCGACGTTGTCCTATTCCGCCTGGCTGATTACGGGGATCACGGTGTTCTTTTTTATCGTCGTGAGCGTGGCGGTTTTTCTGGCTCTTCGGTCTTCTGTTGAGGCGAAAGAGCGCGAGCCGCAGGGTATCCCCGTTCCCGCCGGAAGCAAATAACAATCGGCACCATCGGGCGTTGCATCGGCGGGTGTACGGAGTTGAGTGGGCGTAACCAGGGGAGTCCTTATGGGGAAGGCAATGGTCAAAATCGTTGTCGGCCTGGCGGTGGCCGCCGGTCTCTGGTTCGGGTCGATGGCGATGGAGTTCCCGCCGGTATTTCAAGGGCTGTTCGTCGGATTCGCGATCGTCGGCATGTTGATGTTTCTGCTGTTGGACGTGCCGCAGACGAACGGACCCAGCGGATGGTCGGCGGCCATGTCCGTTGTGGCGTTCTACTTGGTTCTCTGCTTCGGGTATGGGGCCACGGCGTCGCTTTGGCCTCAGTTCGACCCTGAGGATGAGAGAGAAAAGATCGCCAAGATTCTCGACGGCAAAGAAAATCCACTCGATCCCTGGAACGCGGCCGAAGTGACCAAGCGCATTCAAGAACTTGATGAGAAGGCCAAAATGCTGACCGAACGGATTCAGGCGTTGGGAGGCGACCAAGCTCCCGTCGTGGCTCAGAAGGTCGTCGCTTCCGCTGCGACTTCTGCGAGCGCAAACGCGGATTCCGGCGACCTCATGAAAATCGGAGAAGAGCAGTGGCAGCTTCAGGAATGTTACAACTGCCATAAATTAAGAGGCGAGGGCGGGAAAAAGCGCGGTCCGGAGTTGGATAACATCGGGTCCTATCTGACGGTCGAGGAGATCAAGCAAAAGATCATCGACCCCAAGAGTTTCATGGCGGAGGGATTTGAAAAAGAGTGGGAAAAGGGACGGATGCCGGACAAATTCAAGGACGTGATGAGTGACGGAGAAATAACCGCGCTTGCCTCGTGGCTTTACACGTTTAAGAACACGGCGGTCGCGACGCCGAAACCGATCAAGAAGAAATGATGGTGCAGCCGAAACTGAAATCGAAGGTTCGTTGCACGGACCGAGATATCGGTGAAGTGACGAGGGTCATTCTTGACCCGATTTCTCATGACATCAGCCATCTGGTGGTGTCGCTGGACGGCGATGGCGAGCGGCGAGTGGCCATGGAACACGTGCGAGCCGTCTCGGAGAGCACCGTGGAATTAAAGATCCCTTCCTCCGAGATCGCGGCTCTTCCGCCGTTCGATCGAGAGGATTACGTCACCACGCACGAAGTCGAGATCTCGCATCTGGAAGACAATCTCGACGTCGTTCCCGGTGAAGTGCTCGTTCCGCTGCCCGACCTTGAAAAGGACATCAAGCGCAGAACCTTCTTCATGAACTTCACGCACGCCATCGGTTTTCTGATCGGGTTGCCGATGGTCTATCCGGTGCTGCGTTATCTGATGAAACCGATGTACGCGCCGTTCGACAACGGATGGCTGAAGGTCGGAAACGTCGGCAAGATCAAGCAGGACGACATCGGCGTGCAGTTCCAATACAAGAAAACGGTCAAAGAAGCCTATATGCCGGAAGCCGAGATCGAGAAGTCGGTGTGGATTTTAAAAGCCACTCCTTCGGTGCTCGATCAGATTTATCAAGGCAAGGATCAAGAGTTCCGCGATTCGTCGGGGAAACTCATTTGGACGAACAAAAAAGACATTCCCTATGTCGCGTTTTCAGGCAAATGCCCTCATCTGGGTTGCGCGTACAAATGGCGGCAACACAAGACTCTGGGAGAGGTGTTTCTTTGCCCCTGTCACCTGAGCATTTACGACGCGGCGGGGAAGGTGCTTGACGGTCCGGCGCCCAGGCCGCTCGATGCCTTGCCGATCAAGGTGGCGGCCAACGGCGACGTGGAAATCATCGATATGGAATTCAAGGCCGGAGTCAAGTCTCAAATTCGGATCATGTAAATGCGGCAGCCGTCCGTTTCCAACGTTCCTTCAACCGCCGTCGAAAAAATCGTCGCGTTTCTCGACCAGCGCGTCGGCCTGAAGGAAATTCAAGCCAAGATGCTCAACGAGCCGATCCCCGGCGGCTCCCGGTGGGCCTATGTGTTCGGCTCCATCCTGCTGTTTCTTTTCATCATGCAGGCGATCACCGGCGTGTTGCTGATGTTTTATTACGTCCCCACGGCGGACCATGCCTATGCCAGTACCCAATACATCATCCACGAAGTGGATTACGGCTGGTTTCTGCTGGGCTATCACTTTTGGGGTTCCAGCGCCATGGCTGTCTGCGTCGTCGCACACATGTCGCAAGTATTTCTCTGGGGAGCCTATAAGCCCCCCCGTGAACTCCTGTGGATCGTCGGGTTGGCGTTGTTCGGCATCGTCATCGGATTCGGATTTACCGGATATTTGCTTCCGTGGGATCAACGGGCCTATTGGGCCACGACGGTGGGAGTCGAAATTCTCGACAAAACGCCGATCCTCGGCGATTTCATGGCGCGGTTTCTGAAGGGAGGACCGACGCCGGGCCAACTGACGTTGAGCCGGTTTTTCGTCATCCACGTGATGATTCTGCCGGCCGCGCTCATGGCCTTGGCCGGGTTGCACCTGTACCTATTTCGAGTGGCTGCGCCGGCCGGTCCGTTTCGGGGAACTCCGGAAGAGATCAAGGCGAAAACCGACTACTTTTTCCCCAGGCAAGTGTGGAAAGACATTGTGGGGATGGCCGTCGTCTTTGCCGCGATTTGCGGGTTGGCGTTCTGGGAGCCGGTGGTGCTGTTGGAAGAAGCCACGCCCGATCCAGGTGAGTATCATCCTGAACCGGAATGGTATTTTCTCTTTTACTTTCAACTGCTCAGGCTCAAGATGTTTTCCGGTGAATTCGGGCAGTTTATGGGAGCCGTGGCATTGCCGGTGATTTTCATGGGCCTGCTCGTGGCGCTCCCCTTTTTCGATCGAGATCCGGAACGGAATATTTTCAAGCGTCCCGTGGCGTTGATCAGTTGGATCGCGATGATGGCGATCATGGCGATTTTCACGGTCTCCGCCGTAATCAACCGAGAGTTTCTGGACTAAAATCAGGAGCGGCGCGGCGGCGCCACGGATGACCAATGGCCGGTGAACGAGACTCTTTGTCGCCAACGCAGATAGGGATCGGAGTGCTCTGGCCTACCTGTTGGACCGGGCTTCCCATCAAGCTGCCGTTGGCCGTAATCGCCTTGGCCGTCGGCCTGATGCATCTGGAGGCTCGGCTGGGGTTGGCCTTCTTGATGTTGCTCGCCAGTCCGGTGACGGTCTTTGCCGTGCCGATTATTTCTCTCGCGCTGGATGGAAACTTCGGTGAAGGAATCGGGTTGCCGCTGCTCCTTTTTCTCTCCATTCCGATCGATATCTGGGCGTTCGGAGTCGTCGGTCAAACGTTTTTTCTTGAGCGGCTCAGAAAGGAGCCGCCTCCGAGACTGGGGTTCACCCTCTGGTGGAAATCTTCAGTCGTCGGTGCCTTCTTTTTGCCGATCCTTTGGGTGGTGGTCGGCTCGGTCACGGAAACGGCGATGTCTACGTCGCATTCCTTGGCTCAAATGGAAAGCCTGCGGCATCTGTTCCATACCGGACTTCCGGTGGCCGAACGGATCGGACTCGAGGTCACGATTTGGGGAACCATCGCATTCGGAGTCTTAATGGTTCTGTTGACGATCGGAGTTTCAACCGTCGGTCGCATAATCCGCGACATTGCCGCCACCGCGTCGCCGGCATCCGGAACCTATCAGGCGTTGATTACACGATGGGATTTGATGCGCGTGCCTCGTGATCAGGGGCTGTTCGTCACGACGGTCGTAGGAGTGGGACTCTTCTTTTGCATCCTGTTTTGGGTCGCGCTTCCGGTGACGACGCCTCATCCTCACGAATGTTGCCCCAAGCCGGAGGTCGTGGTCCAGCGGCCGTTCAAGCCGATGGAGACCCTGGCGCGCGATGAACAACAGATAGAGAACCTGATCGCCCAAGTCGAGGCGTTGGAAGAGAAAAAAGCGGGCGAGGCGGTCGTCAAAGAAAAGGAAAAGAGCGGAGCCAAGGCCGAACATAAGACCGGAGCGAAAACCGGCGATTGATCTGCTCTCGGCAAACCGTAACGTGCGAGGTGAAGAGGTGAGCTTCATGCGCCAGGGGAAGAGGATGATTCAACGAGCGATCCATGTCGGAGGAGCCCGCTCGGGCTGGCTCGCGGCCCTGTTGCTCACGGCGAGCTGGTTGGCTCTGCCGGCCATCGGTCTCGCGGCCGAGGGAGCCACGGCCGGTCCAACGGAGTATCGGGATATTCCGTACATCGGCAGCAGGAATATGATTTGGATTGTCGCGCAGCTCCATTTGCTTCTGGCGGGGTTTGTCTTGGGGGTTCCGATTTTTGCCTGGCTCTGTGAGGTTATCGCATGGAAAGGGGGCGAGCAGCGTTACGACAAGTTGGCCAAGGAGTTTACCAAGCTGCTCACGTCCGCTTACGCCACTACCGCCCTGTTCGGCGGGATTTTATTGTTCCTGCTCATCGTCTTCTATCCCAAACTCATGAACTATCTGACGGACATTTTCTTTCCGTCCTTCCTGGTGTACTGCCTTCTGTTCTTGTTTGAGACCGCGACGCTGTATCTCTATTGGTATGGGTGGGACGCAATGCAGCATGGCGGCAAGAAGACCTTGCACATCTTCCTCGGCTTTCTCCTGAACTTTTTTGCCATCTTCATCATGATCGTCCCCAATGCCTGGGCGACATTCCAATCAAGCCCGGTTGTGATCTCCGAAGGCACGGCCATCGAACGGGCGTGGGCCGCCACCTGGAACCCGACCTGGTGGCCGATCAACATCCATCGGCTCATCGCCAATGTCGTGCTCGGCGGCTACATTTGCGGCGCATATGCCGGTGTTCGCTACTTGTCGGCCAAAAGCACGGAAGACCGCGAACATTATGACTGGATGGGATATGTCGGCAACTTTATCGGTGTGTTCGGTCTCTTGGCCCTGCCGTTCGCCGGGTATTGGCTGATGCGCGAGATCTACCAATACAACCAGCAGATGGGTATTACCTTGATGGGCGGCTTTCTCTCCTGGCTCTTTATCATCCAGGCGATGCTGATCGGAGTCCTCTTTTTGGGTTCTAACTACTATTTCTGGCTGGGGATTACCTATCGGATTCCCGGGTCGGAGAGTAAGTATCGAAAGCCCATTCTCTGGATGTTGGTCAGCTTGTTGCTGTGTCTCGCCGTGTGGATGACGCCTCACTCGCTGGTGGCCAGCATTGAAGAAGCTCAAAAAATGGGAGGCGCGCACCATCCGCTGCTCGGCGTTCTCGGCGTCATGTCCGCAAAAATGACGGTGTCGAACCTCATGATTCTCATCACGTTCATGAGTTTCGTCATGTACTGGCGAGCGGGAAAACAAGACGCGGCTCCATGGGCGAAGCTGGCTAAGGCGGTCATGGGCGCCGTGCTGGTCTTGGCCAGCCTCGCCGTCATCGTCCTCGGCGTGTGGGGATATTTCGTGCCGGCGATCGTCCGGATCAATTATTTCTCAACCTCTCAGGTGTTGATCGTCATTTTTGTGATTCTCACGATCACGCCCTTGACGGCTCTGCTGCTGAAGAGTGCCAAAACGACGACGGAGATGGTCTGGGGCAGGATGCCCCCGCGGGCCGGATACGCTTTGGTCTTGAACGCCATCATGGTTATCTTGCTGATGGCGCTGATGGGCTATGCGCGGTCCTCGTCCCGTGTCCATTGGCACGTGTACGGGGTGATGCGCGATACCTCTCCCTATGCGTACTCGCCCGCTCTCGGCAGCGCTTCGCTGATCATGGTCTTCTGCACGTTTTTCTTCTGCCTGCTCGTGGCGTTTATCTTCTGGGTCGCCACGATGGGCGACAAGGCCAAGGGCGCTCAGGGAACGGTAAAAAAGGAGCTGCCTCATGGCATTCCGGCTATTGCAGGGGGGGCGCCGGATCACGGGCAACTGTGACGCTCCGTTCGCAACCGAGGGTGTGCAGAGGGAAGACTGTCGTCGTGGGAACGAGTTGTTCGTGCCATTCGGCGGGGAAGGGGAGTTATGAGTGAACTTGCGCAGCTTCAGTTGATCGCGCTCGCGATCGTCCTCTTTGGAATCCTGATCCTTCTCTTCATTCAATCGAATTTTTTTCGAGTTACGGGGTTCGTCTCCATCGTGCTCGGTTTGTTTTCGTTGATGTCTCTCGCGGTGCCGCAGATGGCGTCTCTTCCCCCGGCGGATGAAGCCATCGACATCGCCAGCATCAAGACGCCGACCGACATCGCGGCGCTGGGGCAAACAATTTTTTTCAGCAAGGGGCAATGCGCGCTCTGTCATTCTATCGGGCCCAGCGAGTCGGCCCGTTGCCCTGATTTGAAGGGGATCGGCGCCAAATTGACCAAGGCATTTCTGTATGAAAGTCTGACGGATCCGCAAGCCTTCATTTATCAAGACTACCGGCATGGAGGGGTGCCGAAGGAATATCCGGCGACGATGCCGAGCATCGACAAAGACCCGATCGGCTTGTCGAAGAATGAAATTTTGGCGGTGATCGCGTTCCTTCAACAAATGAGCGGAGAGCCGATTTCCGTCAGTCTGTCAGAGCTTGAAATACCGGGTCAGGGGGCGCCCGCTTCGGTCGCCGGGGAAGAATCCGCTCCGTTGACCGTCGCGCAGGCGAACTAGGCAGAGGGAGGAATCATGGGGCATTCGTTGATCAGGCCGATTATCATCATGGGGGTCATGTACGCGGTGCTCAAGTTTGTGCTGCCGAATATCCCGGGGTCCGCGGCGCTTCCATCCAGCCTCATTCTGCTGTATCTATTGCTGACGTTGTCGGGGATCATCATTTTTGAAACCGTAAGCGCCGAGTCCAAAGACGCCTTTTGGGGGCCGATGCAGAAATTTTTGACGGGAGACAACATCGGCGGGTTGAGGCCGTTTCGATATGGGATTCTTATTTTCTTTCCTCTTCTGGTCGGATGGCAGACGTACAACGCGACGGCTCCGAGCGGTCAGCCTCCAGCCGAAAGCCGAGTGATTCATCCCGCTCCGCCCGGCGAATACACCGGGTTGGCGAATCCGGTTCCCAGGACCCCGGAAAACATCATGCAAGGCAAGGGATTCTACGCGGCGTTTTGCTCGCCTTGCCATGGCGCGAATTTCGACGGGAAAGGACCGGCGGCCCGCGGATACAACCCTCCGCCGGCCAATTTTGCCGATCCCACGACCATCGCGATGTTGCAGGAAAGCTATCTGTTTTGGCGTATCAAAAAGGGCGGGGTCGGGCTTCCGATCGAAGGCATGCCGTGGAAATCCGCGATGCCGCGTTGGGAGCTTGAATTGCCGGATGAATGGATCTGGAAAATCATCATGGGCGAATACGACGGCGCGCATCAGTCGCCGCGTACGTGGGAATAGCGCGAGGGAGAACCGATGTCGCCCGTATCGCCGTGGGGAAACGAGGCCAGCATGAATCCCGTGAAGTTGTCGGCTCGATGGAGCGCATATGTCAAGGGGGTCCTGATTGCCACTCTGATTGTGGGGGGAGCAGCGGACGGTTCGGCGCAGGAAAGCGTGGCGGTTCGCGCGTCCCTTGTCTCGGGCGCCTTGCCCGTCGATGATCCGAACGCGGCGGCTTGGAACAGCGCCGCGCCCGCCGTCTTTCCGATGTCGCCGCAAGTCCATTGGCCTGACCGCATTCAGGAAGTGACCGTGCAGGATCTGACCGTGCGCGCCTTGCATGACGGGACACAGGTGGCGTTTCTCTTGGAATATGATGATCCCACGCAGGACCCCGACGACGCGGCGGCGATCGAATTCATGGTCGGAGATAAGAAGGCGCATTTTGCGCACGGCCAGCCGATGCTCTTGGTGGACGGCGGGCCCGTCAACATCTGGTTCTGGAAGCACAAAGACAATAAAGGCGTGGATATGTGGGCCAAGGGGTTCGGTACCCTCCGGCCGCACTCCCATCAAGACGTGACAGCCAAGGGCGAGTACGCAAACGGGAAGTGGAGAATCGTGTTTTCCCGGTCGCTGGTGACCGAACATCCGGATGAGGATATGCAGGTCACGCCCGGCCAGTTCATCAATATCGCCTTCGCCGTTTGGGATGGGAGAAAAGACGCGACGGGACAGCTCATTGAAAAGGGATCGCAAAAAGCCGTGTCGTCATGGTGGTATTTTCGGGCGGAGCCGCCTCCTGATTATTCCGGGTATCTGTATGCGGGCGTGGCCGCCGTGTTGGCGTTGGGGTTTCAGTTCGTACTGATCCGTAAACTCAAGGAAGGGCAGTCAGCATGAGAAGGGCGAGGCTGCAAGCCGCGAAAACAGTGGTTGGCCTGTGCGGAGTGGTGGCGCTGCTTGCCGGTGGGTGCGCAAGCGAACAGGAAAAAAAAGGGCGCGAATTGTACACCCATTATTGCAGCGATTGTCACGGCGAAAGCGGCAGGCAAAACGAAGGATTCAATTGGTCGGCCATGCCGGATCCCAAGCCCAAGGATCTTTCCAATAAAAGCGAGATGAGCACCTTCAAAGACGAGGAGCTGTTTGCCACGATTTCACGCGATATGTTGGATACAAGCGAAGAGGGAGGCGATGAGATCGGGGACGACGATTTCGCCGTTCCGACGATGCCGACCTTCAAGTACACGTTGTCCGAAGAAGAAATCTGGGCGATCGTCGGCCATGTTCGAACCTTGCACGGAATGAAAATGGAGTTTGACGTGGCAGCGCGCAAACGATCCCTTGAAGAAGGGTTAAAGGCCGCGCAGGAAACGTTCGATCGGGCGAAACAGGCCTATGAAGAGGCGGAAAGAAAAGCCAACGAAGAGGCGGAACGAAAGAGTCAGGAACTCAACAAAGATGTCGACGTTGACGAGTCCGCGTACGCCGATGAGTTGGCTGCGATGACAAAGGCCAAAAAAGAACTTGAGGCGGCTCAGACCGCTTTGAACAACTTCGCAACGAGGCCGGGAAAGGGACAGAGCGTTCCCAGGCCGGACCTCACGACGCCGCCGACGGAGACGGCGCAATTGGTCGAGCGCGGAAAGCGGCTGTATGAAAACAAGTATGGATGTAACGGCTGTCACAGCCTTGCCGGTGAGGGGGGGAAAATCGGTCCTCCCTTGGACCGTGCAGGATTCAGACTGAATCCCACCTGGATCTATCGTTGGCTCAAAAATCCCCAAGCCATGGATTCGGCGACGCGAATGCCCGCATTGGGCCTGAGCGACGCGGATGCCAAAGCCGTAACGTTCTATCTGGGAACCTTGCAGGCACCGAAGGCCGTTCCTCAAGAGGAAAGACCGGTCGAGACCCCATGAGCCGTTGTTCGACGGCAAAGGCGCTCGCCGTGAACCTTCCAAGCGTTAGAAGAGGAATTTGTACGTGCCGATGTTCGGAGACTGCCGGTTCGTTTTTAGATTTAGATGGGGTGGGCGTTCTCTAGCTTCTTTGCGAGATCGGGTCGGTCTCGTTCTTCTAGAAGACGAGTCAGCCGACGAATCCGGCCAACAGACCGGCCAACACGGCGACTCCCACCCATGTATGGGCGCGGAACATGTTGAATGCCACGGCAGGCTCGATCGGTTTTCTTAACTGCGCGGTTTGCGAAAAGAGGAAGAGCCCTACGCCCAGTAACGCGACATAGTAGGGCCAGCGAATCTGGACCAGCCATCCGGCTATGCCCAGCAGCAATATCATCAGACAATAGGCGACACCGACTCCCAAGGGGAGCAATCGCCCGAAGAAGATGGCCGATGATTTCACGCCGATTCGCCGGTCATCGTCTCGATCCTGAATCGCGTAAATCGTATCGTACGCGACGGCCCATGCGGCCGTCGCTCCAAACAGGCACCAAGCCGGCGCGTCAAGTTGTCCACGGGCTGCCGCCCATGCCATGATGGTTCCCCAGCCGAAGGCCAGACCCAGCACGGCTTGGGGGATCTGAATCCACCGTTTTGCAAAGGGATACAGAGACGCCAACGCGAACGCTCCCGGCGCCAACCACGCGACGACAGGATCGAGCAGCCAGAGGAGGCTTCCCGCCATGAGTAAGAGCACACCCAGCAGAGCAAGCGCGTGATGCCGAGACAGTTCTCCGGAGGCGAGGGGGCGGGCCTTGGTTCTGACAACCTGCCGATCAAACGACTGATCGGCCAGGTCGTTGAGAATGACTCCGGCGCTTCGCATGAGAAACGATCCCGCGATAAATATCGCCACAAGAGAGGGCTGCGGCACCCCCTTCGTCGCGAGCACCAGCGACCAGAGTGTCGGCAACATTAAGAGGTAAGTTCCCGTCTGATTCGGCAAGCGGATCAGACGGACCAAGGCGGACCATGGAAGGCCGGAGGCTCCGATAGTCGGAGAGGGGATTGAAGGCATGGCTCAAAAATACGCAGAGAGAGGAAGCCTTGTCAATTTTCATGCACGGCCTCCGGCGATTGTGCGAGACACCATAAATTGGGTATAACCACCTGAACCAGAGAACATTGCTTGTGACTACCGGATCTTTACACGTTCGTTCCTTTGTCGCCGTTGTCATTCTCGGGGCCTTCGCGCTGTCGGCAGCCGGTTGCTGGTGGTCGAGAGAAAAACCGAAGATATCCGACGGCGGAGCGGAAACCGCCGTTAGCCGAGTGTCCGCTATTGCCCTGAAGCCGTCGCTCTGGCTTGCTCCGAGCATGACCGGCGCGGCGCTCTCTTACGCCAACGCCTGCGGGGAGCCGAGTACCGTCTCGATTTCGGACGCGCTGACTGAAATGGTTCCCAGGAAGCTTGGCCAGGTATTTCCCGGCCTCTTGCTTCATGAGGGAGAAGAGCAGACCGGAGGAGAAGATAGTTTTATCGAAATCGGTTTAGGATCAAAGCGAGTGGATCTTGCTATTCCCCGTCAGACGCCGGGGACGTATCCGGCGCGTGTCACGCTCGGAGTCGAAGCAGCCTTGCTTGCCGAGGATGGCGCCCCGCTGTTCCATGCCAAGCTTCAAGGCGTGGGTCATGGCGAGGTGGAAGTGACCGGCCAGTCTTGTGAGGTCACAGGGTTGGAACCCATCATTCGGCAGGCGGTTGAAACGGTGGGCGACAGTTTGCTCAAACAGGTGACCGGAGCCGATCGAATTCGCGAGTACGCTCAACAGAGGGCAGCGGCCCTATCAAAGGTTCCCGCCGCAAAGGCTCCCGACGCGGCAATCCCAGGAATGCAGAGTCCTCACGCCGGAGCGGCGATGGGGGGAGGCGCGGTTTTCAACCAGCTTGCTCCACCTCCTGCTTCCCCTCATTCGACGGCCCTCGCCTTTCTTGCCATCCTGCGGGATGAAAGCCAAGACCATATGATTGAAACGGGCGAGCCGCTCACGATCGAAGTAGAAGTGAAAAATGAGGGAGAGGTGGAGGCCCGGAACGTGGAAGTCGCCGTGGGAGGAAACGGGCCGTTGCCCGCACATTTTCCATCGACGATCCCGATCGGCGACGTACGGCCCGGAGAAATCAAGTACGCTTCGGTCACGAAACCGATCACGGACCTCAAGGGCGAGCCGCGCGGCGAGTTGATGTTGAGTGTCCGCAGCCTCACGCCGCTGGATCCGCCGCCGCATCCCAAACAGTTCACCCTCGTCGTCAAGACGGACAAGGGCGTCGAGGATACGGAAGCGCTCAAGATCGACCGTCCTCCGGCCCCCCTAAGCTTATCCAAACAGACGAAAGCGGTCGTCATCGCGATCGGGGTCGGCGCCTTTCGAGACGAGCATGTTCCCCATGTCAAGTACGCGGAACGGGATGCCGAGGCCATGGCGACTTATCTGCGGACGATTGCCGCGATTCCCGACCATCGAGTTCGCCTGTTGGTGGATCACTTCGCGCTGAAGCACGATCTCGAAGAGACGTTCGACGAATGGCTCCCCAAGCAGGTGGATGCGGCGACCGTCGTCTACATTTTTTTCGCCGGGCGCGCGCTGGTTGACGGCGCGACCGGGTCGGTTTTCCTTGTGCCGTTTGACGGGAGCATCACGTCAACGCGGCGCTTGTATCCGGTCCGGCGCATGCAAGAGGTTCTGTCGCGATTGCCGATGCAACGGGCGATCATGATGTTCGACGTGTCGTTGGACCCCTCGCCGGGCGCAAACCCGGCGACGACCCCTCATGCCGATTGGGGAGAGGGGACGGACGAAGAAAAAGATCATGTGATGTGGATGGTGGGCAATAGAAGCCTCCAGGAAGCCCACGCCTATGAATCGGCGAAGCACGGATTATTTACGTATTCTCTGCTAAGTGGCTTGCACGGGTTGGCCGATATTGATCGGGATGGGATCGTCGCCGCCGGAGAACTGTGCACCTATGCCCGCAATGAGGTCATCCATGTGTCGAGAAAACAGTTCGGCAACCCGCAGCGTCCGCTCTGTTCCCCACCGCCCGGACAAGGGGCCGTCGTGAGGATTCATCCAATGGCGAGGGGCAATAACCCGAAGTCGTCCGATGCCGTGAAGAAGACGGCGCCGGCCGAAGAGACGCCCGCGCCGACCCGCCCGTTGCTCGATGTGGGGCCAAAGCTGTAAGCCGTTTGTACGGGGACCGTTGCAGGGACCGTTGTCGCTGCAGGGACCGTTGATTGACACTCCGACTCGCCACCGGTATCATGGCCATCCCACAATATGAATCGGCACGCCGGCGTAGCTCAGTCGGTAGAGCAGCGGTTTCGTAAACCGCAGGTCGCCCGTTCAATCCGGGTCGCCGGCTCCATGTCATACGTATCTTGATCCGTCGCCTTCCGATGCTCTTGGCTTCTCCTCTCCTTATACGATACGGCCGTTAACCGATAATCTCTACGTTCTATTGCTGTGATTCTGCGACCCGTTTTGTGCCGCATCATGCTCCTTGCGCGCAAGTCTCGACTGATTGGGAGAGACCGCTTCAAATGACGCAGGCCATCTCGCTGACGATCCGATCATCCCCCTCCTTTTGAGGTACCCCTTTCAGGTCTGGTGTAGATCGGCGTGGCTGTTAAGCTTTGAGCCAGGATGACGCATTTTTGAAAGGAGATTGACCATGACCTGTTCTCGATGTGAAGGCTTGATGTTGGAGGAGTATCTGTTTGATCTGGACGGAGGCAGTGCGGAGAGATGGGCAACGTCCTGGCGCTGCGTGAATTGCGGTCAGAGAGATGATGCCGTCATTCGGCGGCACCGCCGACTCAAGTCGGCGGCGGTCGTGCCCACGGCTTGCGTGATGCCGGAGGCAACGCGGCTATCGGGCGAATTCGGCAATCTGGAACGCTTCGCGGCCTGAGAACGGATTCAGGTGCATTCGGAAGGAGGGACCACAGTCTTTCCGGAGCCGTCGGGAGACGGCTCCGGAAAGGACGGCATCAACCGATGCCTTGTGATGTGAGGGAACGGTGCAAATCGACGCTCCCGCCGTTTGCTCCCTCACTTGATAAAGCCTGCGGTCATCAGGGCGAACGAGAGGATCCCGATGAGGAACGCCCCAAGGAGGAAGACCCATCCTTTATTCTCCTTGAGCTCGTCCATGATATGCACGTCGCGCATCTTCCTCACCTCCTTCGGCCGACATTCCATCTGAGGGAGCCGAGATCTTCCTTCGCGGCTGACTCAGACTCATACGATAAACATATTGAAAACCGTCTTGTCGTACCATCACCCGAAGGATGGAATTGATATACACCGTTCGGGTGAGAAGACGACCAAAGGGTCTATTTGGCCTGCAGAAAGGTCAACACCGCTTCCACCCGTCCGTTGACGGAAAGTTTCCGATAGATGTGATGCAGGTGCGTTTTGACCGTATCAAGCGACACGCACAGTTGGTCGGCGATTTCCTTGTTGGTGCGGCCCATGGCGGCGCAGGCCAAGATTTCGCGTTCCCGTTCGGTCAGGCCGGACAATGAGGTCGTTGCATGGGGATGGGTCTGATCGACCGCCGCCAACGCGCGCCGTGCGAAATGATCCGGGGTAAACGGCGAGAGCAGATGTTCCCCTCGGTAGGCGGCGCGAATGCAGCGCAAGAGGCCGTCCGCGTCCGCGTCCTTGAGGATATAGCCGAACGCGCCGGCTTGGACCGCTTCGACGATGCGCGCGTCGTCGTCATCGGCCGACAGCACCAAAACTCTGGTATCGGGCACGCACCCGTGAATCAATTTGGTGGCCGTGACCCCATCCCGGCTCGGTGTGTCCAGATCAATGAGCGCGAGGTCGGGTTTGTGGGCCATGGCCAGATTCAGCGCCTCGTGTCCGTCGGCCGCTTCGGCGACGACATGGATATCCCGTTCCCGTTCCAGGAGCGCGCGCAGGCTTTGCCTTATCAGGCGGTAGCGTTCGGCCAGCAGCAGCCGAATCGACACCGCCCGCTCTTTTTTGGAGGGCTCTCGGATCATCAACCACTCATCACGGACTTACGCAGCTTGACGATGCCCGCCGCCGACATGTCCGATCGACGTCCCCTCGACGGTGTCTCCCTTCGGAGGAAGTCGCCGCGTTTCTCTGGAGGTCGAGAACATGACGCAAGCAAGAGTCAAGCTCACCAGTATGACGAGGGTTCCGACAATTCCCCAATATCCCCACGACATAGAGCACCTGCCCGCGTCCGTGTGACGCGAGTCCTTTTTATGTCATGACGCCATGCGGTAGACCCACCGAGAGGCGTCACGTTGCGCCTTGGCGAGTTCCTTTTCCTCTCTGCTCCGAGCCACCCAGGACAGGCCGACTGCAAAGATCGACGCCAGGATGCAAGCGGCGGCGACGAGGTAAGCGAACGGGACCTCGGGCCAGGCGGCCGATTGCTCTGGGACATCGGCGGCGACGACCGGTACCGCCGCGACGGTCATGGCTGGGGCGGCACGACCGGTCAAGGCCTGGGTGCCGGCAGCCGCGAAGACGAGGCTACCCATATTCTCCTGTTGCGCAGCTCGGATCTGTTCGGATTCCAGTTGAACCAGCGCCAACTGCACCAGCGCCGCGCCCAGCCGTTCTTGAATCGCCCCGGCCTGTTGGCGATGGGCTCGGATGGCCTCAACGATGCGCTGCCCCAGGGTCGCTTGCCATATGGAAGAAAATTGCTGGTTCATCAGATGTCCTCTGCTCTCAACGAGACGGATCATCTCGCTGTTGAAGGCCGAATGGAGCTGGTCCGCCGACACGAGGCCGGTTCGCACGCCACGGCCGGTGAAATTGACGATCGCTCGTCCCATGACTTCCTGGACACGGGCCATGTGCTGGGCTGGGGCGGTTGCAGCATAGTGCATGACAGTGCCGAGAGGCCCGCCGGGTTTCGACGCGAACTCTTCGTAGGCGAGTGTGGCCCGGTTCCATTCTGCCGCGGCCAGGGCAATCGCTCGGTTGGACCGCCGCTCAAACAGGCTTTGCTCAACGATGGCCTGCCCCATCGCCGGTTGGAGCCAGGCCATCCCGGATTTCGAGCCCATGGATTGCTCCAAAGGAGGAGATTGCGGAAGAGTCGCTTGATACGTACCGCCGGCTGCGGCAAAGAACAACAATGCCCCGAACAGAATCGCGCACAGACCGACACCCACGGCGACATCGATGGTGTTGTAACGGTAGGACATAGAGACCTCCTTGCCACCGGAAGGATCACTCGTGTGGCGGCGAGTTGCTCGGACGACGAATCGAGGAGACTATCAACGGCGCCCCTTTTCTTCTGCGCCGATTGTTGACGGAAGAGAGCAAAGAGAGGACGGAGGGAAGGCTGCACCTGCCACGTCCGTCCCGTTTGATCTCTGCGTCACGGAGGACCATGGCTACCACCCCCTGGTCGATGGGCAGTACATCATCACTGTACGCTCCGCAGTTATGACGGTCAAGGGGGGATACCCGGATTTTGACTTGGAGAGAGAATCGAGAGCTGGTTTCTTGGGAGGGAACAGGACGGAGACGGTCCGCTTGAGTCAGGAAGGTCTCTTGACAAGGTTCCAATGAGGAGATGATAGTGCGGACATTGTCTGTGAGCGTGCAAGCAAGCTTGGGAGACGACAAGTCCGTGTTTCTCCACGGATCGGCAGTCTAAGGCTGATCCTCGTCGTATACGGGAGCTTTGCCATGATCGTGTGCCTCGGCTTTTGGCCGCGCGGGCCGGAGCCTGGTTCGGCTCGGTAGGAGGTGGTGATGAGAATCGTCTCGCTTCTCCCCAGTGCCACGGAGATGGTTTGTGCGCTTGGATTGGAAGAATACCTCGTCGGCGTCACCCACGAATGCGATTTTCCACCGGTCGTCAACTCTCTTCCCAAAGTCACGCGCTCGCTGATTCCGGCGAGTGCATCCAGCGCCGATATCGATCGACTGGTCCGCGAACAGTTGCGGACGGCTCAGGCGCTGTATCGGCTTGACCTTCCAACGTTGGAACAATTGCGCCCCGACCTGATCGTCACCCAAGCCTTGTGCGATGTCTGCGCGGTGGCCGAGGACGAAGTCCGTTCCGCCGCCTGTGCTCTTCCCGGAACGCCTCGAATCGTCAGTTTGGAGCCGCAAACCCTTACGGGAGTCTTCGACGCCGTCCGCCATCTGGCTGAAGTCGTCGGCATGGATCAGAAGGGTGAAGAAATTGTCAGAAAACTGAAGGTTCGAGTGGAAGCGGTGGCCGCCAGGAGCGCCGATCTTCAACACAGGCCCCGCGTGGCGTTGCTGGAATGGCTCGATCCGCCATTTTCGAGCGGACACTGGGGGCCGGAGTTAGTTCGATTGGCGGGAGGCAGAGAAGGGATAGGGCGTGAGGGACAACGGTCAAGAACCTTACGTTGGGATGAAGTGATCAAGTGGCAGCCGGAGGTGATCGTGATTGCCTGTTGCGGCTTCTCTGTGGAACGAACCCTGGCTGATCTGCCTCGCATGTGGGCCGTGCCGGGTTGGCAGACGTTACCGGCTGTTCAATCAGACCGTGTGTATGTGGTGGACGGATCGCAGTACTTCAGCCGTCCTGGCCCTCGGCTGGTCGATAGTCTGGAGATCTTGGCCCATGCGCTCTATCCGGCCGTTCATCCCTTGCCGGTCGGATTGCCGCCGCCCGTTCGCGTGGAACGGTCGATGATGACAAGCTGCGGTTCCAAGGCCCAAGTCGGATGATCCGCAGAGTCCTGCTCTCCTGGAGTTCCGGAAAGGACAGTGCCTGGACCTTGCACGTGCTGCGCGCAGATCCGGCGGTCGAAGTCATCGGTCTCTTGACGACCGTCAATATCACCTATGGCCGAGCTTCGATGCACGCGACCAGGCTCGAAATTCTCGAAGCACAGGCCCGCTCGGTCGGACTCCCGCTGCAGACGATTCCCCTTCCTCAACCCTGCTCCAATGAGGTCTATGAAGAAGCCATGCGTCGCGCGATCGAAGACGGTATCAAGATCGGCGCGACGCACATTGCCTTCGGAGATCTTCTTCTTGAAGACATCCGTAACTATCGGATCCGGCAGCTCGAAGGGACCGGGTTGGCTCCGCTCTTTCCCCTGTGGCAGGAGCCGACGGCATCACTGGCGCGGCGCATGGTCGATGCCGGACTTAAGGCCGTGGTGACATGTGTTGATCTCAAGCGACTGCCTTGCTCGTTTGCCGGGCGGATGTTCGACCATTCGTTCCTTGATGATTTGCCGCCCGGCATTGATCCCTGCGGTGAGAACGGTGAGTTCCATACCTGTGTGCTCGATGGCCCGATGTTTTCCAAGCCAGTGCGGGCGATGGTCGGGGAAGTCGTGGAGCGGGACAGCTTCTGCTTTGCCGACCTTGTGACAGAAGAGACCCCGCGGCGCGAGCAAGCAATCGATCTGTTTTGACCGGCACCACGGTCGGCGATCGACCGGAGATCATCACCGGCTGGACCGGGGGCTCGTACCAGAACCGGTTCATCTCGACGATCTTGTCGTGCGGCCCGCGTACGCGCGCTACCGATCTTTTGGCCGATTTTTTCTGTGTCGGCTTCCGTGGGAATGTTCGGGCTGATCAGCGGCAATCGGCAGCGTCGGAACGGTTGCGCGATGGTCCATGTGAGTCGGTTCTTGGATATGCCGGAAGACGGCGCCGGTATCATGACGGTATAACAGACTGACGGAAAGCATACCCATGACCTTGGCGTGGCTCAAAGAGTTGTTCGCGGCGTTTCTCCGCACCCGTCGGATCGCCAGACACTTCCGCCGTCTGGCGTGGATCGACACGCTCACGCAGGTCACCGTGGGGCGAGTGGTGCCGCCGAGCTTGACTCAAATGCTCGTCAAGGCGGCGACGGCCGACCCCGACATTTTGCTGGCCGAGTTGAACAGTCATGCGGACGGATTGTCCGAAGCCCAGGCCGAGGTCATTCGTGACCGGGTCGGTTTCAATGAGGTCGAACACGAGAAGCCGCTGTCCTGGCGGCAGCGGCTGTGGCTCTCTTATCGTAATCCGTTCAACCTGCTGCTGACGCTGCTGGCGGTGATTTCATGGCTGACCGAAGACGTGGAGGCCACCGCCGTCATCGGCACGATGGTGGCGCTTTCCACTTTGCTCCGGTTTTGGCAGGAAGCCAAGGCCAACAAGGCGGCCGATGCGCTGAAGGCCATGGTGACGACGACCGCGACGGTTATCCGCCGCGACGTCTCGGAAGATGCCGCTCCCATTTTCGAGAAGTTTTACGGCGTGCAGCTCCATGTGAAGCCGGCGCGGCGTGCGGAAGTCCCCATCCGATTCTTGGTGCCGGGCGACGTGGTCGCGCTCTCGGCCGGAGACATGATCCCGGCCGATTGTCGTGTGCTTGCCGCCAAGGATCTGTTCGTGTCACAGGCGGCCATGACGGGCGAGTCGATGCCGGTGGAGAAGTTCGCCGTCCTACGCGACTCCAAGACGGTCGGCCCGCTCGAATTGGACAACATCCTGTTCATGGGCACCACGGTCGTCTCCGGATCGGCCACGGCCGTCGTGATTGCCACGGGTAGTCACACCTATTTTGGAACCCTCGCTCGTCGGGTGACCGCCGTCGATCGAGCGCCCACGTCGTTTCAGACCGGTGTGAATCAAGTGAGCTGGCTTCTGATCCGGTTCATGCTCGTCATGGCCCCCCTCGTCCTCCTCATCAACGGTTTCACCAAGGGTGACTGGGTGGAGGCGCTGCTCTTCGCGCTGTCCATCGCGGTGGGGTTGACGCCGGAGATGCTCCCCCTCATTGTGACCTCGACGTTGGCCAAAGGCGCGGTGTTTCTGTCGCGAAAGAAAGTGATCGTGAAGCGGCTGGACTCGATCCAGAATTTTGGCGCGATGGATGTACTCTGCACCGATAAGACCGGCACGTTGACGCAGGACAAAATCTTCTTGGAGCGGTACGTCGACGTCTGGGGTGAAGAGTCCGACGAAGTGCTGAAGATGGCCTATCTCAACAGTTATTACCAGACCGGGCTCAAGAATCTGCTGGATGTCGCCATTTTGGAACATGCGGAAATCCGTCGCGAGCTGGAGCCGGCCAAGAACTATCGAAAGGTGGATGAAATTCCGTTCGATTTCACCCGCCGGCGTATGTCGGTGGTGGTCAGCGAGCGCGAAGATCACCATGAGTTGATTTGCAAGGGGGCCGTCGAGGAAATTCTGAACGTCTGCATGCGCGTGCGGCGGGGGGAGCGCGTCGAGCCGTTGACGACCGATCTGTTGGCCGGCGTGCGAGCAGTCACCGCCGAATTGAACAAAGAAGGCTTGCGGGTCGTGGCCGTGGCCGCCAAGGAAGTCCCGCCGAGCAGAGAGACCTACAGTGTGGCCGATGAGTCGGATCTCACGTTGATCGGCTATGTAGCCTTCCTCGATCCGCCGAAGGACTCGACCGCGCCGGCGCTCAAGGCGCTGGCGGAGCACGGCGTGTCGGTCAAGGTGTTGACCGGCGACAACGAACTGGTCACAGCCAAAATTTGTCGGGAGGTCGGTCTGGAACAAGGGGGCGTGCTGTTGGGGAGCGAGATCGAGGGCATGGGCGACGAGAAACTCGCCAAGGCCGTCGAATCGCACACCGTGTTCGCCAAGCTGACGCCGGCCCACAAGGAACGGATCGTGCGCTTCCTCAAGTCCAACGGCCACGTGGTGGGGTTCATGGGCGACGGCATCAACGACGCCCCGGCCCTGCGGACCGCCGATATCGGAATCTCGGTCGATACGGCGGTGGATATCGCCAAGGAGGCGGCGGACATCATCCTGCTGGAAAAGAGCCTCATGGTGCTGGAAGAGGGCATCGTGGAAGGTCGCAAGACCTTTTGCAACATGCTCAAGTATATCAAGATGACGGCCGGCTCCAACTTCGGCAATGTCTTCTCGGTGCTGGTGGCGTCGGCCTTCCTCCCGTTTCTGCCGATGTTGCCGATACACCTCTTGGTGCAGAATCTCTTGTACGACATCTCGCAGATCGCCATTCCGTTCGATGACGTGGACAAAGACCTTCTCAAGACGCCTCAGCACTGGCGGCCCGGCGACGTCGGGCGTTTCATGGTGTTCTTCGGGCCGATCAGTTCGCTGTTTGACGTCCTCACCTATGCCATGATGTGGTTTGTGTTCGGCGCCGATACGCCGGAAGAGCAGACGCTGTTTCAATCCGGCTGGTTCGTCGTCGGCCTCTTGACGCAAACGCTGATCGTGCACATGATCCGCACGCCGAAAGTCCCGTTCATCCGGAGTCGGGCGTCGATGCCGTTGTTGGTGATGACGGGGGCGATCATGGCTATCGGCGTCTTCATTCCGATGGGGCCGCTGGCGGACTACTTCAAGCTGCAAGCGCTGCCACCGTTGTATTTCGTGTTGTTGCCGATGATCCTGGCTGGCTACATGGCGCTCACGCAAGCGATGAAGGGGCTTTATGTTCGTCGCTACGGGTGGCAGTGAGGAATAAAAAGCGATCCGTCGGATGTCAATGAGCGATGGCACCTTCCCCGCTGCCTGGATGCTCCGACTTCAAGAGCAACGCAGCGGTCTCGGCGCGCCGGGTGCTCTCCTTGACACTCCGTTTCACCCGACGATATTCTGCACGCATCCCGCGTGGTCCTTGACAGCCGCAGCCGGAGTCTATGCGAATGAGTTGAGCGAGACCGATGAGCCTCTCCTCCATCCTGGCTCGCCCCCGACTATGTCAATCCGTACTTCATCCTCGCTTCTTTTGGTTTCTCGCCTGCTTGTCGCCAAGCTGATGCGCCTCTACGATTATCCTCACCCGTCCAAGCCGGGCGTCGTCATTCGAGGCTATGATCGGGCCCATGCGATGCGCACGGCGATGATGTGTACGGCGGTGGCCGAACGACTGGGCCATCCGGCGGACCGGCTCGTTGACTATCAGGTCACCTGTTTGTTGCACGATGTCAGTCGCGCGGGACTCGATCGGCGGCTCTTCGGCAAGATCTGGTCATGGGCCAAGGCCCATGGCGTTCCCACGAGACCCCGCGAATGGCGCGCGAAGTATCCGGCTACCCCGTACGGCCGGGAAACAGAAGCTTTCGTGTCTCGTTACGGAAGTGAGCTGGAGGCGGCCGGTATCCCCATGACGGCCTGGGCCAAGGAGCAAATCGAGATTCGTCTGGGACACGCTCGCCGTCTCCGTCGGCGGCTGGCAATTGTCAAACCGGCTGTGCGCCGGCTGGGGCTTCGGTGGGCTTCGTGGATGAGCGACGTCATGCTCTATTACTACTACCCCGAAAAATTATTGAATGCGAAACCCTGGGTCAAACAATTGGCGGAGATTTTGGTAGCTTGCGAACAACTCGAAGCTTACAGCAACCGCCGGCGCGGTCGCGATTACTACGCGCGGATGCAGGAGTCGTTTCCCGAGGCCTTTGCCTATCTGGATCGGCTTCAAACAGAGGGGTTGATCGGCAAGCCGGTCATGACGGCCTTGCGTGAGCTGGTGGCCGAGGGGAAATTCGACGCCGTTTTGGAACAGGCGCGGGGAAGACGTCTCACCGACGCGGAGCGCCGGTACCTCCGAGGGCTCGCGCAGGGGAGCGCCTCATGAAGGTCATCACCGTTTCCTTCCGCCTTGAGATGGCCGGTGACACCTCCATCGAAAACATTACCAAACGAGTGTCGTCCGCGGTGGAGGAGTCGGGCTTGTCTGCCGGTATCGTGACCGTATTCGTCAAACATACGACCGCCTCGGTCATGATCATCGAGGATGAGCCGGGCATTCGCGCCGATACGAAAGCTTTCTGGGAGCGGGTCGTCCAGGCCGATCCGGCGTGGCAACATAATCGTCGAAATCCCGGCGAGGATAACGCCCACAGTCATCTGCGCGGGCAACTCCAGGGACCGTCGGTGACGATTCCCTTCGCCGACGGCGCGCTTCTTTTGGGGACCTGGCAGCAGATCGTCGTGGTGGATTTTGACACAAGGCCCAGGCGTCGGGAACTGGTGCTGCAAATTATGGGTGAACCACAATGAAACGACTCGTGGCGGTCTTACTTGGTCTGGCGGTCGCGGGCGGTGTCGTGTTGGCGGTTTCGATTAACGGAGTGGCGGATTGGGGCAAGCCGTTGGGGGCCGCGTACGACGGTCCGGAAGGAAGACCCCGTCCCATCGCGCCGCCGGCCGAATTAAGTTCCGATGAGCGGGCGACGATCGCGGTATTTGAACGAGCGTCGAAGTCGGTGGTGTTCATCGCCAACACGGCGATCCAGCGGGATTTCTGGTCTCTTGACACCTTCGAGGTGCCGCAGGGGTCCGGGTCGGGATTCATTTGGAACAAGCAAGGCCACATCGTCACCAATTTTCACGTCATTTACGGAGCCAATGCCATCAAGGTCACCTTAGCTGACCGCAACGAATATCAGGCTCGGGTTGTGGGCGTCGATCCGGATCATGACCTCGCGGTGTTGCAGATTCAGGCGCCGGATGGTTCGTTGGAACCGTTGGCCATTGGGTTGTCGAGCGACCTCCGGGTCGGACAAAAGGTTCTGGCCATCGGCAATCCTTTCGGGCTCGACCATACCTTAACCACCGGAGTCGTAAGCGCGTTGGGGCGAACGATCAAATCGATGACCAATCGCACGATCGAAGGAGTCATTCAGACCGATGCCGCCATCAATCCGGGCAACTCCGGCGGGCCGCTGCTCGACAGTGCCGGCAGGCTGATCGGGGTGAATACACAAATCATCAGCCCCAGCGGCGCTTACGCCGGCATCGGCTTCGCCGTGCCGGTCGATACGGTCAATCGCATCGTGCCCGAGCTCATCAAACACGGGAAGCGGATCAGGCCGGGATTGGGTCTGTCGCTTGTGCCGGACTCCGTGGCGAGACGGTGGGGCATCAAGGGATTGGTCATTGCCAAGGTGGCGCGGGGAGGGAGCGCCGAACGGGCCGGTTTGCGAGGGGTGCGTGAAGCGGCCGGCGGGCGGATCGAACTGGGAGATATCCTCGTCGCGGTCGAAGGAACGCCGGTCGAGACCGTCGATGATCTGCTCGACGTCTTGGAAAAGTTTAAGGTCGGCGACCGGGTCAAGGTCGACGTGATTCGAAACAATAAACGGACGTCCGTGGATGTGACCCTGCAGGCGGTGAACTAACAAACTGTGATTAACCATGGACCGAACCGATCTGTTGTCGCTGTACCGTCAGATGCTGTTGATCCGCCGATTCGAAGAAAAATCGGCGGAGATGTATGCGCTGGCCAAGATTGGAGGGTTCCTCCACCTGTACATTGGTGAAGAGGCAGTTGCGGTGGGGGCGATTGCCGCTCTGCGACCGGATGACTATGTCATCAGCGCCTATCGAGACCACGGCCATTGTCTGGCGCGTGGGTCCGACCCGGGGAAAGTGATGGCCGAATTGTTCGGCAAGGCGACAGGTCTGTGTAAAGGCAAGGGCGGCTCCATGCACCTGGTCGATGTGGACAAGTATTTCATGGGCGGCTATGCGATTGTGGGAGGGCATCTGCCCTTGGCGACCGGCTTGGCATTCGCGAGTAAATACCAGTCGCTCGACCGGGTGACCGTCTGTTTTTTTGGCGAAGGGGCACTCCCCAGTGGCCAGGCCCACGAGGCGTTCAATCTCGCGGCACTCTGGAAGCTGCCGGTTATCTTCATCTGTGAGAACAACCGCTACGGCATGGGCACACCAGTCGAACGGGCGGTGGCCCTCTACACGGATATCACCGAAACGGCTCGCTCCTACGGCATCGCGGCTGAACAGGTGGATGGGATGGACGTGTTGGCTGTGCGATCGGCCATGCAACGAGTGGTCAAGCAGGTGCGAGCGACAGGAGAACCTTTTTTCATCGAGGCGAAGACCTACCGGTTCATGGGCCATTCCATGGCCGATCCGGCTCATGGCCATTATCGGACCAAGGAGGAGGTGGAAGAATATCGCAAGCGCGATCCGTTGCTGCTCCTCAAACAGACCATGCTCAGTCAGAACCTTGCCAGCGAAGCGGAGTTCAAGCAACTCGAACAAGAGGTTGGAGCAGTAGTCGCCGCCTCAATCAAATTTGCGGAGGAAAGTCCTTTCCCCGCAGCCACTGACCTGCACGAGGATGTGCTGATGGAGTGAGGAGTGTCATGGTGCTGTCGTATCGAGAGGCGCTCAATCAGGCCATGCGGGAAGAGATGCGGCGCGACCCGCGGGTGTTTCTCATTGGTGAGGA
>JANDJE010000025.1 GCA_024331095.1 Nitrospira sp. | reverse complement strand
CTTGGCGCTGAGTCGCCCACGCGGCACATTCCACAGGTCTTCCATTTCTTGCCGGTGAGCCGGGTTGGTGACGACTCGTCCGTTAGGCAGTGCGTGAGCGAGGCTGCCGGTGTCACGGACGCCTCCGCAGGCGTTCGGCTGGCCTGTCAGTGAAAAGGGAGTGGCGCCGGGTCGGCCAAAATGGCCGGTCAACAGGTGCATGGCACAGACCAGTCGGTTGGAGGCAGTGCCCTGGACCTGTTGGTTTAATCCCATGGTCCACAGGGACATGGTGGCTGTGGACGACGCGAATAAAAATGCCGCTTCTCGAATAGCCGTTGCGCTGACCCCACAGATATCCGCAACCCGTTCCGGGGTGTACCGCGCAAGATGGGTTGTGAAATCGGTGAATGAGCGGGGCCGGTCGCCTTCTTGAAAAGAGAGATACCGCTCGACCATGTCGTGGTCGATGAAGTGTCGTTCCACAAACACCTGCATCATGGCGTTGTACAGAGCGATGTCCGTGCCGGGAATAATCTGAAGGTGAAGATCCGCATGCTGTGCCGTGAAGGTTCGGCGAGGATCGACGACGATGATTGTTGTGCCGGGACGGCTCCGCTTGCGGTCTTGGATCCGTTCCCAAATGATCGGATGACATTCCAGAGTGTTGGAGCCGGTGATGAAAAAACAGTCCGCAGAGTCGATATCTTCATAGCAACCGGGCGGTTCATCTTTCCCAAATGTCGAGGTGTAGCCGGTGACCGCGGACGCCATGCACAGCCGTGGGTTGCCGTCCACATTATTAGTACCGATTCCCGCTTTAAACAGTTTGTTGGCCGTGTAACTTTCTTCAGTCAGGAGTTGTCCGCTGCCGTAAAAAGCCACACTATCTGGTCCATACGTTTCGATGGCATCTTTGAATCGTTGGGCGACGAGGTTCATCGCCTCGCTCCACGTGGCTCGCTCAAATGCACCGTTTTTTCGAATCAGGGGGTAGAGGAGGCGGGTTGGTGAATAGAGAATGTCACGGGTCGCTAAGCCCTTGATGCAAAGACGTCCGCGGTTATGGGCTTCCTCGTCTCCCTTGACGTCAACGATTTTGTCGCCTTTCAGCCCGATCATGATGCCACAGCCTGTTCCACAAAACCGACAGACGCCTTTCTCTCATCGATCCACGGCGATGACCAGCTGTCGCTCCCAGAGATTGTCGCACCCAGTAAGAGGAAGGAGGCAGGCTGCACAGGCTGACGTTCCCGCCAGCTTGAGGAAATCACGGCGGTTGAGGAACCCGGTCGGTTCGTCCGCCCCATCGATCATGAGAAAACCTCGCGCCGGTGAGACTGTGTTTGTTTGCCGACATCGGCGAGTCAGGTTTTCAATAACCGATTTGATCGGTCTATGCAAGTCAAGGTCAAAGAGGATGGTTGAGACATGATCGCCACGGCGAAGCCGGCGACGGCTTTTTGTAGCCGTCGCGAAGCCGTGCGAGGTCAGGAGTGAAGAGGTTAAATGGAGAGTTGCTGCACCAGGTGTCCAAGCTCCGGCAAGATCAACGACTCCATGGCGAGTTTGACGGCATGTTCAGAGCCCGGAATTGAAAAGACCACACGACCCTTCACGACACCGGCGGTGGCGCGGCTCATGATGGCCGCCGATCCGATCTCTCGATAGGTCAGATAGCGGAAAATCTCGCCGAAGCCGTCCAGTCTCTTTTCCAGCATCCGGTCGACCGCTTCGAACGTCGAGTCGCGGCGCGAAATGCCCGTTCCCCCGTTGACGATGATCGCCTGAGCCAAGCCCTGAGCGATCCCCTGGTTGATCCGAAACAAAATTTGTCCGGGCTCGTCCTTGACGATGTAATAGCCGACGACGGTGTGACCCGCGTCCTTGAGCATGTGCATGATGAGTTGCCCGCTTGCGTCGGTCTCCGGGGTGCGGGTATCGCTGCACGTAATGACGAGACATTGAACGGAGACAGGTGCCTTGCCTTTATGTTCGTGAACCGCGTTACTGGTCATAACGTGCCACCGTGTGACTGTAAAAAATTCAAGACGAGTCCGCGCTGATTTTCCGGTGATGACTCGATCGAACTATTGCCAGACGGCATCCGGTCTCAAGCTTGCCGCCGGTGTCCCTTTGGCGATGTGTTCGTCGAGAATGGTGGCGACGTCGGCTTCCGTGACCTTGGAGTACCAGGTTCCGTCCGGATACACTACGACCGTGGGGCCCTGCTCGCAGGGGCCGAGACAACCCGTGGCGGTGACCACAACCTGCCCGGGCGGCACGGCTCGTTGCATCAAGCCCATATTGAAGGCCATGAGCAGTTGAGAGGCACCGGCCGATCCGCAGGATGGTTTCGGATGACCGGGCGGCCTGGAGTTGGTACAGACGAGAATATGATACTTGGGCTTTGGCATAGCGCTCTCCTTATTTCTCCCTTGCGACGATGATCGTTGTGACAGAGCGGCGACTCCCCGTTCGTTATCGAACCTTGTAGGCCTCCCATTGCCGGATGACTTCTTCGGGGAAGCCCCATCTGGTGAGGCCTTTCATGACCCACTCGATGTAATGATCCTTGGGTTTGAACTTGCCGATCGGAGCGGCGACGTAGGTCGTCACCAGCTCTTTGGTTCCTTCCTGATCGGCGACCGTGATCTGCACGTGGCGGTAGGCGCCCTGCGGCACGTCGTTCTCAAACTCGTCCATGAGTTTGACGTCTTCCTCCGTCAACTCAAAGACGCCCCCCCATACCAGCTCGCCCGGTGACGGAACGATACTGGCCAACCCGCAGCGCCATTGAGAAGACCATCGACAGAACTTGATCGTATGGTCCGCGAGCGTGGCGAGATGGAGAAACCTGTGTTCCGGAGCCCGACGTTTGAGCTGAGCAGGATTGAGTTGATCCGCGTACAGAAAAAACTTCATGCAACGGGCATGGCCTCCGATCCCGAAACGCCGGACGATACTTGTAGCACAAGGTCTTTTTCACAGACAAGCGGCGAAATGCCCGGAGTCATGTCCGGCGTATGGACCGGTTGGTCATATTGTTTGGATCGCGATGTCGTGGCGATGAGCCCGGGCGAGGCATTGCCTCTGCCGGGAGGTTGAGGGACTTCAAGGGGGCGCGGTCGTGGTTTGCGACGCCTCGTTGACAGCGAAGAAAGGTGTTCCTAAGATGCCGCACGGTTGTCGTGATGGGGGGGAGAAAGAGAAGCCCGAAGTTGAAAAGAGAGGCGCGATGCAATTGCCCGTGAACCGGATGATTCAGTTGGCCATCACCCTGCTGCTCGTAGTCGGTGGAGCGTATTACATCTGGACCGGTTTGCCCGGCGCTCGCGAGCCGCTGGATCGGCGTGAGGCCCAAGCCCTGGCCATGGTGCAGTCGCATCCGGCTATCGGCGGCGGGACCATTCTCGAGGCGATGAACAACCATGTTCGTTCGATGAAAGAACGCGGACAGGGAGTGCGGCTCGGCGAGTGGCGTGTGCACCGGGTAGAGAACGATATTTATGAAATCCGTGTTCAGTTGAGAGATCAAAGCGTGCGCGGGCAGTGGTTCGAGCGTGAGTTCATCTGGCACGCGCATCTGGCCCGTCAAAAAGTGAACGCAGCCTCCCTCCCGGCGGACGGCATTACTCCAAAAGATCCCGGTGACGATCCGCAAACGGTTCCCTCATTGCCGGACTCGGCAAGAAGTTAGACAATGAGGAGCCGGTCGGGTGAAAAAAAGAAAAGGGGACATTCTCCTGTCTCGTGACCGGCTTGTCATGCTCTGGTAGCTTCCGGCCATGCCTCGGACGGCCCGGGCATCAGTGGGCGGCCTCCGCTCCCATGTGATCGATCGCAGACCCGCGCAAAACGGTAGAATGTCCCTTTTTCTCCATTCCTTTGCCACCCATTTACGTGAGGACCGCTATGATATTCGGACAATCCAAGAACCTGTCGGTCCTCAAGACCTCAGTACGACCATGATCTATACGCATGTCCTGAATCGAGGCGGGCGCGGGGTGGACAGCCCAGCAGACCGCCTCTAATTCCAATTGATCAGTCCGGGATATACTGCGGGCTGATAGCCGGATAGACTGCGCGATTCGCCGTCCATCTCAGTCAGCTCCGCGAAGCGATATCTTGATAAGTGTTGGATTTGCTTTTAGACTTGCCATCCAGTGAGCTGCGTAGCTTCTCGTGCTCTGTACGCGGGTAGCCTGCAGCAGACTTACTAATTAGCCAGCCCTTTGCTTCTCCAACGTAGCGGGATACAAAATAAGAGCAGAGACTACACCAAGAGAGTTTCTTGTGGACGTCGAGAAGATTATAGAAGCCATCCGTCACAAGCGCATCCGCATTACGGATCATGCGGATGAAGAAGCTCAAGCAGACCGTTTATCCTTTGATGAGATTTTCTTCAGCGTCTTGAACGGTGAGATTATCGAAGATTATCCGACCGACAAGCCTTATCCAAGTTGTTTGATTTACGGTGAGAGTTTTACTGGAGAGCCAATTCATAGCGTTTGGGCTTACAACCCAGAGACACAATGGGCAGTGTTGGTCACAGTATACCGACCTGACCCAGACCGATGGATTGATTGGCGTATCAGGAGAAAGAAATGAACCCTTTTGATAAGTGCCCTGTTTGTGGTGGCGAACTTGTCGAGAAAGAAGTAGAAAAATTGCTCAAAGGCGGCATTCATACAGCAGTGCTCAAGGTGCGTGTGGATGTATGTCTGCGCTGCGGTGAACGATTATATTCTGTGGAAACAGTCAAACGCTTTGAGCAAATTCGGCAAAAGTTGGAACATCAGGAAGTTTCCGAATTCCAGCCATTGGGTCAAACTTTTCAGGTGACATGATGTTGTATCTGCAATGGCGGGCTGGCTAACGGCCTGGCTGTGTTAACAGGAGAGCTTATGAAGACACTTATCACTGAATTTATGAGCCTCGACGGTGTTGCTCAGGCCCCAGGCGGGGCGAAGGAAGACACGGACGGCGGCTTCGCCCATGGTGGATGGTTTTTGAAATACTTTGACCCCGAAGTGATCGGCGGCACGTTTGATGACCTCGTCAAGCAGAGTGACGCGCTCTTGCAAGGACGCCGCACTTATCAAACGTCCGCCGCCGCTTGGCCAAGCCGCTCGTGAGACCCGTTCTCAGACTAGATCAACAAGGTGCAGAAGTACGTGGTCTCCAACACGCTCAGCGAGAAGGACATCACGTGGCATCCGACGACGATCATTCGTGGCGACGATTTCTTGCAAAAAGTCTCCGACCTACGGGCGCAGCCAGGGGGATACATTTACGTGTACGGCAGCGCAGCGATGGTTCGGTCGTTGCTCGCTGCTGACCTTGTCGATGAGTTATTGCTGACGATCGGGCCAGTCATTCTCGGCGGGGGTAAGACAATCTTTCCCGCAAATCATGGAGGGGATCGTACAGAAGACGCGAGCGCTGAGCGCGACCAACAATCCGGACGACAACCTTCGGAAGCGCTTCATCCTTGCGACCCTCCGCGGATCGTGGGAGGACCTACTGGCGCAAGGTCTCTTCCTGGTCCACAGCGTGAAATGTGCCATCACGGAGAAGGATCGCCATCAGAATCCTCCCGATGACGTGGTCGACGCCTGCGCCCCTCCACACTTCATTCAGGGGTATCTGCTTCTCCGCCCACCGCGAGTGGTTGTCTTCGGGAAAGCACCGTATCGTGCGCTACTCAAGGTCCCAGAGTTGCGGGCTCCACGCAGCCTGGGAGGCTCGGCCTCGGTCGGTGACCTTGTTGACAAGACAAGGGGAGTTTCAGACAGATGGGTGGAAGTTCCATGTCCACGTCAGTCCTTTCCCTCTCCAGGGCAAGAGGCCGGTGCCCCCTCGCGCAAGAGGTGTTGAGGGAAGCAGCAAAGCTGCCGGGAGTGCGTGCTGGCCCAGGCTCACAAGAGGCTTGAGTGGGCCGGCTCGACATCGGCCGCGCAGCGGGGTGTAGCGCTTAGCATGTGAGCGTGGCATACTGAGGCTTGAACAAGGATGACCAGGTTCCTGGCGCCAGGCCGGGGGGTAGTGTTCCGGAGCAGTGATGGGAGGGAAACCCATGTCGAAGGTAGACGAACTCAAAACAGAAATCGAGAGACTTCCCCAAGAGGAGTTCGCCGAACTCGTCCGGTGGCTGTCAGAAAAGGATTGGGAGCGGTGGGACAAGGAGATCGAAACCGACTCTGCGGCTGGGAACCTGGATTTCTTGGTGCGTGAGGCACTCGAAGAGAAAGCCAAGGTGATGCTCAAGGACCTGTGAAACATCGCACAATGGCTCGGTTTTGGGCGTGCTATGCGCATCTTCCAGAAGCTGTCCAGAGAGTGGCCCGACACAACTTCGACCTCCTGAAAGAAAATCCCGCACACCCTTCGCTGCACTTCAAAAAAGTTGGCAAGCTGTGGTCCGTGAGAGTTGGGCCTCATCACCAGGCACTGGCCGTTAAGGACGGGCCAGATTTCGTTTGGGTTTGGGTTCGGACCTCATGATGAGTATGAGCGACGCATCAAGCAGCAAGGCTAACTCAGCGCTTCAGCCGTGAGAGAGGGTCCGGTCTTGCACTCATCCACAGGGGAGGATAGTCTTACCGCCCATGGCCCGTCCGCTCCGCCTCGCCGTTCCTCACGCGGTCTATCACGTCACCAGTCGGGGCAATGCCCGCCAGACCATTGCGAGGGGTGATGAGGACCGGCGGCGCGTTCTGGCAACGCTCGCCCCCGTGGTGGATCGTTCCGGGGGGCTCTGCCACGCCTATGGTCTGAGGGACAATCAGTATCATCTGCTGATGGACTTCCCGCGGCCGATCTTTTCCCAAGGCATGCGGCAGCTCAATGGGCGCTACACGCCGGGCTAGAACAGGCGGCATCGCCGCGTGGGCCATCTCTTTCAAGGCCGCTTCCCGGCCGTTGTAGTGGAAAAGGAGACGCCTTGGCTGGCACGGTGTCGGCATGTCGTATTGAAGCCGGTCCGGGCGAAGGCGGTGGCGCATCCCCGGCAGTGGACATGGAGCAGGTACCGAGCGACCGTGGGGGAGGGGGAGGCCCTCGGATGGCTTACCGTGGACGGGGGGGTTGAAGCAGGTCGGCTCACGCTGTTCCGAGGTCCAGGAACGGTACCGGAGGTTTGGGGCGGCGGCGGACCGCAGCCCTGGGAGTCTCTCCCGGACCAGATCGACCGGGGGGCTGCGGATTGCATCGCGCGGCATCAGCCCGATCGCGAGATTCGCGAGATTCCCCGCCGTCAGACGCAAACGCTGCGACCGTCCCTGCGGATCCTGTTTCCACGGAAGCAGCCCCAGGCGCGCCTGAGTCACGAGGCGGGCTCGGCGCCATGGGGCTCGGCGTGCAGAGATTGCGGACCATGTGGGCGTGCACGCTGCGACCGTGCGTCGCCGCCTCACGCAGGCTGAGCCGAGGGCGGTATGATTGCAAGACCTGACCCCAGGCTGCCCAGGGACCCCAGGCTGCGGCGGAGGCGTTCCGTCCGATGGAGGGACGCACAGGGACCACCAGTCAGCGCCCTGGGGTCATGGCCGGCTAGCCGGCGGGCTCAGCCAGGCCCGAGTGCCTGATTGCGCGACCGGTGTCCCATTTCATCCTGTGCCCGTGAGCACGCATAGGTGACTGACAGCTGAGTCCCCGGAGACTCGCAGGGGACCGGAGCGCGACGGGAGACCTCTCACCCTCTTGACAGACTTTTTCATAGGTGACCCCAGGCTGGGCCGGGCAGAAATAGGCTGCGGGCCGGTAGGGGCATGGGGCGCTGCAGTGGCGGTGTGTTCCCGCAAGTGGGAATTGACACGGTTTCCGTAAGTGACGACAATGTCTGCGACTTTGGCTCGACAGGGATCCGAGGATCATCAGGAATAGGCAGCCAGCCTGAGGGGCCCCTATCGTCGTTCACTTAATTAAATAGTTGGGCATCTCAACGAGCTTCGTAGATGAAGGAATATCTCGCCAATCGTTGGTTCAAGGCTGGCTTCTGGCTGGCGGTGGTCGGCTGGAGTCCGCTGTGGGTGATCGTGCTGCTGGCTGCCATTGGCCTCTGGCCCGATCCCAACCCGAATCCGATCGGTCCTGGGCTGCTGTTCCTCCTGACGTCCTGGCCTGCGGTGATTCTGCTTGGTATAGGTGTGTTCCAGGTATGGCGTCGTCGCCGGTAGCAAGAGGCACGCCCAACAAGTCGTTGCAGCGGATGGCCCTGACGGGCCGCCTCTGAACCGGAGCGTTAGACAGCGTCACGCGAAGAAGGAGCCAAGATGACGAACACATTCAACGCAAACGACCAAACACTCACGCTCATCCACAAAGCGGTCCTGGCCCCATCCAGTCACAATACTCAGCCTCGGTTCTTTCTCGTCTCGAACACAGCCATTGATCTCCTTGCGGATCGTACGCGCGCCTTGCCGGTCAACGATCCCGACGATCGGGAACTTACCATCAGCTGTGGCTGGCGTTGATGAACCTGCGTATCGCCGCTGCAGGCTCTGGTTATTGTCCGCAGGTCGAGACCTTGCCCGATTCCAAGGAGCCGGATTTACTGGCGCGGGTAACAATCACGCCGGCGTCCGGTTCGCCTGTGCCTGATGGTCTACTTCTGGGACTCATCGAGAAACGGCGCATCTATCGCAAACGCGTTACCTCTCATGATGTGGATTCAGCGACGGTCCGTGTTTTGGTCGAAGCCGCTCATACCGAGGGCGTTTGGCTGCGCCTACTCTTAACCGAAGAGGCAAAACAGCAGGTCGCACGCCTCGTGGCGAGGGGGCACCGTTCAGTGGGCCAATCCGGGCTGGCGGCGTGAGCTTGCCGCCTGGATGCGTCCTCGACGGCGCGGTGATGGTTTGACGGTGCCGGCCCTGGCGGCGCCCGTGGTCCAACTCGTCGTTCGTACCTTCGACATGGGCGGTGGCGTCGGAGCTAAAGATCGGCAACTGGCGGAAGCTTCCCCACTGCTTGCGGTGCTCGGGACCGTCAGCGACACTCTACACGATTGGTTGCTGGCCGGACAGGCCCTTCAGCGCGTCCTGCTTGTGGCCTGCCGGCATGGCTTGCAGGCGTCGTATCTCAATCAGCCGATCCAGGTTCCCATGCTCCGAACAAAACTCCAACAGCTCATCGGAGGGGGATTCCCGCAGATTCTGCTGCGCCTGGGTTACCCTAGTGACGAGATTCCGGCTGCACCGCGGCGCCCAATCGAAGACGTAATTCAATCGGCACCGGCATGATGAAGATCGTCATCATCGTCGGACTTCTGGTGGTCGCAACCATGGCGGTTGCCGTCGTGTATGGCACACTAAGCTGGGCCGACGGCACGCGACAACTGCGAGCGCGTATCGAGAACGCCCGCATGCCGATCACACCTAAGGTTGCCAATTTCCGTGAGCTTGAGGGGTTGCCTGAACCGGTACAGCAGTACTTTCGCACGGTACTCAAGGAAGGCCAGCCGATGGTGACCGGCGTGCGCGTGCGGCACCAAGGAACCTTCAATATGGGAGAGACGACTGACCGGTGGCGACCATTTACCTCTGATCAACGGGTGATTACGCGTCGCCCAGGTTTCGATTGGGATGGACGAGTCAATATGATGCCGGGCCTGACCGTTCGTGTGCACGATGCCTACGTTGCAGGCGAAGGCATCCTGTATGCGGCATTGTTTGGCCTGATTCCCTTGGTCGACCTTCAAGGAGCCGGTGATGTTGCCGAAGGCGAGCTCATGCGCTTCTTTGCCGAAGCCGCGTGGTATCCCACGGCCCTGCTGCCCAGCCAAGGAGTGCGTTGGGAGGGACTCGATGCACGGTCAGCGCGCGCCACGCTCACCGACGGTGCGATTACTCTCACGATGTTGTTCAGCTTCAACGATTCCGGCGTCATTGAGACGGTAAGGGTCGAGGCACGGGGACGCACCGTAGGCAAGAAGGTTATCCCTACACCGTGGCAGGGACGTTTCTGGAACTACCAAGAGCGTGGGGGAATGCAGGTGCCGCTGGAGGGAGAGGTAGCCTGGCTGCTTCCTAAAGGAGCGAAGCCATACTGGCGCGGTCGCATCACCGAAATTGAATATAAGTTCACAACGTGATCCACGAATGGTCGGCAAAGGATGCTGAGCGGTATGTCTCTGATTGGTTTCCTTTTACGAGATCGAGGAGATGGAATTGGGTGATGAAAGTCGGCAGGTTCTCCGGATGCTTCATGATGACGGCCGGTACCTCGTCGAAGTGCCGGCATAACGAGGCGACCGAGCCGGCCGCTGGCGTCGGCTCATCGCAGACGTCAGGCCGGCCCCCTGAGGGCCGGTGGAACGGCGATCTGAACCTCGTCTCCGTGAACGCGCACCGTGCAACACGTCACCTGGAAATTGGGATTTCCGACCCGTTCTCCTGAGGCGACGTCGAATTTCCAGCCGTGCCACGGACACTCGACGATGGTCCCGTCCAATCGTCCTTCGCCGAGCGGGCCACCGGCGTGGGGGCACGTGTTGTCGATGGCGTAGAACGTTCCATCGACGTTAAAGAGCGCGATCCATATGCCATGGACTTCGATGATTCGCCCGGTTCCGGGGGGAAGGTCGTCTTTCTTCGCGACTGTAACGAAGTCCGACTGTTTGGTTAGGGAATCATCGGTTTCCATGGAGCCGCGCCTGTGTGATGATCTGACCGGAGGCTTGCTTGATTTCAAAAAAAGCTTATGGCATACAAAATTGAAAGGGTGTTCTCCCTCGGTAAATGAAATGATCTTCCGGGAGAGAGGTTGCGAATGAGGTTGGTCCATGGAAATGACGCTGCTCCTCAACGCCACGTACGAGCCTCTTCGGGTGCTCCATTGGCAAAAGGCCATCACGCTCCTTTGGCAAGGTAAAGTCGAAGTCCTCGAGGTGTATGATCGCGAAATCCATGGTGTCTCCATCTCTTTTAAGCTTCCCGCCGTGATGAGGCTGCTCAAGCTTGTGCGGCTCAAAGACAGCCACCGGGCCGTCAAGTTCTCCCGCATCAATATTTTTACGCGCGACGGCTATACCTGTCAGTATTGCAATCATCGTTTTCGGACCGAGGAACTGACCTTCGACCACGTTGTTCCCATCGCCAAGGGGGGCAAGAAGACCTGGGAAAACATCGTGACCGCCTGTTGGCGGTGCAATAATCGCAAGAGCGGCCGCACGCCGGAAGAAGCGGGAATGAGGCTGAAAAAACGGCCGGTGAAACCACGGTGGAGCCCCATGATCACCATCACGATCGGCATTCGGAATACGCCGGAAAGTTGGCGTGATTACCTCTATTGGAACATGGAATTGGACGCCGACCCCGCCGAAAGTTGATCCGCCTTCCGATAATCCTCTCAGGTACCGTCCCGCCGCTCGAAACCGCTTCGAAAGGATTCAAGGTTTCTTCCCATACTCGGCCGCCGGTCGCGCGGCGCGGCGGAATTATAGATGAGTCGTCGCCAAGGGTCGAGCCGAGAAAAGAGAAGCTCGGTTTACGAGCTCGAAAGTCGTGTTGTATGATGCTCGATCGCTGCCACGTTTGTTCGCATGAGACGGAGGAAAAGACGATGGCTCCGAATCCCGGCTTTCCGTTGGTGTTGGACGTCAAGGGCTGGACGGTGTTGGTGATCGGTGGCGATGACGAAGCGGCCGAAAAGGCCCGGCGATTGCTTGAATCGGGCGCGCGCGTCATGGTCGTCAGTCCGACGCTCAACGAACCGCTCCGCGAGTTGGCCGCTTCTGGAAAGGTGATCCATCGGGGACGGCATTTCCGCGAGTCGGATCTCGAACACGCGATATTGATCTTGAATACCGTGCGGGGAGATCGCGACTTCGCCAGAACGTTGCTTGCCAAGGCGAGAGAAAAACGAGTGTTGGTGTGGTCGGTCGATTTTCCGGAAGCGTCCAGCGTGACGATGCCGGCGGTGGTGTCCGCGGGACATATGCGGATCGCCGTCAGTTCGAGCGGAGTCGCGCCGTTGCTGTCCGGGTTTATGAAAGAGGACTTGGAACGGATATTGGACGCCGAGTTCGCCGCATTCGTGCAGTGGCTGGGGGAATTACGGGAGCAGGCGAAGAAAGACGAGCCGGACGCCGAGAAGCGGCGGGCGCTGTTGCGCGAGGCGCTTGACGGTTTCCGATTGTTGGGGAAGGTTCAGTATCCGAACGTGTGGCTGGAAGAGCGGGCCAAGCGCGAAACCGCCGTAAAGCGCGAGGGATGAGACAGAAGGCGCAAGTCGAGCAAGGCGCAGACCGACCGAAGGAGGCAAGATGGTCTTGTTGGAATTCAGTATGTCCCCCTTGGGCAAGGGAGAAAGCGTCGGGAAGTATGTCGCCCGGTCGTTGGACATCATCGATAAAAGCGGCGTTCCATACCGTTTGAATCCGATGGGAACGGTGTTGGAAGGGGAATGGGACGACGTCTTTGCCGTCGTGCGCCGATGTTATGAGCGCATGAAGAAAGACTGTAACCGCATTTCCTGCACGATCAAAGTCGATTATCGGAAGGGCCATGCAGGCCGGTTGCAGAGCAAGGTCGCGTCGGTTGAAAAACGGCTCAAACGTTCCGTCAAACAATAAGCCGATGGAAAGCCGATGGACCGCTACCCGTTTCGCTTCTTGAATTCACCGCGTTCACGAAAGGCAAGGAATGTTGTGGGCGATTGCTCCGACGATGTCACGGGGACGCGGTTCGATTTTCATGAATAAGAGGCGGGCTTGACACCGAAACGTCGGCCCGGTACCATCCCTTTACCTTTAAGGCTCATCCCGTGAGGTGAGCAAGGAGCGACAAGATGAAAGCCGTGCCAATCGGCCTGGGGGGCGGCGACTCAACCTTCTCACGTCACGGGTGAGGAGGTTTTTTTTTACCTGAAAACGGGCAGGCCGGCCGACGGAAATGCGATGCCGGTTTCAGATCGGTCGGAACGGAGTGAAGATGAGCGAAGTGCGTGACGGCAAGGCCGATCGATCGAACGAAAAGCTGATCATGGACGCTGGGGACATCACCCGCGCCCTGACTCGTATCGCTCATGAGATCGTCGAGCGCAACAAAGGGGTCAAGAACGTGGCCCTGATCGGTATTCGAACGGGCGGCGTCCACTTGGCTCATCGACTGATCGAGCGTATTCAGGCCATCGAAGGGGTTCGTGTTCCGATCGGTGAATTGGACATCACGCTCTACCGCGACGATCTGGCGCTTCGCAAGAATCAGCCGGTGCTGCGGAGAACTTCCGTCCCCTTCGACATTGCCGGCAAGGTCGTGGTGCTGGTGGACGACGTGCTGTTTACGGGACGGACGATCCGGGCCGCGATGGACGGCCTGATGGATTTGGGAAGGCCGGAGGAGATTCAGTTGGCGGTGTTGGTCGATCGAGGTCATCGCCAACTGCCGATCAAGGCCAATTACATCGGCAAGAATCTTCCAACCTCCCGCGAGGAAACAGTCAGAGTTCTGCTCGAGGAGCTTGGCGAGGACGACCGGGTGGTCATCGTCAAACCTCCGGCTTGAGAGACGGTATGGGCCTCAAACGCAAAGATCTGCTCGGTCTGGCTTCTCTGTCGACGGACGAGATCAGGCTGATTCTCGATACCGCGGACTCGTTCAAAGAAGTGACCGGACGGGAAATCAAGAAAGTACCCGCGCTGCGGGGGAAAACCGTCGTCAACCTCTTCTTCGAGCCGAGCACGAGAACCCGCACGTCGTTCGAGTTGGCGGCGAAGCGGTTGAGCGCGGACGTGATCAATTTTTCCCCCTCCACGAGCAGCGTCGTCAAGGGAGAGACGCTCCTGGACACGGCCCGCAATATCGAGGCGATGCAGGCGGACATCATCGTGTTGCGACATTCGTCGGCCGGCGCCGCGGACACGTTGGCGCGAGGCGTGAAGTCTTCCGTCATCAACGCCGGGGACGGATGGCACGAGCATCCCACGCAGGCCTTGCTCGATCTCTACACCATTCGACAGCGTGGACTGGAATTCAAGGGATTGCGGGTTGCGGTCGTCGGCGATGTGGCGCACAGCCGCGTCGCCAGGTCGAACCTCTATGCGTTGACCAAACTCGGCGCCGAAGTCCGTTTGGTGGGTCCGGCGACCATGATGCCGTCCAGCGTCGAGCGGCTGGGGGCGACGGTATACCACGACATGGACGAAGGATTGCGCGGCGTGCACGTGATCATGATGCTCCGCCTTCAATTGGAGCGGCAGGGGCGGGCCCTTTTTCCGACCATCCGCGAGTACGCGAGACTCTACGGATTGACGGCCGAGCGGGTCGAATTGGCGGACCCGGGAGCCATCGTCATGCATCCGGGGCCGATCAATCGCGGGGTGGAAATCGCGCCGGACGTGGCGGACAGCCTTTCCTCCGTGATCCTGGATCAGGTGGCCAACGGCGTGGCGGTGCGCATGGGGGTCTTGTATCTCATGTCGGAAGCGGGATAACGGCGCACGGGAAAGGAGGAAACACAGCGGTGGCATTGCTAATTAAAGGCGGGCAGGTGATTGATCCGGGCCGATACGTCGGCATGGGAGACGTGCTGATCGATGGGGGAAAAATCGCCGCGGTCGGTCGGGATCTGCCGGCGCCTCCCGGCTGCGACGTCATTGACGCGCGCGGGTTGCTGGTGCTGCCGGGATTCGTCGATCTGCACGTTCATTTTCGGGAGCCCGGATTCGAATACAAAGAGACCATTCAGAGCGGCAGCGCGTCGGCCGTCGCCGGCGGATTCACGACGGTCTGCTGCATGCCGAACACGAACCCGGTCAACGACAATCAAGCGGTGACCGAGTTCATTATCGAACGAGGCCGTGAGGCCGGTCTGGCGAACGTGTTGCCGATCGGGGCGATCACCAAACGATCCGAGGGGAAAGAGCTGGCGGAGATCGGCGATCTTCACCGATCCGGTTGCGTCGCGATTTCGGATGACGGCAAACCCGTGATGAACAGTTTGGTCATGCGCCGGGCGATGGAATACGCGTTGGCGTTCGACCTCACGGTGGTGGACCATTGCGAGGATCTCAACCTGGCCGAAGGCGGGTGCATGAACGAAGGGCTGGTCTCGACGGAATTGGGGCTCCCCGGTATCCCGGCGGCCGCCGAGGACGTGATGGTGGCCCGCAATCTGTTGTTGTCGGAGTTGACGGGAGCGCGGCTTCACCTGGCTCATATCAGCACGGCGGGATCGGTGCGGATGGTGCGGGAGGCCAAGGCCCGCGGCATCAGGGTGACGGCGGAAGCCTGTCCGCATCATTTCACGCTGACCGAAACCACGGTTCACGGGTACAATACCCATGCCAAGATGAATCCGCCCTTGCGCACAAGCGAGGACGTTCGCGCGATCAAGGAAGGCTTGCGCGACGGGACGATCGACGTGATCGCCACCGACCACGCGCCGCACGCGGCCCAGGAAAAGCAACAGGACTTTACCGAAGCGCCGTTCGGCATCGTCGGACTCGAAACCGCCCTCCCCCTGACGCTCGCTTTAGTGGATGAAGGCGTGCTGTCGGTGGAGCAGGCGGTGACGAAACTGACCGCCGCTCCGGCCGCCGCCTTCGGCCTTCGGAAGGGCACCTTAGCGGTGGGCGCCGATGCCGACGTCACGATCGTCGATCGACACGCGCAATGGGAAGTCGATCCGAGTGCGTTTCGATCGAAAAGTCGCAACACGCCGTTCGCCGGTTGGAAGGTCAAGGGACTCGTGAAAACGACGATTGTGGGCGGGCGCGTGGCATACAGGTCTGGCCAATAGAATTCGGATAACCCGTGCGGGGCGTTCGGCGCTGGAGCTTGATCGGTTGTCTGACGTTGGAATGGCTGGCGCTGAGCCTATGGGTGGGAGGTTTGGCAGTGTTGATCGGAGGGGTGATTCCGGCGGTGTTCAACACGTTCGGCGGGCAAGACGTCGGAGGCCAGTTTTTGACCAAGGCTTTTGAGAACTATCAGCGGTTTCTCCTGGGCGCCGCCGCGACCCTCTGCGCCGGGCTTCTGTATCGTCGGTGGAGCGGAGAAGCGGCGGTGACGGTCGGATGGGGCGAGGCGGCGATCGTCGCCGTCATGGTCGCGAGCATGGGAGTCATTGTGCTGGTGCTGCATCCGCAGGCCGTCTCTTTGCAAGAACAGGCGTTTGCCGCGCAGGGCGAGGAAGCTAAAAAGGCGGCCTTTGAGGCACTGTTCCGGGTATTGACGCCGATTCGCGCGTTGTACACCGTCACGCTGGCGTTGGGAGTAGCGTTGATGGCGATCAAGGTACGGGCGTCTCTTCTAAGCGTCGGAGGCTCCCGATGAAGAAAGCGTTGCTGGCGTTGGCGGACGGCACTTGTTTCGAAGGGCGGGCGCTCGGTTACGAAGGAGAGGCGATCGGGGAGGTGGTGTTCAACACGGCGATGACGGGCTATCAAGAAATCTTGACCGATCCGTCCTACAAGGGGCAGATCATTACCATGACCTGTCCGCACATCGGAAACTATGGGACGACTCCGGAAGACGTCGAATCACGGAACGTGTGGGCCGAAGGGTTCGTGATCGTGGAAGCCAGCCGCTTGGCGAGCAATTGGCGGAGCAAACAAACGATTCACGAATATTTGACGGAAGCGAAGGTCGTGGCGATCGAAGGAATCGATACCAGGGCGTTGACGAGACACCTGCGGGAGCAGGGGTCTCAACAGGGGGTCATCACGCACGGCGGGCTCGATACGGTCGGCGCGGTGGCCAAAGCGCGCGAGGCGCCGAGTATCGTCGGGCGCGATTTAGCCGGAACGGTCACCTGCGAGCGGCCGTATGAATGGGAAAGGGGGTCCGGCGCATGGATGTCCGGCGGCGGGCAGAGCCCCCGGCTTCGTCCCGATGGGCGTCCATGGCACGTGGTCGCCTACGACTTCGGCATCAAGCGGAACATCCTTCATCGATTGGCCGACGCGGGCTGTCGCGTCACCGTGGTGCCGGCTTCGACGACGGCGGCCGATGTCGAGGCTCGACGGCCGGATGGAGTGTTCTTGTCGAACGGGCCCGGCGATCCGGAGGGCGTGCCCTATGCCGCGGATGAAGTGAAGAAATTGATCGGCCGCTATCCGATCTTCGGCATCTGTCTCGGCCATCAAATTTTGGGATTGGCGTTCGGCCTCAAGACCTACAAGTTGAAATTCGGCCACCATGGCGCCAACCATCCGGTCATCGATCTCCGGACCAGAAAGGTGGAGATCACGTCGCAAAACCACAATTTCGCCGTGGCTGCCTCCGCACCGTTGCGCGAGGTTCCCGACGGTCCGCCGATGATCGAGACCGACTATGGGCCGTTGTCGATCACGCATCTCAGCTTAAACGATCGTTCGATCGAAGGCATGGCCTGCCCCAGTCGGAGGCTGTTTTCCGTGCAATATCACCCGGAGGCCTCGCCGGGTCCCCATGATTCCGCCTATCTCTTCGAGGAATTCGTCAGACTTATGGAGATCTCTGATGCGTAACCGATTGGTCGCGGCCGTCCTGATTGGATTGTTGATGGGATTGCCGTTGTCGGGTTGCTCGTTCAACTTTACCTTGTTTCCCGGCCAGGGGCCGCTCAAGGAAACCCAGGTGAGCGGAAGCGGATCGGCCAAGGTGTTGCTCATCGATGTTTCCGGCCTGATCAACTCGCAGGAAAAGGAGGGGCTCATGCCGGCCCCCAGCCCCGTCGCGAGGATCAAGGAACAGTTGTTGAAAGCCGCCCAAGACGACAACGTGAAGGCGGTCGTCCTCCGCATCAACACGCCGGGCGGCACGGTGACGGCGTCGGACATCATCTATCACGAGATCAAGTCGTTCAAGGCGTCCAAGAAGGTTCCGATCGTCGCCTCGATCATGGACCTGGGAACGTCCGGCGGCTACTATGTTGCCTCAGCCGCGGACGCGGTGTTGGCGCACCCGTCCTCGGTGACCGGCAGCATCGGCGTCATCATGCTGACGATCAACGCCCGGGGGTTGATGGAAAAGGTCGGATTGGAAGCGACGGCGGTGACTTCCGGGCCGCGCAAGGACATGGGGTCGCCGTTTCGCGTGATGACGCCGGAGGAGCGGACGATTTTTCAAGGGCTGATCGATTCGTTCTATCAGCGGTTTTTGTCCGTCGTGCAGGAAGGCCGTCCGAACTTGCCGATGGACCGGATCAAACAACTGGCCGACGGGCGGGTCTATGCGGGCGACCAGGCGAAGGCGGCCGGGTTGGTGGACGAGATCGGCTACTTGGAAGACGCCATCGAACTGGCGAAGAAGAGAGCCAAGCTTACCGAGGCCCGCGTCGTCACCTATCAACGGCCCGGCGAATACGTGAACAACGTCTATTCGCGGCTGCTGGCGCCGGGCCCGTTGGCGGCCATGGGCGATCTTGATCTGATGACATTTCTTCGAGGAAGCGCGCCGCAATTCATGTATTTGTGGATGCCATAGTAAACCAGAAGGTGATCTATCGAGATCGATCCGCCGATCGGTCCGAGAGGCTCGAACGTTCGATGGCCCGTCCCAGCGATTCTCCGATCGAGAGGATGCTCTCCCTGTCAATCGAGCGCCGCGCGCTGATCCGGCGGGGGGTGCGGTTTGTCGTCGGTATGCAGGGACTCGTGGGGTTCGGCATGGCCGGGTGGTTCATCTCCGCGGCGACCGGTTGCTATCGCGCGCCGGGGACCGCACGCGATCAATTCATCACCATCTCCGAAGAAAAAGAAATAGCCATGGGAGTCAGCGCCTTTCACGAGATCCTGCGCAAGGCCCGGTTGAGCGACGATGTGGAGATCAACGAGATGGTCAATCGAGTGGGCGGCCGTATCGCCGCCGCGGCGAACAAGCCGGAGTATCAGTGGGAATTCGTCGTCATTCAGGACGATCGCACCGTCAACGCGTTCGCCCTGCCGGGCGGCAAGGTCGCCGTCTTTACCGGCATTCTCAAATTCACGCAAAACGAAAACGGGTTGGCGACCGTCATGGGCCATGAGGTCGCGCACGTGCTTCAACGCCACGGCGCCGAGCGATACAGCAGGGGAATCCTGGAAACGATCGCTCAGGTCGGCGCGTTGGCCGCGGGAGCCGCGGCCGGACGACCGGATGCGGCGGTGGCGGCGATGAGCGCCTACGGCGTGGGCGTGTCCCTGCCGTTCGGACGAAGTCAGGAATCCGAGGCCGATTTTATCGGGCTCCGACTGATGGCGCAGGCGGGTTATGATCCCCGCGAAGCGGTGCCGTTTTGGGAACGGATGAGCGGGTGCCCCAGGCAGTTGATCGGCAAGGCCTGTTTTCGAGCGCAACAAAATATTCCGGAGTTCTTGTCGACGCATCCGTCCGATTCGACGCGGCTCAACCAAATCGAGGCCTGGTTGCCGGATGCGCTCAAGCATTATCGAGGCTCGGAGCGGCAGGAACCGCCTCCCGCCCAGCCGTATCGTCCGGCGATCGGGCCGCCGCAACCGTCCTGACGGCCGACGCCGATTCACAAGGAACACTATGCCGAAACGTACAGACATCCGTTCCGTTCTGATCATCGGCTCCGGACCGATCGTCATCGGCCAGGCCTGCGAGTTCGACTATTCCGGCACGCAGGCGTGCAAGGCGCTCAAGGAAGAAGGCTATCGGGTCATCCTCATCAACAGCAATCCCGCCACGATCATGACCGATCCGGAAATGGCCGACCGCACCTACGTGGAACCGATTACCGTGGACGTCGTCGAGGCCGTGATCGAGCGGGAGCGGCCCGACGCGTTGCTGCCGACGATGGGCGGGCAGACGGCGCTCAACACGACCATGGGATTGGTCAACAAGGGGGCGCTGGACAAATACGGCGTCAAGCTGATCGGCGCGTCGGCCGAGGCCATTCACAAGGCGGAAGATCGTGAAGCCTTCAAGGCGGCGATGCAACGGGTCGGGCTGCGCGTGCCCAAGAGCGGCACGGCTCACAGCCGCGCGGAGGCGATGGCGCTGTTGGAGACGGTCGGGTTTCCCGCCATCATCCGGCCTTCGTTTACGATGGGCGGAACCGGAGGCAATATCGCCTACAATCGCGAGGAGTTCGTCAAACTGATCGATTGGGCGTTGGCCATGAGTCCCGTGAACCAGGTGTTGATCGAGGAGTCGGTCATCGGATGGAAGGAATACGAGCTGGAGGTGATGCGCGATCTCAAGGACAACGTCGTGATCGTCTGTCCGATCGAAAATCTCGATCCCATGGGCGTCCATACCGGAGACAGCATCACCGTCGCGCCGGCCATGACGTTGACCGACAAGGAATATCAGCGGATGCGGGACGCGGCACTCACGATCATTCGGGAAATCGGCGTCGAAACGGGCGGCTCGAACATCCAGTTCGGCGTGAACCCCGAAAGCGGCGACATGGTCGTCATCGAAATGAACCCCCGCGTCTCCCGAAGCTCGGCGTTGGCGTCGAAGGCGACCGGGTTTCCGATCGCCAAGATCGCCGCCAAACTGGCGGTCGGCTATACGTTGGATGAAATCACAAACGACATCACCGGAGTCACGAAGGCGTCGTTCGAGCCGGCGATCGACTACGTGGTGGTGAAAATTCCGCGGTTCGCCTTTCAAAAGTTCAAAGGCGCCGATCCGACGCTCACGACACAGATGAAGTCGGTCGGCGAGGCCATGGCGATCGGGCGGACGTTCAAGGAGGCGTTGCAAAAGGCGATTCGATCGTTGGAGCTGGAGCTGAACGGATTGGCCTCGCGCATGGGAATCGATCGGGGGCTCCCCGCCGGGGCGGATCGTGACGAGATGATCGCGAACGTCCGTCGTCTGTTGCGCGCGCCGCTCGCGGAACGGCTGTGGTATCTGGCCGACGGCATTCGGCTGGGACTCGGTTCCGAGGAACTGTTCGCCATTACCAAAATCGATCCCTGGTTCATCGAGCAGGTGAGGGAATTGGTGGAATTCGAGCGGGGGCTCGTCGACAGGGCGGAAGAGCTGGCGGCCGGTCTCGATACGGCAATGAACGGATGGCTGTGGGAGGCCAAGCGACTGGGATTCTCCGACGACCGGATCGGTCGGCTGTTGGGGGTCGACGCGGCTTCCGTCCGCCGGGCGCGCATGGGAGGTGAAAAAGACGCGCCGCCCGCGGCCGATCGCCGGTCCGTCACGTACAAGCGGGTCGATACCTGCGCGGCGGAGTTTGAAGCCCATACGCCGTATCTCTATTCCACCTACGGAAGCGAGTGCGAGGCCAGACCGTCCGATCGGAAGAAGGTGATGATTCTTGGCGGAGGGCCCAACCGGATCGGGCAGGGGATCGAGTTCGACTATTGTTGCGTCCACGCGGCCATGGCGCTGAGGGAGGAAGGGGTTGAGACCATCATGGTCAATTGCAACCCCGAGACGGTCAGTACGGACTATGATACGTCGGACCGGCTTTACTTTGAGCCGTTGACCGAAGAAGACGTATTGAATATCGTGCGCACGGAACAACCGATGGGCGTGGTGCTCCAGTTCGGCGGGCAGACGCCGTTGAAACTGGCGCTTCCCCTGTCCAGAGCCGGCGTCAGAATCTTGGGTACCAGCCCGGACGCCATCGATTTGGCCGAGGATCGCGAGCGGTTTCGGGATCTTTTGATGAAGCTTGGTCTGCGCCAGGCCGAAAGCGGCATGGCACGTTCCCTCGACGAGGCCGCTCGGGTGGCGGAGACTCTCGGCTATCCGGTGATGGTACGGCCTTCCTACGTGCTCGGCGGACGGTCGATGCAAATCGTCTACGACCACGCTGGGTTGGTGGAGTACATGAAGTCCGCCGTCAAGGCGTCTCCCGACCACCCCGTCCTGATCGACAAGTATTTGTCCGATGCCATCGAAGTCGACGCCGATGCGATTTCAGACGGGAAGACGGTCGTCGTGGCCGGCATTATGGAGCATATCGAAGAGGCCGGCGTCCATTCCGGCGACTCGGCCTGTTCGCTGCCGGTCTATACGCTGGACAAGACCGTCGTGCGCGAGATCGAACGGCAGATGCAACTCTTGGCCAAGGCATTGGGAGTGGTCGGGCTGATGAACGCCCAATTCGCCGTGAAGAACGGAACCGTCTATATCCTCGAAGTCAATCCGCGGGGATCGCGCACCGTGCCTTTCGTCAGCAAGGCGATCGGGGTGCCCCTGACGAAGTTGGCCATGAAGGTGATGTTGGGGCGCACGCTGGACGAACTCGGCTTCACGTCGCCCCCGCAACCGGCCCATATGTCCGTCAAGGAAGCGGTCTTTCCGTTCACGAAATTCGCCGGCGTCGACGTGCTCTTGGGCCCTGAGATGAAATCGACCGGGGAAGTGATGGGCATCGATGAGGACTTCGGATGGGCCTTCGCAAAATCCCAGGCCGGAGCCGGAGCCGCGCTCCCAAAGTCGGGCACCGCTTTTATCAGCGTCAAGGCGACGGATCGACCGGCGGCCTTGGAAGTGGCCAGGCGTCTCAGAGCCGTCGGCTTTCACATTCAGGCGACGACCGGCACGGCGCACTATTTAAGAGAACACGGAGTCGAAGCGGCCACGGTCAATAAAGTGAGCGAAGGCCGGCCGCACATCGTGGATCACATCAAAAACGGAGAGGTGGCGCTCGTGGTCAACACGGTTCAGACCGCCTCGGCCCATTCCGATTCCATTTCCATCCGCAGGGAGGCCTTGCAAAAGGGGCTGTCGTACTATACGACCATGCGAGGAGCGATGGCCGCCGTTCTTGGCATCGAGGCGATCGTAAAGAAAGGACTGTCCATCCGTTCGTTGCAGGAGTATCATCGGCCGTACTTCGGCGGGGAGTGAGGCGCAGATGCCGACACCGATTACCAAAAAAGGATACGATGCGTTGAAGGCCGAGTTGGATCGGCTGCGAAAGGTCGAGCGTCCCAAAGTGATAGAGGCGATCGCGGAAGCCCGCGCGCACGGCGATCTGAGCGAAAACGCCGAATACGACGCGGCCAAAGAGCGCCAGGCGTTCATCGAATCGCGAATTTCCGAGATCGAAACCAAACTGGCCGACGCCCGCGTCGTCGAAATCACGGGGCGAAACAGCGACACGGTGGTGTTCGGCGCCACCGTGATGGTGATCGAGCAGGAGTCGCGGGAGAAAAAACGGTATACGCTCGTGGGCCAGGATGAAGCCGATCTGAAGTTCAACAAGATTTCCGTCCAATCCCCGGTCGGCCGCGCGCTCATCGGGAAACGGGTGGGCGATTTCGTGGAGGTGAAGGCCCCGACGAAGACGGTCGAATACGAGGTGGTGGAGATCACATTCGAGGACGTCTAGCGTGCCGCCTCCGCGGCCCCTTATCACCCTTCTGTCGGATTTCGGCGTGCGAGACTGGTTTGTGCCGAGCATGAAGGGGGTGATCTTAAGGATCAATCCCGCCGTCTCGATCGTGGATTTGTCGCATGATATTACGCCTCATCGGATCGAAGAGGCCGGATTTTTCCTTGCGTCCTGCATTCGCTATTTTCCGGAAGGGACCATCCATGTCGCGGTGGTCGATCCCGGGGTCGGAACAAGCCGGCGGCCGTTGTTGATCTCCACGGGAGTCTCGTTTTTCATCGGTCCGGACAACGGGTTGTTCAGTGAAATCCTCGAGCAATATCCGAAGGCCGAGGTGCGAAAAATCGACAATCGCGACTATCGGCTGGAGACGGCCGGTTCAACGTTCGACGGCCGCGACGTGTTCGCGCCGGCCGCCGCCTGGTTGAGCACGGGGGTGCCGAAGGAATTGTTCGGTCCCGTGATTCACGATCCGGTCCGTCGCTTTCTGGTGCGCCCGGCATGGCAGGAGGAATCGCTTTTGGGGCGGATCGTCTGCGTCGATCACTTCGGGAACCTCATCTCGAATCTGCGCCGGGAAGACGTCGATGCCGTGGAGGCCAGGTCTCGGCGATCCGGACTCCTGATTCGAATCGGGGCCTGGGCGATCGACGGGCTTGTCGCCAGCTATGACGAGGGATCGTATGAAATCCCCAAAGCCTTGATCAACAGCAACGGCCACGTCGAAGTGTTTCTCCGAGAGCGCAGCGCCGCGCTTCACTTGCGACTTGGTCTTGGCGAGGAAGTTCGACTCTTGCCCCGCGAGAGAAGCCTGCCCGGTTCGTTCCTGAGCGATCGATCGTTGGCTGGCGAGCGGGATCGATTGGAAGAATGACCGGGCTTTCCAACCGGCCTTGTTTCGTCGGTTCCATCCGGCAAACGTTCGGTGACCGTCTCGATCGCTGAACGGACGATTGCGACCATTCGCTTCAACTCCGAGAGGGACACGCTCAGCGGCGGGATCAGCACGATGATGTTGCCCAGCGGGCGGAGCAGCAGGCCGTTCCGCCTCGCCTCGGCGGCGACTCGGTGACCGATTCTTGCCGTGATGGGATACGGTTCTTTGGTGGGACGGTCCCGAACCAATTCAATGCCTGCCATCAATCCTACTCGCCGAATGTCGCCCACATGCGGGTGGCGGGCCAAGGGCGCAAGGAGGGCCGTCAAGGCCGAGAGTTTCGGCTTGAGTCGGCTCAGAGTCCGTTCCCTTCGAAAAATACGCAGGTTTTCAAGGGCCACCGCGCAGCCGAGGGGGTTGCCCGTGTAGCTGTGGCCGTGAAAAAAGGTCTTGAACTCCTCATAGGTTCCCAGGAACGCGTTGTAGATTTCCTCGGTGGTCAGGGTGGCGGCCAGCGGCATGTAGCCGCCGGTCATGCCTTTGCTGATCGCCATGAGATCCGGTGTGACGGTTTCGTGTTGGCAGGCGAACATCTTCCCGGTTCTGCCGAAGCCGGTGGCGACTTCATCGGCGATCAGGAGGACATTGTATGTCGTGCAGAGTTCGCGGATTCGTTTGAGATAGCCGGGCGGATGGGTGATCATGCCGGCCGCCGCTTGGACCAACGGTTCAATGACGAAACCGGCCAACTCACGATGTCGGGTCTTGAGCAGCCGTTCGACAGGGTCGATGCAGGCCAGATCGCATGAGGGGTACGTAAGCGCGAGCGGGCAGCGGTAACAATGGGGCGGTTCGGCCTCGACGGTGGGAAACAAAAGCGGCTTGAATCGGGCGTGGAACAGATCGATGTTGCCGATGCTGACGGCCCCGATGGTGTCCCCGTGATACGCCAGTTTCAAGTGGAGAAAACTCCGTTTGGGGCCCGCGTCCGGATGCCGTTGCTGCCAGTATTGGACGGCCATTTTCAAGGCCACTTCAACCGCCGTCGAACCGTTGTCCGAGTAAAAGACGCGGGTCAGTCCTTGGGGCGCGATTTTGATCAGCTCGCGCGCCAGTTCGATCGCCGGCGGGTTCGAGAGCCCCAGGAACGTCGAATGGGCGATCTTGTCGAGTTGTCGTTTGAGCGCCCGGTCGAGAGCGGGGTGGCGGTGACCGTGAAGGTTGACCCAGATGGAGGATGTCCCGTCAAGATAGCGACGCCCCGCCGTATCGATCACGAACGAGCCGCGGCCGCGTTCGATGATGAGCGGATCATCCCGCTCCCACTCCTGCATTTGCGTGAAGGGGTGCCAGACGTATCGGCGATCCCATTGCGAGAGCTGTCGAGCGGAGGGGGGTCGTTTCACGATTTGTACGGATGATTGAAAGAAACGCCCTCGGTCGCGCGAGAGTCGTCGATCGCGCGCATCGCGGGACAGGCTCTGATCCGCTTGATAGTTGACGCGCGACGAAGCTGTCGGGCGTGCGCGGCGCGGATTATACGGGGCGGGCGTTGTTTTGACAACCTGCCGAGCACTCTCTATAATACGGCCGCTTCACAGAAACGAGATGGGATTTGCAAAGCCTTATACGCAATTTCTCAATTATCGCCCATATCGATCACGGCAAATCAACCCTCGCTGACCGGTTCCTCGAAGCCACAGGTGCAGTGACGGCCCGAGAGGCCAAAGAGCAGATTCTCGATGCCATGGACCTGGAGCGGGAACGTGGCATTACGATCAAGGCGCACGCGGTGGCGATCCGGTATAAGGCCAAGGACGGGAAGATCTACGCGCTGCATTTGATCGATACGCCCGGTCACGTCGATTTTACGTACGAGGTATCCAGAAGCTTGGCGGCCTGCGAAGGGTCCTTGCTGCTGGTCGACGCGACGCAAGGGGTGCAGGCGCAGACGATCGCCAACGTCAATTTGGCCATGGCGAACAAACACGTCATCATTCCCGTGATCAACAAAATCGACCTGGCCAGCGCGGACGTCGAGGGCACCAAACAGTCCATTTCCGAGGTCTTGATGCTGGACTCGGCCGAAGCCATTCCGATCAGCGCCAAAGAAGGTCGCGGAGTGCCGGAGGTGCTGGAGGCGATCATCGAACGGATTCCTCCCCCGTCCGGCGATCCGGACGGTCCGCTGAAGGCGCTCATTTTCGATTCGTGGTTCGACAACTATCAAGGCGTCATCGTCTTGATTCGTATCGTGGACGGCTCCGTGCGCCCGGGCATGAAAATCAAAGTCATGTCGAACGGTCGCTTGTTCGAGGTCACGGAGGTCGGCCAGTTTACTCCCAAGCGGGTCAAGAAGCCCGAACTTGTGACGGGGGAAGTCGGTTATTTGTGCGCCAACATGAAGGAAGTGGCGGACGTCAAAATCGGCGACACCATCACCGACGCGGCGAGACCGGCGGCGGAACCGCTGCCGGGGTACAAAGAGGTCAAGCCGCTGGTCTTTTGCGGGCTGTATTCGACCGATACGGCGAAGTATGAGGATTTGCGCGACGCGCTGCTGAAGTTGAGGCTCAATGATTCGTCGTTCGTGTACGAACCGGAAACCTCGCTGGCGTTGGGATTCGGATTTCGATGCGGATTTTTGGGGCTGCTCCACATGGAGATCATCCAGGAGCGTCTTGAGCGGGAATACGGGCTGTCGCTCATCACCACGGCGCCGACCGTCGTCTATCGCGTGACGACGACGAAGGGACAGGTACTGGAGATCGACAATCCCGCCGAATTGCCTCCTTCCCATCTGATCGAACGATTCGAAGAGCCGTTCATTTTGGTCACGATCATTACGCCGGAACGGTACATGGGCGCCATTCTCCAACTCTGTCAGGAACGGCGCGGGATTCAGCGAAGCATTCAGTTTCTCGATCCGACCCGCGTGATGATCGGGTATGAACTGCCGCTGAACGAAGTCATTTTGGATTTCTATGATAAGCTGAAATCCCGCACGCAAGGCTACGCTTCGCTGGACTACGAGATGTTGGGCTATCGGGAGTCCGATCTGGTCAAGCTCGACATTTTGTTGAACGGAGAAGCCGTGGACGCCTTGTCGTTCATTACACATCGAGAGCGAGCCTATCCTCGAGGCCGGCAGTTGGTGGAAAAGATGAAAGAGCTGATTCCCCGCCAGATGTTCGAAATCGCCGTTCAGGCGGCCATCGGCAACAAAATCATCGCGCGGGAAACCATCGGCGCCATGAAAAAGAACGTCACCGCCAAGTGCTACGGTGGAGACATCACGCGGAAACGCAAGTTGCTGGAAAAGCAAAAAGAGGGCAAAAAGCGGATGAAGGCCGTCGGGAGCGTGGAAGTGCCGCAGGAAGCCTTTCTGGCGATTCTTCGAGTCGGGGACGAATGAGCGCCGATCGCAATCAAGCCGACGTCGACAAAATGTCCGGCTCCGCGAACGGCGATCCGCCTCTTCCCGCGGCCAAGGCGACGGAGCACGGAACGGATCGCGCCGGGCACAAGTCGATCATCCGCGAGTACACCGAGGCGATTATCGTCGCCATGCTGCTCGCGTTTACGATCCGGGTCTTCGTGGTGCAGGCGTTCAAGATTCCGTCCGGTTCGATGATCCCGACCTTGCTGATCGGCGACCATATCTTGGTGAGCAAACTCTCCTACGGCCTTCAGTGGCCGTCGGATTGCAAGTTGCAATGGAACATCCCCCCCGTCAATTGCTATACGTCCCGGACGTTGGTCGAGTTCGGCAAGCCGCAGCGCGGCGACATCATTGTGTTTCGGTTTCCCGAAGACGAAGAAAAGGATTTCATCAAGCGCATCGTCGGGCTCCCTGGCGATACGGTGCAGATTCGCAACAAAGTCGTGCTCGTCAACGGTCAACCGCTCGACGACAGGGCCTTTACCCAGCGGGTCGATCCCAGTATTATCGACGGCACGATTAATCCGCGCGACAATTTCGGTCCCGTGACGGTTCCCGAAGGGTCCTATTTCGTCATGGGCGACAACCGTGATCAGAGCCTCGACAGCCGGTTCTGGGGGTACGTGCGGGAGGAGAAAATCCGGGGAAAAGCCTTCCGCATCTATTGGTCATGGAACGGGCAGGGAAATTGGACCGAATGGGTCCGATGGGAGCGATTGGGCAAAGCCATTCGATAGGGCGGTCCGAAGGGATGGTGAGGACGATGGAAGCGAGCGACGACAAAGAGCCGACACCACGGATGTTGCGCCGGTACATCCAACGGTTTCCCCAGGCCTCCGTTCTCGTCGTAGGGGACCTGATTCTCGATCATTACGTCATCGGCAAGGTCAGCCGCATTTCCCCCGAGGCGCCGGTTCCCGTCGTCCATGTGGAATCCGAGTCCGTTCGCCTGGGAGGCGCCGCCAACGTGTTCAACAATATCCTGGCCTTGGGGGGAAAGGCCGACATCTGCGGCGTCATCGGGTCGGATGAAAGCGGGCGGCTCTTGCTGAAAGAGCTCGGGGGGAAACGGTCCGGGCGCGGGGGGGTGGTGATCGATCAGGACCGCCCTACCACCAGAAAAAGCCGAGTCATCGCCCATAACCAACAGGTCGTCCGATACGACATTGAAGCGCGGCGTGAACTCAAGGCGACGCTCCAACGGAGGCTTCTGCGCTATGTCGAATCGCGCTTGCGGGAACTGTCGTGCCTCGTGGTGTCCGACTATGCCAAGGGCGTCGTCTCGGCTTCTCTGATGTCCGAGCTGACCAGGCTGGCCGCGTTGCGAAGGGTTCCCGTCATCGTCGATCCGAAGGTCGAGCATTTCGGGTTTTATAAGGGCGTGACGGTCGTGACGCCGAATCACCTTGAGGCCGTTCAGGCGTCCGGATTGCACCGCGACGACGATCAGGCGATCAACGAAGCCGGCGCCGTGATTCGGCAACGACTCGGTTGTCAGTCCGTGTTGATCACACGCGGCGAAAGGGGCATGAGTTTGTACGAAGGCGACGGCGCCTCGTGGCATTTGCCGACCAAGGCCAAGCAGGTCTACGACGTCACCGGCGCGGGCGACACGGTCATCGGGACATTGGCGTTGGCGTTGTCCGTCGGCGCGAGCGTCAGGCATGGGGCCATGTTGGCGAACCACGCGGCCGGTATCGTGGTGGGGATGGTTGGGACCGCGACGGTTTCGCCGGAGCAACTCACGGAAGCGGTGGAACATGGGTAATGCGCGCCCCGTCACCGTCGTCATTCCCGCGCGGTACGGCTCGTCACGATTTCCAGGCAAACCGCTGACTCCGCTCAACGGCAAGCCGCTGATCCAACATGTGTATGAACGGGCGGCGGCCTGCGACCTCGTGTCCGAGGTCATGGTGGCGACGGACGACGAACGGATCAAACAGGCGGTCGAGCGGTTCAACGGACGCGTGGTCATGACGAACGGAGACTACCGCACGGGCACCGATCGAGTCGCGGCGGTGGCGCGTATGTTCGCGGGCGACCTGTTCGTGAACCTGCAAGGCGATGAGATCCTCTTGAGCCCCGCACTGCTGAACGACCTGATCGATCCGTTCATCCGAAGCAACGTCGAGATGGGCACCTTGAAGCGGGTGATGGATACGACCGACGACCTGCACAACCCGGCCGTGGTCAAAGTGGTGACGGATTCGCGCGGCGACGCCCTTTATTTCTCTCGGGCGCCGATTCCCGTCGTGCGCGATGATCCGAATCGTCGAGTCGTCGGCGGATTGCACTATATCCACCTGGGGCTGTACATGTATAAGCGGGAAACGTTGTTCAAGCTGGCGTCCCTGCCCACCGGCTCTTTGGAAGATGCCGAGAAGCTGGAGCAGTTGCGGGCTTTGGAACACGGCATTCGTATCAGGGTATGGGAAACCAAACATGCGTCGTTGCGGGTCGATCGGCCGGACGATGTGTCCATGGTCACCGAGAGACTGCGCGAATTCGAGATCATCAAGCGGGAAATTCGACTGAAAAATCCCGTGTGAGTCGGTGCGGATGAAAAACGGATGCCCGAAGCCGGAGCGGCGAGGGAGGCGGTCATGAGCAAATTTATTTTTGTGACGGGCGGGGTCGTATCCTCTTTGGGGAAAGGATTGGCTTCGGCGTCCATCGGCAATCTGCTCGAAAGCCGCGGACTCAAGATCACGTTTTTGAAGCTCGATCCGTACATCAACGTCGATCCGGGGACGATGAATCCCTACCAGCACGGCGAAGTGTACGTGACGGACGACGGGGCCGAAACCGATCTGGATTTGGGGCACTATGAGCGGTTTACCTCGCTGTCGCTCACGAAGGAGAACAATTACACGACCGGGCGGATTTATCACTCGGTCATTATGAAGGAACGGCGCGGAGATTATCTCGGCGGCACGGTGCAAGTGGTGCCGCACGTGACCGACGAAATCAAGCACACGATCACCCGCATCGCCGAAGACAAGGACGTCACCATTGTCGAGATCGGCGGCACCGTAGGCGATATCGAGAGCCTGCCGTTTCTCGAGGCTATTCGGCAGTTGCCCTATGACGTGGGTCGCGACAACGTGCTGTACGTCCACCTCACGTTGGTGCCGTACATCAGCGCCGCCGGTGAACTCAAGACCAAGCCGACCCAGCACTCGGTCAACAAATTGCGCGAAATCGGTATCCAACCCAACATTCTGCTGTGCCGGACCGATCGGTACCTGCCGCCGGAGCTGAAGAGCAAGATCGCCCTGTTCTGCAACGTCGAAAAAGACGCAGTCATCACCGCCAAGGACGTCGAAACGATTTATGAAGTGCCGATCGTGTTTCGAAAAGAGGGGTTGGACGAGTTGATCGTTCGCCTCTTGCATCTGGAAGCGGGTCAGCCGAATCTCCGCGAGTGGGACGCGATGGTTCAGAAGATCAAGCGGCCTAAACACGAGGTTTCGATCGCGCTGGTGGGCAAGTACGTGGGGCTGAAGGAATGTTACAAGAGCCTGGGGGAAGCGCTTGTTCATGGAGGGATCGATCACGAGACGAAAGTCAACGTCGCTTGGATCGAGTCCGAAGACGTTGAGCGATCGGGAACGGAACGGCTGCTGCGCGAGGCCGACGGCATTCTCATTCCCGGAGGGTTCGGGACGCGCGGCATCGAGGGCAAGGTTGCGGCGATCACCTATGCGCGGGAACGAAAGATTCCGTTTCTGGGCTTGTGCCTGGGCATGCAGTGCGCGGCGATCGAGTTCGCCCGCAACGTGGCCGGGCTGGCCGGCGCCAACAGCGCCGAGTTCGACGAGCACACTCCCCATCCGGTCGTGCATTTGATGCCCGATCAGCATGGAATCAGCGACAAGGGCGGCACGATGCGCCTGGGCGCGTATCCGTGCCAACTCGGCGAGGGCACGCTCGCCCAGAAAATGTACGGAGTGGACGAAGTACGCGAACGCCACCGCCATCGCTACGAATTCAACAATGCCTATCGCGAGCGGTTGATGGCGAAGGGACTCGTGCTGAGCGGCTTGTCTCCCGACGGTCGGCTGGTCGAGATCATCGAATTGAAGGACCATCCCTGGTTCTTGGGAACCCAGTTCCATCCGGAATATAATTCTCGTCCCCATCGCCCCCACCCGCTGTTCAGCGGATTCGTGGGCGCGGCGTTGCAGAGAAAACTGGGACGCTAGAGCGAAGGTCGGGGCCGAGACCGCGACGCCGGCCAAGAAACGGCCGGCATTCCGCACCGCTCCACCGAGACCGAAGCCGGAGCATAACCACCATGACGCACCTCGTTGAAATCGGCTCCATTACAGTCGGGCCTGGGCGGCCGCCTTTCTTGATCGCCGGTCCCTGTGTGATCGAAAGCGAACAGTTGGCGATGGAGACGGCGGGACGGGTGGCGGAGATCGCCCGATCGCTGGGTATGCCGTATATATTCAAGTCGTCGTTCGACAAGGCCAATCGCACGTCGATTGCGTCGTTTCGCGGGCCAGGATTGGAAAAGGGGCTGGCCGTTTTGGCGCGAGTGAAGGCGGAAATCGGCGTTCCCGTCTTGACGGACGTGCACACCGAACAACAGGCGAAGGAGGCGGGGACGATCGTGGACGTGCTCCAAATTCCGGCGTTCTTGTGCCGACAAACCGATCTGCTGATCGCGGCGGCGAACACCGGCAAGACGGTCAACGTAAAGAAAGGGCAGTTTCTTTCCCCCGCCGAGATGGAAAACGTGGTAAAAAAAGTCGAGGAATGCGGCAGCCGCCGCTTGCTGCTGACCGAGCGAGGGTCGTCGTTCGGGTACAACAACCTCGTGGTGGACATGAGATCCTTTCCCATCATGCGACGGTTCGGCTATCCCATCGTGTTCGACGCGACCCATAGTGTGCAGTTGCCCGGCGGCGGCGGCACCAAATCGAGCGGTCAACGGGAGTTCGTGGAGCCGCTCGCCTGCGCCGCGGCGGGGGCCGGCGTCGACGGATTTTTCATGGAGGTCCATCCTGACCCCGACCGCGCTCTGTCCGACGGGCCGAACATGGTGCCATTGCATCAATTGAAAACGCTGTTGGAGCGGGTCCTGCGGGTATGGAACGCGGCGAATCGGGGAAACTAGGATCATCCGCCATGTCGGTCTCGTCGTCGGTGTCGAGCGAGAGCGGGCGTCCGGAGGGTCTTGAGGAAGGCAAGCGCGTGCTCGAGATCGAGGCCCGCGCCGTGCTCGCCCTCATCGATCGGCTGGATGAAACGTTCGTCCGGGCCGTCGATGTGCTGGAACGGTGCGAGGGCAAGGTCGTGGTCTGCGGCATGGGCAAATCCGGTCTCATCGGTCAAAAAATCGCCGCGACGCTCGCCAGCACCGGCACGCCCTCGTTCTTTGTCCACCCGGCCGAAGGGATGCACGGGGATCTCGGCATGTTGGCGCGGGGGGACGCGCTGATCGCCATTTCCAACAGCGGAGAAACGCAGGAATTGCTTCAAGTGCTGCCGTATGTTGAGCGGATGGGGATGCCGGTGATCGCGCTGACGGGGCGGATGAATTCCACGCTGGCCAAACACGCCGACGTGGCGTTGGACGTGTCGGTGGCGGAAGAGGCCTGTCCGTTGGGATTGGCCCCCACCGCCAGCACCACCGCGACCCTGGCCATGGGCGACGCGCTCGCCGTCGCGCTGCTGCAGAGGCGCGGCTTCAAACGGGAGGATTTTGCGCTGTTTCATCCGGGCGGGACGCTCGGCCGTCGGTTGCTCGTCACGGTCAAGGATCTCATGCACGCCGGATCGGCCGTCCCGAAGGTCAAGGAATCCACCGCGGGCATGGCCGCCATTTTGGAAATGACGGAGAAGAAACTCGGCATGACCACCGTCGTGGACGAGCGAGAGGATCTGGTCGGCGTCATCACCGACGGCGACGTGCGGCGGTTCCTCCAGCGGGGAGGAGACGTCGTCCATGCGACGGCAAAAGACCTGAGCACGGGGAATCCCAAAACGATCGGGCCGGATGAGTTGGCGGCGAAAGCGGTCGAAATCATGGAACGGTTTTCAATCACCACGCTCGTCGTGACGGCCGGAGATCGCCGCATCCTGGGCGTGATCCACCTGCACGATCTCCTCAAAAACGGGATCGTATGAACCGCGTCCTCGAAACCTGGAAAGAGATCGGGCAAGACTCCCTCAATCTGCCCAATGTGCTCACGTTGGGGCGGATCCTGTTGATCCCGATTTTTGTGCTCGTTTTCATGGAACCGACGCCGGACCGGTCGTTACTGGCCGCCGTGATCTTCACCGCCGCGGCCGTGACCGATCTGTTGGACGGGTACATCGCCCGCCGCACCGGTCAGATTACGAAGCTCGGGAAGCTGCTCGACCCCATTGCCGACAAACTGCTGGTGTTGTCGGCGCTCATTCTGCTCGTGAACGTGGATCGAGTCGGCGCGCTCGTGGCGATCCTCATCATCGCTCGGGAATTGACCGTGACGGGCATTCGCGCCATGGCCGCCGGCGAACGGATGATCATCGCGGCGCAGACGATGGGCAAGTACAAGATGGCCCTTCAAGTGGTGGCGATCGTGCTGTTGATCTTGGACGGAACCTGGCTCGCCGAATTCGGCAACGTCTATCTCGTGGGGACCGCGACCCTTTATCTGTCTCTTGTGCTCGGCTATCTGTCCGGCTGGCAGTACGTGCGGAGCTTCTGGAGGCAAGTCGTGGCCAAGGGATTCTGAATCGGCTTCGATCGACCGCCCGTCGTGAAAAACGCCCCTTTCCTTCCGCAGGTCTTCTGTCTCTTGAGCCTTCTCTCCATGGTCTTTGGCTGCCAGAAGAACGGGGAGCCTCCCCCACAAGTCGAATCCTATGAGTACCCCGTCGTCCAGGCGATTGGATGCGAGGCGGGTGCTCGGTCCGGTCCGATCGGCGCGAGTGACGGCCATGTGTCGGCCGGCGGCCTTCGCTATCACGTGCGCACCCCGTCCAACTACAATCCCACGGTCGCCCATCC
>JANDJE010000024.1 GCA_024331095.1 Nitrospira sp. | reverse complement strand
CCAAAAAATCCCAATCGCCAACATCGCAAACCAGCCAATCTTCCACGGCCGCGAATCATACCACTGCGATATGTCATACCCCCGCTCTGCCGCCATAATGAATCCCTCCTTCTACAAAGATGACATGCCTCCGCATTATGCTTTCTCTTGTGGCCGTTACGACCGGCCCGGCGCCCTCCGACCTCCCCACCGTTTCGACTTCGAGATTTCATACCCGATCAACGCAAGGAGCAGGAGAATCATGAGAGGGCCCACCGCCTTTTGTGAGATCTTCCCATAATCCGCTTGCTGCACCCGCAGCAGATACGACGAATGGCTGAATCCCTCCGGCATGATGACGAACGTGTACAGCCCCTTGCTCAAATTTGCCTCCCCTCGAAGCACGCCGTCCGGATGAGTGACCGGAGGCCAATAGGCCACCGTCTGCTCCTCCGATAGCCCGTCGGTGCCTCTGACCACGCGAACCCCCACCGGCAAGGTGCGCAACACCGGATCCACCAGATCGAGCACCAAAAACGTATCGCCTTCGCCGGGAATCTCTGTACAGTATTGAGCCTTGGCCTCATACTGAGGCTGATACGCATTAAAATGGACCAGATTGCCGCCCACCCGTCGCACGCAGATATCGTCCTCCAACGCCACATTACCATGGGCTGCCGCGATACCCGGGAAGAGCGCGGCCACGAGAATAAATGCAACCGACAATGCGACCATGTCTCTTACCTCCCCCGGTGAAGACTTATGAACGATCCGTCCTTCTCCCTCCCGCCGAAAGACGCCCGGAACCTTGCCCCGGCCGCCTCTTTCTCAATATTCAACTCGATAAACCCCGTTTCGTCAAGGCCGGCCATAGCAAAAAACTCGGACCATGCGCACCCTGACCGTACTCGTAGTCATGACCAACGGTCATGCAATGACGAACCGAGGTCGATACGTCGGGGTAAGCAGGGCTGGCTATTCGGGGCCGGCCGCGGACGCTCTATCACTGAATGGCGACTTCGGGGCTTCGTCCAGCCAGACGTCTCCTTCGGACGAGGGCTCAACCGTGCTGTTGAGCGATTTGAAGTCGAACAGGCGAGGATCCATCAAGAGCGACGGCGCGACGTTGGTGATAGCGGCGGCGATGCTGTCGGAGCAGCCCGGCGAGTCTCGCTCCCATTCGCGGAGCCAGGCCTTCACTTTCTTTCGCTTCATGTCCTCCTGTGACCCGCAAAGGTCGCAAGGGATAATGGGGAATCGGCGCAGCTCCGCATACCGAGCCAAATCCGATTCCTTCACGAACGCCAGCGGGCGGATCACGAGATGCCGTCCGTCTTTCGAGCGCAATTTGGGCGGCATGGCCTTGAGCTTGCCGGTGTAGAACAGATTCAAAAACAACGTTTCGATAATGTCGTCACGATGATGGCCCAAGGCGATCTTGGTGGCGCCGAGTTCCGTCGCTATGCGATAGAGATGCCCCCGACGCAGTCGCGAACAGAGCGAGCAGGTCGTCTCCCCCTCCGGAATGAGCCGCCTCACGATCGAGTAGGTGTCGCGCGATTCAATATGATAGGGGACGCCCAAACCGGTCAGATACTCGGGCAGGATATGGGCCGGGAAACCCGGCTGTTTTTGGTCGAGATTGACGGCAACAAGATCGAACCGCACCGGCGCGCGACGTTGCAGCACAAGCAAGATATCAAGCAACCCATAACTGTCTTTCCCGCCGGACAAACACACCATCACCTTGTCGCCGTCCTCGATTAAGCGATAGTCGGCGATGGCCTGTCCCACCAGTCGGCACAGACGTGTCTGGATCTTCTCTGTCTCGTCGTCTAATTTCCCGTTCTCGCCATGAGGCGAACACGACTCGGATGCACGAGCGCGCATGACGCGATTGTACCCGTCCCGACGGCCCGCTGTCGATGACGGCCGGCTTCCCCGTCGGCGGCTCCTACGGCGAACAGCCGCCCGCTTGAGTGTGGACGAGCGTCGCAGTATCCTCACCCATCATACTGGACCAAAAGATCGATGGAACGATGACGCCTGCTGAAGCCGCGGCCGCTCTTCTCCGGATGATGCCGCCGCCCTTAACAACGACGCAGCTCGATGAGTACGGCATTTCCGTGTCCGAGGCCGACCTCTCCCTGATCTCGCGAGAAATTTTGTCATTGAACCTTTACTGGATTCTGGCCGCCATCGACGCCCATATCCCCCCCGCTTATCGCACCGCGATTCGCGAGATGCTGCTGCGCTCAATTAAAGCGACCTGGTGGGACAAGGGTTTCATAGGAAGCGGCACCTGGGAGGACTATCTCCAAGAATTGGAAGAGCGACGCGCCCGATATGGGTATTTAGTCGATTATGAAGGCATGAGCCACATGGCCGTGAGCGCCGAAACGGCTTCGTTGATTGAGGATCACGGCTTCCTCTCGTCTGAGGAAGACCGCAACAAATTGCTAGTCCTTTTAATCGACTACGCGCCGGCGGCTCACTACGGCAAATTGTTGGAAGAGGCGGGATAACGATCTCGCCGCGCTCGAACACCGTTCTCGGAAATCAGGAACCGAACCCGGTTTCAAGGGACGGTTCTCGACTCCTGGTCGAGCGCATGACACGAGAGACCCGGGCGTCAGGCAAGGGGCTGGGGCTGGCGATCCGCCATGAGCGGCTTGCGCCCCTACAAATATCGATGCGAAAGCACCTTCCCGTTGCCGTCGAGTTCGTAGAGCAGCGGGGCGCCGGTGGGAATATTCAACTCCAACACCTGTTCTTTCGATAACCGCTCCAGCTCCATGACCAACGCGCGAAGGCTGTTGCCATGGGCGGCGATCAGAATCGTCTCTCCCTTGAGCAGATAGGGCTTGATCGCCGTTTCATAATAGGGGAGAACCCGCTCGGCGGTATCTTTCAGGCTTTCTCCGCCCGGCGGCCTCACGTCATAACTTCTCCGCCACAATTTGACTTGCGCCTCGCCGTATTTCTGCGCGGTTTCCGCTTTATTGAGCCCTTGAAGTTCCCCGTACATTCGCTCGTTCAGAGCCTGATTCTTTTCAACGGGAATGTGCGTTTGCCCGATGGTTTCCAAGACAAGACGCAACGTGTCGTTGGCGCGGCTCAGCATGGAGGTAAACGCGCGATCGAACCTGAATTCTTGCAATTTCTTCCCGGCCTGTTTCGCCTCCTCAACGCCCCGCGGCGACAGAGGGACGTCCACCCACCCGGTAAAACGATTCTCCAGATTCCATTGGGACTCACCGTGTCGGAGCAAAACCAGCCGGGCCGTCATACACTCCTCCTTGCTCATCACCACTCCAGCCCCCGATTAGAACTCCAACATCCCAGCCTTCTCATCTGCCGCAAGGGACAGTCCGGGGCGCGTGAACGAACCAACTATTGCGAGCGACTCTCGACTTACCTGCACTCTCGTGAATTCGACTTGTTTAACCGGCCGGCCGTCGCGATCCGGAGCCCCTTCTTGCGCCATCTTGGCAAGGGAGATGAAAAAGAGGATGTACAACGCAACGCCGACCCAGATGACGTAGGGCTGTACTCCACCGGCTTCCTTGAGGGCGGCTTCACGATCGGCCGAGCTCAGCCCCTCGATCTTCTTAATCCTTTCAATGTGCTCTCTGCAATGCCAATAGTACAGATAGTTTCCCGTCACGCCGGCCATGATCCCCCAGACAAGACCGGCGCTCATATCGCCCGTGAGGTACGCGGACACCATGGGGCCGACGGCATAGACGAACGCATGGAGATACATCTTTCGGTAGAGAAACCAGAGAAACGAAATATAGAGAAACGCGGGCCAATTCCAGGAAAGCGCGAATCTCGGTCCTCCGCTCGATGCAAACTTCTTGAACGTTTCGAGGTAGCGATCGGCATTGGGACCGATGAACAGCCGCCAAAGCGTCTCTTCGTCCTGGCTTGACGCGGCGGCCGATCGATCGACCGCCACTGTTTCAGACCCGCCGGACTCATCGAGGGGCGCCCCGCATTGAGGACAGAAATTGGCTTCTTCCGGACTCTGCCGGCTGCAACGATTGCAGGACTTCATCGCGGCGCAGCTTACCATACCTCCTGGAAGATCAAAAAGAAGGAAGGCTTGACCGCAGACCGATTCGCCGATCATCTCCGGTCATCCCCCTCAAGTTCCTTCTTCGCCTTCTCCTTATTGCTTTCACGCCGGCCCTGTGCTAGCTTCCGTTGCTTTCCACGTACAGGATGTCGTTGACCATGCTGACTGAAGAACTGAAAGAAGCCGCAGCCAAATATTTGATGCAGACGTATACCCGTCAACCCATCTCGATCGCTCGAGGGAAGGGCGCAAAAGTGTACGATTTGGAAGGCCGGGAATACCTCGACTTCGTCGGGGGGATCGCGGTCAACGTCCTCGGTCACACGCATCCGGACCTCGTCCATGCGCTCCACCGACAAGCCATGCAACTGATCCATGTCTCCAATCTCTACTACACGGAACCGCAGGTCCACCTGGCAAAAACGCTGGTCGAACATTCCTTCGCCGACCGCGTGTTCTTCTGCAACAGCGGGGCGGAGGCCAACGAAGCCGCCATCAAATTGGCCCGGCGTTACGCGCACCAGAAGTACGGCGCGGACCGATTCGAAGTCATCACCATGTACAATTCGTTTCACGGCAGAACGTTGGCGACCATCACGGCGACCGGACAGGACAAGGTCCAGAAGGGCTTTGAACCGCTGATGCCGGGATTCCGATACGTTCCCTTCAACGATTTCTCGGCGATCGAGGCCGCGGCCGGCAAGCAAACCGCCGCCGTCATGCTGGAGCCGATCCAAGGAGAAGGGGGCGTGCACGTCGCCGATCGAGCCTACCTGCGTGAACTCCGCGAGTTCTGCACGAAACACGATGTCCTGCTCATTTTTGACGAAGTGCAAACAGGCATGGGCCGCACCGGAACGCTCTTCGCATACCAACAGATGGGCGTGGAGCCCGACATCATGACCCTGGCCAAGGGATTGGGCGGAGGGGTGCCGATCGGAGCATGTTTGGCGAAGGAATCGGTCGCGGCGGCCTTTACCCCCGGCTCCCACGCCTCGACCTTCGGAGGAAATCCGTTGGCGTGCGCCGCGGGGCTGACCGTTCTTCGAACCCTCATCGAGGGATCCGTTTTGGATCACGCCAAACGAATGGGCGACTATTTGGCGAAAGGCCTGGCGGAGTGCAAGGATCGCCATCGAATCGTGCGGGAAGTCCGGGGACTCGGCCTCTTGCAGGGCATGGAGCTGGACACCGACGCCAAGACGATCGTCGGGGATTGTCTCAACCGAGGCGTGCTCGTCAACGCAACCAGCGAACGGGTCCTGCGATTCGTTCCGCCGTTGATCGTCACGGAGCGGGAAATCGACAAATTGACTGAGACCCTGACCGCGGTCCTCAACCGTCGAGTCACCGACGAACGAGCCGTCCATCACTAAAACTCACGCGACACATGGCACGAGGGACACCACAGCCGCGCCGCGTGCCCGCCTACGCCAAGGACCTTTTGGATGTAGGGGCCCTGGCTCATCAACAAATCGTCGATTTGTTGCATTTGGCCGGCTTATTGAAGGCCAAACAGCGAAGGGGAACCCCCCATCGCCTGCTGTCCGGAAAGACCCTCGGGCTGCTCTTCCAAAAACCCTCGACCCGCACCAGAGTGTCGTTTGAATCGGGAATGACCCAACTGGGAGGTCACGCCCTGGTCTTGCCCACCGGAGACAGCCAGCTTTCGCGCGGAGAAAGCATCGCCGATACGGCGCGGGTGTTGTCTCGTTATCTGGACGGCATTGTCATTCGAACGTTCGATCACGCCATCGTGCAAGAATGGGCCGCGACCTCGTCCATGTCCGTCATCAACGGGCTGACCGACCATAGCCATCCCTGTCAAGCGCTGTCCGACCTGCTGACGATTCAAGAATGCAAGGGCCGACTTAAGGGATTGACCTTGGCCTACGTGGGCGACGGCAATAACGTGGCGAACTCGCTCATCGAAGCGGGAGCCAAAATGGGCATGCGAGTCGTCGCCGGTTGTCCATCCGGCTATCAACCGGATCAGCGGGTGATCGAGCGGGCTCGAGTCGAGGCCGAAACCACCGGGGCTATCATCGAGGTGATTGAAGACCCTCTTGTCGCGGTGAAAGAGGCCGACGTCCTCTATACCGACGTCTGGATCAGCATGGGCCGCGAGCGGGAACAGGCCAAGCGGCTCAAGGCCTTGGCTCCCTATCGGCTGGATGCTCGATTGTTGCGGCGGGCCAAACCCGACGCCATCGTCATGCACTGCCTGCCGGCCCATCGAGGCGAGGAAATCACCGCCGACGTGCTCGACGGCCCCCAATCGGTCGTCATCGATCAAGCGGAAAACCGTCTGCACATGCAGAAGGCGATTTTAGTCCGGCTGCTCGCCGGACGGAAAGGCACATAGTTGGGACTACAGATGAAACGTCCATCGATTCGCAAGATCGTGCTCGCTTATTCGGGAGGACTCGATACCTCCGTTATCCTGAAATGGCTGCAAGAAACGTATCAGGCCGAGGTGATCGCCTTTTGCGCCGATCTCGGCCAAGGAGAAGATTTGCGGGGCATTGCGGCCAAGGCTCGGAAGCTCGGCGTCAAGAAAGTCTACGTCGAAGACCTGCGGGAGACCTTCGTCAAAGATTACGTCTTCCCGATGTTGCGCGGCAACGCGCTCTACGAAGGATGCTATCTCTTGGGCACCTCGATCGCCCGCCCGCTGATCGCGCGCCGGCAAGTCGAGATCGCCCTCAAAGAAGGGGCCGACGCCGTCGCGCATGGAGCGACCGGCAAGGGGAACGACCAGGTGCGGTTCGAACTGACCTACACGGCGCTGGCGCCTGACCTTAAGATCATCGCGCCCTGGCGTGAATGGACCCTGCGATCCCGCCGTGAGCTCATCGAGTACGCCGAGCAGCGGGGCATTCCGGTGACGGCTACCAAGGCCAAACCCTACAGCATGGACATGAATTTGTTTCACGTCAGCTACGAAGGAGGGATCCTCGAAGATCCCTGGCAGCCGCCGCCTCCCGACATTTTTCAGATGACGGTTTCGCCGGAGGACGCGCCGGATAAGCCGCAGGAAGTCGAGATCGACTATGTGGCGGGCAACCCCGTAGCTATTGACGGCAAAAAAATGAGCCCGGCAAAACTCCTGGCCCACCTCAACAAGCTGGGCGGCGCCCACGGCATCGGCCGCGTCGATTTGGTGGAAAACCGCTACGTCGGCATGAAGTCCCGCGGCGTCTATGAAACGCCGGGGGGGACGATTCTGCACGTCGCCCATCGGGGGCTGGAGTCGCTCACGATGGATCGGGAGGTGCTTCATTTCCGGGACGGTTTGATCCCTCGTTATGCCGCCCTCATCTACAACGGCTATTGGTTCAGCCCCGAACGCGAGCTGCTGCAGGCGGCCATCGACCATGCGCAACAGGACGTGAGCGGCACGGCCCGCGTCAAACTCTACAAGGGAAGCTGCACGCTCGTCGGCCGCAAATCGAAACGGTCGCTGTACCGGCTGGATATCGCCACCTTTGAAGAGGACGACGTCTATAATCAAAAGGACGCCGAAGGTTTTATCCGCTTGAACGGTCTGCGGTTGAAGATTCGCGCGCAGCGGCGGAAAGGCTCGGGCTGATGGCGAAAAGACCGCGTCAAGCCGGAACCGTGACCGGCTCCGGCAAGGCCTGGGCGGGACGATTTCGTGAGCGGACGCACCCGCTGGTCGAATCCTTTACCGCCTCATTGGCGACGGATCGGCGACTGTACGCGCACGACGTTCAAGGCAGCATCGCGCACTGCAAAACGCTCCAAAAAGCCGGCGTCCTGTCGGCTCAGGAAACCCGCGCCATCGTGCGGGGGCTTGAGCTGGTCAAACAAGAGCTGGACCAGGGTCGGTTCAGATTCACCCCTCAAGATGAAGACATTCACATGGCGATCGAGCGGCGCCTGACCGAACTCATCGGGCCGTTGGGAGGCAAGCTGCACACGGGACGGAGCAGGAATGACCAGGTGGCATTGGACGTCCGGCTCTACCTGCGCGAACAAATTGACGGACTCATCGAACAATGCGCGGAGTTTCAACGAACCCTGGTTGCCAAGGCCAAGGCTAATGTCGCGGTCCCGATGCCAGGCTACACGCATCTGCAACGGGCGCAGCCGGTTCTCTTTGCCCATCATCTCCTCGCCTACATCGAGATGATCGAGCGAGACAAGGGGCGGTTGCGCGACGCCAGAACAAGACTCGACGTAATGCCGCTGGGTTCCGGCGCCTTGGCCGGCACCAACTATCCGGTCGATCGATCCTACACGGCCAAACTCTTGGGATTTCCAACCGTGACCGCCAATAGCCTGGACGCCGTCTCGGATCGCGACTTCGCCATCGAGGTGACATCGGCGTTGTCGATCATGATGATGCACCTGTCCCGCCTCAGCGAAGAGTTGGTCATCTGGGCGTCGCAGGAGTTTCAGTTCGTGGATCTGCCGGACGCCTTTTGCACCGGCAGCAGCATGATGCCTCAGAAGAAAAACCCCGACGTGCCGGAGCTCGTGCGGGGGAAAACCGGCCGTGTCTACGGCCATCTCATCAATCTGCTCGTGATGCTGAAGGCCCTCCCCTTGAGCTATAATCGCGACCTGCAAGAGGACAAACCGGCGCTGTTCGACGCGGTGGAGACCACCGCATCGTGTCTTCGGATCATGACGGAACTGATGGGCCGTCTGAGCGTGAACCGGGGGGCGATGGAGAAGGCCGTTTGCTCCAGTGGTCTCCTGGCGACGGAGCTGGCCGACTATTTGGTGGAACGGGGGGTGCCGTTCCGGGAGGCTCACGAGATTACGGGACGCATCGTGTTGTCCGCGCTGGAACAAGGACGGGAGCTGACGGACTTTTCGCTTGAGGAGCTGCGGACGTTCTCCGATCGGATTGACAAGCGAGCGTTTTCTTGTTTGACCGTCCTCTCGGCGATCGACCGAAAGCGGCAGATCGGAGGAACGGCTCGTCGGCAGGTGAACCGGCGGCTGAAAGAACTTGAGCGGTTGCTGCGATGAAACGGGTTTCTCTTGTCGTCATGGCAGCGACGATTCAGGCCTGCGGCGTGGTGGGAGCGCCGGTCGCCCCGGAAACGATCGGAGTCGCTCCGGTGATTGAACGCCAGAAGCTGAAACAGGAAGCATCCCGGATCCAAGAGACGAAAGAAAGCTCAAGCCTCGACGCTAACGAAACAGACCCGGTACCCCAGGCGCAGGATGAGGAGCTGCTGCCGTTGCGGCCGGTCGGAACGAGGTAATAAACGAGCACGGCGTCACAGGCGACGCGCTTCACGATCGAAGGATTGAACAGATGAATTTTTTCGAGTACCGCGAGGACGAACTCTATTGCGAGGACGTCCCCGTCAGCCGAATCGCCAAGGAAGTGGGCACGCCCTGCTACATCTACAGTCACGCGACGTTGATCCGTCACTTTCGGGCCTATGACGGCGCCTTTCGGAACATCCCTCACCTCATCGCGTTCGCGATGAAAGCCAACTCCAACCTCGCCATTTTGCGGCTGATGGCCAAGGAAGGGAGCGGAGCGGACATCGTGTCCGGCGGCGAGCTGTTCAGGGCGCTGAAGGCCGGCATCCCCCCTTCCAAAATCGTGTTCGCCGGCGTGGGCAAGTCGCCGGACGAAATCCGGGAGGCGCTGAAGGCCGACATTCTGATGTTCAACGTCGAGTCCCCCGCGGAGATCCGCGCGATCAACGACGTCGCGGCCTCGATGGGCAAACCCGCCCGCATTGCGTTGCGAATCAATCCGGACGTCGACCCCAAGACCCATCCCTATATCTCGACGGGGATGAAAAAGAGCAAATTCGGCATCGCCGCGGACCGCGCGCTGGAGGAATACAGAGCGGCGGCGTCCCTGAGCCACATCGACGTCTGCGGGGTTCACGCCCATATCGGATCCCAGTTGACGGACGTCACGCCGTTCGTCGATTCGCTCAAGAAAGTCGTGGCGCTGCTTGAAACGCTGAAAAACCAAGGCATCGACATTCGCTACCTGAACATCGGCGGCGGGCTCGGCATCACCTACGCCGAAGAAAAGCCGCCGCTGCCGCACGAGCTGGCCGACGCCGTTTCTCCGCTTGTCAAAGATCTGGGGGTGACGCTGGTGATGGAACCGGGCCGCGTCATCGTCGGCAACGCCGGCGTGTTGGTCACGACGGTTTTATACGAAAAGACCGGCGAGACGAAACACTTCGCGATCGTTGACGCCGCCATGAACGATTTGATTCGCCCCAGTCTGTACGGCGCGTATCACGAAATCCGTCCGGTCAATCGGCAGGCCGGCCTTCGGACGAAGCAATTGATGGACGTCGTCGGCCCGGTGTGTGAATCGGGCGACTTTTTGGCCAAGGACCGAATGTTGGCATCGGTGAAGCCGGGAGAATTGCTGGCCGTCATGAGCGCGGGAGCCTACGGGTTCGTGATGGCGTCGAATTACAATTCGCGCCCCCGCGCGCCGGAGGTGCTCGTCAAGGGGGCGGACTTTCACGTCATCCGGGCCCGCGAAACGTACGACGACTTGATCAAGGGCGAAACCATTCCGGAATTTTTGCAATAAGAGGCGCCGCTATGTTTACCGGCTCGCTGATCGCCATCGTAACTCCTTTTCGGAACGGACGGATCGACGAACGAGCCTTGGCCGAATTGATCGAGTGGCAAATCGCCAAGGGAACCAACGGCATCGTCCCCTGCGGCACCACCGGGGAATCGGCCACCCTGTCCCATGAGGAGCATCATCGGGTCATCCAATTGACCGTGGAGGTGGTCAACCGACGCGTGCCGGTCATCGCTGGAACGGGCTCGAACAGCACCGAAGAAGCCGTCGCGTTGACCAAACACGCCAAACAGGCCGGCGCGGACGGGGCGCTGTTGATCACCCCCTATTACAACAAACCGACCCAGGAAGGACTCTATCGACACTATAAAGCCGTGGCCGAGGCCGTGGATCTTCCGTTGGTGTTGTACAACATTCCCGGACGGACCGGCGTCAACATGCTGCCGAGCACCATCGCCAGACTTTCGACCATCGACACCATTGTGGGGGTGAAAGAAGGAAGCGGCTCGGTTCAACAGGCATCCGACATCGTCCAGATGTGCGGTGATCGAATCACCGTCCTCGCCGGCGATGATTCCTTGACGCTCCCCATGATGGCCGTGGGCGCCAAAGGCGTGATCACCGTCACCGCCAACATTGTGCCGACCGAAATGGCTCAATTGGTCAAGACCTTCGCCGACGGCAAGATCGTCGAAGCCAGACGCCTTCATTTTGCCCTCTCCCCCTTGTTCGCCGCCCTGTTCCTGGAGACCAATCCGATTCCGGTCAAGGAAGCGCTCGGGATGATGGGCAAGATCGACCCGGAACTGCGGCTGCCGTTGTGTCCCATGGGGCAAGAGACGCGAGACAAGCTCCGTCACGTGTTGAAAGACATGAACCTGATCTGACGCAGAGAGAGAGGATTACAGAGAGAGGATTAAGGATATGGATAGAAGAGAAAGGGGACAGAACCGGTCATGATCGGAGTCGTCGTTGTAGGCGCGGCCGGACGGATGGGCTGCCGACTGGTCTCGCTGATCAAGGACTCGACAACCCTGACATTGGCCGGGGCCCTGGAGGTCCAGGGACACAGTGCCTTGGGGAAAGACGCGGGAGAAGTTTCCGGCTCCGGCCATGCCGGCGTGCCCATCACGGACGACTTATCCGCGCTTCTGGAGCGAGGCGACGTCATCATCGATTTCTCGGCTCCCGACGCGACGATCGCACATCTGCGGGTCGCCGCCCGCCATCGGCGGGCGATGGTCATCGGAACGACGGGGTTCTCCGCTTCCCAATCGGATGAACTTCGATCCGTGACAAACCTGATTCCCTGCGTGTTTTCGCCCAATATGAGCGTCGGAATCAACCTGATTTGCAAGGTCATCGGTGAAATGGCCAAAACTCTCGGCGACGACTATGACATCGAGGTGATCGAAGCCCATCACCGTCTGAAGAAAGACGCGCCCAGCGGGACGGCTCTCAAAATCGCCGAGGTCCTTGCCGCAGCGGTGAACCGAGACCTCAATCAAGTCGGCGTGTATGCTCGCAAAGGATTGATCGGGGAGCGATCAAAAAACGAAATCGGGATTCAAACCGTTCGCGCGGGCGACATCGTGGGAGACCACACCATCCTGTTCGGCGGCATGGGAGAGCGCATTGAAATCACCCATCGTGCCAGCAGTCGCGACACCTTCGCCCGGGGGGCGCTGCGCGCGGCCGGTTGGGTCGTCCACCGGCCTCCAGGCCTTTACGACATGATGGACGTGCTTGGCATTCGCTGACCCCGGCTTTGCTAAAAGGACTGCGCAAGAGCGCACCCCTCTTCCAGCTTGTAGCCTTCCAGATCCTCGAATCCAGGAATGTCGGCTCCCGCCGGCAAACAGCTTAATGCCGAGCCGTAATGGGACGAGGTTCCTGGTCCGCCGCTTTCCGGCGACCACAATTCAAACAAGCAAACACCGTGATCGCCAACCCGGCGTCCAAATCCACCGCTCGTTCCGGTAACATTGTGCCGTGGCACTTGTCGCATGTCTTCATAATAGGTGCGAATGTACCACGTTCTTTTCCGAAAACATATCCTCCGGAAGTACTGGGTGAGCAACCAAAAATGCTCATGACCGGCTGGCACAAATGGTCTATCCCTCCTGCGCGCAGGCTCACGTTTTCGCGAGAGAGGAGACCGCCAACTCTTGACAGGTCTGCACCCCTCCCATAACATTGTGGTTGCGCAAGAGATGAACCACAATGTATAGATTGCTCCTCGTTTCCATCCTTCTCGTCGTTCTTTACTTCCTCTTGCGGCAAATTTTCCGAGGGTTCAGACAATCAACCATCGACGACGGGGGGTCATCCATCGATCAGGATCAGATGGTTCTTGACCCCACCTGCCAGACGTTCATCCCGCGCCGGACCGCTTTGACTAAAACGATCGGAGGGCAGACTCACTATTTCTGTAGCCACGAGTGCATGACTACCTTTGAAAGCCGACGGTAGGTCACCCCGCCTAGCAACCCGAATAACTGTAATCCGTGAGTTTATCTTCTTTGTCGAACTTCAGCGTGATCTGACATTGATTGGGAGAGAAGTTAAAGAGCGGCGGGCCGGATTTGCCTCCGGCGATCCGATAGTACGTCCAGGTCTCTCCGCCGAAGAAGCGCGCGGCTTTCCCATCCGGGGCCCCCCAATTTTTTTCGAACCAGGCCTTGTCCTTTCCCTGAAGCTCGGCTGGCTTGAGCGACGCGTCCAAATAGGGGTTGCCTCCTCCACAGGCGACCAAGACAAGACAACAGACCAGCACGACACCGGCACCGCGCATCAGCGCCCCCTCAGCAGTAGTACAAAAGAACCTCTTCACTTACGAAGCATACCGCAACCGCAAGCCGAATATTAGCCCCGGCCCCCCAACCTGTCAAACACAGGATGTCGCCATTGCGTTGCGCCCACATCGAGTTCTTCGTAGAATGGCCGAAGAAAAGAAGACGGTCATCGCCTCCGCAAGACCATTCACCATGAAAGGAGTCGGCCATGCTGTTTTTCCTCGACACCGCGAACGTGAAGGAAATCCATGAAGCAAACAGTCTGGGCGTGTTGGACGGCGTCACGACCAACCCGTCGCTCGTCGTCAAAGAAGGGCGCAGCTTCAAAGAAATGCTCCAGGAAATCTGCGCCATCGTGAACGGCCCCATCAGCGCCGAAGTGGTCAGCGTGGAGGCGGACGCCATGGTGAAGGAAGGCAAAGAGCTCGCCAAGATCCATCCCAACATCGTCGTCAAATGTCCCCTCACCCCAGACGGCATCAAGGCGACAAAACGTCTGTCCGCGGAAGGGATTCGCGTCAACGTGACCCTCTGTTTCTCCCCCACGCAGGCCATGTTGGCGGCCAAGGCGGGAGCCTGGTGCGTGTCGCCTTTTATCGGCCGCCTGGACGACGTCAGCTCCGATGGTATGGGGCTGATTCGTCAAATCGTGACCATCTACAAGAATTACGACTACAAGACCCTGGTGTTGGTGGCGAGCGTCCGCCATCCGCAACACGTCGTCGAATCGGCCTTGGCGGGAGGTCATATCTGCACCATGCCCTACGGCGTGTTCCAATCCCTGTTCAAACACCCGCTGACCGACGTCGGCTTGAAGAAATTCCTCGACGACTGGAAAGCCAAAGGGCAGCAATAATGATTTGAGCGGAGATCGCGTCGAGGGCACGAAGACCTCAGCCCGTCAGCCATCATTCAATGGCGTTTCGCGCCGTCCTAAAGACGGCGTGAAACATCGGGCGAGTGAGCTTCCCCGTAAACGTATTTTGCTGGCTGGGATGATAGGAGCCCAGCAGCAGCACGCCCCACGGTAATCGATAGCTCGCGCCGTGCCGAAATCGCGGGAGGGGCGAGGGGATGTCCAACCCATCGAGCTTGCAGGTTTTCAGATACTGCTCAAACGCAAGCTTCCCCAACGTCACGACGACACGGACATTCCGAAGAAGCCGAATTTCCTCTCGCAAGAACCGGCGGCACCGCTCGATTTCATCGGGTGCCGGTTTATTGTCCGGCGGCGCACACCGCACCGTCGCGCCGACATAACAATCCGTCAGCACGAGGCCGTCGTCCCGATGGCTTGAAGACGCCTGGTTGGCGAACCCATAGCGATGCAGGGCTTCATACAGCCAATCCCCGCTCCGATCGCCGGTAAAGATTCGTCCCGTTCGATTTCCGCCGTGGGCGGCCGGGGCCAGCCCCAACACGTAGAGACGCGCCCCTTCGTCGCCGAAGCCGGGTACAGGCCGTCCCCAATAGTCCCAATTCATGAATTGCCGCCGTTTGGTTTCGGCGACGCTCCGCCGATAGACCGTCAATCTCGGACAGTCCGCACACTCGATAATGGCGTTGTTCAATGCCGCCAAGGTGTTCATGAGGAAGACCGAGTGTAGCATGAACGAGAAATTCATTCCGCTTGCCGACGGCCAATCACCTTGCTAGCATCGTTCGTCGTGGCCTGTTAGTTCCCCAAACACCGAACGGATTTCAACGGACGGAGAGGAGCGTGGGAATGATCCTGAAGACCCTGCTCGCGGCGGCGTTCTTTTGTTCCTTCTTTTTGAACAATGGATGGGCGGTCTCCGCGTCGGATCAATCGGAGAATGAGCGGGGCCTTTTCCCTCCCGAACAACAGGACGAGCAAGCCGATCCCGAAGACCGCCTGGTTATCCTGCCGGAGATCAAGCGGGAACATCAGCGCTACTTTCTCAGTTCGTTCAAGCTACCCGAGAAGATGACCTTCGCGGGCATGCCGGTACCGTTGGACAACTGGCAGGTCCGAGAACGAATCGAGTATGAATTCTATCAGTTCCTGGCCAACGAGGGAGAAAGCATCATCCTCGCCAAACGAACCGGACGGTGCTTTCCTCCGGCCGAAAAACAACTGGCCGACGCCGGCTTGCCCGACGACCTCAAGTACATGCTGCTGGTCGAGAGCAAATGTATCGCGGCGGCTTATTCCAAAGCCAAGGCCTCGGGTCCATGGCAGTTCATCCCGTCCACCGGACGACGCTACAGTTTGAAAAGCGATGCGGTCTTGGATGAGCGCCGAAACCTCGAGCTTTCGACGGAGGCGGCGGTCAAATACCTGTCCTATCTCAAGGACTTTCACCAAAACGATTGGTTTCTCGCCATGGCGTCCTACAACGCCGGGGAAGAGCGCATCCGCAAGCTGCTCAAAGAGCAGCGGGTCAGCGATTACTGGAAGCTCCACGCCCCTCGCGAAACCATGCGCTACGTGCCGCGGATCATCGCGGCCAAAGAGATCTATTCCCAACCGGAGAAATACCTGGGATTGAGCAAAAAGGATCTCTATCTTCCGCTGGAGGCGGAAACCGTCACTGTGAACGTCAAGGAACCGCAACGAACCCTCACGTCCATCGCCGAAGAATTCGGCACTTATTTTCTGGAGCTCAAACTGCTCAACCCCGAATTTAAAAAGGACGTGCTGCCTCGCGGCACCTACCAAATTCGAGTTCCTCGTCAGACCTGCCCGAACCGGTGTTTCAAGCAGGACAAGCTCCCCTAGCCATCATGGCTTTTCCGCTTCGCCTCCCCCCTTCCCCCGCCGGACCGCTGCTTCGAAAATTGATCATGGCGGGGCTGCGCGCCGCCGATCCCGGCCACGGACTGTTTCACAACGTGTCCCGTCAAGGTCGACTGTTGCGAATAGGACGGCACGTCTATGACCTATCCCGTTATGACCGACTCGTCGTCGTAGGAGCCGGGAAGGCCTCGGCGCGCATGGCCCAGTCGCTGGAGTCCATTTTAGGATCACGGATCGAGGGAGGACTCGTCGTGGTCAAGACCGAGCATGGCGCCCCGCTTGGGAGCATCACCGTCGTCGAGGCGGCTCACCCCATACCGGATCGCGCGGGACTGCGAGCCGCGGAGCGGATCAAGGCCCTGGTCGGCGGCCTCACGTCCCATGATCTGCTCATTGTGTTGCTCTCCGGAGGCGCGTCAAGTCTCTTGCCCGCCCCCGTACCGGGCCTCACTCTAACCGACAAGCAACGGACGACGGATCTCCTGCTCAGGAGCGGCGCCTCGATCGACGAGGTCAATGCGGTTCGCAAACATCTCTCCCGGTTGAAGGGCGGCGGTCTCGCGCAAAGCACGAAAGCCGCCGTCGTCACCCTCGTTCTCTCGGACGTCATCGGTGATGACCTCGGCACGATCGGCTCTGGACCGACGGCGCCGGATGAGACCACATTTGCCGACGCCATAGCCGTCCTGAAACGATACAGGATTTGGCGGGCCGCCCCCCGTGCCGTACGCCGATATCTCCTCCAAGGGTTGAACGGCAAGGTTCCGGAGACGCTCAAACCCGGTGCAAGCCGACTGCGCCGAGTGCGTCATGTGATCATCGGCAGCAACCGGAACATGATCGAGGCCGTCGCCACGACGGCTCGGCAAGCGGGACTTCACATCCGGCTCCTCCCGTCACCTCTTATAGGGGAGGCTGGAACGGAAGCGGCGCGATTCGTGAAAGCGGCCAGACGACTCCTCAACAGCCATGGCGGCCTTCGACGGCCCGCCTGCCTGATCGGCGGCGGCGAACCGACCGTCACGGTGACGGGACGAGGAAAGGGAGGACGGGCTCAGGAATTCGCGACCGCCGCCGCCTTTCATCTTCACGGAATTCCCCGAGCCTGGCTGGCGGCGGTGGGATCCGATGGCACCGACGGGCCGACCGATGCCGCCGGTGCAGTGGTCACGGGAAACACCGTTGCGCGGGCCCAATCGCTCGGAGTGGATTTGCTCTCTGCCTTGAACCGCCACGACACCTACCCTGCCCTGCGCGCTCTCGGGTGCCATATCTACACGGGGCCGACGGGCACCAACGTCAATGACCTTTACCTGTTGCTGCTGCTCTAGGTACCATCCCGCTTGATGACCCAACTCCTCGTTCTCCCTTTACCTCGTTGCATCGATCCGGCCCTTGCCGGGGGAAAGGCCGCGGGCCTTGCTCGCCTCCTGTCATGCGGCTTTTCTGTTCCTTCCGGCATTTGCCTGACGACGGAGGCCTATGACCGATCGCTCAAACGGTCTGGACTGGATGCAGAGCAGGACTGGAAACTGGCCATGGCGCTCCCGGAAGCGGAGCGGAACGCCTTGCTCCTGGACCGGCAATCACGCATCCGAGCACTGGACATCTCCGACCTGACGGCTCAATGCCTCACGGCTCTCCGAACCCTTTCGGCGTCGTCCGAAACGTTGTCCTCCACACGATGGGCCGTTCGATCGTCCGCGACCAACGAGGACACCGGCCGATCCAGTTTCGCCGGGCTCTATCGCACACACCTCGGCGTCCCCACAGATCTCCTCGATACCGCGATAAAGGACCTCTGGGCATCGCTCTGGCACGAACGGGTCCTGCGATATACCATCGAACGGGATCCTTCTCGGCCGGCTCCCTCGATGGCGGTCGTCATTCAGCCAATGCTCGAAGCCGTTGCCGCCGGCGTCGCCTACTCCATCCATCCGATCACGGGTCGGTCGTTTCAGATTCTCGTCAACGCCGTTCCCGGCTTGGCGGCGCCGCTCGTCGATGGACAAGCGACGCCCGACCAATATGTCGTGCAAATCGGCGCCGATCGACAGCCGATTTGGATTCGACGTCGGACCATCGCCCGCAAATCACGCAGGCTGACAATCGCCGAAGATGGGCTGCGCCATGAACCGATTCCGGAATCGGATCGGGAACGACCGTCCCTCTCCGACGAACAACTGTTCGAACTGACGCGCACAACCAAGGAAGTTGAAAGGACGTTGGGCTTTCCCGTCGATCTGGAATGGGCGATCGATTCCGGCAAACTCTGGATCCTGCAAGCCCGACCCATCACCGGGGTCCACCCTTCAGCGGAATTCACCAACGACGACTGCGAGTGGTCGCGCACGAACCTTAAAGAAACGATGCCGGACCTCCCCAGTCCGCTCGGCCTTTCTCTCATGGAGCGGTTCATGGAGGAACACATCGTCGCTCCCTACCGCAAGCTGGGTTGCCGGATTCCGACCGAACTGTCCTCCACTCGCGTGTTGTACGGGCGTCCGTATCTCAACGTCACCTTGTTCCATATGCTTCAGGCGCAGTTGCGAAGCGACCCGTCGCTTCTGTCCGAACACATGGGCGGGGAACCGATCGCGGCTCCCCCTCCTGTCGAGCCGCTGGGCTGGCCGGCGTTTCTGCGAGCCGGCCTCCTCATGGTGCTGGAAATGCGGCGCGCGGTCATTCATGGATCGACGTGGTTCGCCGAGATGAAGAAAATGGCGGAACAATGCGGTACGCAACAAATCAGTCGACTTTCCCTTCACGAAAGCCTCGCTCGGCTGGAAGAGCTGAGCGCCTGGATTCGGACGCACGAACTGACCTTCGGAATCGCCGGTGGAGTCGCTCAGTGTCTTCAGGTGATGAATCACCTGTTGCCCCGATGGCTGGGCCCGGACTGGAGGGCCCTGTCCAATGCGGCACTCCAGGGGCAGGGTGCCGTGATCAGCGCGCAGCAGATTGTCCGCCTTGCCGAACTCGTCCACATCGCTCGGCATGAGTCGGCGGCCTCCGCCTTCTTCGCGGCCGATCCATGGAACGCATCCGGTTTCCGCGAGGCTCTCACGGGCACGGCCTTTCTCCGTGCGTTCGAATCCTATCTGGAAGACTACGGCCACCGCGGCCTGGGTGAATCCGACATCATGTCGCCGCGTCTCGCCGACAATCCGGAGGCGATCCTCGCCCTGTTGCGGACGCAACTCGGCGCGGCATCGTCGGAGCCGGACGATATCCAGTCCCGTCAAGCCCGCGTGCGAGCCGAGGCGCTCCACGAAATCAAACGACGCATGGGATGGAGACTGCATCGATGGTGGATGTACCTGTGGTGGCGCCGGCGCCTCTGTCGCTTTTTCGCGCTTCGTGAAGCGAACCGCCATCACCTGATGTACTTTTCCTCGGCCATCCGCCGGCTTTTGCTGCACGCCGGCGATCTGCTCGTTTCGCAGCGAATCCTTGCCAGTCCGGATGACGTGTTTTTCATGACGCTTCAAGAGACAACCGAACTTGCCGAGGGGCGGGAGCGCGACTGGCGATCGGTGATCCGAACACGCCGCCTTGAACGAGCGCGCAACGCCCATATTCATCCGCCCGACACGATTCGCGATTGGGAAACGGCGCGCGCGCGCCTTGCGGCATCAGACGATCACGATCGATCCGATCTCCTGTCCGGCGTGCCGATTAGCGCCGGCATCGCGACCGGACCGGTCCGCGTGCTCCGTTCACCGAACGACTGGGCCTCCGTCCAAGCCGGAGAGATCCTCGTCATACCTGTCATCGATCCCGGCCTGGCCCCCCTCTTCGGCATCGCCGGAGGAGTCATCGCGGAGATGGGAGGCACCTTGTCTCACGGAGCCATCATCGCCCGGGAATATGGAATCCCGACGGTCGCCAACGTCAGGGGCGCGTGCTCACTGCTCAAAGACGGACACATCGTCCGATTGGACGCAGGAACCGGAACGGTCCGTTTGACACAGCCCCAACCCGGCCCTTCTACGGCCTGACCTAGGGCCGATCGCCCGGAGATGTTCGGCTTCTTGATCTTCTCGGTCGACTTTCCGTAATCTGTGCGCACATGGTGCGACCTTCAACTTATTCCACTTATTCCACGCGGCGCACGGCTCCCCCGCGATTTTCCAGCAGTGAAACGTTCCTCTTGCCCGCAAGCGGCCCCGCTATCCCGATGTCCGATCTTCCAACCGCGTGCGGGGAGGTTCTCTCCCTTGTGAGGCCAACGCACGCCCCTTACGTTTTCTTCGACCGGATGGAGGGCATTGCGAGAGCAAACAAGACAACGAGCCGCGCGTCCCGCTTTTCTCATGACACAAAGGATCGATATGACGGACGAACAATTCCTGGTCGAAGAATTTCATCGCAAATTTGACATTCTGATCCAAACGGTTCCCGCCGATCCCGGCGAAGAAACTCAACGGCTTCGGATCCGCCTCATTCAGGAAGAATTCGACGAGCTCAAACAATCCATGGCTTCCGGCGATTTACCGTCGGTGGCCAAGGAATTGGCCGACTTACTCTACGTAGTGTACGGCACCGCCGTGTCATACGGCATCGACATGGAGCCGGTGTTTCGCGAAGTCCATCGGTCCAATCTCAGCAAGGTAGGAGGCCACAAACGGCCGGACGGGAAGTGGGTCAAACCCGAGACCTATTCGCCGGCTCGCATCGAACCGATTTTGGAGGCACAACGAACATGCCTGACAGCGGAGGATCTCTCCTCTCTCTGCCGCATCCTACGGGGGCCGGAGACGAGTTCATAACCGATCTGCACTGTCCCTGCTGCGGGTCCTCGTTCATCCGCCCGGCATACCGCGCAGGAACCATTGAGAAGTTCCTCTATCGTTTCCATGTCTTCCCGTTCCGCTGTCAACTGTGCGCCACTCGTTTCCGGGCCCATTGGTCGGCCTCTCCCGCTCACGAACAAACAGTCGATCGCCGAGAATACGTTCGGCTGGCCGCATCCTTTCAAGCTTCCCTTCTTGCCGACAATGGCGCCCGCATGGAAGGCCGCACGACGGAGATCTCGATGGACGGCTGTACGTTCGAGAGATCCACGATGTTGCCGCTCGGCAGCTTGCTCGAACTCACTATCAAACCGGCGTCGGAAGAAGAACCGATCGTAGTCGAGACGGCCCTGGTTTGTTCGGCAAGACCGGAATCGATGGGATTTCGTTTTATCGGCCTTCAACCGGCCGACAGGCGTCGTTTGGGCCAGGTCATCCTTAATCTGTTGGTGGGGCAGTGCATCCGACCTTCCAAGCTGATGCATTAATCCGCAATCCGCACGATATCGGCTCTACCCGCCCACGCCTCCACGGATTCGCTCCCGGGGCGCCGACACAATCAGATTGTCAATCAGGCGCACGGAGCCAAGGCGGACGGCTCCCAGTAGAACGGCTTTCGACGTGACACGGGCAAGCGGCTCCAATGTCACTGGGTCGCACACGCCAAGATAATCCATCGTCAGCAACGGTTCTCGTTCGATCACCGCCTTCATGCTTGCCTGAACGGCCGATGCGTCGGCGATCCCTTTTCGAATTGCCTCGCCCCCGGCTTTCAGGCTCTTGTACAACGTCGCGGCGATGACCCGCTCCTCCGCCGACAGATAAACGTTCCGCGAACTCATGGCCAGACCGTCCGCTTCCCGGACGGTCGGACGGACGACGACGCGCACCCCAAGATTGAGATCCTGAACCAACCGTCTCACCAGAGCCGCCTGTTGATAGTCTTTTTGCCCGAACAACGCGAGATGAGGGCGCACGATGCCGAACAGTTTCGTCACCACCGTAGCGACGCCGGTGAAGTGATGGGGGCGTCGCTCTCCCTCCCAACGTCGGGCGATCTCCGGCACCGTCACCACAGTCTGGTATCCCTTGGGATACATCGCCGCCTCAGTCGGCTCGAAACACACGTCCACTCTTTCCTTTCGACAGACCGCGCGATCTCGCGCGGGCGAGCGGGGATACCGAGTCAAATCCTCTCCCGGACCGAATTGAGTGGGGTTCACGAAGACACTCACGACCAGCGCGTCCGAGCGAAGGCGGGCCGCCCGAATCAACGACCGGTGGCCGTCGTGCAAGGCTCCCATCGTCGGAACAAAGCCGATCGTGACGCCCTCGCGGCGAAGGTTCTCGCTCCATGCGGCCATGGCCTCGGGACTGCGGATGATTCTCATGCGCTCAATCCGGACGGGCATCCCGCCCGTGAGCCGACGCGAATGGACGGGGACGAGAAGGCTCGGACAACCGAACGGTCGGTCAATCGATCCAGCATCTGCGCCACGGATAATCCCGTGATCGGATGAGTCCAATGAGGAGCCACCTCGCTCAGCGGAACCAGCACAAAGCGGCGCTGATGCAGGCGCGGGTGGGGCACGATCAGGTCCGGCTCGTCAATGACGTGAGCCCCATAGAAGAGAAGATCCAAGTCAATGGTCCTGGGTCCCGCTCTGTTGTCCAAGTCACGCCCCAGCGCCCGTTCGATCTCGCGCAGGAACGAGAGAAGGCTGCGAGGGGGAATCTCGGTATCCAACACGACCACGCCGTTGAGAAACCATCTTTCCCCTGGGTCCGTTCCGTCGTTGATCGGCTCCGTTTCATAAAGCGACGATACGCCCGTGACCTGCGAATGGGGCAGCAGGCCGAGCAAAGTCACCGCCCGATGACAGTAGTCCGCCCGATCGCCGACGTTCGACCCGAATCCGATAAAGACCGTTTCAGGCATCTCGCCAGGCCTCAACCGCCATGCGCCCTCTTGACCGACTCGTCAGATTGACGGTCGGCGACTGACACCCCCGTCAGAATCCCACGCGCTTGATTCGCTCCACCGCTTCCGCCAATCGCTCTTTGGACGTGCAGAGGGTCATTCGGATGTACCCTTCGCCGGGTGCGCCGAAGCCGTTGCCCGGCGTGGTCACGATCCCCGCCTTTTCGAGCAAGTGAGCGGTGAAGGACGTCGACGTATAGCCTTTTGGCACCGTGACCCAGACATAAAACGCAGCGGCGGGAGGGTCCACCTCCAACCCCAGCATTTTTAGTCCGGGCACGAGCGTGTCGCGCCGTTCCTGATAGATCTTGCGAATGCCGTCCGTCACGGACTCATCCAGGCCGAGAGCCGTCACGCCCGCGGCTTGCACGGCTTCAAACACGCCGGAATCCAGATTGCTTTTGACTTTTCCCAACCCGGCCAAGACCTCCTTGTGCCCCACGGCAAAACCGATGCGCCAGCCGGTCATGTTGTACGTCTTGGACAGCGAATGGAACTCGACGCCGACGTCCTTGGCTCCCTCGACTTCAAGAAAACTGGACGGCCGTTTGCCGTCATAATAAATCTCGGAATAGGCGGCGTCATGGCAGACGATGATGTGATACTCCCTCGCGAACTCAACCACTCGCTTGAAATACTCCTTCGTCATCACCACCGACGTGGGATTATTCGGTGAATTGAGCCACATCAGCTTGGCCTTTACGGCGACGTCCTTGGGAATCGCGTCCAGATCCGGCAAAAATCCGTTGGCTTTCGTGAGCGGCATGATGTGCGCCACCCCGCCCGCGAAACTCGTGCCGACCGGATAAACCGGATAGCCGGGACTCGGCACCAAGACGACGTCGCCCGGATCGACAAAGGCGAGGGGCACGTGACCGATCCCTTCCTTCGAGCCGATCAAGGTGAGGACCTCGTCGGCGGGATTCAGCGTGACGTGGAACCGTCGCTTGTACCAATCGGCGACGGCGGTGCGGAAGGCCAACAGGCCTTCGTAGGACGGGTATTGATGGTGCTTGGGATTCTTGGCAGCCTGGGCCAGACCGTCGATGATGGGGGCCGGCGTCGGCAAATCCGGATCTCCGATGCCGAGATTGATGATGTCCACCCCCCTGGCGATCGCCTCCTGCTTCATCTTGTCGATCGCGGCGAATAAGTAGGGCGGCAACGTCTTGATGCGCGTCGCCGGTTCTATCGGAAAACTTCCCATGCGTATCCTCTCCTTTTTCTATGAAACTATCATCTCGGGTCGCCGCGGTAGGCTACTGCACTCTCACGACGAGAATCAACGCCGCGACGCCAGAAGGTGGCCGATCAATCGGTCGGCCATGGCGTGGAGTTGGGCAAGGCGCGGGAGCGCGGTCGATTTCACCTGGTCCACCGACAAACGAGCCTTGACGAGATCGCCGGAACATTCCCGGCACAAACCGTCGATCCCAGCCCCCTCCATTTCCAGGTGAAACAACAACCCGTAGGCATGTGATCCGTAGCGAAACGCTTGGAGCGGCGCGACGTCCGATCCCGCCAACGGCACACAGCCGTCGGGCAAGTCAAACACCTCGCCGTGCCATTCAAACACCTCGAACGAGTCGGGGAACGTGCTGAACACCGGGTCCTGTCCGGCTTGAGCGGTCAGCCGGACCCTCGTCATCCCGATTTCCAGCGCCTTGCCCGATCGAACCGCGGCACCCAACGCCTTGGCCATGAACTGGCTGCCGAGGCACACGCCGACCACCGGTTTGCCGGACAACAGCGCGGATCGGATGAAGTCGGTTTCCTCGGCAATCCATGGGTCGGCGTCATTGACCGACATGGGCCCGCCCATGACGATCAGCAGATCACCCGGATCTTTCGGAAGGCCGTCCGTTGGAACCAGCCACCGTTCCAGCATGACGCCCCGCTTCGCGAGCGACGACGCAAAGGCGCCGGGCCCTTCGAAAGGAACGTGTTGGAGACAGACGGCTCGGATCATAATTCTTGGTACTTCGGCAGGACGAGGAACAATCTGCAACCTGGACTTTTTTCAAGGGGATACATACACTGTTGCTGACTGAATCGGCAAGCGGTCCTATGGAAGGACAAGCACCCAGACAAGGGAACAAACAATGAAATATCGCATCGCCCTGCAAAAATCCGAAGAAGGCTATGCCGTGTTCGTCCCCGGATTGCCCGGATGCTGGTCACAAGGCGCTACGGAACAGGATGCCATTGAGAACATTCAAGATGCCATTCGCGAATATCTGGCTGTCGTTGAGGATGAACTCCGAGGCCAGGACATACGCGAGATCGATATCGCGGTCTGACATTGCCGAAGATTCCGGGCGTTAATCACCTCGCCGCCGTGCGGGCCTTTGAAAAGGCGGGCTTTCGCATCGTCCGCCAAGGAAAGCATATCGTGATGAGTAACGGCCGCCGCATCCTGACCATCCCCCGTCACAATCCCATCAATGCCATCACCATGGGCGGCCTTGCTCGTGACGCAGGTCTCACCAATGATGAGTTCCGATCCTTGCTTTAAGTCAGGGCCTTTCTCAAGACATGGTTTTCCTCGATCCCGTTGACCTTTCGTAACGTTCAAATTCAAAATTGATCCGGTATCGCCTGCCCGTTCTCATTGCCACGGTCATACCATAGTAACCGGCAGACCCTTGCGGTGGTTCAACAGGAAGGCAGGCCTACGGACGATGCCAAGGTGATGTTGGCCTCAATGGAACGCCGCCTCAGCGAGACTTGTTTGCGTCGGGCCTTTCTTCTTCCTTTTCGATCTCGCTTTTCTTAAATTTATCTTGTGTCAGCCATTCAACCCAAGCGGAAAAGGATCGAGAAGTCTCGTCCTGCCTAGCCATGAAGCAGGAGCGGCAGCCGTCCCTTCGCGCTATTTGCGCCGATATCACCACCCTGAACGTTGACGCGATCGTCAATGCTGCGAACGAATCGTTGCTTCCCGGCGGGGGAGTCTGCGGCGCGATCCACCGCGCCGCAGGGCCTGAACTGGCCGAGGAATGCCGCCGGCTCGGCGGCTGCCGAACCGGAGACGCCAAGCTTACGAGAGGCTATCGACTTCCCGCTCGATACGTCATCCATACGGTCGGTCCCGTGTGGCATGGAGGACGACGCGGTGAAGCGGAATTGCTGGCCTCCTGTTATCGACGGTGTATTGAGCTCGCCTCGATCAACGGGATTACCAGCATTGCGTTCCCCGGCATCAGCACCGGCATCTACGGCTATCCCATCGAACAGGCCGCCGAAATCGCCGTTGCGACGGTCCGCGAGTCGCTGGCGAACGTTCCCATCCTGCATGACGTCATCTTCTGTTGCTTCTCTCCCCATGATTTGGCCGTGTACCACCAGATCCTAGCCGGCGAGTGAATCGCGCTTCCCCAAGCGACGAAAATGTTCAACGATCCACTTCCGATCGGACGTCGCTCTTAAGGACTCCTCCCTCGCCCAGAAACCGGTCGGCGCGACCGAGAATGCCGGTCGGAACTTCGTGACTACCTAGCCGTTCCATCCTCTGTAGGCTACAATGAGCGCATGCGGCACACGATCAAGACGGGCGAAGACCTCAGATGGCTGATCGTCCACACGGGAGGATTCCGCTCCGGTTACGTCACGGACGTACAGATGTCCAAACGACGCTTGTTCGATGAAGAGTCCGGGCGGGACATTCCGGCGGGAACTACGGTCTCGGTCACCATCCGCTACCAGGCGCACGGGTCGATTCGCGTCGCCAAGCTCACGATGACCGGCGTGACGGATTTTTCGCTGCTGGAGCAGGAAGGCGCGGACTGTTCGTCGCTCGACGTCATCCAGGCGGAATACGGCGCGGGGCGACTGCGCTTCTGGTTCGATCCGCAGGGAGAACTCTACATCGTCTGCGACGAAGCGCACTTTCAAGAAGTCTCCGCTCCGATCGCCTCTCCCAACGCCTTTGCCGACTTGGCACGATGGACGTTCCAAGGGCAAACGGCCGACGGCCCCACCGTCCAATGGCTGTTGGATCAACTCGATGAAGCGGGTCTTCCGTGCTTTTTGACGTCAACCAAGCGGGATGCAACCGTTAATCCGACGATTACGCCGGCCATTACGCCGATGATTACCTGGGAGGGGGATTTGATTCCCACCGATCGCCCCACGGCTCCCGAGGCGAGCAAGGTGCGAGTGATGATGTACAAGCCGCTCGCGGGAGACGGCTTTGGTCTGATGCTGCGGGTCCTTGGCTCGCAAGACCGACAGGCGCGCCGCATCGTGGAAATCCTCGCCTGCCAGATCACGAGAAATTTCGAAGGCACCTGTCTCGTCGGCACGACGATCATCCCCGGCCATGAATGGGAAAGCTGGGTCACAAGGAACAGCCGGGCGAGATCGGTCTAAAAGAAACGCGTCAGAGAGCCGCTTCGTGGGAATAGCGGCCGTTGCCGTTCGAATAGTTCGCCGTCCCGCCGCCGTTCGAGTATCCCGAGGCGCCATACTGATCGGAGGCGGGACGGCCAGTGTGCCGACACCCATCCTTGCCGTTTACACACTCGACCAAGGCCCACAGGCGGAGCGGATTGACCTTTTGTTTGCGGGCGACCAGGAGCGACGTTCCTTCCAGGACGGTGTTCAGCGAGAGGTCGGTCCTCCACCCCAAGTGTTTGGTGAGGGGCGACAGGACCCGTTCGATGGCGTTGATGACCTTGTTCCCGTTGCTGAAATGATTCAGCATGACAATGCGGCCTCCGGGTCGGCAGACGCGAATCATTTCATTGACGACCTTCCGATAGTCGGGGACCGCCGTCACGACGTACGCCGCCACGACCGTGTCGAAACTGTCGTCCGCGAATTCCATGGCTCCGGCGTCCATCCGGTGAAGCTGAACGTGCGAAAGCCGAAGGGCCTCGGCCCGTTCTTTGGCCTTGGCCAACATGCCCTCGGACAGATCGATGCCCACGATGCGACAGTGGCTGGGATACATCGGGAGCGCAATGCCGGTCCCCACGCCGACCTCAAGCACCGTCTCACCGGGCTGCACGTTGAGATTGCGGATGGCGGATTCCCGTCCCTCCTGAAATACTTTCCCGAACACGTGGTCATAGAACCCGGCGTAGGTCGTATAGACCCGTTCGATCTTGTCGCGATCCATCATTCCCTCCAAGCCTCGGCACGACTGGTGCCCATCTACCGGGCGACGCAAGGAGACTGAAGCTGTTGTCGATGTGTGGGGAAAGCCCTCAAGGCGGGAAACCGAGACGCGAGAGACCCGCCCGAAACGCAAACGGGGCCTACTCTAGCCAAGTCGCCCGACCGAGTCAATAAACTTCTTCGCCGACCCGATCGGATCGACGACGATCATGACGATGATCATCAGGCAACGGCCATCGTCTTTCCCGCCGCCGTCGGCACCTTGATTCGCCGACAACGGCTGTGGGATAGGTACGAGCCATGGTCATCGCCGGTCTGTTCGCCAGCGTCCTGCTTATCGGGTTGATCCTGGGAGACTGGCTGTACTTCGTCCGCCTGACCCCCGACGCCATCCGTTACGGATGCAGTATCGCCCGAAGCCGAGAGCAATGGACGATGCGCACGCTGAGCGCCGTCCGCGATCGCTTCGACGCCGATGGCCTGCTGAAGCTGCCCCATGGAGTCGCCCGGTTTTATCCCGAACTGTCCGCCATCGCGATACGCCCGCAATACCGCTTGTTTTCGATGGGATTCCGCACGGCCTGGCCCGTCAAAGGCCTTGTCCACCTTTTGATCGACGACCGAAACCTGACGGCGTTGTGCGTCAAGCGCATCCCCTGGTCATCCGCGTTGATCACGCTGCTTTGGTTCGCCGTGGTGACGGTCGGATCGCTGGCGTTCATTGCAACGTACGCGCGCGACGGCGGGTTTTCTTCTCTCCAAGGCACGTTTCTGGGAGTCGGGCTTGTCGCCGGAGCCGCGCTGGTCCTCCTCACGGGAATCGTCACGGTGATTCTCTCCTATCGATTGGAAAACGACCGCCTGGCGAAAGTGTACGAGGAGCTGCGAGAAGCCCTTGAAGCCTCCCCTCGCTCATAACCCTTTCACCGTCAGACGAACAGATTCAAAAAGTGGTCATAGTCGGCCGGTAGATCCACGGCCGCTCGGTTGCGCGCCAAGCCGGCGATGATGCCTCGATGTTTCTTGGCAAGACCCGACCGTTCGAAAGCCTGCCGAAACAGTTCCCAGCGCGCGACGGGATCGGCAAGGAGACGACGCCGTTCTTCCTCCGGCAACACTCGGACGGCGGCTATCAGAACACGGACCGCTTTCTCGACGCTGTCGTAAGGCGGAGCCAACTTGAGGCGGGCGTAGAACACATCGAGATGGCGTCGGAATTCTTCCGCGAGAGGCTGGCTGGGATCGGGCAGAGAGCTCATGGTTGTTTCGCCGCCGCTTTGAGCGGAACCGGCGTCCAAGTCGCGCCGCCATCGGCGGACCGATAGAGACCGCTGCCGTTCGTCCCGACGTAAAGCGTCCGGGCATCCATCGGCGCCATGGCCAGGGCCCTGATATTGAGCGTCGTGAGTCCCTGGTTGACCGCCTGCCAGGCGTGCCCTCCATCCGTACTTTTCCATACTCCCGCCGGACCGCCGAGATACAGCACCGTTGGATCGCTCGGATGCAGGACCAGGCAGCAGACAAATGGATCCGACAGGGCCAGACCGATTCGTTCCCAATGCTCGCCCTTGTCTTCGGTGCGAAAGAGGCCTTTGGTCGTCCCCGCATATACGACGTCGGGATTCGTCCGGTCGATTTCGATGGCATTGACGCCCAGCGCCATGGCGCCCATCAGTTCCGTCTCCGGAATCAACCCGTTGTTGATCTTTCTCCAGTTCATCCCGCCGTCATCCGATCGATAGATCCCTCCCGTGGTTCCGGCGTACAGCACCGCCGGCTCTTTAGGATTGATGGCGATCGACGTCACGATATGAACCTCTTTCATCCCGCTCATCCGTTCTTCCCATACCCGCCCGGCGTCCTTCGTGTAGAACACGCCGACGGTGGTCGCCGTATAAATGTTTTCCGTGAGCGCCGGGTGAAAGACGAATTGGTTGACGAACGACACGTGATCTTTCAGCCCCACGTTATGCGGAAGCCACCGTTGCCCTCCGTCCGGACTCTTGTACACCGCGTCGCCCATCGTCCCGGCATAGACGGTGGCGGGCAAGAGCGGATCGATCGCCAGCGTCGTAACTCGCCTGGCACTGAAACTCGGGAACCGCTCCCACGTCGCTCCCCCGTCGCGCGACTTATAAACCGCGTCGTTCGTGGCGACGTAGAGGATTTCGGGGTTCTTGGGATGGAGCGCGATCGACACGATGGATTCGCTGTCTTTCTGACAACCCAGCTGCGAGCCTGGGCACAAGATCACCATCAGCACAGTGGCCGAGTGGATGATGGAGCGGACGCCTGTGATCACCATGACGCGTTGCGACAGACTGAACCATAGCAACTGCAGGGGAGTCAAGGCGAAGGGAGATGCAATTGAGACGGAGGCGTGGCCGGGCATGCGCCTCTGAGGGAATGAGGGGAAGACCTTTCGGCATGCACCAGATGCTGATCGGGAAACCCAGCACCATGTTCGAAGCCAAGCGCGATGGTTAGCCAGCAACCGCGGGAAGATGGGAAAGTGGCTTTTAGTTTTGGGGAAACACGCTACCCCTGATCAGTTAGACCGACACAAGCGACAGCATGGCTCACGAGATCCTCGCTGCCAAGCGAGAGTCCAAACCCCTCGCCTTCAATCGCTCGTTTGATTCGGACGCCCCAGCAGACTGGGGCGAAGTCCTGAAAGACATTGCCGCTATGGCCAACGCGGAGGCGAAAACATCATCGGCGGTGCACACAATGCGCAAACACCGATGGAGTGGAAAAGGCATCGAGAGTCTTTTGTGACAAAATCGCCCGCCTACTGTGGCCGAACTGAGTCCGAACGGGAGGCCCTCCACGCCAACATACGGTGTGGGAGGCCGTTTGGTAACGAGGGCGGGTGCGACAGAATCGTGAGGCATTTATTTGAGGATGGAATCGACGCGCAGCTACGCGGACAGCCCAACGGCTCCTGAAAAACGACTCCTAATCCCATTTTGTTCACGCTCTTGTTTCAACCTAACAAGCCGTTAGCAGGTACCCGCAGCTTGTGCTATCATTACGAACGCTGCCAGACGGGAGACTTGCACAATGCGCCACGAATTCACCGCCGTTTACGAGCGCGACGGGGAGTGGATCATCGCCTATTGCCCCGAAGTGCCGGGCGCGAATGGGCAGGGACGGACGAAAGATGAGGCGCGGGCGAGCCTGGCAGACGCAATCGCGTTGATCCTTGAGGATCGCCGGGACGACGGGCTCCGTGGCGTCCCGCCTGAGGCTGAGCGCGAGACCATCACGGTCGAGGTTCGCGCCGCGTGAAACGAAGTTCGCTGCTTCAGCACCTGCGCCGTCACGGTTGCGTGCTGAAACGCGAGGGTCGCGGTCACTCGCTCTGGACCAATCCCGCAACCGGCCTTGTCGAAGCAGTGCCCCGCCACACGGAAATCGCCAATGTGCTCGCTCGAAAAATCTGCCCGGCCTTGGCATTCCAGAAGTCGGCTCCGATGACCGCGCCGGCTGATGAACACTGAAGCTGATACACGTTCTACGAATTGTACAAGGCTGTGCCCTGCGCGCTCATTGATCCGTTTTCATCTTATCTCCGACCTCGGACGAGGAAAGCCACCAGGGATTGCTCTTCATCGTGAGCGCCAGTAAGTTGCCATGAGTGATATGTTCGGACGCATTGTTACGCCTCGTAACGGCGGGATCTGTTCGGATCTCCGAGCACGGATACAATGAACTTGTGGCGGATGATATCCTTTCCCGTGATATTGTTATGGGTGTTGGTGAAGGACAGGTGATCGAAGATTATCCCGATTATTCCAAAGGACCTTGTGTTTTAGTACTACAGAAAGACGGAAATGGGAATCCGATACACGTCGTGTGGGGCATTCCCAAAGGACGTTTGGAACCAGCGGTCATTGTGATTGCCTATCGGCCGGACCCTGAGCAGTGGCAGGACGGATTCATGAGGAGGCGTGGATGAAGAGGCAACGGCGGACGAAGCTCGTTCACGAAGGGCGATATCTTGCCGAAGTCGATGTCGAACTTCTGGTGACCGACGACGAATGGTTTCCCTACCTGTCGGTCGAAGACGCCTACAAGCTCGATGCTGTGCGTGAAGCCTTGAAAAAAGGCGACACAACGACCGCGGCGCGGTACGGCCGTATCTTTTCCCTGACTCCGATCGCCGTCTAACCATCGCTCCGAGTGCCGCACTGAAGACTCCCTTGAGATCAGGCTTTGCCATCTTGAGATCTACATCGAGCCGGATGTTTTCCATCAATGCCAGCCGTCACCCCCGGTGCATCATCCGGGAACGCTAGCTCTCGACCTCCGCCAACGTCAGCTTCTCATTCCCGACCTCATCCGGCGTCGTGCTTGATTCGACCGTCTCATGCCGCGCCGCGATCAACGAGTAAAAGACCGGCACGACGAACAGGGTGAAGATCGTGCCGACCGTCATGCCCGTCACCAACACCAGCCCGATGCTGTTACGGGCGGCCGCGCCCGGTCCCGTCGCCAGCACCAGCGGGAGATGGCCGAAGACCGTGGCAGCCGAGGTCATCAACACGGGCCTCAATCGGGTCAGCGCCGCTTCGCGCGCCGCCGCCACGCGCGAGCACCCTTGCGCCTGCAACTGATTGGCGAACTCCACGATGAGGATGCCGTTCTTGGCGATCAACCCGACGAGCGTAATCAGCCCGACCTGCGAATAGATATTGATCGTCGTCAAATCCAGAAAACCGACCACCAACGCGCCCGAGATGGCCAGCGGGACCGAACCGAGCAGAACGATCAACGGATCGCGGAAGCTTTTGAACTGCGCGGCCAGCACCAGAAAAATCAGGACGACTGCAAACCCCAGGGTGACGGTGAGGGCGGCCCCTTCCTGTCGCAGTTGCCGGGATTCGCCGGCGTAATCCAAGTGAACGAGCGGGCTCAGCGGCGCCGCCGCGGCTTCCAACACCCGGAGCCCTTCTTCTTTCGTGACGCCGGGCTTGAGCCCCCCGAACACGCGGGCGGCGTGGCGTTGCTGAAATCGATTCAAAGATCGCGGGGCGACGCCGGTTTCGATGCGTGCGAAGGTGGAGACCGGCACCAACTGCCCGCCCGGCGTCTTGATCTTGAGGTCGAGCAGCGGGTCGAGGGTCGCGCGGTCCTTGTCGCCGATTTGAGGGATGACCTTGTAGCTGCGATCAAAGTAATTGAACCGGTTCACGTAGGCGCCGCCCAGCAACGTGCCCAGCTCTCGTCCTACCGCCGCCAGATCAAGCCCCAGGTCGGCGATCCGCTCTCGATCCAGAACGGCGCGCGCCTGAGGCAGGTCGATTTTGAGGTCGGTGTCCGCGTAGAGGAATTTTCCGCTCCGCCATGCGGCGTCGAGCACCTCGGCCACGGCGTCCGACATCGTTTCCGCCGACCCCTCGCTTTGCAGGACCAGTTCGACGTCGTACTGTCCCGGCGTCGGCAGCGGGGGATCGAGCCGAGGGAACACCCGCAATCCCGGCACCTGTGAGACCACGCCGTACACGTCGTCGTACATTTCTTCCGTCGAGCGAGCCCGCTCGCGCCAATCCTTGGTGACGATGCCCCCAAAGCCACCCCAAGCCGTGGTGAGCGCCCAGGTGTAGTCCGTTTCCGGAATGGCGGCGATCGCCCGCACGACGTCCAGGTGCGCACGGTTGGTCGCGGCGACGGTGGAATCGGGCGCCGCCTCGAAAAACAGGCTGATGTGACTTTGATCCTCCACCGGGGCCAGCTCCTGGCGAGAAAAGAAAAACAGCGGCCAGGCCGCCGCCGTCACCAGCAATGCCGCAGCCACAATGCCCCATCGCATAGCCAACGCGCCATCGAGGAGCCGCCCATAGGTCCGGCGGAGGGTCGCAAACGCCCGATCGACCAGTCGAGCCAACAGTCCCTCCCGGCCCTGCGGGCGCACGGACCAGGCGCTCATCACCGGCGACAGCGTCACCGCGACCACCCCCGACAAGACCACGGCCACTGCCAGGGTGATGGCAAACTCCAGAAACAGCGACCCGCTCAGACCGCCTTGAAAGCCGATCGGCGCGTACACCGTGGCGAGAGTGATCGTCATCGCCACGATGGGGCCGACCAGTTCGCGCGCGGCGGCGTAAGCCGCCTCCCTTCGCGACCGTCCCATTCGCACGTGCCGCTCGACGTTCTCCACGACGACGATCGCGTCATCCACCACCAAGCCGACGGCCAGCACGATGGCGAGCAAGGTGAGGAGGTTGAGGCTGAAGCCGAACAGGGCCATGAACGCCGCCGCGCCGATCAGCGACACCGGCATGGCGACGAGCGGCACGAGCGCCGTGCGCACCGATCCCAGAAAGACGAACACGACCACGGCGACGATCAGGATCGTCTCAGACAGGGTCTTGGTGATCTCCGCCAGCGCGTTGCGGATGAACATGGTGGCGTCCCACACCAGCTTCATGTCGATGTCGGGAGGCAAGGTGGGACGGATCCACTCGACTTCCTCGCGCAACCGTCGCCCGACGTCGATTTCGTTGACGCCCGGCACCGGCCAGATTCCGAGATAGACCCCCTCGGTCTCGTCGTACTTCGCCACCATGACGGCTTCTTCGGCGTCGCGCTCGATCCCGGCCACGTCTTTGAGTCTGACGATGGCGCCGGCCCGATCGGCCACGACCAGGTCCTCAAACTCGGCTGCCGAGCGCAAGTCGGTGTCGGCGAGCAGGTTGATCTGCACGAGATTGCCCTTGGTCCGTCCGACGGCGGCCAAGTAATTGTTGCGTCGGAGCGCGCTCTGCACGTCGCCGGGCGAGAGGTTGAACGAGGCGAGACGATCGGGATCGATCCACACCCGCATGGCGATCTGCCGCTCGCCCTCGAAGGTGACCCGCTGGACGCCGGGCAACGTCGCAAGCTGAGGCTGCAACGTGCGCAACAGCCAATCAGTAATTGCCGGCACCGTGCGTTCATGCGAGCTGAAACTCAAATAGAAGGACGCATACGGCCGATCCGCCCGTTGGACGTCGATCGTCGGCGGCTCGGCTTCCGGCGGCAGTTCCGAACGTACCTGCTGAAGCCGCGCCGTCACCTCGGCCAGCGCCGCC
>JANDJE010000023.1 GCA_024331095.1 Nitrospira sp. | reverse complement strand
TCGGTTCTCACCCGGCCGTCTTGGGGCACTCATGATGTTGCAGAGATGCACGTACGCTCGCACGGCGTCAGACAGAAAACCGGCCATCGCCGTCGGTCCGGAAGCGGAAGAACGCAACAACTGAATGTCGAGAAAGGTGGATCTGGGTGCGGCAATTGCAGCATCGAATGCGCACATCGTGCCATGACCGACCGGTGCATTGCCGGGGACCATGCCTGCGCTGGGGACCCAGCTACGAGCAGTATCAAGGGTGATTGTTTTGCCGCGGGCAGCCAGGTGTGCCAGGTTGATCCCACTGTCAACAATGGCCAAGAGGATGCCGGTGCCATCCATTCCGATCTGATGCATCTGCGGAACGCAGAGGAGTCGCTCCACGTCGGCGTCTGTGCCCATAGGGGGGCTACCGGGACAAATGAGAGAGGGCTGAATCTGCACATCGGCAAAGACTCCGGCAACAGACTGATGGCTCGCGAGGTCTTCGAGTTTTCCTTCGTCCACCTCCGCACGCACCACATAGGTTGATCGCTCGGGATCAAAGAAACCGCTCTCGTCAAGTGCCAAATCGAATTTCTCTCCCGAGACATAGGGAGCCTGCGATGCTGACCGGGGAGTGATCCCAGGCAATGGGGCAGGTGAAAAAGTCTTATCGAAACTCACGCCTGGTATCTTGGGCACAGTGCCCAAGTCCAGTTCTTTTTCCACAGCCGGAGCGGCAGAGAAGGCACTTTGAGCCAAATCCTTATTATGCTTGAGTTCTACAATGACTCGTCGTTTTGCCACAGTGGGCCTCCTTCATGTTGATTGCATAAGTTTCACTCCTGCAAACCTGATCTCGACCATGAGCAGTGATTGTTGGTTTATGGGAGCGAGCAATGGACTGTCGTTTAAGAAGCGGCTCATCTTTTCAGCCGATACGTCAATGCTCACCCCCTCCGGACTCACCTCCTTTCCTCAGCTGATCGCACTGGTTGCTGCGGTAGGTCGTTGGGTTCACGTGCCGCCACCCCATGCCGCATCGTCTCAGATCCGTTATGACCGCCTTGCCAGCGGGCGTGGCGGCCAAGAGATGATTACGATGGACTACTTAGTATACGCACGATTCGTGCCAGTGAGGAGTCGTGTGGTTTCCGTCGATTGTGAGTGATTCGACAAGGTGCTGCTTCTTGGGGCGGGCTCCTTGTCCCTTCACCGCCCATGAGTGTCGAAATGAGTGGACAGACTTTGTGACTTATCTCGATTTCGCCCATCCCTCGCGCTTGAGCGATTCAGCCACGTTTTGCCCGTTGACGAAGACATCGGCGACCACGCGATCGTACACGTCACGGCCGCGCGGCATCAGCTGAATCGATCCCGTGCCGAGCAGATCTTTGAGCCGCTGTGTCGCCGCCCATCCGTTCGGCTCGCTCAGTTCCGGTGCGTCGATGCCCCGAAGCCTGATCCGTTCCGCTCCGATCCGAATCGTGTCGCCGTCGATGACGGTGATCTGGTGCGCGTTGATGAGTCCTGAATCGTGTCGGAGTTGAGAGCGGGGCACGAACAACGATGACGAGGGTTTCTTGTCGGGAGCAAGGTGATAGCCTCCCTTGGGAATGCGGCGCGGTCGGCTGTTCAGGGGGCGCCGAGGGCGACGAGGTTTCACGGTCGGCAGACGGGAGGGGTCCGCTTTATCAGTTTGAGGCGTCCAACAGAGATCGCAGTTCAGTGGAAGGTTGGAACCAAGGTCGGACTCTGGAAGACGCTCGGCGGTTGCGCCCGTTCCCGAGGGGGCTGCTTCCAAGAGAAAAAGAACAAGAACCAGACGGGTGATCGTGCGGCGCGACGTCATGGTGCCGGAAGAGCACGCAGAGGATGTGCCACGGCTCTTTGCACAGCTCTTTGGTTGACAACGGTCAAAATCGCATGCTGCAATACCCACGTTCGTGCAGGGCTTGCCGCGCGCCGGCTGATGCACATGATGAGGATGAACGGAGGTGCAAGTCATGGACATGATGGGACGAGTGGGATTGGTCGAAATTCCGGTCTTGATTGCTCCTGATCAGAAAGCCTGGATGGATCGTATGATTAAAGAAGGAAAGATCGCTATTCCTCCGGGCGGCACGTTGGAGAAAGGGTCGCTCTATTCCATGTTTATCCGCATGTTGCTCCACAATGCGATGGAAGAGCAGAGACGACAAGAGGCGTTGGAGCAAGCGGATGAGGATGAGGAGTAGAGGCGGAGGAAAAGCAAGGGCCTGATCTTCAACCACTGACGGTCGCGAAGGTCAGTCGGCTGTATCTCCAAACCGTATCTGATGAGATATTTTGTTATCTCGAAAGATACAGAGAGAAGACGGAGAGAAAGGGTTAGAGTTTCTTAAACGCGGTGTGAGAGGCTTTGATCGTCTTTTCAATGTCCTGCTTGCTATGCGCCGTGGAGAGGAAGGCGGCTTCGAACTGAGAGGGGGCGAGATAGATGCCTTGCTCCAGCATTGCATGAAAGAACCGTCCATACTGTTGAGTGTTTGATTGTTTTGCCGTATTCCAATCCACGACAGGACCAGCCGTGAAGAACGTCGTAAGCATCGACCCAACTCGCGTTTGGGTCACGGCAATGCCCGCCTTTCGGGCCGCCTCGCCCATGCCCTTGGCCAGGGCCGCGGAATAGGCTTCCAACTGCTTGTAAACTCCCCGCGCTTTGAGCAATTTCAGTGTCGCCAAGCCAGCCGCCACGGCGAGAGGATTTCCGGAAAGAGTTCCTGCTTGGTACACCGGCCCTGAAGGGGCGATCAGATCCATAATTTCTTTCCGGCCCCCATAAGCGCCGACAGGTAACCCCCCGCCGATGATTTTACCCAGCACCGTCAGGTCTGGCGTGATCCCGTACAACGTTTGAGCCCCGCCATAGCACACGCGAAATCCGGAAATGACCTCGTCGAAGATGAGCAGGATGTCGTGATCGAGCGTCAGTTGTCGCAATGCTTGCAAGAAGTCCGGAGCCGGCGGAACCACGCCCATGTTGCCGGCGATCGGTTCCAGAATGACGCAAGCCAGTTTGCTCCCATGGTCCTTGATGAGCCGTTGCACCGTGCGAAGATCGTTGTAGGGAGCCGTCAACGTGTGTTTTGTGAAATCTTCAGGGACGCCGGGCGAGTCGGGGATGCCCAAGGTCGCCAAACCGGAGCCGGCTTTCGCCAGCAGGTAATCACTATGGCCGTGGTAGCAGCCCTCGAACTTCAGGATGCCGTCGCGTTTCGTAAAGCCTCGGGCGGCGCGAATGGCGCTCATCACGGCTTCCGTTCCGGAACTGACGAGGCGGACCTTTTCCATGGAGGGAAACGCGGCACGGATTTCTTTGGCCAGTTTGACTTCCCATTCCGTCGGTGCGCCGTAACTGGTTCCCGATTCCGCCGCTTTTTTGATTGCGTGCACCACCGCCGGGTGCGCGTGGCCCATAATCATCGGTCCCCACGAGAGGACGTAGTCGATATAAACATTGCCATCGACGTCGTAGAGCTTCGATCCCTTTGCCCGCTTGATAAAGCGTGGTTGACCTCCCACTGAGCGAAAGGCCCTGACCGGGCTGTTCACTCCGCCGGGGATCAATTGCTGGGCTTCCGCAAACAGCCGGGATGATTTTGCGGTTCTCATCATGGGGGCGGACCCTATCATGCCGGCCGAGAGCCGGTCAAGAAAGGCGACAGACGCCCTCTCTTCACCTGCCGGTTCGCACTGGCTTAATTCTTGCTGTGTCTTTGTCTCTGCAAGGAGATTCAGACATGCGAATCATCTGCGCCTGGTGTCTTCAAGAAGGAAAAATTGCGCTGCTCGGCGAAAAGGTGCCGCTTGACGACCTGCGTGAGACCCACGGCATCTGCAGAACCCACCTGCTTGCCATGCAGACCGAATGGAGGAAGGGTCTGTTTGCTCTAACCGACGGGAAGCGCAAGCTGGCTCACCTGACCTCTGCCCGAGGAGCATCATAAAGGGTCCCTATCGAGAGTTCCGCATTCCTACCGCATCGGCTCCTTTCATCGTTCGGCCGTCTTCCTGGATGTCTTCATGGCTGTTTGTTAGAATGGCAACGCCTTGAAGCGTGTCGGTACGGCAAGCGGGAGCGATCATGAGCACAAGTTGCGTGCTGTCTGGTGAAGAGCGATGATGCGGGGGGAGAGGTCTGCCTCGAACAGCCTCGGCACACTCTTCATGGTGGCGGCTCTGTTCGGTCCGCTCTTTCTTATGGACCAAGTCCAGGCCCAGATTGGTTTAGGCCAGGTCGGTTCTCTGAAGCGCTCACCCGCCGACATCGTCAAACGGTACGTGCGATTGGATCAGAAGGGTGCCCGTCTGGACGTTATGGGATTCGACGTGATGGCGCCCTATGTCAATTGGAAGGACGAGGAGGCATGGAGCCGGGTGATCGTGGTGCAAAGCGCCGATGTGCCGGAAGACTACCGGCGGTGGGAAATTCGTGACAATCTGGATGTCATGATCCCGGTCACCTTCCATGTGCGGGGGGAGGTCGATCTTCAGACGGCTACGTTCACGCCCGATGACCGGAAGGAGGAGGTTCGTTTTCGCGTGAAGGCCGTGGGCAACAGTTGGCGCATTGTCGAGCCGAAGATACCTCCTCACGTCGGGTTGGCGAGAATGCTGAATTTTGTCCGGCAGGCCGGGCTCGAAACAACGGACGACGCCCAACGCCGTCTGCTGGCGTCGCTCGAAAGCTCGCTGCGAGAGGGCCGGTAATGGGACGGGTCCCGGTAGATCTGCTGATTTTCGATCTCGACGGCACGCTCATCGAATCCAAATGGGACATCGCCGACTCCGTGAACTATACGCTCGCGCAATTGGGGTTGCCGCAACGGCCGTTGGAAGAGATCTTTGGGTACGTCGGCGACGGCGTGAAGAGGCTGCTTCGGTCGGCGGTGGGAGAGGGAAACCAGGGCCGGTTCGAGGAGGCGCTGCGGATCTTTCGCGGATATTACCTGGAGCACTGTCTCGATCGGACGACCTTCTATCCGGGGATCGAGCCGATGCTGCGACACTTTGCGCACAAGCGGAAGGCGGTCGCCACCAACAAATCGATCGAATACACCAGAGTGATCATGAACGGTTTAGGGCCGGGGCATTTCACCTACATGGTTGGGGGAGACGACGGATTCGGGCTGAAACCGGAGCCCGGCATGCTGTTGCACATCATGGAGAAACTGAGCGTTGCAAAAGACCGGACGGTGTTGGTGGGAGACAGTACCAACGACATCAACGGCGGGCACAACGCCGGCATCCGCGTCTGCGCCGTCGGGTATGGCATGGGCAACCGAGAAAAAATGGCGGCCTGTCAACCGGATTGGTTCGTCGAGCGGCCTGAAGAACTGATGGAGATTTTCGAATGAACGCCACATTGAACCTGAGATCGATCAAGCGTCATGTCCACGGTCGAGCCGTCGTCCTGGCGATCGGCGCGGGACTGCTCTTGAGCCTGAACCAGACCATCGCGTTTGCGACGTCGCCGAATCTGGCCGAGCGCGTGATCGAACACCGGTTGGCCAACGGATTGACGGTGCTCATGGTCGAGCGCCACCAGACGCCGATCGTGTCGATCAATATCACCTTCGCCGTCGGCGGTATCCACGAACAAGTCGGTCAGACGGGGATCGCCCATTTTTATGAGCACATGGCGTTCAAGGGGACGCGCACGATCGGGACGAAGGACTATGCCAAGGAGAAGCCGATTCTCGATGAGATCGCCCGCGTCGGCACCGAACTGGAGCGGCGTCAGCGTGAAATGGCCGGGAAGGTCGGCGACGGGACGGCTGAAGAAGCGGCGGCCATCGAGTCGCTCAAAAAACGGTTTGATGAGCTGCAGGCAGAGGCCGCGCAATACGTGGTGGGCAATGAGCTAGCCTTGCTCTATCAGCGGCACGGGGGTGTGGGGTTCAATGCATCCACCGGGAAGGATCTGACCCGCTATACGATCAGTCTCCCGTCCAATCGTCTGCCGCTCTGGGCTGCCATTGAATCCGATCGCATGGCCAATCCCGTTTTCCGCGAGTTTTATAAAGAGCGGGGCGTCGTGATGGAAGAGCGGCGGCTGCGGAACGAAGACAGTCCGACGGGCCTGTTATTCGAAACGTTCACCTCGGCCGCCTTTCGAGCCCATGGGTACGGCGTGCCGACCATCGGCTGGGGATCGGACATTCTGTCGCTGACGCCGGCCGAGACGGAAGCCTTCTTCAAAACCCATTATGGTCCGAATCGGGCGACCATCGCGTTGGTGGGGGACATCAATCCGAAAGAAGTGATCGATCTGATCGAAAGAACGTTCGGGAAAATCCCCGCCGTCCCGCCGCTGACGCTCAAGATGCCGGTGGAGCCCGAGCAACGGGGGGAACGACGGGTGGAAATAGAATTTGACGCGGAGCCGTCGATCGTTATCGGGTTTCACAAGCCCGGTTTGGGTCACCCCGATGAGCCGGTGTTCGACGTCATCGATGCCGTTCTCTCGGAGGGGTTGACGTCCCGCCTGCACCGGAAACTGGTTCAGGAACGCCGACTGGCGGCGTCCGTCCATACGGACGCCAGCCATCCCGGCGTGCGCGATCCCAATCTCTTCATTGTCATGGCGACACCGCTGGCTCCCCACACGACGGCGGAAGTGGAGGCCGCAATTTACGAAGAATTGGATCGGTTGAAGCACGAGCCGGTTTCGTTCAAGGAGCTTGAGCGGGTGATCAATAATTTGGATGCCGACATGGTGCGCGCGCTCAGGTCCAACAGCGGGTTGGCGTCCCAACTGGCGATGTATCAGGCGGTGGCCGGCGACTGGCGCTATATTCTCACGTCGCGCGATCGTGTGGCCGCGGTGACCGCCGCCGACATTCAGCGGGTGGCGACCCGGTATTTCACCAAGTCGAACCGGACGGTCGGGCTGCTGGTCAAGAAAAACAGCGCGAAAATTGCGGCGGCTCAAGACGCGGAGGCGGCGCCATGACCGGAGCAATGAGGGAGGGGAAAATCGCGATGGAGCATCGTCCCGTTTTCTTGCTGGCGGCGGCCGTGGTGTCGATTGCCGCCATGACCGGTTGTGCGGACCTTGGGAAGTCGATCGGTGCGGAGACCGCCGATCCGCGGGCCATGAGATTTGCGCCCGTCGAGTTTTCACCTCCGGAGCCGGAGCGGCTCGTGTTGGACAACGGCCTGGTGGTCTATCTGCTGGAGGATCATGAACTGCCTTTGGTTACGGTGACGGCGACCATGCGAACGGGCGGGTGGCTCGACCCAGAAGACAAAATCGGTCTCGCCTCGTTGACCGGGACGGTGATGCGGACCGGCGGCGGAGGCAGGTTCTCCGCGGAAGAAGTCGATGAAGAGGTGGAGCAGCTTGCGGCCAACATCGGCATCGGCATCGGCCGGGAATCCGGGTCCGCCTCTCTCGACGTGCTGAGCAAGGATCTCAAGCGGGGGTTGGAGATCTTCGCCGCTCTCCTTCGGGAGCCGGCGTTCGATCCGGCTCGTGTCGAGCTGGCCAAGCTACAGGCCATCGAGGGAATTCGACGTCGGCAGGACCAGCCCGGCTCCATCGTCGGCCGAGAGTTTCTCAAATCGCTGTACGGCGCCGGACATCCAAGCGCCCGCGAGAGCACGGTTGAATCGATTCGCCGTATCGGCAGAGACGACCTGGTCTCGTTCCACCGGGAGACCGTCCATCCGAACGGCATGATTCTCGGCGTCACGGGCGACTTTCATAAAGAAGAGATGTTGGACGCGCTTCGTGCGGCTTTCGGCGACTGGAGGCCGGGAACGGTGCCGGAACTGAAGATTCCCGAGGTGGCCGAACAGGAATCGGCCAAGCCCGCGGTGCTGTTCATCGACAAGGAGACGACGCAGACCCATCTCCGGGTGGGGCATTTGTCGATTAAAGAACATGATCCCGACTATGCCGCCTTGGCGATCGCCAACGACATTCTGGGAGGCAGCTCGTTCCGCAGCCGCCTGTTCAACGACGTGCGGACCAAACGGGGCTTGGCCTATTCCGTCGGCAGCCGCTTGATGGCCGGCTCGCACGATCAGGGCGTCTGGCTCATGAGGGCCGAGACCAAATCCGAGTCCACGCAGGAAGTCGTCAAACGGTTCGTGGCCAACATCGAGCGTATCCGCTCCGAGTTCGTGAGCGACGAAGAGTTGGCCGAAGCGAAAGACGCCTACGTCAATTCGTTCGTGTTTTCGTTTTCCAGCCCATCGGCGATCGTGAGCCGATTGATCGAGCTGGAGTATGACGGCTTGCCCAAAGATTTCCTCCAGCAACTGCGCGACAAGGTCGTGAAGTTGACGAAGGAGGAAATCCTGGCGGCGGCTCAAAAACACCTGCATCCCGATCGTCTGAAGATCGTCGCGGTGGGGCCCGGCAAGACCTTGCCGGCGGCCCTGTCGACGTTCGGCGCCGTCAAGGAGATCAAACTCTCGCCGGAAGGATAGGGTCAAAACGAGCGCGAGGATATCGGCGCGTCTGTCTCGATCGAGACCTGATCACTTGTGCATGCCCCTCGAAGACGACTTCTGCGACATTCTGAAAAAATCACGCATGGGCCGAGGCCTCTCGCTCGACGATGTCGCGCGGCTGACCGGACTCTCAAGAACCGATCTTGCCGCATGGGAGCGGGGAGATTCGGTGGGGGGGAGAGCCGATGTCCATGTCCTGGCCAATGCGCTCGGGCTGAGGGCCGAGCCTCTGGCCCGGATCGCTATTGATCATTGGGAACCGCTTCCCCGGCGATTGCCGGATGGAGTGGAAGCCGTGCGGGGATCGGTCGGCGGCTACGGCGTCTGGGGGTACGTGGTGTTCGACGAAGGCGAGGCCGTGGTGATCGATATGGCGTACAATGCGCCGGCGATCATTGATGTGTTGAGGTCGCGACGGCTCAAGCTGGTGGGGATTTGCCTGACGCACGGCCATGCCGACCATGCCGAAGGCATCGATCGGCTGTTGAACCATCGGGAAGTTCCGGTTTATCTAGGGCGAGAAGATCAAGATCTTCTAGGTTGGAGACCGCGTTCCGATCTCCTGGTCGCGCCGGCGGATGGCCGGGTGATTCGGGTCGGCCGTCGGACTATGACGTGTCTGTTGACGCCGGGCCACACGCCGGGCGGGATCTGTTATCGGCTGGATGACCGGGATGACCCGGTCTGTTTCGTCGGCGATACGTTGTTTGCGGGATCGATCGGACGATCCAATCCCCTCACGCTCTATACCACTCATCTCAAGTCGGTGCGGGAGCGAGTGCTGGCGCTCGGGCCGAACTGCCGCCTCTTGCCTGGCCATGGTCCCGCGACGACCGTGGCTGAGGAGCGGGCGTATAATCCGTTTGTGACTGGTGAGTAGGCCGGGCTTCCATGAGAAATGACCGCCAAGAAGACGAGTATCGACACAACATCACCCCGTCCGATATGGATCGAGTTCGTGACGTAGTTGAGCAAAACGACGTCGCGGCCGCCGATGTCGAGAGGGACGAGCCGTCGTTCTTCTCACAGTGGACGTTGCCGACGGCGCTGTTTCTCCTGACGTGTTTCACGACTCTGTGGGCCGGCGCCTACCAGGTCTATCGGGGACCGGCTCGCGGTCCCGTTGATTTTCTGCTGGCGAATCCAGAAAGTCTGTGGCAAGGACTTCCCTTCGCCGGGGCGCTCCTCTTCATCCTCGTGACGCACGAGCTTGGGCACTATCTATTGTCGAGGATTCATCGCGTGCCGGCGTCGCTCCCGCTGTTTTTACCGGGCCCTCCGCACTTTATCGGGACTTTTGGGGCGGTGATCCGTATTCGCGGCCCGATCATGAATCGCCTGGCTCTGTTCGACATCGGAGTGGCGGGGCCGCTGGCCGGCTTTCTCGTCGCGGTGGCGGCTCTGATCGTGGGGTTGAACCTCTCGACCGTCGTGGAGGGCAAGGCGGGATTCGGACTGAAGTTGGGCGAGCCGCTCTTGCTCAAATTTCTGGCGTGGCTGGTGATCGGGCCGATCCCCGCCGATTCGGACGTCGTGTTGCATCCGATCGGGTTTGCCGCCTGGTTCGGGCTGTTTGTCACCTCGCTCAACCTGCTTCCCATCGGTCAGCTTGACGGCGGCCACGTCGCGTACGCTCTCTGGGGAAGACGCCAGCGGACCATGGCTTTGCTGTTTCTCCCCGTGCTCTTTGGACTGGGGATGTTCGGCTGGCCCGGCTGGTTTCTCTGGGCCTTCATGGCGGGCTTGTGGGGGATCGGCCATCCGCCCGTGATGGATCCTGACACACCGTTGGGACCGCGTCGCACCTTCGTCGGATGGATTGCGCTGGCGGTGTTTGTCCTCACGTTTGCGCCCGTTCCCTTTTCGTTCCATTGAACCCGGTCCCTCCGCTTGGTGGCGGGATGTTCTCTCCAAACGAGAGGGCTGCCGAGCCTTCCTATTCGCCTATTTGCTTGCCCGATGTCGTGGCGGGTCCTAGAGTGGAGTCATGCTGTCCGAGAAAGTGCCGGCGACTTGTCCTCAGTGCCGGGCCGAGCGGGTTGTCGGTGCGGAAGAATGTATCCGGTGCGGGGTCATCTTCGCGAAGTATCGGCCCCTGCCTGTAAAGCCCCTAAAGGCGTCTGTGCCTCGATCGCGACCCACGCCCCGTTGGATTCAAACGGCCCGGGAGTGGCTGATTGAATCGGACCAAGCCGCCGATTCACCGACCTTCTACGGACGGGCCGTTCTGTTCGTCGGCTTGCTTTGGTGGGGATGGACATTGATCGCGGCCCCGCTTGAAACGAATGAGATCGGCGAGTCGTTTCTGCACTTGGTCAACCTAGTCTTTCATGAAGCCGGCCACGTGCTCTTTGCTCCGTTCGGCCGCTTCATGATGATCCTGGGCGGGAGTCTGGGGCAGGTGCTGATGCCGATGATCTGCCTGATCGTCTTGCTGGTGAACACACGCGATCCGTTCGGCGCCTCGGTGGCCCTCTGGTGGACAGGGGAAAGTGTGATGGACGTGGCGCCGTACATCAACGACGCGCGGGCCATGGATCTGGTTCTGTTGGGCGGCGTCACGGGAAAAGAAACGGACGGCCACGACTGGAACAATATTCTGTCCATGTTGGGACTCTTGGAGTGGGACCATCGGCTGGCGCAGCTTACCCACCTGATTGGCATCCTGCTCATGCTCGGCTCTTTTCTCTGGGGCGGCATGCTGTTGCTACGTCACTATCGCCGACTCTCGACCTAGTTCATCCCTACATATCCATACCGTTTGAACCGCCCTTCCCTCTCCGGGTAACGATGGAAGGCACCGGCCGGGGTTTTTTCATTGTGCTCCATGTGTCTTGATGCTTTTTTGACGGCGTAGCCGTCCATTTTGACACCGTTTTTATATTGAAGGAGCTACGCTGGGTGTCGCACGGAGGGAATGTGGAAATGGATATTGTCTTTATTGCGGTGGCAGTGGTGTTCTTTGCCCTATCCGGGTGGTTGATCTCAGGCCTGGATCGACTGTAGGAGACGCCATGAACGTCTTGCACGCATTGGCCGTGATGGCGTCTGTCGGAGTGTTCGTTTACCTCATGGTCGCGCTGCTGAAGGCAGAGTGGTTTTGATGACGACGAACGCATCCCTCCAAGTAGTGGTGTACTTTGCCGTGCTGCTGGTTCTCGTGAAACCATTGGGGTGGTATATGGCGAGAGTCTATGAAGGCAAACCTTGTGGCGTAGACCGTCTCCTCGGTCCCATAGAACGGGCCATCTATCGGCTCTCCTGTCTCCGACCAACGGATGAAATGGACTGGAAACGCTATGGGATGGCCATGCTGCTCTTCAATGCCGCTGGGTTCATGTTTCTCTATGGATTGCAGCGGTTACAGGGGGGACTGCCCGTCAATCCGGCCGATCTCGGCTCGGTCGAACCAGACCTGGCCTTCAACACGGCCGCGAGCTTTGTGACCAACACCAACTGGCAGGCGTATGGCGGGGAGACCGCGCTGAGTTACTTGACTCAGATGCTCGGCCTGACCTCGCAGAGCTTCGTCTCCGCCGCGACGGGAATGGCGGTGCTTGTCGCATTGATCCGAGGGTTGAGCCGGAGCACTTCAACGACGATCGGAAATTTCTGGAGCGATCTGGTCCGGAGCACGCTTTATATTCTGCTGCCGTTGGCGCTGCTCTTATCCTTGCTGTTGATATCGCAAGGTGTCGTCCAGACCTTCAATGCGTATCAGACGGCGATGCTGCTACAGCCCGTCGGATATGAGAGGAGTATGACCGATTCGAACGGCCATCCGGTGCTTGATGAACAAGGAAAGCCGAGAACCGAACGTGCAACGATACTCGAACAGTCCATCGCAGTGGGTCCGGTTGCTTCTCAAGTCGCCATCAAGCAGCTCGGGACGAACGGGGGCGGTTTTTTCAACGCTAATTCCGCCCATCCTTTTGAAAACCCCACGCCTTTGTCAAATTTTCTCGAAGTCTTGGCGATCCTCCTTATCCCGGCCTCGCTTTGCCATACGTTTGGCGTGATGGTGGGCGACACTCGCCAAGGCCGGGCCCTGCTCGCCGCTATGGCAGTTCTTCTTCTCTGTTTCATTCCACTGGGATTGTGGGCGGAACAAAGCGGCAATCCGCTGCTGCATGGCGATATTGATCAACAGGTCCGAGACGGCCAATCGGGCGGAAATATGGAAGGAAAGGAAACGCGATTCGGCATCGCCGGCTCTGTCTTGTGGTCCGCCGCGACAACCGCGGCATCCAATGGGTCCGTGAACTCGATGCACGATTCGTATACGCCGGTGGGAGGGCTCGTGCCCCTCTTTCTTATGCAGCTCGGCGAAGTGGTGTTCGGGGGAGCCGGAACGGGATTGTACGGGATGATCATCTTTGCCACCATTACGGTTTTCATTGCAGGCCTGATGGTGGGCAGGACACCGGAGTATCTCGGCAAGAAGATCGAGCCCTATGAAATGAAGATGGCCGCGTTGCTGATCCTCATCATGCCCATGATCGTTCTGGGCTTCACGGCCCTCGCCCTCGGAACGGAAACGGGGCGATCGTCGATTCTGAACCCCGGACCCCATGGGTTCAGCGAAGTCCTCTACGCCTACACGTCCCAAGGCACCAACAACGGCAGCGCGTTCGCGGGGCTCAATGCGAATACTCCCTTCTATAACCTTACCGGCGGCGTCGCCATGCTGATCGCTCGATTCTGGCTCGCGATTCCGACTCTGGCTCTTGCAGGATCGCTGGCAAAAAAGAAGACAGCACCGGCCGGTTCCGGCACGATGGCGACCCATACTCCTCTTTTTGTGACCCTTCTTATCGGCGTCGTCATATTGGTCGGGGCGCTGACGTTTCTGCCGGCGTTGGCTCTTGGCCCGCTGGTTGAGCATCTGCTCATGTGAGGGGGAGGGGAACAAGGACTATGCGAACGGCGCCGGGAGCAAAGAGCCGTAGAGCTCAGTCCCTCTTTGATCAAAAGATGGCCCGGCGGGCCTTCATAGACGCCTGTCGAAAACTGGATCCGCGCCACCAGATCAAGAATCCGGTCATGTTCGTGGTGTGGGTTGGAAGCGCTTTGTCGACCCTTCTGTTGTTGCAGGCAATGGTCGGAGCAGGGGAAGAACCGGCATGGTTCATTCTGGCTGTTGCCATCTGGCTTTGGTTCACCGTCCTGTTCGCAAACTTTTCGGAAGCCATGGCGGAGGGGCGAGGCAGAGCGCAGGCTGATTCATTGCGGCATGCGCGCCGAGACCTCACGGCCAAGAAGCTTGGCACGATCGAACCCGGGGGTGAGCACCGTGCCGTCGGGGCCGGCCGGTCCGAATACCGTGGAGCATTCAGCGTTGTGTCGGCGGATCATCTGAAAAAAGGAGACGTGGTTCTCGTGGAGGCGGGCGATTTCATCCCGGCCGACGGCGAGGTTATCGAGGGGATCGCATCCGTGGATGAGAGCGCCATCACCGGCGAGAGCGCACCGGTCATTCGCGAAAGCGGGGGCGATCGCAGCGCCGTCACGGGAGGGACCAGGGTCTTGTCCGACTGGCTCATCGTTCGCGTTACGGCGAGCCCGGGGGAAAGTTTTTTGGATCGGATGATCACCATGGTGGAGGGAGCCAAGCGTCAGAAAACGCCGAACGAAATCGCCCTGACCATTCTGCTCGCCGCGCTGACCGTTACCTTCTTGTTGACGACGGCGACGCTGTTGCCGTTCTCCTTGTACAGCGTGTGGGCCATGGGGCATGGCGCACCGGTCACTGTGACGGTGTCGGTGGCGCTGCTGGTTTGCCTTATTCCGACCACGATCGGGGCTCTTCTCCCGGCAATCGGCATTGCCGGCATGGATCGCATGGCGCAGGCGAATGTCATTGCCATGTCGGGGAAAGCCATTGAAGCCGCCGGTGATGTGGACGTCTTGTTGCTGGATAAGACCGGAACCATCACGTTGGGTAACCGTCAAGCGACGGCCTTCCTTCCGGCAGAAGGAGTAGATGCTCAGGTGCTGGCCGACGCAGCCCAGCTCTCGTCGTTGGCGGACGAGACGCCGGAGGGCCGTAGCATCGTTGTCTTGGCCAAAGAGAAGTACGGATTACGAGCACGCGACATTTGCAAGCTGGGAGTCGTCTTTCTTCCCTTCACCGCCCAGACGCGGATGAGCGGAGTTGATCTTGACGGACGGCAAATCCGCAAGGGATCGGCGGACGCCGTTGAGGCGTACGTCACGTCGCAAGGAGGGAGCTTTCCTCCGTTCGTTCGTCAGATCGTCGAGACGGTCGCCAAACAAGGCAAGACTCCGCTGGTGGTTGCAGAGAAGGCGAAGGTGCTCGGAGTCATTGCGTTGCAGGACATCGTGAAGGGCGGAATCAAGGAGCGGTTCGCCGAGTTACGCCGGATGGGCATTAAGACGGTGATGATCACGGGCGACAATCCTCAGACGGCGGCGGCTGTGGCTGCGGAGGCCGGGGTTGATGATTTCATGGCGCAAGCCACGCCGGAGGCCAAGCTGAAATTGATTCGCAATTTTCAAGCCGAAGGTCGTCTCGTGGCCATGACCGGGGACGGAACCAATGATGCGCCGGCCCTGGCGCAGGCCGACGTGGCGGTTGCCATGAATACGGGAACGCAGGCGGCCAAGGAGGCCGGAAACTTGGTCGATCTGGACTCAAATCCGACCAAGCTCATCGAAATCGTGGAAATCGGCAAACAGTTGCTGATGACGAGGGGCGCACTTACCACCTTCAGCATCGCGAACGATGTCGCGAAATACTTCGCCATTATTCCCGCGGCCTTCGCCACGACCTATCCGGCTCTTCACACGTTCAATGTAATGGAACTGGCGACTCCTCGGAGCGCGATCCTCTCCGCGGTCATTTTCAACGCGCTCGTTATCATCGGCCTCATTCCGCTCTCTTTACGAGGGGTCACATATCGTCCGATCGGCGCAGGTCCTTTGTTACGACGTCACCTGTTGATCTACGGACTGGGCGGCCTGGTCGTGCCGTTCATCGGCATCAAGCTGATCGATTTGATTCTGGCCGCCTTGCATTTGACCTAATTGGGGGTGTGCGACGGATTGCCGGGAGATAGGAGAAAAACTATGAAGGATCAATTAAGACCCGCCCTGACCACGCTGCTCCTTCTGACCGTGCTGACCGGCTTCGTCTATCCGTTGACGGTTACCGGCCTGGCCCACGTGTTTTTGCCGCATCAGGCGAACGGCAGTTTGATCGTGCGCGAGGGCAAGGTGATCGGATCCGAGCTGATCGGCCAGCATTTTGACAAACCTGGGTATTTCTGGAGTCGCCCGTCGGCGACCTCGCCGTTTCCATACAACGCCGCCGCATCTGGCGGATCAAACCTCGGGCCGACCAACCCCGAGTTGATCGAAACGGTTAAAGTAAGGGTGGCCGCCCTACGAGCTGCGGACCCGGGCAACGACTCGCCCATACCCATCGATCTCGTGACCGCTTCCGGGAGCGGGCTCGATCCCCACATCAGCCTGGCCGCAGCGCTCTATCAAGCGAAGCGAGTGGCCCGCGCACGGGGCGTCGACGAGAATACCGTGAGGGCGCTGATTGCCCGGCATACGGAAGGCCGCCTGTTCGGCATTTTGGGAGAGCCGCGAGTTAACGTGCTTGGGCTGAATTTGGCGCTCGACGAGGGGCGGTAGTTCATAAAACCGACTTCAGTTTCTTGTCTCCGCAGCACGACGCTGGTGGATGTTTTTAACACCTTGTTAGAATCAGAGGGCGGCTTACTCGGAAGCATTCGCCATCGGGCGGGGAACTGGCCGCATGAACATGGAACGACCGGATCCCGACGCGCTGCTTGAGCGCGTGCAGGCGGAAGAAGCCCGCGGAGCGGAGGGAAAATTCAAGATCTTTTTCGGCGCCAACCCCGGCGTAGGGAAAACCTACGCCATGTTGGAAGCGGCGCACGAGCGGCGACGCGATGGCGCGGACGTCGTCATCGGTGTCGTCGAGACGCATGGGCGGGCGGAGACCGAGGCGCTGGTCGGCGGACTTGAGATTCTCCCGCGCCGCGCCGTCGATTATCGCGGAACAGTGCTCAAGGAATTCGACCTTGACGCGGCGCTCGCGCGTCGTCCCACCGTCATTCTCATCGACGAGCTCGCCCACACCAACGCGCCCGGTCTGCGCCACGCCAAACGGTGGCAGGATGTGCAGGAGTTATTGAAGGCCGGCATCACGGTCTATACCACCATGAACGTGCAGCACCTGGAAAGTCTGAATGATGTGGTGGCGCAGATTACGGGCGTACGCGTGCGGGAAACTGTCCCGGATTCGGTGCTCGAGCGGGCGGACGATGTGGAGTTGATCGACCTTCCCCCGGACGATCTGCTCCAGCGACTCAGAGACGGCAAGGTCTATGTGCCGGAGCAGATTCAGCACGCCATTCACAACTTTTTCACCAAGGGGAATCTGATCGCGCTTCGAGAGCTTGCTCTTCGTCGCACGGCCGAGCGCGTGGATCAGCAAATGAAAAGCTATCGGCGGGATCATGCGGTAGTGCGAACTTGGCCGGCAGCCGAGACCATTATGGTCTGCGTGAACACGAAGCCGCGCGGTCTTCGTTTAATCAGGGCCGCCAGGCAGATGGCCGCCGACCTTCATGCCAAGTGGGTCGCGGTCTACGTGCAGATTCCCCGGCATCTTCGCCTGCCGCAGACCGAACGGGACCGACTCGTCCAAACACTGCGGCTGGCGGAGCAGTTAGGAGCTGAAACCGTTACCCTCATCGGAGAGGACGTCGCCCAAGAGATCTTGAGTTACGCTCGGAGCCGAAACGCTACCAAGATCATCGTCGGGAAACCTGTCCGGCCGGTCTGGAAGGAGTGGATTTTCGGATCCGTGGTGTCTGATCTCGTCCATCGAAGCGGTGAGATCGATATCTATGTGATTACCGGAGAAGCGGGTGAAAGCCAACCGCTCGTTCGCCGCAGTCTTCGGAGAACCGGCGCTGTCAGGGATTACGCTTATGCCGTATTCGCGGTGCTCTGTGCGACCTCGGCCGCCTGGCTGATGTTTCCTTATTTCGCCGCTGCAAACCTGATCATGATGTATCTCATCGCCGTCATCGCCATCGCCATTCGTTTCGGTCGAGGCCCGTCGGCGCTGACGTCGATCTTGAGCGTGGCGGCGTTCGACTTTTTCTTCGTGCCTCCGTTCTTCACGTTCGCGGTGTCCGATGCTCAATACCTTCTCACGTTCGGCGTGATGCTCGTGGTCGCGCTGGTCATCAGCAATCTGGCCGTACGCATTCGGCAACAGGCCGAACTGGCCCGTGATAGGGAGCATCACACAAGCGTGCTGTATGCCATGAGTCGCGATCTCGCCACTCATCGAGGAACAGGGATGTTGGTCCAACTCGCGGCCAAGCATCTGCGGGATGTGTTTGATTCGCAGGTGGCCGTCTTCCTTGCGGATGCCGATAAACGGGTGCGGTTGCAACGGGGAGAATCCCTGTATTTTGAATTGGAGCCCAAAGAGGGAGGTGTGGCTCAATGGGTATACGACCACAACGAGCGGGCCGGCCTCGGGACCGATACGCTTCCGGGATCGAGCGCGCTGTATCTGCCGTTGGTGTGTTCAACAGGACCGATCGGGGTCGTCGCCATCCGACCCAAGGAGCCCTCGCTCCTGCTGGACCCCGAGCAGCTGCATTTGCTGGAGTCCCTGGCGAACCAGGTGGCCTTGGCGCTCGAAAGAACTCGTTTGTCCGACGAAGCCCGGCAGGAGCACGTGAGAGCGGAAACGGAGCGCATGCGAAATGCCATTCTCAGTTCGGTATCGCACGACTTGCGAACTCCGCTCGCTACTATCACCGGCGCCGCCAGCAGCCTGGTGGAAGGGCAAGGATCGCTCACGGTCGTCGATCGGCAGGACCTCGCTCGCTCGATCTATCGCGAGGCCGATCGACTTGACCGATTGCTCAAAAATCTTCTTGATATGATGCGGCTTGAAGCGGGAGCCGTGCAACTCAACAAACAGTGGCATTCTTTGGACGAAATCATCGGCGCGGCCTTGGCCAGAATGGAAGGGCGGCTGCGCGAGCATACCGTCAATACCTCCTTCCCCGTCGATCTGCCGACGGTGCTTGTCGACGGGGTGTTCCTGGAACAAGTGATCATCAATCTCGTGGAAAATGCCGTCAAGTACGCTCCTTCGGAAACTCCGATCGATCTGTCCGCATCATCGAACGGACGTGAGGTGGTCGTTGAAGTCGCGGATCGGGGGCCGGGGATTGCCGTCGGGGAAGAATCCCGCATCTTCGATAAGTTCCATCGGGGCAAGTCGGCTCGGGAGGGAGGGGTGGGACTGGGATTGACGATTTGTCGCGGCATCGTTGAAGCGCACGGCGGAAGGATTTGGGCGGAAAACCGGACGGGAGGCGGCGCGCTCATTCGGTTTTCTATTCCATTGCTTGACCGGCATCAGGCCGTTGGCGGAGAACGGACGGAGATTCGATAAACCGGACGACTCCATTCGAAGGGCGGTATCCGATGTAGGAAGTCTCATGTCACAGGGAGCGACGATCCTCTTGATCGAAGACGAGCCGGAAATCCGGCGATTTCTCAGGACGATATTGCCTGCTCACGGATTTCGACTTCACGAGGCCGCGACGGGACACGATGGTCTCGCTCAGGCCAAGGCGTGGAATCCCGATCTCATCCTGCTGGATCTCGGCCTTCCCGATCTCGACGGCGTTAAGGTGATCCGTCAGGTGCGTGAGTGGAGCGCGACGCCCATCCTCGTACTGTCCGCCCGCGACCAGGAACAGACGAAAGTGGCGGCGCTCGATTCCGGCGCCGACGATTATGTCACCAAGCCTTTCGGAATGAACGAACTTCTCGCCCGGCTACGAACCGCTCTTCGGCATGCCACCCGAACAGGTGACGATGGCGAGTCGGTGTTTGTGCTCGGCGATCTCAAGGTGGATTTGGGGCAGCGGCAGGTGTTCGTCGCAGGAAAGGAAATTCATCTCACACCGATTGAATACAAGCTGCTGACCACGATGATCAGGTATGCCGGCAAAGTTCTGACTCACCGTCAACTTTTGAAAGAGGTCTGGGGCCCGCTCCATGTGGAGGAGGAACATTATCTACGGGTCTATATGTGGCAATTGAGAAACAAACTGGAGAAAACCCCCGCCCGTCCCCGCTACCTTGTGACGGAACTGGGAGTCGGCTATCGGCTCCGGACGGAATAGCCCGATTCATCCCTTCACGCCTTGCTCGCGCGCACGCCGTCGGTTTTTATCCCGCTTTGATGTCTGACGAAGTATAGTCTATGAGCAGGGTTTGGAAATCGAGCCCTTATCCAAGAAAGAAACGATGATGCGACTTTGCGTGGTACGTGCATCCATGGTCTCTGCAGGGGGCGCGCATGATAGCCATAGATGGAGGAAATGCATCATCTGCCTGCTGATCGCATGGGGGCTCTTTTCACCGGCGGTTGAAGTAGAGGCGGAGAATTGCTGTCAAGAGCCACAAGAAAACACGGCAACGGCCTATGCTTCATCCGGTCCCAAGCACGAGGCCGCGAACGGTTGGCGCTATGGGGCCTATTTGGATGTGGCGGGCATTGTGAACTTCAACTTTCCCGACAACGATCGGTGGCGCAACCGCTCTACGGCCTCTCGGCATAATCAGCCGGCTCTCAATATGGTATCGGCCTACGCGCGCAAAGAGGCGATCGCCTCGTCCCGATGGGGCATGGAGTTGGGTGTGCAGGGCGGCTATGACACGGTGGACTTCGCTTTTCTCCATGGAGAAAAAAAAGTGGACGGGGCGGACGTGTTGCGGCATGTGCATCGAGCCAACCTGTCCTATCTCGCGCCGATGGGCAACGGCCTGCTTGTCACGGTCGGATTGTTCGAGAGCCTGATGGGATACGAATCGCTCTATGCGAAGGACAACGCGAACTATACGCGAACGTGGACCGCCGATCATTCCCCATACCTGATGTTCGGTCTCAACATGCGCTATTCGGTCAACGATCGATTGACCGTCTCGCCGTTTGTGATCAATCGATATGCCCACCTTTCCTACACGGTCGCGCAGCCGTCGTACGGTGTACAGTGGTCCTATCAGTTCACGCCCCACCTGACCGCTAAACAGACCCTTTACTGGGGACCGGATCAAACGGATGCCTCGCCGGAGTTTTGGAGACTCTACGCCAATCACATCGTGGAGTGGAAAAGCGAGACATTGACGATCGCCGCGTCCTACGATATCGGAACGGAAAACGTTGCCCATCGTCCCGGCAGTCCGCGTGCCTTCGTCATGGGCGGCCATCTCACGGTACGGCGGCAGGTCACCGATGCATGGGCCGTGGCGGTACGCCCCGAGTTTTATTGGGATCGCAACGGACGGTGGACCGGTTCGGAGCAATTCGTGAAAGCCGTCACATCCACCGTGGAATACCGAATGCCCTCTCGATGGGGCACAGCCACGGCTAGGCTCGAACATCGCTACGACGAATCAACCGGCGTGGGCGGAGGATTTTTTAGAAATGGAGAAGTTGCTCCTGGTGTGCCCCGACTTGCCGCGGGGCAGCATCTTCTTCTATTCGGCCTGCTGCTGACGTTCGATTCACCGTAAGGGATCATGGGCTGAGGCCGTCGGTAGGAGCCGTCGAGATGGACGTCCAATCCCGCCTTCACCTTTGTTGGATTTAAGGCGAGCGAGCCTGTTGCACGCGCGAATCGATTTGTGCGGAACTGTCTTACTCAACGACCGGCAGGATGCGATCGGCGATGGCCTGCACGATGCCTTCCGGATCGGTCGCTGTCGTGAGGCCGCTCACGCTCAGATGGTAGCCGTGATGCCCCGGCGCTTGAATGGTGGCGCCAACCTCGACGTGGTCGCCCTCTTCAACGTCCGGATCTCTGACGACCGGCATTCCGCAGAATCCCAACACGGCGACGGGGATGTCGGCGGTCTCATCTTCAAGCCGGAACAGGTACGCGCCGTAACAGATCGTCTCGTCCGGCCGTTTGTACGGATCAAGAGGGACGACGTCCCGAACGGTGCCGCGCACGGTCACGTGGCGCAAATGATAGGCTTGCGGTTCTTCAAGAATCTGCCGAATGCTCGCGAGTTCGTCGGCCCACAGGGGACAGAACGGACCGGCTCCATAGGAGAACAGCAGGAAGAGGAAAAGCCGGTGATGAACGAGAGGCATGGGGGGCTCCGCTTCAAACCGCGAGCGCCGCCATTCTAGCATTCTTATCGTAAAAGGTCGTGTTCACGCTTTTTCTGCGCGCAGGGCCCGGCTATAATCCGCCTCTCCGTGTGGGGCTTCAATGGGAGGACTTGTTGCAATGAGCTCAATGGTTGATAAACGGACGATCAGGTCATTCGTCGATACGATTCGCCCCCGCTACGAGGATTTGTTGGCGCAGATGGTCCAGATCCCATCGATCAGCATGGACCCCTCCCGCGCCGGCGACATGCGACGGATGGCGGAGCTTGCCGCGAATTGTTTGACCGAGTTGGGAGCAGAGGCGACCATCGTCGAGACGGAAGGGTATCCCCTTGTGTCCGGAGGATGGACTTCTGGATCGCAGTATCCCACCGTGACCGTCTACAATCATCTGGATGTGCAACCGGCGCAGGAGCCTGAGTGGAGGAGAGAGCCGTTTGCGTTCAAGAAGGAAGACGGCATCTACCACGGCCGGGGCGCCACGGACGACAAGGGACCGGCGCTGTCAGCCTTGTTCGGCGCGGTATTCGCCGTCCAACAGGGTATGCCGATCAATGTTCGGTTTCTCTGGGAGCTGGAGGAAGAGATCGGAAGCCCGCACTTTGCCGCAGGCCTCAAGAACCGAGCGGCCGTTCCCCGTCCCGACTCTGTGGTGGTGTCCGATACAATCTGGATCGCAAAAGGCCGGCCGGCCGTCCCCTATGGATTGCGAGGGTTGTTGGGGGCGCGATTGACCCTTCGCACCGGGAGCAAGGATGCCCATTCGGGACTCACAGGGGGAGCGGCGCGCAATCCCTTGGCCGAGTTGATGGAGGTGGTGCACGGCTGCGTGGATGCCAAAACCGGCAAGGTGAAGATTCCAGGCTTTTACGACGATGTGGTTGAACCGACCAAAGAGGAACTTAAAAGTTTTCTCAGGTCGGGATTTCAGGTCAATCGGTTCAAGACGGCCTATGGATTCCGGTCGATTCGCACGGAGGATCCCGTCGAAGTCATGCGCCGGATCTGGGCCATGCCGACGTTCGAGGTCCATGGTCTGAACGGCGGATACCAGGGGGCCGGGATCAAGACCGTGATTCCAAATCACGGTGAGTTGAAGATCAGTATGCGCCTGGTCCCGAACCAAGTTCCGGAAACCGTGTTTGCCCTTTTGAGAAAACATGTGGCTCGGCTTAATCCGGATGTCAAGGTCGAGCGGGAAGGGGTTTTGCGGCCGTTCCATGGATCGTTCCAGGGACTCCATGTGGAAGCGGTCAAGCGAGCTATGAAAAAGGGGTTTGGCAGGGAGCCGGCTTTTGTTCGAGAAGGGGGTTCGATTGGAGCAGTGGTCACCATGCAACAGGCGTGGCGCGTGCCGATTCTCTTCATGGGGTTAAGCTTGCCGGAGCATGGGTACCATGCGCCGAATGAGTATTTCGATTGGGGCCAAGCATCGGGGGGCATGCAAGCCTTTGCTCATTACTTCTCGGACCTGGCAAGAATGGGGAAAGACGCATGGGAAGAAAGTCGGAGGAAAGGGAGCCGTTAAAACATAAAAGAAGAAAGGTTGCCATTTTTGATCGGATTGTTCCAACTTGAAGGCAAAAACAAACAAATTTTGTCATTTGTGGTGGCAGATGCCGAGCGAAAGTTCCTAACAGTTTGATAAAAAAAGATTTATTCTCGTTCCGTCCTTGGCCGAGAGGCACGGATGTTGCTCGCACGTCGGATGGAGGGAACTGGATGTCCAGTAACAGCGGTGCTGTTTCGTAGAGATGGCAGAGATTTATCACTAAAAGACGATTGAACGAAGATGACCCAATGAACAGTGAATCCAAAGAAGTGCTGGTTGTTATGGTGACAGCACCCAATCAAGAAGAGGCAGATCGGCTGGCCGAGCAGGTCGTCCAAGGTCGTCTTGCTGCTTGTGCCACGACAGTTGCCGGTGCAGAGTCTATCTATTGGTGGGAAGGGAAGTTGGTCAAGGAACGGGAAGTGCTTCTATTGCTGAAAACGACGGCGGGCAAGTTCTCGTCCCTCCAACAGGCGATTCAGCAGATTCATCCGTACAAAGTGCCGGAAATTATTGCACTGCCGATAAAAAATGGATTGCCACCGTATCTTGAGTGGGTGAGGCAAGAGACCTCCTAGATGATGGGGTCGAGCTGGATATGAGCCTGGACATGAGCATGGATCGCAAGTTCTTTCACTCAAATGCCGACAAAGGAGGGTTGACCCAAGGGACCGGGATGGGTAGACTGACGGCGCTCCTAGCGACCGGGTCACCCCAAGCATGAAGGAGTGAACACCATGCCTCAGACAAGCAGCCATGAAAGCAGCGAGGCGTACACCGTTGTCATCTTCCGTGGATCGACGGCAAAGCCTATCAGACTGAACTTCCCCAGGAAACTGGTTCGGACTCTTACCATCATTTGCTGTGTGCTGCTCTTGGCCGATTTTCTCGTGATTTCACACTATGTTATGAGGACCAGAGAGGTCTGGGAGTTGGCGGCATTCCGCGCCGAGGCCATGAGTGCTCGAGAGCAAACGGCGGCGTTTTCCTCCGCTGTTGAAGATCTCAAAAAACGGCTAGTCGCCATGAAAGAGGTCAATCAACGGCTCCGAGTGATGCTTGGCATCGAAGTGCCTCAAACCGGAGATATGGTCAACGGGCGTGGTGGAGAAGACGTTCCTCTGCCTGAGGAAGGTCAGGCGATGGGCGGAGGACTTTCGGAGGTTGCAGAACCGGCGGCCGGGTCTCCACGGACCACTCTAGATGGTGAAGCGAAGCACGACCATTCCGCCGTGATCGATACCGAGTACCTTGAGAATAGCCGCCTCGCAGCCTCCGTGAAGGAGAGTTTGGAATGGCTGTCGAAAGAAGCGACCGTTCAGGAGCAAATTTTGAGCGAGTTGTCTCAAGCAGCCGAGCAACGCTCATCTCGCTGGGCCGCCACGCCCTCGATTTGGCCGGTCAAAGGGTGGGTGACATCTGGGTTTGGCCCGCGCATTTCTCCTTTCACCGAGAAACTGAGTTGGCATGACGGACTCGATATCGGCGCCGCCCCCAATGCCCCCGTTCAAGCGACGGCTCAGGGCAGAGTCATCCTGGCGGCATATGATCCGAAGCTCGGCAATATCGTCAAGTTGGACCATGGATTTGGAATAGAGACCTTGTATGGTCACTTGGCCAAGTCGCTCGTCAAGGAAGGGCAGCGAGTCAATCGCGGCGACGTTGTAGGATTAGTAGGAAGCACAGGGCTGTCGACCGGGCCTCACCTGCACTATATGGTGAAGGTGAATGGTCAAACCCTTGATCCGCTCAAGTATATCTTGGAATAGCTCCGCGACCGCTCGTTTCCAGTTCCCTCAAACGACGATTCTTTTCCTTCTTCCGTACGCTGAGTGCCAGGGACGACGGGGGAAAATGAGTCGCCCTTCAAATAAAGCGAATGAAGCAGGCGACTCCTTCTCGGCAATGATCTCTTTCCTGAAATTTCTCCAATCAGACCCGTGCCATGACCGATCTTGAAATCGCCAGGTCGGTCAGGCCCCGTCCGGTACAGGCCATCGCGCACGATCTAGGACTCGCTCCGGATGAAGTGATCCCCTACGGTCGGTTGAAGGCCAAAGTTTCGCTCCATGCCTTGGAACGATTACGATCCAAGCGGGCGGGACGATATATCCTCGTCACGGCCATCAATCCCACTCCGTTGGGAGAGGGGAAAACCACCACATCGATCGGCCTGGCCATGGGGCTTCACCGACTGGGGTACCGAGCCGCCGTGACGCTCAGGCAGCCTTCCTTAGGACCGGTGTTCGGAGTGAAGGGGGGAGGAACCGGCGGGGGGCATGCACAAGTAATTCCCATGGAGGATATCAATCTCCACTTGACGGGGGACGCGCACGCCGTGGCCGCCGCTCACAATCTGCTCTCGGCGTTTCTGGACAATCACCTCTTCCACGGCAACGCCTGCGATGTCGATACGAATCGTATTTTCTGGCCTCGGGCGTTGGGGGTCAGCGACCGTGCGCTTCGAGAGATTCGGCTCGGAGAGGAGGCCGGGGGGCGACCAGGCCGATTTGTCATCACGGAGGCGTCCGAGGTGATGGCGATATTGGCGTTGGCCGACAGCCCGCGGGACTTGAAAGAACGCCTCGGCCGTATTGTCGTGGGGGTGACGAAATCGGGCGCCGCCGTCGTCGCGGAACGGCTTGGCTGCGTCGGTTCGATGGCCGTCTTGTTGAAGGACGCGCTGGCTCCGAATCTGGTCCAAACGCTGGAAGGAACGCCGGCCTTTGTTCACACGGGGCCGTTTGGGAACATCGCGCACGGCAACTGTTCCGTGCTCTCCGACGCCATCGCCCTTCGGTGCGCGGATTTTGTGGTGACCGAAGCGGGATTCGGGAGCGACTTGGGCGCCGAAAAGTTTTTCAACATCAAGTGCCGCGCGTCGGGATTCAAACCGGATGCGGCGGTGGTGGTGGCGACCTTGCGGGCGTTGAAACTCCAGGGAGGAGCCGGCCCGGCCAAGGCCGGCGCGCCGTTGCCGCCCGACCTGACAGGACCCAACCAAGACGCCTTGGCAAAAGGGTTTGCCAACCTGAATCAGCATATTGCCAACGTGAAGAGACACGGAGTGCCGGTGGTGGTGGCAGTGAATGCGTTCAAGGACGACCCCCGGGCCGAATTAGAGTGGGTGCGGGAAGAGTCGATCAAAGCGGGAGCCGTCGAGGCAGCCCTGTCCATGCATTGGGCAGATGGCGGAAAGGGGGCGGAGCAACTGGCGGCTGCGGTCGTCAAGGCCTGCGAGCAGCCGTCGCAGTTTCACCACCTCTACGAACTGTCCTGGCCGATTCGGAAGAAGATCGAGACCATTGCGACCACGATGTATGGGGCGGAGGGGGTCGTCTTTGATCTGGAAGCGGAGCGACAAATCGAAAGGGCTGAAGCTCTGGGATTTGGAGGGCTGCCCATCTGTATGGCCAAGACGCCGTTTTCGTTGTCTCATGATCCAAGCCTGAAAGGAAGACCGACCGGCTTTACCGTTCCTATCAAAGAATTGCGCATTCTGGCCGGTGCCGGGTTTCTCACGGCCGTTTGTTCGGGAATCCAATTGATGCCGGGGTTACCGAAGAAACCGGCGGGGGAACGAATCGATCTGGACCCGGTCAGTGGAGAGATTGTCGGGCTTTCTTAGAAAAGGCGGCTCCGAATCGAAGCTGATTCGGCAAGGCGCGGTCAGTGGCCTCCCCGCTGTTTGAGGTAACGGAGAAATTCCGAATCGGGACTCATCACGAGCGTGGATTTGTCCTTAAACGTGGCCTTGTACGCTTCCATCGAGCGGGTGAACTCAAAGAACTTGGGGTCTTGACGGTACGCTTCCGCATAGATGCGAAACGCCTTGGCATCGCCGCTCCCGCGCAGCTCTTCCGCTTCCTTGTAGGCCTGGGCCAAGATGATTTCCCGATCCTTTTCCGCTTCGGACCTGATTTTTTGGGCTTCTTCGGCTCCTTCGGCGCGGTATTGCTTGGCCTGCCGTTCCCGCTCGGCTTGCATACGGGCGAAGACCGCCTTCTCGTTTTGCTCGGGCAGGTCGGCGCGTTTGATCCGCACGTCCTGGATCTCAATCCCATAGACGGACGCCTTTTCGTTCGCCCGCTTGGACACCACCCGCATGATGTCCGCTCTCGTGCTGGAGACGATTTCCAAGAGATCGTGACGCCCTAATTCGACGCGCAGCTCGGAATAGATGATATCGTGCAGCCGCTGCAAAGCGCCGCGCTGGCTTTGGAAGGCCTGATAGACCTTCAAGGGATCGATAATGCGCCATTTGGCGAAGTTGTCGAGCAAGAGCGTCTTCTTGTCTTGAGTGATGACGTCTTGAGGACTGGAGTCGTAATCCAAGAGCCGCTTGTCGAAATAGGTCACCTCCTGGACGAAAGGCATCTTGAAGTACAAGCCCGGCTCCGTGATGTTCCGCACCGGTTTGCCGAGTTGAACGACGATCGCGGTTTGGGTGATGTCCACGACGAAAAAGGGCGACGCACCCAATACGAGCAACGCCACGACAACCGCGATCAGCGCGACGATAATACCCTGCATCGTCATGGTTGAGTCTCCACCGCTTCCAATTTAGGCGTCGGTTTGGTCAGCCGGTCCAAAGGCAGATAGGGCAAGACGCGATCGCCGCCCTTCCCGTCGATGATGACCTTTTCCATGTTCGGGAGAATTTCTTCCATCGTTTCGATGTAGATCCGCTTGCTGATCACGTCCTTGGCCTGTTGATACTCCTTGAGCGTGGCGAGGAATCGGTTGGCCTCGCCTTGGGCCCGGTTGACTCTGGCCTGTGCGTACCCTCTTGCGCGGTTGACCAATTCCGCCGCTTCTCCCTTGGCCTTGGGGATGATGTCATTGCGATACCCCTGCGCCTGGTTGATCAGTTTCTCGCGGTCTTCCTTGGCATTGGTCACGTCCTTGAACGCTGCGGCCACCGCCTCCGGCGGGTCCACGTCCTGGAGTTGGACGGCGGCCACCTGGACGCCGGCGTGATAGTCATCGAGGATGCTCTGGAGCAAGGTCATGGTGCCTTGCTGGATTTCGGCCTTCCCCGTGGTCAGGGCTTCGTCGATTTTGCTTTTACCGACCACTTCTCTCATCGCGGCCTCGGCGGCCTTGCCGATGGTCTCATGAATATCCGCGACGTTGAACAGATAGTCGGTTGAGTTTTTGATTTTATATTGGACGATAAATTCCACTGCCAGGATGTTCATGTCGCCGGTCAACATAAGCGCTTCTTGGGGGACCATTTGTTGTCGACCTTGGAGATTGGTCCGGAACCCGACTTCCACGCGATGAAGCTTTTCCACTTTGGGTTGAAGGACGGTTTCGACCAGCGGAATTTTGAAGTGGGGCCCCGGCTCCACAGTGCGGACGGGTATCCCGAAACGCTTGACGACTCCTTCTTCATCGGGGGCCACAATGAAGATGCTTTGCCAGACCAGGAGAATCAGCAGGGCGGCGACGACGATGTTGACCATGCCGCCCGACGGGAGTTTGAACCCTCCCGGCGGAAAAAGATTCTTCAATTGCGCCTGGGCCTGCTTGAGGGCTTCTTCCAGCGGATCTTGTCGTCGGCTCCAAGGGTCTTTGGGGTCCCACACCATAAAGAAATCGCTCGCTCTGTCTTGGGGTGAATGGAGGAAGCCAGGACAGTGTCAACTTAGCAGAAGGAAAGAAGCAGGGGCAACCCTAAAAAGCCAGGGCAAAGATCCGGTATGCAAGACCGGCGAGAGAGGCCGATACCGGCAATGTGACGATCCAAGCGAACACCATGTCGCGAACGGTCGGCCACCGGATTGCGCGAACCCCGTTCCGGAAGCCGATCCCGATAATGGCGGAGCTGCTGACGTGCGTGGTCGAGATCGGCAATCCCATGATACCGGATAAAAGAACCAGAGAAGACGTCGTCAGATTCGCCGAGAGTCCTTCCACGTGATCCATTTTCGTTACGCGCTCGGCCAGTACCGTCGTCACCCGGAGTCCTGCCAGATAGCAGCCGAGCCCCATGGCCAACGCGACTCCCCCGAACCATGCAAACGGTGATGCGCCGCCTGGCTCTGCTCCGGACATGGAGCCAAGCAGAAGCATCGCCACGATCTTCGGCGCGTCGTTCGTCCCGCGGGCGAACGACGCCAGACCGCTGGAAAGCCAATGCGCCGTATCCAGTCCCAGCACAAGCCCGCGCAAGCCGGCCCGGTCACAGTGCGACGGGACGGCGACGACCGGTCGGCCGAAGATCGTCGTTTGGAAGAGGAGTTTGGTGCCGCCGTGCGCGTCGATGGTCACTAAGGCGCGGGATGCCGGCATGACGCAGAGGCAGCTTCCTTCCCATCGTGTTGCTGCGTGACGCAGCGCGGGATGGAGAAGAAAAGAGACGGCCAAAGCCAGCAGCGGGCCGAGCAATAGCGGCAGTGCGATGTTCTTGGCGATGGCCGGCCAGATCAATGCCTCGGGGGGCAAGGCGGTCAACCCCGTTCCTACGATGGCGCCGGTCAATGTATGGGTCGTTGAAACAGGAAGGCCGGCGCGCGACGTGAACAAGATCCAGCCTATCGTTCCGGTCAAGATCGACGGAACGGCGGCCGGCTGAAATATCGTGTCGGGCTGAACGAGGCCTCCGCTGAAGGTCTTGACCATCGCTTCGCCGATGAACGCCGAGGTCGCGGCTCCGGCGACGGTCCAGATGGTTCCCCAGAGGATGGCGGTCTTGTATTCGGCGACCCCGCTTCCCACGAGCGTGGCGACGGACTTCGACACGTCGTTCGAGCCGTTGGCGTAGGCCAGAGCCAGGACAAGGAAGAAGGCGAGCAGCTCCATGGCGAGCAATCAGATGGAAGACATCCCCCGCGAGGAGCGTTTGGGCATTCGCTGCCGCAGGGCCTGCAATCCGAGCCTTGAACGATTCATCCGGTCACACTCCCGCCGCATGAGGAGCCTGTTCCCGCAGTGCAGCCATAGCAATGGTTTCTCGTCACGATCCGACGTCGGTGGAGTTTCGCCGGATCGAAGTCGCGAATGTGCGCCGGTGCCCCGTAAGAGACCGGCAACGCGAGCATTTGGTTAAAGTCGCAATCGTACAACGTTCCATCCCAGCCGACCGACAGGGTGTGTCGGCACATCACGCCGGCGGCGGCTGTTGGATTGAATGCATTCGCCAGCCGCGTCATGTACTGTTCGTAGTTGCCGCTTTCCAACAAGAAGGCCAGAAACCGGCTGATCGGCATGTTGGTGATCGTATAGAGCCGATTGAATTCGACGCCGTGCTTGATCGTGAGTTCGCGTTTGAACCGCGCTTCGACGGCTGCTTGTTTGGGCGGAAGGAACGCGCCGACGGGATTATGGACCAGATTCAGGGCGAGCCCACTGTCCGGCCGGCCGTAGCCGGCCCGGTTGAGCAAACGAAGCGCCTCCATCGACTTCTCAAAGACCCCTTCGCCCCGCTGTGCGTCGGTGTGGGCGGCCTGAAACGACGGCAGAGAGGCGATGATCTCGACCCGGTGCTCGGCCAGAAAGTGAGCCAAGTCCGTTTGCGACGGAAGCAGCAGCACCGACAGGTTGCACCGATCGATCACGTGACGCCCCAGGGCGCGAGCCTGTTCGACCAACCGGCGAAAGTTGGGGTTCAGTTCCGGCGCCCCGCCGGTGAGATCCACCGTGGGAATGTCGGTCCGAGCCAAGGCGTCCAGGCACTGTTCCGCCGTCTCCCGCGACATGCTCTCCGGTCGATCAGGCCCCGCGTCCACGTGGCAGTGACGGCAGGTCTGGTTACAAAGTTTTCCCACGTTGATCTGAAGCACGGTGATGCCGGTGGCATGAAGCGGAAAGAGATCGGCCTCGCGAAGCCGAAGGTCAAAGGGCGACGGACCGGAAGGGCGATCAAGAACCTTAAGCTGTTCGGCCGGCGAGGCCAGGGGATCGCTTCGGCCAAGCAACGTGAGGGCCATTTAGCAACAGCCTCCGTTTGGCGCACACTCGACGGCGGTTCCACCGACGGGTTGCCCGGCCCGATTCAGAATCGCAAAGTGGGAAGCATAGCTCTCCGTCTGCAGCACGGCCAGCGTCTTCGAACAGATTTCAAGAGGCTCTCCTCGGCGATAGACATGCTGATCGTCGTCGGCAGCTACCAAGAAGGGGCCGGCCAGCAGGGCGTAATGCCCCTGCCAGGTGCAGGGCGTCTGCGCCGGCAGCACGGCCTGCCGGCGAGGGTCGGCGGCGTCAAGCCGAACCGGATCGGCCGTGAGGAGAAAGTGGTTCGCCAGAGCGGGAGTGGACAAGAGCCAGACGCCTTCCGCTGTGATCGGTTGTGGGAGACCACGCTGGTATGTGGTGCCACGTTCATCCATCACACGGCTGAACGGTCCGCGCAAAGTGGCGTACTGAAGGAGTGACGACGCAACCAGTACAGGCCGTTTGTAGCCGGTCAAGGTGACGGAGAAAAAGTGAATCCCGTCGATCACACGCCAGGGCGAAAACTTGACCAAATGAATGCCCAGAAAGCCGGCATCCGTCAGGCCGTTCATATACTCGGTCAGCGTCAACGCGCCGGACAAACAATCGCCCCATTTTTCCGCGTCATGGACGAGATACTGTGGCACGGTCTGATCCGACACGATATCGGAAATGGTAAATCGCCCGCCCGGTTTCGCCACGCGGAACATTTCGCCGAATACCTTGCGCTTGTCTGGTGCGAGATTGATGACGCAGTTCGAAATGATGAGATCGATCATGCCGTCCTCGACCGGCATAGCGTCGGCCAGGCCTTTGCGAAATTCCACATTTGACGAGAGATAACCAAGGTTGGCGGCGACAAGCGGCGCGTTTCGCCGGGCGATGTCCAGCATCACGTCGGTCATGTCGATGCCGATCACGCGGCCGGTCGGGCCGACCAGACGGGCGGCTGCGAAGCAATCGATGCCTCCGCCGGACCCGATGTCCAACACCGTTTCACCGGGACGTACCGTGTCGAGTCCGGCCGGGGTTCCGCAGCCATACGAGACCCGGAGCACCTCTTCCGGAATAAAGGTCTTGAGCTGTTGCATGTCGTAGCTCGTGGGGCAACACATCTGCTCGCCGCTGGCGGCTGCTCTGGCGTAGCGATCGCTGACTTTTTGAGTGACGGCATCAATCGGCATGGCGGCCTCCGGTTTTGATCTATCTCATGGAACCGAGCGGGCTCGGCCCCGCTTATGTATCAACCCCCTGTGCGCCGGGTCAATCGGGGGGTGGGGGATGTATGGTGCCGCGGTGTAATTGAATTTTTTAGAGGTGGAGTCGGTTTTAAGGGGCAAATCTTACAACTGGGTGGATTCGATGAGATTGGAAGCGGACACTCCTGCCGGGTGTAACGATCGATATTCCGGTATAAGAAGCACCATTCCGGTCATCGGAGGCCGAGCTTCGACAGGGGCGGGCGTTTGATCTGTTTATGCATGTGGCGATGGTTTTCCCTCATGAGATGATCAAGGTGATACAGCTCAAGGGTTTTGTTGTCGGCAGCGGCCTGGGATGAATCGCTCTGCGATGGCGACCACAAAAAAACCGATTGTAGAACAGAGTGGTCTCAACGGATATTCTGATTGCCGACGGTGGAAATTCTGATTGGCACATTGTTGCCAAGATATCGATCACATGGTGCAAGAAGATTATGGAGCATCTTGATGAGATAGTTCGGGCGACGGACACTTTATTAATGCAATATCGATACCAAAGAGAACGAGTGATCAAGTTGTCAACCTTCAAGTATGTAGTTCCTTTTCCCAGATGCTAAGAAATTCACATATCACAGATTAGCCATCCGCTTGGCATTGTGTAATTGAATTATGTAACCAACCTGGATTTGCACCTGCCCATACAAATCTCAACCCCTCGTTCTTTAATCAAGTTTCGATCACCTTTGGTGCCAGATTTGTATGGATGGGAGAGGTTCTTTCAGTTTTCCGCATCAGGCCTATACAATTCCCATTGAGAACCTTTGCCTCGTTTACCATCCAACGGATGGATTATTTTTTTTCGTCGCATTTCCTGGAGAAGATTGGTTACAAAGTTCCTTTTTTGCTCAGGACCAAGCGCATCGGAAATTTTATCTAACAGAAGGCTGTCAATGTCCGCCCGTCTAGCTCGTCCGAATTGGGCGAGATACTCTTGGACCAGTTTTACGTAATGCTGTTTGTCGAATGCCCGTTTCCTAATGTAGTCGGCTTTTGTTCCGGTCGCTGCAGCCACTGAGGCAGAAACATAGATATTGGGGCGCCGGCCCTCGATCAGCCGCTTTCTTTTAAGCAAATGGAATTCTGCATCAGAAAGCGGCTGCTTCTTTTGGACTTTGTCAAGAGCGATAACATCCCAAAGGCCGAGATCGGTCTTTTCAATGAGTATTCGGGTATACCGCTCATCAAGGATTTTCCCGAACACCCTCACTTTTACGCGACCAGCTTCTGTAAGATCATAATCCGGTAAAGGGAAAAACCGTTCCCGCTGTTTCGTAAATATTCGTTTGATGCCACTGCCGATCGTATCAATCATGTTGTAACTCACCATGGCCTCAGTCAGAATTCTATTACGGTAGAATTCCGGGGGAGAATCCATTCGGATAACTTGCTCAACGCTTCCTGGTAAGAATTCCCCGATGTTGGTAAAAAGAAGCGATTCCGGCTCCTCGACCACATTGGTGTGGCCTCCTCTGCTATAGTCCTGATGGGCAATCGCATTGTGCAGGACCTCACGGATAACCCAGGGGTCGTACTGCGTGATTTCGACCGGGAAGAGGGTTGAATTGGGAAGATACCGGTAAGTGTTATTACGCAATTTGGCGAATACCCTGTCAACGGCCAGAATCAATGGTAGCCCAAAATGTTCGTAATCTCTTTCTTGACCGTTCTCGTCTTTGAGTACCCAAGATATGCGTGCAGTCGAAGGAGTCAGGAAATGCGTGGTATCCGGTCGCCCAAACAGGATGATGGCGGCACGAGTTAGTTGGCCCGATACACGGACTCTCGTTTTGTTGAGAAAGGTGGGGTCGTCCCACTGATCAACCTCATGAGCCAGCTGAGAATATTTGTTTTTGTACTGCGATTTGGCGAAGGCAATAGCCTTGGGATCCAAGTCGTTGTCTGTTGCCTCTGAACAGGTCTGCGCGGACCAGTCTTCATATGCCGCCCCTCTTCGAATACGATCAATCTTCTCTATACTTAAAGGCTGGAGAGCGTCATGAACGCGACCGTAAGCGATTCCTTTCCAGGTCGTAGGGATGCCAGGAGAAGCGGGAGGAATTTCAAACAAGACGATGCGCTTTTCTTGATCCATGATTTCGTGAATTGCTTGAAATGTAACCTGATGGTTGGTGTGCTGAGCGATTTGTTGTTTGAGTTTTTCCAGTCCGGGTTGTTGATGACGGTAATTCGTACCGACAGTGTGTCTTGGGGGGCGATTGGTGACACCAAAAACGAGCCAGCCTGCCTCCTGTTTGTTGAGATTGGCTTCATTGCTCAAGGCAGAGAATTGTCTCCCCAAATCATCGAAGTCAAAGTTGTTTTTTGCTTCCTTAAACTCCACCCATTCAGTCTCAGATGGCAAAGTCAGGAGTTTGTGGAACGCCTCTTTTATGCTCTGCTGTGAGTCCATTCAGCCAGCTCCTCGTGAACATTTTGCTGTGCGCAGATTCTAATTTCTTTTCTGATCATGAGGCCATATCCGAGCGTCGTCAAGCTGTGATGCGCTACGCTAGCATGCTTCGGTATCTACGTTGGTGGCGGATTGATTTCTGCGAATGTGGAGGAATTGTGAAAAGTTGGTGCGGCTATCTTCATAGTTTATCCGTATAAAGGCATTCACGGACCTACAAGAATAGCCCGCTTGTTAGTGGGTGACAAGCTGGCGGCAGATCGTGGTCTCTTTGCTAAGACCGATGCCGAGCGGGAGGGATTGGAGCTCTCAGAGATCGTTCAACATGGAAGTGAGGAGCCGTTCGAGCCGTGGATTGGTCGCAAGACGGCGAGGCATGGGATAGGGCTTTCTTGGGGGCGTGGGCCGGGAGTGGATGTCGCTGCCGCTCGTCAGATCCCGATGCAGAGAGGACAGTTTGATTTGCAAGTCTTCAAACGACTCGGCTTGTGCCAGGATATCGGGGTGATCCTTCAAATGGCCGTGCCAGCGGCCTTCTTCTTCCCACATGATGTATTTGGTCGCGTGCATAGGGGGCAGTATAGCGGGCATCGACGAATCCGCAAGGAAAGAGAGAAAATCCACCCTCGCCGACCGTCATCACTTTTGCACGCGAAGGAGGAAAGGTGGGATGGCCGGTGCTTCCAAACCCGTGCGCGGCACGGGCAGTCTGTGTGTCGGCGAGAAGACGGGCCGAGGCCTCTGAGGGCCGGTGCGCTGTGAAACCTCAGGGGATCGCCAGATTTTCCAGGAATTCCCGGTAGTCGGGAGATTCCTCCAACAACTGGTGGCCGACGTGAATGAGCGCATCCACCTGCTCGCGGCTCAGGGCAAAGTTGGTCGGCAGGGATTGAAAATAATCACGCTGCACGGGATCGCGCAGTGCCTCGAAATTGACCTCGATCACGAAGGGGGTTACCTCTGTGGCGAGCGGGGGCAAAGGAGGAGCGGCGGGGCAGTGGTTGAGCCGCTGTTGGCACGCGGCCAGACTCTGTTGCGCTTTTCGCCGCTCCATCTGGAGGTCCTTCATCGTTTCGATCGTTTCGACGCTGTAGTTTTCCATGGCGATCGTTGCGGTCTTCGACGCGACGGTCAAGATACCTGGCGGGCGTTCGCTCCGGCTGAGGGTATCTTTCGCGACGGTGCGGGCGTTGACGACGATGATGACGAATTGTTCGATTGCACCTTGGTTGATCAATTGGCGAATGAAGCCGCTGGTACGGCGATAGGCGGCTTCGATGGGACGCAGCCCGATATTATCCGAGAGCCCTCCGTCCATGAGGTGCAGGTAGGGATAGTGGTCGTTGTCCACATAGATCATGCGATTCTTGGCCCAATAATAGCGGCGCCGGTTGACGTCATAGTCTTGCAACCCCGCTTGATAATCCTTGGGCGGCTGGAAGTCGGTATGTGGATAGTTCTTGAGCGTGATGGGGCTCAGCAGAAAGGGAAAGGCTGATGAAGCGGCGACCGCGCGTGCCACGGGATAGTTGCTGAGGTCCGACGCCAGGAAGTCGAATTGTTCCTGCGTGAACTCGAACCGCTCGCCGTTGACCATGTTGGTGGCGTTTACGATCACGAACGGGCGTCGAGGGGGATGGGCGAGGGCGGCGAACGTCTTGCCCTCGAACAGGTGCTCGTCGTAATACTCCGCGGCCAAGTCGATGCGGTTGAAAAAGGGCGAGGCCAGCCGCACCCAGTTGATCGGGTTGAAGAGCCGCCACACCAGCGCGCGCTGGATATTGACATCGAGAAACTTGGGGCGGAACTCCTGAAAAATCCGCTCGCCGAACAGCCCGTAGTACG
>JANDJE010000022.1 GCA_024331095.1 Nitrospira sp. | reverse complement strand
GCTTCGGCCCGTGTCTGTTCGGCGGCGCCGAATTCCGTGGCGGTCGGATGTTGCGGCACGATGACCTGCACCACAAACAGTTCGGCTCCGTAACGATTTGTAAACTCAGCGGCCCACCGGACGACATGGTCCGCCGTTTTGGAACGGTCGGTCCCCACCATCACACGTCGTATGCCAGTGGCGGGTATGGGTGAAGGAGGGGTCATCGCCTATCGCGGGGCTCCACGGGCTGTCGATCAGGCTATCGATCCGCCACACGGGGTCGGAAGAGCCGACACTGCAATCAGTCGGCATCATGCCATTACGACAGGAGCGTTGGCATTGTGACCCATGGTGAGTCCCGGCCGCAACCTCACCGGTCGTGATCGAAACTGTCCCTGATTCGCAACAGGAACGCACGCGCCTGCTCCACTTCCTGTGGAGTCAACGCCCGCTCGAAAAACGGACGGATGAACGAGGTGTGGGCGCTGAACGTTTTGCGAAACAGGGCGTCGCCCTTGGCCGTCAGTGAAATTTTCGTGTACCGTCGGTCCCCGTGCATCGCCTCGCGTTTGATCAACCCTTTCGCGGCCAAGCGATCCAACACGCCGGTCAAGGTGCCTTTGGTCACCAGCGTCTTGCGGGACAGTTCCGAACAGGTCATCCCGTCCGTATCGCCCAAGGTGGCGATCACATCGAACTGCGAAGGTGTGAGGTGCAGGGATTTCTTAATATGGCGACTGTCGGCCCGCCAGAACGCCAAATAGGCCTCCACCAGCGGCCGAACCAGTTTCAGATAGGGGTCGTTTTGCGGATTCGGCAATTCCACGAGCGGAGCATAGGAGGAAGACACCGGACCGTCAAGTGGATGCCGCCGCTTGGCTCCTCGACGTCGCGTGCCGCGTCTCCGACGCAAACAGGCTCGTTGACCGGCCGTCCGATCTATCCGTAAGATCCTGCCATGCCGCAGCAACAAACAAACGAGCGGAGTCCCATTCAATTGACCGCGATCCTTGTCCTGGTGGGAATGATCGTGGCCGGCGTCTGGATATGGAAACGGCTGCCGACCGAGACCCAGATCTTTCTCATCGACCACGCTGTTCCGATCGCGGCGGGAGCGGCGGCCGTCGGAGCGATCGTCCTGCTCGCGATCCGGAACATCCGTCAACGGATCAAACGACGGCACAGGCGGGACCATCTGCTTGCTAGGTTCGGGCAAGAGACCGATCCGGTTAAAAAACTGGACCTGTCCTTTGAGCTGATCGAATGCAACGGGTATCGAATCGACGGCCTCGAATCGGTTTCTCCGGCCCTCCGAGCCCTGTGGGACCACACCCTTCTGCACTCGCCGGGCGACGAGCGCCATCGAATGCGGGGGATGGCGGCGAGCCACCTGGGTCTGTTACGGGACAAATCCGTTCTGCCCCTGCTTCTTCAAGCATTGGAGGACGATCACGCCTACGTGCGCGCGTGCGCGGCCCTGGGCCTGGGACGGTTGCGGGCCTTGGAAGCAAGGCCGAAGCTGGAATATCTTGCCAAAGAAGATTGGGACCAAACCGTTCGCAGTCGATGCCGGGAGGCGCTGGACCAATTGCGGTACGCGAGTCCGCAGAAATCCTAGTTGCTCGTTGCCAGTTCTCGGTTGTCCGTTCTCAGTCGATGGAGTTTCTGATGACAGCGCGGCATCTTCTTGAGAACTCGGAACCGAACGCTGACACCTCGACTCTGAAAAGGAACACCGCTCCTTCTCACGCGATCAGATGATGAGCCACGCCATCGGCCCCCACTTGACAAGCGAGATTCCCGGCATCGGCGGGCGAATCCGCGTTGAGCCGGAAGATTTTCGCGTGGAAGAACAGCCGCTGTACCTCCCCTGCGGCACCGGCGAGCACCTCTACATCAAGGTCACCAAGCGGCTCCTATCCACCCCTGATCTCATCAAACTGATTTCGAGCACGACGGGCCTGAAAGCCAAAGCCATTGGAGTCGCCGGCCTCAAGGACGCGCGGGCCGTCACGACCCAGATGCTGTCTTTGCAGCTCGCCACGCCCGAACAGGTGGTCCGTCTCAAGACCAACGAGCGGATCCTTTCAATCGAGATCCTTGGACGCCATCGGAATCGGCTGCGTCCCGGCCATCATGCGGGCAATCGGTTTCACCTGACGATTCGCCATGTCGCGCCCCATGCCAAGGACACAGTCCCGGCCGTTCTTGAGATTCTCCGACGACGAGGGGTCCCCAACTATTTCGGTCCGCAACGTCAGGGACGGGACGGAAGTAATTATCGGATCGGCGCGACGTTGCTGGCCGATCCAACCGGACAGACCTCGATGAGTCGCGCCAAACGCATGTGGTACCTCAACGCCTTTCAGGCCCATCTGTTTAACCGCATTCTCGCCAAACGGATCGACTCGCTTGACCGTGTCTTGTCCGGCGACTGGGCGATGAAGACCTCGACGGGCGCCTGCTTTCAAGTCGAAGACGAGAGCGCGGAACAGCCCAGAGCCGACCGGTTCGAGATCAGCCCGACGGGAATCCTGTTCGGGTCACGAGCCTCATGGGCCGGCGGCGAGCCGGGACGGATCGAGGAAGCCGCCGCCGCGGAACTGGGCATGACGAAGGACCTGCTGATTCAAGCAGCCAAGGCTTGCGGCTTCCGTGGCGAGCGCCGGGCCTTGCGGGTCCCGCTCGCGGATCTTGAGTGGTCGCTTGACGGCTCAATCCTGACCCTGGTCTTTACCCTTCCTCCCGGCGCGTACGCCACGAATGTGCTGGGAGAACTGATGAAAACCGAGGAACTCGGCTCTTCCAACGATGCTCTCCACCGAGCGGAGAAGTGATAGAATCAAAAAAACCGGTCTTCTCATCGGAGAACCGATGAACATTCATCAAGAAACCATCGTCTTGAGGGGGCACATCATCGACTCGCTCTTGCTCGCCAAGGTGCTGGACATCATCCTGATGATGGGCGGCACGTTCGATATCGAGGACGTTCGAATCGGCAAAACCAGGGAGGAGCCTTCTCTCGCCCGCATCACCGTCCGGGCTTCCTCCCCTACGCTCTTGAATGACATCCTTAAATCGATCCAGCCGCACGGCGCCTCCGTCGAACGCGAAGCGGACTGCCGGATCGAAGCGGCGCCGGCGGACGGAATTTTCCCCGAGGATTTCTACGCCACGACCCATCTGCCGACCCAAATCAGACTCAACGGCCGATGGATCGACGTCGAGCACATTGAGATGGACGTCGGCATCGTGGTGGATCAAGAACGGGCGACCGCGCGAGCCGTTCCGATGGGCGAGGTTCGGCGGGGAGATCTGATCGTAACCGGCCGCGAGGGCGTGCGCGTGATTCCCCTGTCCCGGCCGCGCGAGCGGGACGTCTTCGGCTTCATGGAATCCCACGTGTCGGCTGAACGGCCGCACGGCCATGTCATCGCCGACGTCGCCTCCAGAATGAATCGGCTCCGTGAACAACACAGGCGGGAGGGGGACGGGTGTCGGGTCCTGCTGGCGGGAGGGCCGGCCATCATCCACGCCGGAGGGCGGGACGCCCTAACCTGGCTGATCGAAGAAGAATTCATCCACGTCTTGTTTTGCGGCAACGCCCTGGCGGCCCACGACATGGAAGCGGACCTGTACGGCACCTCCTTGGGCTACGGACTCACGGCCGGCCGCACGGTTCCTCACGGCCATGAACATCACTTGCGAACGATCAATCGAATTCGCGCGATCGGCAGCATCGAGCGGGCCGTCACCTCCGGCGTCGTGAAAAACGGCATCATGGCCGCCTGTGTCCGGAAGCACGTCCCGGTCGTCATGGCCGGCACCATCCGCGACGACGGCCCCCTGCCCGGGGTCATCACCGACTCCGTTCAAGCGCAACGGGCCATGCGCGCCGCCATTGACGGCGTGAAGCTTGCGCTGCTGGTGGCCTCCACGCTGCACGCCGTCGCCACCGGCAATCTGCTGCCGGCGACAGTCCCGACCGTCTGCGCGGACATCAATCCCTCCGTGCCGACCAAGCTCGCGGACCGCGGGAGTTTTCAAGCCGTCGGTCTCGTGATGGACGCGGCGTCGTTTCTCTCTGAGTTGGCCAGATTGCTGGGAAGACCGGCATGACCCGCCTCCTTGTCTGCCCGCCCGATTTTTTCGGGATCGAATACGAAATCAACCCGTGGATGCGGCTGAATAACCAGGTGGACCATGAACGGGCGATCCTCCAATGGAACAGCTTGATGGCGGTCTTCGAACGGGACATCGGTGTGACGCTCGAACGGCTGACACCCGTGCCCGGCCTCCCCGATTTGGTCTTCACGGCCAACGCCGGCGTCGTGGTCGGCAAGACGGCAGTGGTCAGCCGGTTTCGGCATCCGGAGCGACGGCGTGAGGAAGCCTGCTTTGAACAATGGTTTCGCGACCACGGCTACAAGATTCTGGCGTTGGAGCCGGGCCTGTTCTTCGAAGGAGCGGGAGACCTCCTGGGTTTTCCGGACTATTGGTTCGGCGGCTATCGGCAACGATCGGATATCCGCGTATTCCCGATCCTGAGCGAATGGTTCCATCGAGAAATCATCCCGCTCGAACTGGTGGACGGCCGCTTCTATCATCTGGATACCTGCTTCTGCCCTTTGAGCGGGGGTGAGTTGTTGTATTTTCCCGCCGCCTTCGATCGTTACGGCCAAACCGCCATTGCCGAGCGAATCCCACCGACCAAGCGGCTCGTCGTCCCCGAACAGGATGCGCTGCGATTCGCCTGCAACGCCGTCTGTATCGACACCCACGTGGTTCTGCCCGCCGGTTGCCTCATGACCGAACGGATGCTCCATGAGCGAGGCTATCACACCCACGCCGTGCCGCTTGATGAGTTCATGAAATCAGGAGGATCGGCCAAGTGCCTCACGTTAAAGCTGGACGAGTGAGGACAACCTCGCCAACGACCCGGTTTCTCGAAGAAACCGGCTCTTGATGCCTCGCCCTCGAAGTCCGCGCGTCGTCGCGCTACTTTGTTCGAAACAGGAATGACCCATAGAGACCGGCGATCGCGATGGTGACCAGCTCGATCGTGAGCAACATGCGACTCACCACGGCTTCCGGCGTCGGAGGAGAGAGAAGAAAGTGCATGCCCAGGAACTCCGGCGGCTGATCGGGCGGCGTCTCCCAGGGGGGAAACAGCAACGCAAGCACCAGCGCCGCGACCATTCCATAGAGCACGTGGATATTCAACTGTCCCGGCTCACGGCCGTCTGAACGCGAGGCGGGTTCGGGACGAGCGTCTCTTCCGAGCCGGCTCCCGCAGGCGAGGCAGAAGCGATGGATTTCAGGCTGGGAGCGGTGACACGTCGGGCACGTTTGCACGACCCAATCCTCTCAATGGCGTTGCTCCGTCATTCGTTTGATGACCCACGAGTAGGCTACACGCATCGGGTGCGATTTGCGAGAGGCGACCGCCCGTTTCATTGACAGGGGAAAGAGGAGCTTTCTATAATCCGTCGGCTTCAAGGAATGGCTTCCTCTCGCCGTGACGACCTCCCGACGTTCAACGCCGTGCCGGCGGATGACGCACAAATGCCATGCGACCGATCACCAGCATAGCCGTCATCGGAGCGGGGGCATGGGGAACGGCTCTTGCCAAATTGCTGGCCGAGAAGGGGTTGACCGTTCGCCTCTGGGCCTATGAGCAAGAGGTGACTCGGTCGATCAACTCGTCTCACGAGAATCCGGTTTTTCTGAAAGGCGTTCCGCTTCCCGCCGCCCTCACCGCCACGTCGTCTCTCCCGGATGCCGTGGAGGGCTGTGAAGCCCTGCTCTTCGTCACACCCTCTCACGTGGCGCGGGCGGTTCTGACCCGATTGGCTCCCTCCCTGAACCGTCCGATTCCTTTGATCAGCGCCACCAAGGGTCTGGAGGAGGACACCGGGAAGCTTATGACGCAGGTGATGGAAGAGATTTTGCCTCCATCCATGCATCAATCCCTGATGGTCCTGTCCGGGCCCAGTTTTGCCGGCGAGTTGAGCGCCGGACGGCCCACGGCGGTTTGTCTCGCCGGTTCGGACGACCGGCTTGTCCGGCGATTCCAACAGATCGTGATGACGCCGACCTTTCGCGTCTATGCCGATCTCGACGTGATCGGCGTCCAGTTGGGCGGGGCGTTGAAAAACGTCATCGCCTTGGCGGCCGGCATCGTGGACGGCCTGGAGCTGGGGCTCAACGCGCGCGCGGCGCTCATCACGAGGGGGCTGGCGGAGATCGTTCGATTGGGCGCGGCCATGGGAGCCGATCCCCGCACTTTCTACGGCCTGTCCGGCGTGGGCGACCTCGTGCTGACCTGCACCGGCGCGCTGAGCCGGAACCATACGGTCGGCATGCGCATCGGGAAAGGCGAACCGCTCGAAACGGTTCTGGGCACCATGCACGCCGTCGCCGAAGGGGTCCGGACCGCGCGCGCGGCGCTGCAACTGGCTCGGCGACACGGCGTGGAGATGCCCATTACGCAAGAGATCAACGCCGTGCTGTTCGACGGCAAGTCCTGCCGAAAAGCCGTGAGCGACCTGATGGAACGCGACGCCAAAATGGAAAAATCCTCCGCATGAGGCCGGAACAGCTTGAGCGACTCCTCCGACAGGTCCGTCAAGGACGGGTGACGATCGAGCAGGCGCTTCAACGGCTGCGATCCCTGCCGTTCGAGAATCTGGGCTTCGCCTCGCCCGACCATCACCGTTCGTTGCGTCAGGGGTTCCCCGAGGTGGTGCTGTGCGAAGGCAAGACGCTCGCCCAGATTCTTGCCCTTACACGATCGCTCGTGAAACACGGCGGCCCTTTCCTTGCCACGCGGGCTGAACCATCCACGGGCCGCGCAATTCGGCGGCTCGTCCCTCGGGCTCGATATTACCCCGATGCCCGCGTCGTCGCCGTTCCGCCACGCCCCTGGACAAAACGCGGCCACGTCCTTGTGATCACCGCCGGCACCGCCGATATCCCTGTGGCGGAGGAAGCCCGGATCACGGCGGAAGTCATGGGAAGCCGAGTGGACCGGCTGTACGACGTGGGGGTCGCCGGCCTTCACCGGCTGCTGGACAGAAAAGAACGGCTCTTTGACGCCAGGGTGATCGTCGTCGTGGCCGGTATGGACGGAGTCTTGCCGAGCGTCGTGGGCGGCTTGGTGAGTGGTCCGGTGATCGCGGTCCCCACCAGTCGCGGCTATGGAGCGAGTTTCGGCGGGCTGTCGGCGTTGCTGACGATGCTCAACTCCTGCGCGGCCGGCGTCGGGGTCATGAACATCGACAACGGCTTTGGGGCGGGCTGCCTGGCCCACCGGATTAATACGCTGGGACTGAAGAACGGAACAAAAGCAAGCGCGTAGCTGATCTTGCCGACAGATCCGGGTCTCTCCCCCAACCGTCCGTTATTTGACTTCCAATGTGCCCCGTTTGGGCCATGCCACCATGACGGTGCGCGGACCCTTTTCACCGTCGGCCAGCAACTTTGTCCGGACTTCGTAAGAGTAGATGCCCGCCGCGGCTTGTTGTTTACGGTGGTCCTGCCCGTCCCAGACGAGTTCGACGGACAGTCTCGGCCGCTCCGCTTGGCCTTCTTCTCCCTGTGGAATCTCAACCGGCTGTCGGTGGGTCAGAAAGCGAAGCGACGTTTTGGACGGCGAACTGATCAATGACGTCACTTCCAGAATACACGCTTCGTCCAACTCCTTGGGGAGCTGCACGGTCACCATGATTTGCAACGGCCCGTTCCCCGGCTCAAATGGAAGGGGATCCATTTTCAGATCGACGATCTTGAGCTCCGGCTCCGGGCGCGGAACGCGATCGGGCTTGGTTCGAGCTTCGCCGTCGATCGACATGAAGACGGCAAGACAAAGGCACAGCGCCGCCGTCCATGACAACACCGCCCGCGGCGGAGACGCATGGAATCCCGGACCCCTGTGGCGCGGGGACGTGAACCGTCTGATGCGCGTGGTGAACGGTCGTGCGTTTTCGGTCTTCATGAGGCGAGTGAAATGTCCGATGACGTCGCGCGATCGTGTCGTTTCGGATAACACAGCGCCGGGAGGCTGTCAACGAGACGACGGAAACGAATTGCCGCGCGCCGTTCCCTTGGGTAAGATGGTCGGCCGTTCCGCGAAGAGGAGACCCGGTGGGGCGCCATCTGCATTTCGACTGTTTTTCCGGCGTCAGCGGCGACATGATACTGGGCGCGCTCGTCGACGCCGGACTGCCTTGGACTACATTGGTGAACGGACTCAAAGGCCTGAAGTTGAACGGATACCGGCTGCGCAAGCGAGCCGTGCGTCGGGGATCGTTGGATGCCACGAAGGTCGACGTCATCGTCCAACGAGGATTCGAGCGGCCCCTTTCGCTTTCTCGCATCCGCCGGATCGTGGCCGCCGGTGCCTTGCCGCCCGCCGTCAAACAACGGAGCCTCGATGTGTTCGATCGATTGGCCGAGGCGGAGGGAACGGCCCATCGCACCGCTGGCTGCAAGGTCCGTTTTCATGAAGTGGGCGTCATCGACTCGTTGATCGACGTGGTGGGCAGCGTGCTGGGTTGCCATCTCCTGGACGTCACCGGCGCCACGGCCTCCGCCGTCAACGTGGGGAGCGGAACGGTGCAAACGTCGCACGGGCCGTTGCCGGTCCCTGGACCGACCGTGGCGGTTCTGGCGAAAGGGATTCCGGTCTATTCCGAGGGACCGCGTTGCGAGCTTGCCACCCCCACCGGCATGGCGCTGCTGCGAACCCTCGTATCGGATTTCGGTTCGACTCCGACGATGAAAATCGCGGCGGTCGGGTGCGGCGCCGGCGATCACGACCCCGAGAATTGGCCGAACGTCTTGCGTGTGTTCCTTTCTGAACCAATAGCCGGCGGCGGCCTGGCGATGGACCGCGTGGTTCGGATTGAGACGAATCTCGACGACCTGGTGCCGCAGGCCTATGAACACGTCATGGATCGCCTGTTTCAAGCCGGCGCGTTGGACGTCGCACTGACACCAACCATCATGAAACGAGGCAGGCCCGGCGTGATTCTCACCTGCCTGGCAGCGCCGGAACGGAGCGAGGCGATTCTCGATGTGTTGTTCAAGGAGACAACCACGCTCGGCGTGCGTGTGCAAGAACTATCCCGACATGTGCTTCCCCGCCGCATTGTCACGGTGACGGTCCGTGGCGAGACCGTTCGCATGAAGGTCGCCACGATGGGCGATGGAACGGAGAAGGCGGCTCCCGAGTATCGCGACTGCAAGGCCGTCGCCGACCGCACCGGACTGCCTCTCAGAAGCGTGATGGAGGAGGCCTGCCGCATGTGTCACGCCGGTCGGAGGGCGGAACGAAACACGACAATGGAGAGCAAGCTGAAGAGCTGATCTCGAGGAAAGGAACGACCCGTTCCACGGTTCATACCTATGAATGCTTTGTTTTATGCGCTGCTGTTTCTCGTCTCCATCGCCGTGACGTTGGGCGCCTGCACGTTGTTCACCAACGGCATCGAATGGCTCGGCAAACGATGGGGCATTTCGGAAGGCGCCGTGGGCAGCATTCTCGCGGCCATCGGCACCACCTTGCCCGAAACATCCATCCCGATCATCGCGATTTTCTTTGGAGAAAGCCAAGACGAAGTGGACGTCGGACTGGGGGCGATTCTGGGAGCGCCGTTCATGCTCAGTACGTTGGTCCTCCCCCTTCTCGCCCTCCTCCTGCTGCTGTACGCCTGGGCCGGGAAGCGGACGGCTCGGTTCCATTTGAACTACAGCGAAGTGGTGACCGACCTGGGATTTTTTCTGGTCGGCTACATCATCGCCTTGGGCTGTATTTACAGTCGCTATCGACTCGTGCACTTGCTGGCCGCACTGGTTCTCCTTGGCCTCTATGCCTATTACATGAAGCTCAAATTGAGCGCACCCGAGGAAGACGGCGCGGGCAGCGAGCTTGAGCCGCTCATTTTCGCAAAATCACAGGCCACACCGCCCCGCCTGATGATCGGGCTACAAACGTTGACCGGCCTGGCCGGACTGATTTTGGGGGCGCACCTGTTCGTGACGGCGACGGAATCAATGGCCGGCGCCTTTGACGTCTCTCCCTTGTTACTTGCACTCCTCATCGCCCCGCTCGCGACCGAGCTCCCCGAGATGTCGAACAGTTTCCTCTGGCTCTACCGGAAGAAAGACCGTCTGGCCGTCGCCAACGTCACGGGCGCGATGGTCTTTCAAGGCACCATCCCGGTTTCCGTCGGCTTGATCGGGACCGATTGGGTGATTACGGCCTCGGCCAGTTCGACGATGGTGCTGGCTCTGCAGGCGGCGAGTTTTTACCTGCTCCAGTTGTTCATCGGCGGCTATTGGCGCGCCTGGCTCCTCGGGAGCGGCGCCTTGCTCTATATCGGGTACACGGTGTACCTTGCTCTTCGCCCCTAATCATCAACACCGACCATGACAGCCGGACCGATCAAAACGCCAACCGCGCAACCGCCCCTGCTCGGCATCACGATGGGAGATCCGGCGGGGATCGGGCCGGAAGTAATCGCCAAGGCGGCCGCCGATCGGAGCCTCCATTCTCTGTGCCGGCTTGTGGTAATCGGATCGGTCGCCGTGATGGAGCATACGGTTCACAGTCTTAAACTGCCCCTGACCGTTCGCCCGATCGGGAGCCCCGACTCATTCCAGCCGCTCGACGGAACCCTTGCAGTGCTTGATCCCCTCAACGGTCCTATAGGACCGTTTACACCGGGCGTCGCGGCGGCCCTCACCGGCGGAGCCTCGGTCTCTTTTATCAAGAAGGCCGTCGAGTTGGCCCTTGCCGGCTCTCTTGACGGCATCGTCACCGCCCCGATCAACAAAGAAGCGATCAACTTGGCCGGCTGTCACTATCCGGGCCACACGGAGTTGCTGGCCGACCTGACTCACACCGAGGAATCCGGCATGATGATCGTCGGCGGACCGTTGCGCGTCATGTTCACCACGACTCATCTCGCCATCAAGGATCTCCCGGCCTCGCTGACCCAAGCCAAAATTGAAAAGGCCATCCGGCTGGCCCACGTGGCGCTCACGGGTCTGTTCGGGATTAAACACCCTCGGATCGGCGTCGCGGCGCTCAATCCCCACGCGGGCGAGCATGGTCTCTTCGGCGACGAAGAGACCCGCGTGATCCTTCCGGCTTCAAGAGCGGCGCAAGCGCAAGGCATCGATGCCAGCGATCCCTTGCCCGCCGATACCCTGTTCGGCAAGGCGGCAAACGGCCGATACGACGCCGTCGTCGCCCTCTACCATGATCAAGGGTTGATTCCGCTGAAACTGGTGGCCTTCGGTACATGCGTGAACCTGACGGTCGGCTTGCCGATCATCCGCACGTCGGTCGATCACGGGACGGCGTTCGACATCGTGGGGAAAGGCATCGCCGATCCCGGCAGTCTGCTTGAAGCGATCAAACTGGCCGCGACAATCGCCGCAAACCGCGTATCCCGCTTCCGTGGTCGTCAGGAGGCTCCTTCCTCATGACGGACGATCGTTCCCAATCCCTCGCCGTCGTTCGGCGACAACTCGAGGAACTGGACGCCCTGGAGCGACGGGCGCTGCACGATCTCAACACCGTCGCGGGAGCGGAACGAATCGCGCAATGGAAGAGCAAGACCGCCGCCCTGTTGACCGAAACCGTGGGACGGCAAGAAGGACTGGCGTTCGCCGCGATCCGACCCGGTCCGTCCTTCACCAATGACTTGGTTGAGGAATTCACCGATCTGGTGGACTGTTACCGTGCTCCCCTTACGGCCTTGGCCAAACGCCTGGCCGAGACCTCTCACCCCGGAGGCTGACGGGTGGAGAGGAGCGCACCGCCCGTCCCCATCAAGCGCCTGGGTCAACATTTTCTGATCGATCTCAACATCGCCCGTAAAATCGTCTCGCTGGCGGCTCTCACCCCCAAGGATTCGGTGCTGGAGATCGGACCGGGTCGAGGAATTCTCACCGTCGAACTGTGCCGTGTCGCGAATCGCGTAACGGCGATCGAGATTGACCGTCGCCTCCATGATTACCTGATCGAACGGTATTCGGATCGTTCCAACCTCCACCTTGTGCCGGCGGACGCAATGGCCTATCCGTTTGAAGAGCTTCCGATCGGTACGGTCGTGGTGGCGAATCTGCCCTACTATCTGTCGACGCCGCTCTTGTTCAGATTGCTGGAGCATCGGCGGCGGTTCCCTCGGCTGGTGCTCATGTTGCAGAACGAAGTGGCGGACCGTTTGGTTGCGAAACCCGGAACGTCCGACTATGGGGTCTTGTCGGTCATGGCTCAATACGCGGCGACCATTGAGAAACCGCTCAAGGTGTCGCCCGGATGCTTTCGACCCCAGCCGGAAGTGGAATCGGCCGTCGTCATCCTGCAGACCAGGAAGACACGGCCCCTTTCGCCCGAAGAGGAACTCCGGTTTGCCTCCTTGGTCAAAGCCTCCTTTGCCCATCGACGAAAAACCCTCGTCAATTCACTTAAAAACCAAGGGTACCCCCAGGAAGCAGTCCTGACGGCTCTTCGGGCCTTGGCCCTTCCCTTGGAAATCCGAGCCGAAACCCTCTCTGTCGAGCAGTTCATCGAATTGACCCGTTTGCTTCTTCCATAGAGCCGCGGACCGTTGGAATGCTATACTTTGAAAGCCGTGCGCCGGGGCAGTGGGGATCGATGCTCGGTGTCACGATGATCGGAAGGGATCTCATGGTGACAAAAAGCCGATCAGCGGTTTGGTTGTTGCTCGCGGTGGGACTTCTCCCGGGCTGCGCCGGTGAATTCGTGATGTTTCACAGTGAGTCGGGATCCCCCATTTTGATTGCCCGTCGTGCCTACTCGGCCGATGCCTGCGTCCAAAAGGTCAAGGAGGACGCCGCCCGTTTGGGCGTCACGTTCCGCTATATCCACATGCGAGGGAATCTTGCCGGGCGGTCGTTGCTCTGGCCGTTGGAACCGGGCTACGCCTGCGAAGCCGCCATCGGCCCCGAACAACCTCCGATTGGCGCCTATCCGAACGGCGCGAGCCTCCTGATGAAGGGCTCCTGACGCCGGAAGAAAGAGGCGGGCGCCGCCGCGCCGCTGATTTGCTCCGGTGGGCTCCCCCCTATCCTCCGGCTTTTCACCGCCACGTTGCCGAAACGAAGCGACATTCTTGTTGAACCGGCTCCATCGGCTATACTTGTAAAAAGGATGGCCGACGCCGTCCGAAGAGAGTCGGCCGGACCATTCCCAAAGGAGTTCGCGGCGCGTCGATGCTCAAGATTTTGCTGATCGAGGACAACGAAACGGACGCCCTGTTGACCCAAGACATCTTGGCCGAATGGAGCGTCGGGTCATTTGAAGTCACGCACGTCGTGCGCCTGGACGAAGCCATCGACCGACTCGCCCGCGATCGCTTCGATGCCGTTCTGTTGGACCTTTCTCTTCCGGATGGATACGGACTCGCCTCTCTCGGACAGATCCAAGCGGCAAACCCCAGAATTCCGATCATCGTCCTCAGCGGGTTGAGCGATCAAGCCTTGGCTCTTCAAGCCGTTCAATCCGGCGCGCAAGACTATCTCGTCAAAGGACGGAACCAAGGCGAATTGCTGGCGCGCTCGATCCGCTACTCCATCGAGCGCAAGCGGGCCGAAGAACGGCTGACCTACTTGGCTCAGTACGACCAGTTGACCGGTCTCGTCAATCGGACGCTGTTCCGTGACCGTTTGCTCCACGCGATGGCGCGAAGCAAACGGCTTGGACAATCGCTGGGGCTTATGCTCCTCGATCTCGATCGCTTCAAGACCGTCAACGATACGTTGGGCCACGAGGCGGGCGATCACGTGTTGAAAACCGCCGCCGATCGGATCAAAACGTGCGTGCGCGAAGCAGACACGGTCGCGCGCATGGGCGGCGATGAATTCACGATCATCCTGGAAGGCCTTTTTCATGAAGACGATATCATTCATGTCGCCGAGCGAATCACCAAGTCCATGGCCGAGCCGTTTTTTCTCGAATCGGGGCGGGTCTCCATCGGAGTCAGCATCGGCATTACCGTCTATCCGCTGGACGATCACGACATCGACGATCTCCTACGACACGCGGACGCCGCGATGTACCGAGCCAAACAACTGGGGGGAAACTCTTTTCAGTTTCACGTGACCGCCCGCTCTTTTTCACCCGCTCTTCGCGTCAAGCCGTTCTAAGCCTCTCTACGCTATCGCCACAGAGAACGGACCTTCGAGCATCTCGCCCGATCACTCCGTCAAAATCGCCGTCCAAGACGCTCCCGGTCGAAAAAGAGACGGAGCCCGTACAATTCTGTCTCTTCCATGGCATCGATAGAGAACATCTTCCGGTTCACACCGAGCCCGCCTCTCGAACCAGTTGTTTTCATGAAAGTTCTCCATCCTCCGCGCATCAGGAATGGCACGGCGATTGCGAGAATATCTTTTCGTTGAGACCATGGCCAAGCCGGTACGGAGGCACACCTATGGCACAGACGATGATCGCAATTTTCTTGTTGTTTTCTATCATCCTGTCAACGGCCGATGAGTCCCTTGGGGCTTCCGGCCAAATGCGCGACACGTCGCGACGTCTGTACGATCGCGTCATGGAAGAATTCAAGCAACGGGATTATGAAGCGGCGCTGGCGGGGTTTCGGTTCTTCATCGAGCTGCACGGCCAATCCTCGTTGGCCGCCAATGCTCAATACTGGATCGGTGAATGCCAGTTTCGAATGCGTCGATACAAAGACGCGTTGGATTCATTCTACAACGTCCTCATGTACTACCCGCTCAGCCAGAAACTGCCCGCTTCCACGCTCAAGCTCGGGCAAATCTATGCAAAATTGGGCGATCATGAAAAGGCTCGCATGATGTTTGATCGGGTCATCGATCAATATCCCGGCAGTTCGGAAGCGGAGCTGGCACAGAAAGCCGTTGAGACGACCATCAAGTCCGAACAGGGCCCGCAAGAATCCGACTAGGCGGCCGGGGCTCGTGACGGGCCCCGTTTCTCACGACGCGGGCTCCTCCTCGGATAGCCCCAGGAGATCGATCAGTTCGGGGATGGTGTACGAGCGAGTCGATCGCGCCTTGGCCACTCTGATACCCGCGGCGGCCATGACCGACTCCACGACGCGGTGGCGATCGTTCTGAGTCGTATCGGAGGGCTCCCCTTGGAGCAGCACGACTTGCTCCACATGCCGCGACCCCGGATGCACCAGCGCAAAATCGACTCGCGTCAACACGAGCCGCTTGAGAATCCGGGATCGATGTTTCCCCGACACATCGACGGATACAAACGACCAGAGTGGAACGTGGGCCAAAATAAGATAGCGGTCTTGAGTCGCAATCTGTAATCGGTTGTAGAACGAACTCTCCTCGTCCGTCAGCAAGGGCTGTGCGGTGACGACCGCCTTGGCCGGCAACGTACAATCGGCCGCCGAGCCCTCCGACGTCTTCGATCGGACGACGAGCCACCACAGAATGGCGACGGCCGCCGTCGCTCCCGCTATGACGAGATCCTTCATCGCCGGTCACTTCTTTTCGGCTCGGGACCGCAGACGTTCCATCCATCCCGGTCCGTTGGGAACGATACAGCCCAACAAACGAGGGTGCGTCGCGCCGGTCACCGACGGCACGTTCCCATATTGGTCCGTCGCCGTTTGATAGCCCAAGACGGCAAAGGCCACCGCCTCGAAGGCCTTGCTGTCCCATCCATACGATTCGAACGGCGCCACCGGCGTCGGCGCGAACACGTCGGCGAGATGATGCATGATGGCTCGATTGCGCACGCCTCCCCCCCCGACGATGACTTCGTCGATTCCCCCCGTGATCCACCGCCGAACCGTTCCGACCGCTTCCGCGGTCCAGCGGCTGCACGTCGCCAGCAGATCCTCGATCGTCAACCGCTGGGCCTGCGGCATCGTCGTCAATTCGTCGATCATCTTGGCTCCGAACACTTCCCGTCCGGTGGATTTTGGCGGAGGCTGGGACAGATAGGGATGAGCCAGCAGCTTGGCCAACAATCTGCCGTCGACCCGCCCGCGGAAAGCCAATCGTCCCTCGCGGTCCATTGCCATTCGGCCGTTGGTGCTCCATGCCATGAGCCCGTCCAGCACCATGTTGGCCGGACCGGTATCGAACGCGACGATTCCGTCATATCCCGATCCGCGCGGCAAATACGTGACGTTGCTGATACCGCCCAAGTTGACAATCAGCCGGGCCCGACGGGCATGCCGGAACAGCAGCGCGTGGACCGCCGGCGTCAGCGGCGCCCCCTGCCCGCCGGCTGCCATGTCACGGGGGCGAAAATCGGCGATGGTGGTGATACCGGTCCGTTCCGCAATGACGGCGGGCGCCGCGATTTGAAGGGTCGAGCGCACGGCTCCGACCCCCGCGTCCTTGATCCCGTACGGAAGGTGATGCACGGTTTGGCCGTGCGATCCGATCAGGTCGACGTCTTTCGGCTGCAACGACGCGGCGCGGATCACTCCCAACGCCGCGTTGGCGAACCATTCTCCCAATAACACGTTGAGATGGCACACCTCCGCCACGGTCCCCGAGACCGATGTCGCCAAAATCCGCTGCTGGAGCGACCTTGGGTACGGAAGGGGGTGAAACGCGATCATTTTGACGCGAAGTCCGGACTTCCCTCGCCGGATTTCCACCAACGCCGCATCGACTCCGTCGCCGGAGGTTCCCGACATCAGCCCGACAACGTTCACAATGACGCCACCCTTTCTCCGAGGGATCTCCCTGTCGTTGTATCCACGCGGTTACGCTAATGGAACTCCGCCGGATGGTCAAGCAATCCTTTGTGCGGCCACACTCACGTGACCGGCGCGGGCCCGTTTACGTTGACATCCTCCAAGTCGGATGTTACCGTCCTCCCCCATGTCGCGGGTTCGGCATCAGCGATTACCGGTTTTTTTTCTCATTGCATTTTTTCTGGTCGGATTGACGAGCGGAACTTCTGTCTCGAGGGCTCAGGACCCCGTCGAGATCGTGGTGACCATTCCCGTGCTGAAAGATCTGACCGAGCAAGTCGGGCGTTCCCGCGTTCACGTGAAATCGCTGCTCACCGGCTTGGAAAATGAACACACGTACTCGCCCAAGCCCACGGACTTGGTCGCGGTGCGCAAAGCGAGGCTGTTGTTCGAAATCGGCCTCGGCCTCGAAGTGTGGGTCGCCTCGCTGGTGAAAAACGCGGGGAGCCCGTCCCTGCGAGTCGTCACCACTTCGCAGGGAGTCCCCTTGATTCATGATGATTCGGATGACCGACACGATGCGCGGCACGAAAACGGCGAGCCCCTTTCGTCACAAGGGAATCCCCATATCTGGATGGACCCTGACAACGTCGGCATCATGCTGCGGCACATCACCGACGCCTTGATCGAGGTCGATCCTATCCACGCGGACGAATACCGGCGAAATCTTGCCGCCTATCGTGAACAGGTGGAGCGGCTTCGAGGCGACCTCTTGGATCGCGTCGGCCGACTGACGGACCGGCGCATCGTCGTGCACCACCCTGCGTGGCCGTATCTGGCTAAACGGTTCGGGTTCGAGATTGCGGCGACGATCCAGATTCATTCGGGAGCGGAACCGTCCGCCCTTCAATTACAGAATCTCATCGGCAAGATGAGAAAAGATCGGCTGAAAGTCATCGCTTCCGAAATTCAGTTGAGTCAGCGGATTCCCAACCTCCTCTCAAAAGAAACGGGCGCGAGCGTCGTCGTCTTGACCACTCTGCCCGGAGGCTTGCCGGGGACCGAGTCGTACCTCGACATGCTCCGCTACAATGTGCTGAAATTAGCCGACGCCCTGGAGCGGTAGTTCTCTTCTCGCAATGCTCTTCCCTCGACATGAAAACGAGCAGCATTCTATGCCGGGAGGGTCTCGTCCGCCGATTATCCGATTTGACCATGCCTCATTCGGATTCCCCGGCGTGACGGCGCTGGAAGACATCACCCTTTCTATCGAAGCCGGTGAGTTCGTCGGCGTCATCGGCCCGAACGGCTCCGGCAAGACCACCCTGTGCCGGGCGGTGCTCGGACTTCTTGCGCCGATCAAAGGGCAGCTCCATATCTTCGATTGCGCCTGCCAAGAACTCCGATGCCACCATCGGGCGAAAATCGGGTATCTTCCCCAGAAAGGCGTCGTGGATCGCGACTTTCCGGTCACCGTCTTCGAGACGGTGATGATGGGCCGATACGGCGCGTTGGGTTTGTTTCACCGTCCCGGACCAGAGGACCGCCGGATCGCCCTGGAGTCGCTGGCTCTCGTCGCCATGGAACGGTATAAGGACACCGCGTTGGGTCATTTGTCGGGAGGCCAACAGCAGCGCGTGTTCATCGCGAGGGCCTTGGCCCAACAACCGAAGGTCCTCTTGCTGGATGAACCGACGACGGGGCTGGATCTTCCCATGCAGCATAACGTCATCGAGCTGATTCAACACCTGCACGAGACGTTGAGACTGACGGTGCTGCTGATTACGCACGATATCAATATGATCCGGTCGCGGGTGGACCGTCTCGTCCTCCTCAAAACCCGCCTGCACGCGGCCGGTCCTCCCGCCGATGTGCTCAAACCGAACATCCTCGAACAGGTCTATGGGAAAGGCCTGGTCATTTCCGACAAGGACCTGGTCATTGTCGAGGACTATCATCATTCCCATTGAACGGTGGACGATCGATCTGATGTTGGACCTGTTCGCGTACGATTTCATGCAACGATCTCTTTTCGCCGCGGCGATGGTGGGGGGCCTGTGCTCGCTGATCGGCGTCTTCGTCGTGCTGCGCGGCCTGGCGTTCGTGGGAGCCGGAACCTCGCACGCGGCGTTCGCCGGCGTGACCCTGGGGTATCTCATCGGATGGCCTCCCCTCTTGTTGGCCGTCGCGTTCGGCGTGGCGACGGTCTGGATCACGGGCTGGCTCGAGGAGCAGGGCCGAATGAAACTGGACGTCTCGATCGGCATTCTGTACACGGCCACCATGGCGCTGGCCATCGTGTTCATCGGCCTGATGAAAACCTATAATGCCGAAGTGTACGGCTATTTGTTCGGCAGCGTGCTCTCGGTGACCGGCGAGGAATTGTTGCTTATCGGAGGGTTGGCCGCGCTGGTGCTCGGCCTGTTGATCGCCTTCTGGAAAGAATTGCTTTTCATCGCGTTCGATCAAGAGATGGCGGAAGCGTCGGGTGTTCCGGCGCGCCAAATTTTTTTCCTCCTGCTGACGCTGGTGGCGCTCACCGTTGTAGTCTCACTCAAAACCGTCGGGGCCATCTTGGTGTTCGCCATGATTCTCATTCCCGCTTCAACGGCCTATCAGCTCACGCACAGTTTGACGACCCTGACCCTGTACTCGGTGATCATTGGAACGGCGACGGCCTTGACCGGCGTCGTGGTCTCGACGGTCTGGGACATTCCATCGGGACCATCGATTGTGCTGCTGGCGACGGCGGTGTTTTTTTTCTCGCTCGTGATTTCACCAAAAAAATTGAGAGTCAGTTCCGGCCATCTCCGCTGATTTTCTCCTGCCTCCGGTTTCGATGATTCTCTCTTCTCAACAATCCGGCACCTCCGCCGGCAAGCCGGTAGGCCGGCAAGTCGAAGTCGATGGGGCGGAGAATTGCGATTTGACCATTTCGGCGAATTATGCGACAAGGAACTTGCTGTTTCGATCGGCGTGTGGTCACGCCGGAAAGGAGGAATCGTCCGATGAGAGTCGAACGTCAACCCTCATGGCTTGCGGCGTTCCTGTGCGTCGGCGTGGTCAGCGTACTGGCTCCGAGCGAGCGGCTTCTGGCCGCCGAGGATTTTCAATCATTTGGAGGGATCCAGCCGAAGACGTGGGTCCTGGGGGCTCGAGCCGGATTCGCCGTCCCGACACAATCCCTTTCGCACGACGTGGTCGGCATCGCAGGCTTCGATAGAGGCTCCGCCGGGATCGGCCCGCTTGTCAATGTTCAGGCTTTGTATAGTGTGAACCGTTGGTTCCTGGTGGGGATGATGGTGGAGTGGGAGCGACACGGCGTGGATGTCGAGGATCGACGGTTATCCTTGGATGTGGGAAGTCAACATACCGTGTCGGTGCTTCCGACGATCGAACTACGTCCCGTTAAATTGGGATCGGTTGTTCCCTATGTCAACATGAGTTTCGGCGTGAACGTGAACAGTTTCAGCGAGGCGGTTTCTGCCGAGATCAGCCCCAGCAATACGTTTGCCTGGAGGCTGGGATGGGGTGTGGACTATCTGGTGAACAGGCACCTGGCAGTCAACGCCGAGTGGGCCTATAAGCGAAACGACGGTCACGCACATGTTGATGACCGGTTTCGAATCAACGATTGGAACCTCTCGTCCTTCGGATTTCTCTTCGGCGTGAAGGCCTTCTTTTAGAGACGCCTCCCCTCATGCCGCAGGGAGCGCCTTTGCTGAAGACCACGGCCGAAAGGTCCTTCCCATGATCACTCCCGGCGAGCCTGGGTGTTTCTGGCCCAGACCATCCCCGCTTGCTCTTTTGAGCTGAAACCCAGCTTTTCGTAGAACCCGGGGCGCCTCGTGCACAGCCAAAAAAGCTCGACTCTCTGTAGTCGCGGATGATCCAGGATTCGTCGAACGATTTCCGAGCCGATTCCTTGTTTTTGATAAGCCTGATCGACGATCACGTCCCAGATCGTCGCTCGATAAACAAAATCGGTCAGCACACGGCCGAATCCGACCAAGCGTTCCCGGTCCCACGCACAGACGGTGAGATCGGTGTGACGAAGCATCTCCTCCGTCTCTTCGGCCGTCCGATCCTTGGCCCAGGGAGCCTGATGGAAGAGGCCGAGCAGTTGATCCGCTTTAGGCGGGATATCGTCCGAATAGAGAATTGCGGGCTTGAGGGCCGCTCGCATCTTATACTAGATTATCCTCCACGCACGTGATAGCCGCCACGAGGGAGTGTACGAGGAACATCATGTCAACGCAAGTCCGTACGTGTCCGAAATGCTTTCGATTAATGTGGCTGACTTCCGAACACTATGAGATGCTGGACGACGCCACCATCCGCGCCAAATGCCCCCATTGCCGATCCACGGTCCGGTTTTCTCTCGTCTCTCAAGGAGCAAACGCCGCCGGGCCAAAGATGGGCCATTGATCAAGGCGCCTCGCGCGCGTTGCGCGCGCGGCGCCGGCTCACATCCCTCCGGTTTCTTCCAGTTCCGGCCTATTGCCCGGCAGAATTTTTCGAAGCGACCTTCGGTATTCATCGACGCGGTTCTCGTCCGCAGGCTGCGCTTCGATGTCTCGATCTTTGATCATTTGCTGGATCTGATCCAGCAGCGAGAGGAGCGGCTGAACCGTTTCCAGCAATCTCCCTGACTCAAAGGCTTCAAGAGACTCAAGCAAGGGAGTGCTCAGGTGTTTGTACGGCGTGCCGACGATCCTGGTGCGCAGGCGCATCACCAGGTCATCGTACGCTTCGACGGCGTCCGGAGGAGGTTTGACCCCCGTCGGCGCAACCGACAGATTGACGACGGCGGGCAACTTAGCCGCATACTCTTTGATCCTCGACACCAGCCCGCCGACGGCATCGAGCACATCCCCGATCCGCATACGAACGTCCCCCATGATGATCGGAGCGTCTCCCTTAGCCGTCCCGCGCAAGTCGTTCCAGCTCTTCGGCGACGCCTTGCATGTCGGCCGGATATCCGCGAGTAAACTCTCTAAAGTCTCCCGTGAGGGGATGGTGAAATCCAAGGGTTCTCGCGTGGAGCATGACGCGCGGAACGACGAGCGGCCCGATCATTTTGACTTTGGCGCCGCCATAGGTTTGATCGCCCAGAATCGGGTGGCCCAGAGACTGCAAATGAACACGCAATTGATGGGTTCGGCCCGTTCGAGGATAAAGTAAAAGATGGGCCGCCAGGTTGCCGAAACGTCGCTCGACTCGGTACTCCGTGATCGATTCCTTGGGCCGTGAAGTCCTCGAGGAGATTTTTTTTCGTTCTTTGACGTCCCGCCCGATCGCCAGGGTAATCACCCCGCGGGCTCTCTTCGGGACTCCCCACGCCACGGCTTCATACACGCGGGTGATCGTGTGGCGCTGAAATTGCGCGGCCAGATGTCGGTGCGCATGGTCCGTTTTCGCGACCACCATGATCCCCGATGTTTCCTTATCCAAGCGATGGACAAGCCCAGGCCTCTCTTTTCCCCCAACGGTGGACAGGGTGCCGCCCGAAGCGTCAAAATGATGCAACAGTGCGTTGACCAACGTTCCAGTCCAGTTCCCAGGGGCCGGATGCACGACTATCCCCGCGGGTTTGTTGAGAACCAGGACGGCTTCATCTTCATACAGCACCTCAAGCGGAATGGCTTCTCCCTTGAGTGCCAGCGGTTCCGGTTTGGGGATATCCATCGTAATGGTATCGCCCGGTTTGATTTTGTGGCTCGGCTTCACCGCGGCATTGTTGACTCGAATGCGACCGAGTTCGATCAGTCGCTGCAAGGCGGACCGGGAGATGGCCCGCTCGCGGTTGACAAGAAAGACATCGAGCCGTTTGGGTTGTTCGCCGGGTGTGACAACAAACTCCGTGATCACGGAGGTCTTCCTCCCGTCATGAACGGCATTTCCCCTCGCCGATACGAGCCGTCATCGGTTGAACCACGCGAGGCATGCCGTGAAACCGGAAACGTTTGCCGGATTATTGAATGAGCGGCGAGGATGACGGCCTGAGCAACCACGGCGGCGAACCCGCGCGGGCAAAGGCTTGAATACGAGGCAGTTAGGCGTGGGCGACCTTCCGAGCCCGCTCCGCAATCTTTTTCCGCAGACGGGCTTTTTCGAGGCTGATTTGAGCTTCCTTGACGTCGGACGGCAGGCCTCCTTGCTTGAGCCGACGTTCCGCTTCTTCCACTTTGGCCGTGGCGCGCTCCACGTCGATGTCTTCGGCTTTTTCGGCGATCTCGGCCATAACGGTCACCCTGGTCGGCGTCACCTCGGCATACCCCCAAAGCACGGCCATATGGTTGACTTGATCGCCGACGCGATACCGCAGTTCCCCGATCCGTAACATCGAGAGGAAATGACAATGACCCGGCAGAACTCCGAAGTCGCCTTCCAGGCCAGGCGCGATGACCTCGTCCACCTGTTGGCTCAGCAACAGTTTTTCCGGCGTAACGACTTCCAAGAGGAATTTTCCGGCCATTTTGTCTTCTCTCTCGCCATACACCTGTCGTATCGTCTTCGCCCCTTATACCTTCACTCCCATTTTTTCCGCCTTGGCAACCGCCTCCTCGATCGGACCGACCATGTAGAAGGCCTGTTCCGGCAAATGGTCGTACTTTCCGTCCAGGATTTCCTTGAAACTACGAACCGTGTCCTTCAATTTGACGTATTTACCCGGCGTACCGGTGAACGCTTCGGCGACGTGGAACGGCTGCGAGAGGAACCGCTGGATTTTTCTCGCGCGGGCGACGACCATCTTGTCGTCCTCGGACAACTCATCCATGCCCAGAATCGCAATGATGTCCTGCAAATCCTTATAACGTTGCAAGACGGACTGAACACCGCGAGCCACTTTATAATGTTCCTCCCCTATGATTTGAGGGTCGAGAATACGAGACGTCGAGTCAAGAGGATCGACGGCGGGATAAATACCCAGCTCGGCCAACGACCGAGAGAGCACGGTCGTCGCGTCCAAGTGCGCGAACGCCGTCGCGGGAGCCGGATCCGTTAAGTCGTCGGCCGGCACGTAAATGGCCTGGACCGAGGTGATCGATCCGCGTTTGGTGGACGTAATCCGCTCTTGCAGCGCGCCCATTTCCGTCGAGAGGTTCGGCTGATATCCCACCGCGGACGGCATGCGGCCCAACAGCGCCGACACCTCGGAACCGGCCTGCGTGAATCGAAAGATATTGTCCACGAACAGAAGGACGTCCTGGTTTTCCTCGTCTCGGAAAAACTCCGCGACGGCCAACCCGGTCAACGCAACACGCAGACGGGCGCCGGGCGGCTCGTTCATCTGACCATAAACGAGCGCGGCCTTCGACTTGGTAAAATCATCCGGATCGATGACCTTGGACTCTTGCATCTCATGCCAGAGGTCATTGCCTTCGCGCGTCCGCTCTCCCACACCGGCAAACACCGAAAATCCTCCGTGATGGAGGGCGATGTTGTTGATGAGCTCCATGATGATGACGGTCTTGCCCACCCCGGCGCCGCCGAACAGACCGACCTTGCCCCCCTTGCTGTAGGGTTCGAGCAGATCCACGACTTTGATGCCGGTTTCCAGCACTTCGGTTTTGGTTTCTTGATCTTCGAGCTTCGGCGCGGGGCGGTGAATCGGGTAGGTCTTCTTGGCTTTGATCGGCCCCTTCTCGTCCACCGGCTCACCGAGGACGTTGATCAGCCGCCCCAGCGTTTCACGTCCGACCGGAACGGAAATGGGAGCGCCCGTATCGTGCACCTCCATGCCTCGCGTCAGGCCGTCCGTTGACGACATGGCCACGCCTCGCACACGATTCTCCCCCAAGTGTTGAGCGACTTCGAGCGTCAGTCGGATAGCCGGCCTTCCGGCGGTCTTGTCCTCCGCCTGTTCTATCTTCAGCGCATTATAGATGTTCGGCAACTTCCCCGGAGGAAATTCCACGTCCACCACCGGGCCGATGACTTGGACAACCTTACCTGTGCTCATTCTTCACCTTTCCAAAGCGATGTCTGGTTTTCACGCCCCTTGACCGACGAATCGATCCCTTGGGGTTCACCTGCTTCTCTCGCTCGCGTCTCGCGAAACGCGCTCGCGCCGGTCCCTACTTCAGGGCTTCCGCGCCTCCTACGATATCCATCAATTCCTTGGTAATCGCCGCTTGCCGAGTCTTGTTGTAATACAGCGTGACCTTTTTGATGAGTTGCCCCGCGTTGCGCGTCGCGCCGTCCATGGCGGCCATGCGGGCCCCGTGCTCGGCCGCGGCCGATTCCAGGAGAATTCTATAGGTTTGAACTTGAAAATGCTTGGGCACCAGAACGTCCAATAATTCCGCTTCGCCCGGCTCGTAGAGATAGCCGCCGCCCGCCGCGCCCTCGACCGGCGCCACACCGAACTCGGAGGCCGCATCGACGGGAAAGAGTTTCTCGACGATCACACGTTGTTGGATCGCCGACTTGAACTCATTGTACACGACGTAGAGTTCATCGAACGTGCCCCGGATGAACTGGTCGGTGAGATCGCCGCCGATATCGATGGCGTGCTCGAAACTCAACTTATCGAAAATCCCCGTCCATTCTTGGCGAATCGGCCACGCACGGCGGCGAAAATAATCCCGCCCCTTTCGCCCGACGATACTCAGATGGACCGCCACTCCCCTCGCCTCGCACTGCCTCACGAACTCCGTACTCCGCCGCACGATGTTGCCGTTGAACCCCCCGCACAGGCCTCGGTCGCTCGTCACCACCAGGACTTCGACCTTTTTGCCCTCGCGCTTTTGCAAGAGCGGATGGGCGGAGCGATTTACCCGTTGGCTTAAATTACTCAAGACACCCCGCATTTTATGCGCGTAGGGACGGGCCGCCAGGATACGGTCCTGGGAGCGTTTCAGCTTCGCGGCGGCCACCATTTTCATGGCCTTCGTGATCTTCTGGGTGTTCTTGAACGCCGCGATCTTGCGGCGGAGCGATTGGAGACTTGGCATGGTGTCTTATTTCGAAGTATCGATCACGAGGCCAAAGATCCGCTTAAGAGAAGTCCTCTCTACCGCGCCTTTCACTCAGGCTTTGGCTCCATACCCCATCTTCTGCTTAAAGGTTGTGATTATTTCTCTCAGACGACCTCCGACCTTGTCGTCGATCTTGCCGATGGACGTCACTTCCTTCCTCAGTTCCGGATGATGCTGCTGAATGTAATGCAGCAAATCCGCTTCAAACTGCTGCACTTTATCAACAGCGACGTCGTCGAGGAAACCATTGACGCCGGCAAAAATGGAGAGTACCTGATCGGCCACCGGCATCGGCTTGTACTGGCCTTGTTTGAGCAGCTCGACCATGCGAACCCCTCGCGCCAACTGCATCTGGGTCGCCTTGTCCAGCTCGCTTCCGAATTGCGCAAAGGCGGCCATCTCCCGATATTGAGCCAGGTCGAGCCGAAGCGTTCCAGCCACTTGCTTCATGGTCTTAATTTGCGCCGACCCTCCGACACGAGAGACGGAAAGGCCGACGTTGATGGCCGGGCGAATGCCCGAATAAAACAGATCGCTGCCAAGATAAATCTGCCCGTCGGTGATGGAAATCACGTTGGTCGGAATATAGGCCGACACGTCGCCGGCCTGCGTTTCAATGATCGGCAAAGCGGTCAAACTGCCTCCCCCGAGCGCATCGCTCAGCTTCGCCGCCCGTTCGAGGAGACGGGAGTGCAGATAGAACACATCGCCAGGATACGCCTCCCGGCCAGGCGGTCGACGGAGCAACAACGACAACTGTCGATAGGCGACGGCGTGTTTGGACAAATCATCGTACACGATCAAGGCGTGTTTGGCGTTGTCGCGGAAGTATTCGCCCATGGCCGCTCCGGCAAACGGCGCCAGGAACTGCATGGGAGCGGGCTCGCTGGCCGTCGCGGAGACGACCATGCTGTAGTCCATCGCGTGGTGCTCTTCAAGGGTTTTGACGACCCGCGCCACGGTCGATCGCTTCTGGCCGATGGCCACGTAAATACAGAAGACTCCCAGACCTCGCTGATTGATGATGGTATCGACGGCGATGGCGGTTTTGCCGGTCTGCCGATCGCCGATGATCAATTCGCGCTGTCCTCGGCCGATCGGAATCATCGCGTCGATGGCCTTGATGCCGGTCTGCAGTGGTTCGCGCACCGATTGGCGGGTGTTCACGCCCGGAGCCACCACCTCGATGCGGGAAAAATGCTGCGACTTGATCGGCCCTTTTCCGTCGATCGGCTGACCGATCGCGTTGACCACCCGACCGACCAATGCCTCGCCCACGGGAACCTCTGCGATGCGGCCCGTACGCCTGACCGGATCGCCTTCCTTGATCCCGACGTCGTCGCCCATGAGCACGGCGCCGACGTTGTCCTCTTCAAGATTCAGCGCAATTCCATAGAGCCCGCCGGGAAACTCGAGCATCTCGCCCGCCATGGCGCCGTCGAGCCCATACACCTTGGCGATGCCGTCTCCGACTTGAATGACGGAGCCGGTCTCTTTCACGTCAACTTGTTTGTCGAATCCCCGAATTTTTTCTTTGATGATCGCACTGATTTCATCGGCTTTGATCTGCATGACTACTCCTTCATCCGCAGGACGGCGAGACGCCGGACGGCCATCCCGCCTCCGCCGACCTACTCTCTCGTCAGCAATGACTGGATATCGTTCAAGCGGCCCCGGACCGTGCCGTCGACCACCATGTTTCCGACTTGGATCCGGACTCCGGCCAAGAGGTTCGCATCGGTATGAAACGTGACCGCGACTTCTCGCTTCAGCGCGTCGCGCAGTCGTGCTTGAGTCCGATCCCGCTCGGCCTGGGAGAGTTCCGTAGCCGACGCGACCAAGACCTGTTGCACGCCCTTCGATTGATCGACCAGCCTCCCGAACGCCTCGGCGATTTCCGGTAAAAACCCGATGCGATTTTTCCTGACCAATTGACCGAGAAAGGCCTTCCCTTCCGAAGGACAGCGAAAGCGACCGCTCAATTCCGTCAACACGGAGATTTTCTCCTCGACGCTGAACGCCGGCGACGCGGTAACGTAGCGGAGATCCCCGGACTCCTTCATGGCTCGTCCAAGGCCGTTCAGGGTCTCTCGCGTGGCTTCGATATCGGTTGGATCGAGAAGCTCGAAGAGCGCCCGTGCGTAACGCCGCGCAACTACCGTTTTAATCACTGTCGGTGATCCACTTGCCGAATCGTGGGACAAACAAAATCGTTCGCGCGAAACGCACGACAATTGACCCGGCACAGTACCATTGAAGAATATCGGCTGTCAATCCGACCAATCTGACCGCCGACCAATTCCGACCGAGCGCCGAGCAGGCCGTCCTCAAGCCAACCACTGCTCGACTTTCACTCTGACACGCCCCTGAGATCCGGAATGCAACCGGTATATAATGAACTCGTAACCGTGGTCTCTATTGTCGCCGTTTCCTGAGACACCCCCGAAATTGCGCCATGCGATGCCGCTGTCTCGACTCCATCGATGAAAGGGGGATCAGATGCGCATGATATCACCCTCTACGGCGAAGGTTTTTTTACTTGTGCTGGTTTTCTTATTCGTCACCGATCCCTTGCGGGCCTATCGCGATTATTTCACGCCCGAGCAGAAATCTCAGTTGGAAAAGATTCGCGTCGTCCTGGTGGAAGTCCTTGCTCTGACGGACAAGGGCGAAGTGGACGCCGGCCATATTGCACAAATCGTGTCACACCGGCTTCGCGAAGTCGGGTATACCGTCGTCTTGAATCGAGAAGAGCCCCATGATGTCGTCTTTCGCGTCAAATGCGAGCAACGGAAAACCTGGGAAGGCACGACTGCGGCCGGTGGCGATGCCGATCTTCCGGACGCACCATCCCGATTGTGGAAAGGTCCGGCCTGTCAATTGACCTATCTATTGAGCGGCATGAAGATCAAGTGGCAAAAGGAAGTGCGGACGGAGTTTGACGACGCCGCGGCCGCCGCTCAAGCCGCGCAGGCTGCCGATCCCGGCGCCTACGCGATCGACAAGTTGACGGAGGAACTCGAACGGCATGAGTTCCCCCTGTTTTTGGCGGCCGAGTGGGGGCATCCGGAACGCCTGCTTGCCCTGCTTGATTCACCCAATACGAGTCAGGCCAGGAAAATCCAAATCATTTCTCTCTTGGGAGAAATGCAAGCCGACGAAGCCTTGCCCAAACTCAAAGAAATCCTCAAAGACCGTGATTTAGCCACACAGGCGATCGTCGCCATGGGGAATCTGGGCAGAGAAAGCATCCCGTTGCTCATTAACATCTTGAACTCTTCCGCCCAGGCGGAAATTCAAGCTGCGGCGGCCAAGGGACTCGGACAGATCGGGGGTATTGCCGGCGACGCCTCCGTCGTTCTTCCCCTGCTGGCCAAACTTCAAGACCCCGAGACAGACTGGACCGTCCTGACAGAGGTCGCTTGGGCCCTGGGAAAAGTTCCCGACAAACGGTCGATCCAACCGCTGTACGATCTTGACAAAAAACTCCAAGCCATCCGCGATCCTGACAACATCGTGTTGAAGAAACTGAAAGAAGCCGTGTTTTGGGCGATCAAACAGTGCGACACGTGGGATCAATACAGTTAACGCCGCGGGCCGGGTCCCGACCGGTGCGAGGCGCGAAGACCTCTTGCGGAAGAGGAACGAGGAACTGCGTCTGTGACGATCAGAAGGTGTCGTCAAGCAGCCGACGTAACTGCGCGGCCAACTCGGTCGGCAAAAACGGTTTCTGGATGAACAGCGTGCCCGGCGAATTAAGGAACATCGGTTTGACTCGTTCCGTGTAGCCCGACATGAAGAGCACCCTGAGGCCCGGCCACCGTTGCCTGAGCCGTTCCGCGACCACCGGTCCCGTGAAGCGCGGCATCACCACGTCCGTCACCAGGACGTCGATCGGCTCCGATATCACGGCTGCCAGGCGGAACGCCTCGTCTCCGTTCGCCGCTTTAAACACCTGATAGCCGTACTCCTCAAGGGCGAGGCAGACAAGATCTCGCACCGACTCTTGGTCCTCGACGAGCATAACCCGCTCGCCTCCTCGCACGGGGCGCGACGACTTGGGGATCGCCACCTCGTCGTCCTGCTCGACGAAGCGCGGGAAGTAGAGATCAAACGTCGTGCCCTCGCCCGGCGCGCTGTCGACGAAGATGACGCCGCGGCTTTGCTTGACGATCCCATACACCGTCGCAAGCCCGAGCCCCGTCCCCTTACCCTCTTCCTTGGTCGTAAAGAACGGTTCGAAGAGATGAGCGCGCACGTCTTGATCCATGCCGAGGCCGGTGTCACGGACGGTCAACTGTACATAGTCGCCCGGCGTGAACAGCGGATTGGACACCGGCGTCCACGGATGCAGGACAAAATTGGCCGTGGACAGCGTCAGCTTGCCGCCATCCGGCATCGCGTCTCTCGCGTTGACCGCCAGATTCATCACCACTTGGTCGATTTGCCCCTTGTCCACCTGGATGGGCCAGAGACCCGGATCAAGATCCAGCACCACTTCGATGTCCTCGCCCATCAGTCTCTCGAGCATAGAGGTGATCCCCTTGAGGGATTCATTCAGATCGACGCGCTGCGGCTTGAGCACTTGCTGCCGGCTGAACGCCAGGAGTTGTCTCGTCAGATCGGCGGCTCGAGCTCCCGCCTTGGATATCTCGTCGAGCAGATGATGGATCGGATCTTCGCGCCGCACCCGATCAAGCAACAAGGCGCTGCAGCCGTTGATGACGGTCAGGAGATTGTTGAAATCGTGCGCGATGCCTCCCCCCAGACGTCCCACCGCCTCCATCTTTTGAGCCTGCCGGAACTGTTGCTCCAGCCGTTTTTGTTGGGTGATGTCGATGCAAAACGCCAATGCCCCCGTCACCCGCCCTTCGGCATTGCGGCGCGCCACGCCCCAAAAACTGATTTCGGCCGTCGAGCCGTCCTTCCGGTGCCGACGCAGCTCGACGTTTCTGACCGGAACACCTTGCATGATCAATTGCCAAAGTTGGAGTGACTGTTCTTCTTCTTTTTCGTTGCACGGCACATACGGCAGTTCCCGGCCCACCACTTCTTGCTCCGTCCACCCGAAGATGTTTGCGGCGGCGGTATTCCAACTGACGACCTTGGCGTTTTCGTCAAGCTCGATGATGGCGAACGGCGATTCTTCGATCAACGTTTGGAGCTGCGACGTCGTCTGGCGAAGCGCCTCGTTGGCCGCCAGCAACTCGCTCGTCCGTTCCATCACCCGTTGTTCGAGCTGTTGATAAATCTCCTTGAGCGCCCGCTCATGCCGAACCCGTTCGGTAATATCCTGACAGACGACCAGCACGACGGGCCGCCCGTCGCTGCCGGGGACGACGCGCGCGCGCTCATGAACCTGGACGGTGGCACCGTCTTTCCGAACTTTCCGCAGCTCCCACTCGCACACGACGCCGGGACGCTCCAGACACGCCTTCATTTGGCTCCTCACGCCGTCCCGATCCTCGACCAGAAACATGTCCAAGATGGACCGCCCGACCAACTCGGACATGGTGTAGCCAAGCTGTTCGGCCCCGGATCGATTCACGGACAGAATCGTCCCTTCACTGTTCAGGGTGAAATACATGATCGGAGCGTCGTGAAAAAAACTTTGGAGCTTCTCTTCGCTGGCGCGACGCGCCTGCTCGGCCTGCTTGATCACGGAAATATCGCGGACCACGGCCTGAAAGCCGATCACTTCCTCGTCGCGCTGCAGCAGTTGTACGTTTTGTCCGACCCAAATTTCCTTGCCCGTTCGGGCGACCAGGGGGAGTTCCAGATAGCTCGACGGGCGGCCGCGCAGAAACTGCCGCACGTGGAACCACCACACTTTCGCGCGGTAGTCCTCGCGAACGAATTCCGTGATGTGGTGGCCGAGCACTTCCACCATCGCGTAGCCCAGAATTCTGGTCACGGCTGGATTGGCGAAGGTGATGCGGCCGGACAGGTTGGTGCGGCAAATGATATCGGAGGCCTGTTCGAGCGCGAATCGATAATCATCCCGATCGATGTCCAGCATCAACTCCATCTGTTGGTCGGCGGGCGGCACACGAGGAAATCGGCTGCCCGTTTCGGAGGGCTGTGGGGAGATGCGTTCCGTCATGGAGCCCGAGAGTGAGATCGATGGCGATACCCGGACACGTTTTTCGGAGACGCGATCTTACCTCAACTCTGAAGAGTTTGACTAGCTACATAAATGTACGTATATCTCATCGATCGAATCTTGCTCTCAGGGTCTTGATCTCCGGAGGATTTCGCTCAACAACGGCCGTCCTCGACGCTTGAGAACGTCCGGCGCCGCCGCACCCCTGAGCAATCCGCCGACAACTCGCGCCGCCTTCCGTTGAATCCGCTCATGCAGGTTCCCCGTCACGCCTTTGAGATCCAGCCTGTAGGATGGCGATTGAACCGTGCCGACGACGACAAGGGGGAGAACCACCCGGCCGTCTTTCATGGCGAGTTCGGCAATCGGCGAGGCTTCCGCAATTTTTTCGCTGAGGTCCCGAGAGAGGTTCACTGTCACAGCCAGGCTCAGACGGCCGTCGAACCCGATCATGCCGCCTCCCGTCGCCTGAAAATCATGGCCGTCCATTAAGAACCGCTGCACCCTGATCATGCCTTGCTCCACGGCAAGGTCCGCTTCGATCGTCGAAAACGCCGTGACTTTGGGGTCACCGAGCGCCACACCGGCGACGTTGAGGACTGTCGCCATTTCACGGAGGAGATTGATTCCTTCGATCGTTCCGTCACGTATCGCCAGGCGGCCCGTTCCTTCCAAATCTTTGGTCCTGTTCGGCATGGAGAACCCGCGGCCTTTCAGCGCAAACATGACGTCGGCCGTTCCGCTGATCGCCAGCGGAGCGTCGACGACGGCGCGCCAGGCCGGACCGACGCGGACTCCTTCTATCGCCAGACTTCCGCTGAACGGAGGATCTTCCGATCCGACAACGAGCTTCCCTCCTCCCCGCACCCTGCCTTCAAAGAGGCGAAAGGACACATCGCGCATTTCGACGGTTTGCCCCTTGACGTCGGCCGTGACGCGGAAGTCGGCGACATCGATCGGCCGTTTGACGGGAACGCTCACGGGCAAATCCGTCGTTCTGACCATCGGTGCGCTGACGTGAAAGGTCCCGTCGTGGCCGGCGACGCTCCCCGTCACGGTGAAGGCCGCGTCGCCCAAACCAAACCGAAGCGACATCGACTCCATCTCCGCCGTTTCCTTCAGCGGACCGAACGTCCCGTCAAGTTTCAACGGCAGGTTGAAGGGCTGGACCACGGCGTCGAGATGAAGACTGGGCGTTCGGCCGATCCCGATCGACCGAAGCAGCAGATCAAGATCCTGCAAGACATACTCGGTGGGCTTCGCTGCCGAGAAATCTCGAAACGTCAGCGTACCCCCCGCGATCGACACCCGATCGGCCGCCAACAGGCCCAAGATCTTGAGCGGCCCCTCCATCGAGGGAATCGGCGCACGGGATGGGACGCTCGGCGCCTCCCTCCCCGCTCGCCCAAGCGTAGCCACATTCATGACGCCGCGCTGATTTCTGACGATCGTCACCACGGGTTCGCGCAGCGTGATCTCCCCCACTTCGATCTTTCCGCTCAGCAACGGCAGCAGTTTCACCCCCACGTCCAACGAAGCCACCGAGGCGAAGGCCCCCCCGCCGAACGCCGGATCATCCAGGAGGGACAGACCGGTCACCCGCGCGCCGATGGTGGGCCACAGGGTCAGGCGGACGTCCTGAATCTGAACCGTTCGGTTGAGCGCATTTTCGATGAGCGGCTTGTATTGGTCTTTATACTTGTTGAGGTCGATCAGAAAGGGCAAGGCCAACGCAAGCCCGACGACCGCTGCGACCAGAGTCAACACGCCCATCGTGACCTTCATCGCATGCACCTTCTCCGTGATATCCCTTCTCCGTGATATCGATGATATCGATCACTCTATACGAAAACCGGGGTCCGATGAATCAATCAATCGGAAAGTCGGGAAAGCCTCGTGGGGTTGAGGGGCCCGCCTGGAGGCAAGCCCCTCGATCCACTGCGCCGCCGTTCGGCGATTGATGCGCCTCAGCGTTTCTTCCGATTGGCCAGATGCCCGGATCGCACCTGACAGGCCAGCACGTCACAGATGACCCGCGTGGCCATGAGGCTGGTGATCTCGGCAGCATCGTAGGGCGGCGCACATTCGACGATTTCCATGCCGGCCAGCGGCTTGGTGTCGGCGATGATCTGGAGAAACTTGAGCACCTCGCGCGGGAGAAACCCGCCCGGCTCCGGCCAGCCGGTTCCAGGTACAAAGGCCGCGTCCAAGCAATCGACGTCGAAACTCAACCACACGGCGTCCACGCCGTCGAACGCCACTTCCAGCGCCTGCTTGGCGGCGTTTTCGATGCCCATTTCCACGCAATCGGTCACGGTCATGATGGTCGTTTGACGCTCCCGCCCCGCTTTCACGCCGGGCCTGGGCGCTTGCCACCCGCCGATGCCGATCTGCACCAGATTCTTGGCCGGTACGTTGGGAATGTTCGTCGCGTGAAACCACGGCGTGGTGTGCATGCGCTCGTCAAGATCGGTGTCCTGCGTGTCCACGTGCCTGTCGAAGTGAAGGATGCCGAGCTTCTTGCCGTTTAAGTGCTGCGCCACGCCGCGTACCGTGGCGAAGCCGAGCGAATGGTCTCCGCCGAGCACCACGGGAAAGGCGCCGCTGGCAAAGACGTGCCCGACTCCCTTGCTGACTTGATCGAAGGTTTTCTCGATGTTGCCGGGAATCGTAAAGATATCGCCGACGTCGCAGATCGAGACGGATTCCCGCAGATCCACGCCGAGTTCGAAACTGTACGTCCCGTATAACGCCGAAATCTTGCGAATGCCTTGGGGCCCGAACCTGGTGCCGGCACGATACGTCGTCCCGCCGTCGAACGGCGCGCCGAGAATCGCCACGTCATACTGGCCGCATTTGCGCACATCTTCCACATACGGAGCTTTGATAAACGTGTTGATGCCGGCGAAATGAGGCAGCTCTCCTCGGCTGAAGGTGGGAATCCGGCGATCCTTGATGGAATCGGCCCCGGGCAGGCCCAATTCAAGGCCGCGGGCGATCTCTTCTTCAAATTTCGTCGTCGGCAGCAGCGCCTCCGCTTCAACGGCGTACTTCGCCTCCGGCCCGTATTTGTCGTGCAGCGGAACCTTGCCTTGGTACGTTCTCTTTTTCGCCATGATTGCTCCTTTCTAGAAGATGATGAATGGATGCTCCCCCCTGTTCGACCCCTCTGACGACGCAAGACGTGGTGAATAACCGGCCTTCATTCTTGACTGGGCTCGGCCTTTCCCGATTCGACCTTTCCCAGATAAACCGGCGGGCCGTTTCTGCCGACGATGACGGACAGCGTCGTCGAGGCGAGAATGCCGCCGAGCACCAGCGGGACGGCCCAGAGTTGCCACCAGGGCGCATCGGGGGCGACGGCGTAGGGACGCGGCCACGCGATGTTGACGAATTCAAACACCGACCAGAGAAACGCCACCGTATTGATCAAGAGTCCCCACGAGCCCAACTTCAGGTGACCCAACGAGGGATCCCACCGGCCGGTAAGACGGGTGTAGAGCCCGACTCCCGTCGTCATTGCGAACATGGCGTACAACCCGCCCGTGCCGAACGCCAGCACCGTGGCGACCGCTTCATCATTGAGTCCGAACAACAATCCCATCGTGGCCAGGGCGACCGTGAACAGGACGGCGCGGCGCGGCGCACCCGCGGCGGTGACCCGACTGAGAGCGTCCGGCAGACTTCCTTCGCGAGCCATGGAAAACACGATGCGGGAGGTGTACCGGACCATCGACGAGCCACAAGCCAAGAACGCCACCAAGACGATGGCCAGGAACGGGGTTTCCGCCCAGGCTCCGAAATTGTCGACGATCACGGGCGTGACGGGGTCGGAGGCGGCGCTGGTCTGTTGCAGGGTATCGCGGTGAAAACTCAGGGTCAGGGCGGCGGAATTGAAGAGCACCACGCTTCCGACCATGCAGAGCGAGAAAAAGATCGCGCGCGGCACCATCCGTTTGGGGTCGTGCGTTTCTTCGGCGATGGTCGAGCAGGCGTCGAAGCCGATGAAGGCCCAACCCGATACCGCGAGCGCCGCCAAAAACGCGGCGGTTTTACCGGGCGCGGTCCCGGTCCCAAGATGCGCGAACAGTTCCGAGAATTCATGCTGCCGGAAAAAGAGGAACAGCAAAAGCGCGACACCAAATGAACCGACGATTTCCGCGTAGACGCCGAGGGAGATGAGCAGCTTAAAGACCGAGACGTGGACGAGGTTCAGCACGGTGCAGACCAGCATGAACGCCGCTCCCCAGAGGACCAGATTCAAACCCGTTTCACTGCTGGATCCGAAAAAAATCGCCAGCCAGATGCCGCCCGTATAGGCGGTGGTGGTCAGCATCGCGATCGTGGAGCTGATGTAAATGGCGCCGGCGTACGTGCCCGCGATTTCGCCGCCGAGTTGCCTCGCCCATTTGTACGCGCCCCCCGCGATCGGGATCTGCGAGGACAGTTCCGCATAGACCGTCGCGACCAGCAACTGCATCACCAAACACAGGGCCAGGGCGGGAAACCATCCGCCTCCGGCGACGACCGTCTGAACGCCGATAATGGCGTAGAGCCCCGCGACCGGGGAGACCGTCGCGAACCCGATGGTCAAGCTGTTCCAGAGACTGAGACTCCGATGGAGCGTCGGAGGGACACTCGCCGCGTGCGCACAACGCACGTGCTCCGCGTTTTCTTCGGCGAAGACGACCGCCTTTCCCGGCTCGATCGCCGATGGACTGTCCTGAAGAGGATCGGTGGGGTGGATTTCCATAACGAGGGCCTCCCGCTCGAAGGACTCACTCCCAAAAGGCCATGTACCGCCGTACATGATCTCCCGGGTTTTTATCCCTCCGTGGAGCCTCGTTATGCGAGGCCGAAAACTCTTGGCCCAGACACTTTCTTTTGCGAGAAAGCCGGAACCCTAGTTTTCCTTTTGGATTTTTTACAGCATCCTATTGGTCCATCCCGACAAAGTCAAGCCCAACCAAAGTCAAGCCTCCTCTCCTTGGACGTTTCCGGAGATTTGCAAGAACGACTTTTCCCCGACGTGCCGGCTCGCCCGCATCGAGCAATTGTGCTAGCATGCCGCCCTCCCTCTCGTGTCTCGCGCGTGAAGACCGTTGTGTCAAGGCCGACGATCATGACTTCGCCCCCTTCCGCCTCCGCTTCCGACTATCGGTTTCTGTTCCTCATGATCCCGTCACTGTTCGTCCTATTGCTCGCGATGGGTTTGTTTGAATTCAGCTCGAACATCACGGTCGACAATTTTCACTATCTGACGAACCGGCTGATGCACCCTGATTCAGAACGCTCCACTCATTCTTTCAATCCCGCCCACTTTCTGGTGGAGGTCAAATCACGGTACCTCTGGCTCACCACCGTCGTCATCATGCTGGTCGCCGGACTCTATGCCTCGATTCTCTGCGGGATGATCGTGTATCAATCGCATCCGCGACCACGGATGGCCGTAGTCGCGGGGGTCGGC
>JANDJE010000021.1 GCA_024331095.1 Nitrospira sp. | reverse complement strand
GTTGCCGTTTGCAGGTCTCTTCATCCAACACCTTGGCATAGCCGCTTGTCCCTTCCATGTCGCGCACATCGATCGGAAACTCGACAACCTTGGCCCCGACACTGCGAATGTCTTCCTTCGCACTCGGCCGCACGTCGTACGCCGAAACGGCCGCACCCAAGCGACGAGCCGTCGCGATGGCCTGCAGACCGGCCACCCCCGCGCCGATCACCAACACGCGGGCCGGCAGGATCGTTCCGGCCGCAGTGGTAAGCATGGGGAACAACTTGGGCGAGGTTCCAGCCGCCAGCAGCGCCGCCTTGTATCCGGCCACTGTGGCCAGAGATGACAGCGCGTCCATCCTCTGTGCGCGCGAGATTCTCGGCATCAGCTCCAATGCCAACAAGGTGGCTCCCGTCTCAGCGAACTCCCGTGAGGCGTGAGGACTGCCCAAAGGATCGGCCAATCCAATGACGAGGTGACCGGATCGGAACAAGGCGAGATCATCACGTCCCTTCTCTCGATTCGCACCGGGCGTCCGCACTTGGATGATGATGCCGGCTCTGCCGTACAACTCCTCACGGCCGGCGACCACTTGCGCTCCGACCGATCGATACGCGTCATCCTCGAACCCCGCCGTCTCCCCCGCGCCGGATTCGATCGATACCTCAAACCCTATCTTCACAAGCAGGGGAACATGTGCGGGCACCAGCGCGACCAGCGTCTCGCCCGGAGCGGTTTCCTTCGGCACGCCGACCCGTATTGTGCTCATCGTCTTCCCGGATTTCCCTTACATCATCACGAAGTCGTGTCTTTCAATGCCGGCGAACAGCCGCCGCTCACCGCCCAAACTGGCAGCGAAGCGATAGAGCCAAGTGAACCATCTTGCGATTACTTGCAGATGGGATGCCATCACGAACGGTTTCTCTCAAGTTCTATCGATAGCCTTGCCGAACAGCCCTGCCAGAGGGCCTCCCCGGACAAACGACCTAATAGTAAGAGATATTTTGGAACAGGACGATCAAGCAGTCTGTAGCCAATTACCACAGGTGAGAGGCTCTTTCGACAGGCTCCTTGTCGGCGACCTACCGTGCATGAGAATTGGGGCCACAAAAGGTGTACACTATGTGCATGGGGTTGTTTGACTCGAACGTGCGTCACGCGACCACACGGCTTACCTTGAAAGGCAGAACTGCGCTCCGGATCGGAGCGGCGGCCTGTGTCCTGACCACATGGATGCTATGCAGTTGGAGCGTCGGGCATGCCGAAACCATCCGCTTCAACGCCTATGATCTAGAGAATCAGCAGGCGGCATGGGCTCCACAGGAGGTGACGATCCGTCAACCTGACAAGGCAGAGGAAGAACTGATTTTCATTCTGAATAACCCGACCGAAAGGACCCACGCCTTTGAAGCTCCGGGCCTGCTCGAACAGATTAGCGATCAGGACGGCGCTCCCCTCACAAAGCCGCTCCGCGTGACGGTGGCGCCGGGGGAAACCATGGAAGTCGTGATCCGTTTCGCGCCGGCCGAGAGCGATCGTGATACAGAGACATTCTGTCAGACCGGATCGAGCTGTTACCGGTTTTATTGTCCCCTCCACCGCGCCGACAACGATCCGGGCGGCATCATTCATCTCGTCCCCTGACAGGCTCACGCCTTCTTATGACTCGGCATCGCGAGCCGATCCGCACTATGTCGTACGGCGCCGTTCCGTCTGCTTTCGCCCCGTGCTCCATCGCCAGTTTCCAATCTCCGGCATGTCTTCTCCATACTTGACGATGTATTCCTTGTGCTCGATCCGTTTGTCCCGCAGGGCCTGTTTCACGTAGGCGGCCCGTGAGTCGCGCAGCGGAATTCGGTCGATCACGTCGGCGACGAGATGGAACCGATCCAGATCGTTCATGACCGTCATGTCGAAAGGTGTCGTGGTCGTTCCTTCTTCCTTGTAGCCACGCACATGCAGGTTCTTGTGATTGGTCCTCCGGTACGTCAACCGATGAATCAGCCACGGGTACCCATGGAAGGCAAAGATGATCGGCTTGTCCGTCGTGAACAAGGTATCAAACTCTTTGTCGGAGAGTCCGTTCGGATGTTCGCCAGGCGGCTGGAGCCTCATGAGATCCACGACATTGATTACCCGGACTTTGACTTCCGGAAGATGTGTTCTCAGCAACGAGACTGCCGCCAACGTTTCCATTGTCGGAATATCCCCGCAGCAGGCCATCACCACATCGGGCTCGCTCTCTTGATCATTACTGGCCCAGCTCCAGATGCCGATCCCCGCCGTCCCATGTTTGACCGCGGCGTCCATGTCGAGCCACTGCGGGGCCAGTTGCTTTCCTGCCACAATGACGTTCACGAGGTTGCGGCTGCGCAAACACTTGTCGGTGACATAGAGTAACGTGTTGGCGTCCGGCGGCAGGTACACGCGGATCACCTCGGCCTTTTTGTTCACAACATGATCGATGAACCCGGGATCTTGGTGGCTGAACCCGTTGTGGTCCTGCCGCCAGACGTGGGAGGACAACAAATAGTTGAGCGACGCGATCGGCCGTCTCCACGGGATGTGATTGCACACCTTCAACCATTTGGCGTGTTGGTTGAACATCGAATCGATGATGTGGATGAACGCCTCGTAGCATGAGAAAAACCCGTGCCGCCCCGTGAGCAGATAGCCCTCCAGCCACCCCTGACATTGATGTTCACTCAACATTTCCATGACCCGGCCATCGGGCGACAACCTGTCGTCATGGGGATACCGATCCGCCATCCACGTGCGCCCCGTCACTTGCAAGACATCCTGCCAACGGTTCGAGTTGTTCTCGTCGGGACTGAAGAGCCGAAAGTTCTGCTGATCGAGATTGAGCTTCATCGTGTCCCGTAAAAACTGCCCCATGACGCGGGTCGCCTCTGCATCGACGACACCCGGTTCCTTCACCGGCACGGCATAGTCCCGAAAATCAGGCAGGCGAAGATCTTTGAGCAACAAACCACCGTTGGCATGGGGATTGGCGCTCATGCGGCGATCTCCCTTGGGAGCGAGCTCGGCCAGCTCTGGCCTCAACCGGCCAGTCTCATCGAACAATTCCTCCGGCTTGTAACTCTTCATCCACCGTTCAAGAATCTTGATGTGAGCGGCCTTGTCCATCTCTCCCATAGGCACTTGATGAGAGCGCCAGTAATCTTCCACCTGCTTGCCATCGATCGCAGCCGGACAGGTCCACCCCTTGGGCGTGCGGAGCACGACCATGGGCCAGACCGGCCGCTTTATTGGCCCATTTCCATCGGCTTGTGCGCCTCGTTTGATCTGTTTGATCTCCTCGATCACGGCATCAAGCGTCTCGGCCATAAGCTGATGCATGGTCCAAGGATCGTGCCCTTCGACGAAATAAGGACGATGGCCGTAGCCTCTGAGTAATTGCTCCAGCTCATCGCGGCTGATCCTCGCTAGAATCGTCGGATTGGCAATCTTGTAGCCGTTAAGATGTAAGATCGGCAGCACCACGCCATCCGTCAACGGATTCAAAAATTTGTTCGAGTGCCAGCTTGTGGCCAAGGGGCCGGTCTCGGCCTCGCCATCACCCACGACACAGGCGACGATCAGGTCAGGATTGTCGAATGCAGCGCCATAGGCATGGGAAAGGGCATAGCCCAATTCACCACCTTCATGGATTGAGCCAGGTGTCTCAGGCGCCACGTGACTGGGAATGCCGCCGGGAAATGAGAACTGCTTGAACAGTCGTTTCATGCCCTGCTCATCTTGCGAGACATTCGGATAGACCTCGCTATAGGTTCCTTCCAGATAAGCATTGGCCACCAAGGCCGGCCCGCCGTGGCCCGGTCCCGTGACGTAGAGCATGTTCACATCGTGCTCTTTGATGATCCGGTTCAAATGGACATAGATGAAGTTGAGCCCCGGCGTCGTCCCCCAATGACCAAGGAGACGGGGCTTGATGTGAGCCCGTGTCAAGGGCTTCCGCAGCAGCGGATTGTCGTAGAGATAAATTTGGCCGACCGACAGATAGTTGGCCGCCCGCCAGTAGGCGTCGATTTTCCCGAGGAGATCCGGTGGGACTGTGGCGCTCATCGATTGGGCCCTCCTCTCTGAATCAAGAAATCATCAAGGACTCGTGGTCCTTTCCCATCGTCGCCGACTTCTGCCTTGTAGAGCCCCTCTGCGGCTCATCCACGGCGGACATAGTCGCCCATGAGTCGATAGGCCTTGTGAAGGTACTGGAGGACCATGCGCTGAGTATTGAAAAAGCCGCCGTTCAAGGCGATCGCATGGCGCATGATCTCAAGAAACCGCTCCGGTGCCCGATAAAACAAAGGCAGAACTTTCTGTTCGAGTTTGCGATACAGTTCCGCAGCATGTGCGGCATCGAGATCTTGGTCGGGTTCTTTCTTTGATTCCCTCTCGCCGATCGCCCACCCGGTGACATCCTCCACATGCCCTTCGATCCACCAGCCGTCGAGCACGCTCAGACTGGGTACGCCGTTGATCGCCGCCTTCATGCCGCTGGTCCCCGATGCCTCCATGGGAGGGAGCGGCGTGTTCAACCAAACATCGGATCCGGCGCAAATCAGCCTCGCCAACGTCATGTCGTAATTCGGCAGATAGACCACCGGGATCTTGCCGAGCAACGCCTGACGAATCTCGTGGATGCGGCGGATCAGGTGTTTGCCGTCGTGGTCGCGCGGATGGGCCTTGCCGCTAAAGACGATCTGAATAGGCCCCACCTGCTCGGCGATGGAAACCAGTCGCCCCACGTCGTGAAAGATCAAGGCGCTTCGTTTGTACGCCGTCGCCCGTCTGGCGCAGCCGATCGTCAGGACGTCTCGGTCGAACCCCGCGTTGGCTTCACGGTTCACGTAGTCGATCAACGTGCGCTTGGCTGCGACGTGCGCGTCCCAGATCTCTTGAGCCGGAATCCCGACGGCATAGCGCAACGAGAGCTGATCGCGACGCCAATCGGGCAATCGGCGGTCGAACAGCGCTTGGAACGGAGGAGCGGCCCAGGTCACTGCGTGTACGCCGTTCGTAATCGAGTGGATCGGATAACCGGGGAATAGGGTGGTGGAGACCTCCCCGTGTTTCATCGCCACGCCGTTGACGAACCGGGACCCGCGCAGCGCCAACTGCGTCATGTTCAATCCATGAATCTGATTACAGGCTTCCAGCCACGCGCACCGTCGATCGCCAAGGACGTGGCGCGCGAGGTCCGGAGGAAACTGATCGTGACCGGCGGGGACCGGCGTATGGGTCGTGAACACGCATTGTTCGCGAACGGCGTCGATCAAATCCCCCGGAACCCGGTCCTCGGCCGAGCGAGACACCGACTTTTCCTCAAGCATCGCCAGGATCAACAACGCGGCATGGCCTTCGTTGAGATGAAATCGCCGGAGGTGGTTGTACCCGAGCGCCCGCAACAGACGATAGCCGCCGAACCCCAGCACGACTTCCTGGCACAGCCGGTACCGATCGTCCCCTCCGTAGAGCGTGTCGGTCAGCGTACGATCCCAGGGCTCGTTGTCGGGGAGATCCGTATCCAACAAATACACCGGCACCTCGCCGCTCGTTTCGCCTCGCACACGGATGTGCCAGGCCCCGACATGGACCGGACGCCCCTCGACTTCGACCGTGACACGCTGAGGAATCGGATGGCAGAAATCATTGATCGGCCAGGCCACCGGTTCCTCCCGTTGCCGGCCTTGCTCATCCAATCGTTGGTAAAAATATCCCCGCCGATGCAGCAGCGTCACGGCCACCATGGGGATTTCCAGATCGGCGGCGGATCGGATCGTATCCCCCGCCAGCACTCCCAAACCGCCCGCATAGGTCGGCATACCAGGATCGATGCCGATCTCCATGGAGAAATAGGCGACCAGCGGTTGCTCCGTGCCCGCCGTTTTGACCAACGGTCCGTCCGTCATGATCAACCTTCCTGCCTTCCATCATCAAGGAATCGACGAGCTTCTTGTCGACACGGTGCTTACGGAGCCCGACAAAGGGGCCGCACCAATGGAACACGCCTCTATTCAAATTGTTTATAAAACCGCCATAGGCCCAGACCGAATACGAATCCGCCCAGGAGCACCATGGCCAACACGGAATCCCAGAGAACATCGAGCCCGACACCCTTGAGCAAAATGCCATACGTAATGTCGGCGAAGTAGCGGAGCGGCGATACCGCCATGATGGATTGCACCCACGAGGGCATCGCCTCATACGGTGTGGTGATGCCGGACAACAGAAACATGGGCGAGATCACCAGCAACGAGATCATCCCGATCTGCGCTTGGTTCTTCGTCACCGTGGCGGCGAACAGGCCGAGACCGGCGGTGGTGACACTGTGGAGCGCCGTCAGAATCAGAAACAGGGTGAGACTCCCCTTGATCGGCACGCCGAAAAGCGGCTTCATGATGACCGTCACGGCGAACGTCGTGGACACGAGAATGACCAACGTCATCGCCAAAACTTTTGACAGCATAATATGCAGAGGCGCGATCGGCGCCACCAGCAATTGCTCCACCGTCCCATGCTCCTTCTCTCGCACAAGGGCCGCCGCCGGGAGGAGAAATGCAAACAGCGTGATCATGCGGAGGATATGCGCGATCGATTGAAACCAGGTTTCATCTTGATTGGGGTTATACCAGACTCGGGGAGCACTCTCGACCACCGGCAGATCCACTCGCCCCCCCGCCGTCGCGGCCAGCCGGCTTGCCGCCAGCTCCGTCGAAACGCCGCCCACGATGCGAGCCACATGTGAGGCCGCCGACAGCGCTTGCGCGGCATTCGTCGTGTCCACCTGCAATTGGAGCGCGATGGGCTCGCCTCCACGAACGGCCTCATGGAATCGCGGCGGGATGTTCAAGAACAGCATCGCCGCCCCCTGATCCAGCCGTTCGAGGCCGACCTTCGGCTCCGGCACTTCTTCCTCGAAGCGAAACGTGGGCTCGCGAAAGCGACGGATCAACTCGCGCGACGACTCGCTGCGGTCGCCGTCATGCACCACGAGGCTTGCGCTCTTGACCTGCATCGTGATGCCCGCGCCGCTGATATAGACCGACAGAGAAAACGAGTAGATCAGAAACAACAGCAAGGGTCCGTCGCGCCTCAATTGCAGTAATTCCTTCTTCGTCATGACCAAGAGACGAAACACCCACACACGGGCGGCGCCGATTGTCCCCCATCCGTTGTCCCTCACGTCATTCCTCCGTCTTGCCGCGCAAAAGACGCGGCTAGGCTTTCGGTCGTTTGGTGAAAAGACCGTACGCGAGAAGCAGAATCGCCCCGGCGAACCCCGCAAGCGCCAGGATGTTGATCCACAGGGTATGGAAACTGAATCCCTTGAGAAAGCTCGCTCGCACCACATCGGTGTAATACATGGCCGGAAAGGCATGGGCTTGCACCCGCGCTCCAAGCCCCAGTGACGACACGGGCACCAGCAAGCCGGAATACAAAATCGTCGGCACCATCGCGACGATGATGGTGATGATCAAGGCGGCCATCTGGGTCCGCACCAGGAGGGAAACGACCAACCCGATGCCGGTGCTGCACAAGACAAACAGGACCGACGCGACAAAAAACACCGCGAAACTCCCCTTGAACGGCACCCCAAAAAACCAGACGGCCGTCGCCCACAACACGACCACGTTGATGATCGAAATGGCGCAGTAGGGAGCCAGTTTGCCCAAGAGGATGTCGCCCTTGCTGGCCGTGGAGCCATACATCGTGTAGATCGAACCGGTTTCCTTTTCCCGCACCATCCCCAGGGCCGTCAGGATCGGCGGCGAGACCATGAGCGCGAACATGATGAGGGCCGGCACGATCGACCAGGTGCTTCGAACCTCTTCGTTATAGAGATAGCGAGTTTCCAATGTCACCGGCTCCAGAAGCCGGGACGCCTCGTCGCCGGTCATCCCTCTGGTACGAGCCAAAAAATCAGCCAGCAGGTCCTTCGAAAAGGCCCGATTGATGGCCAGGACATAGCCCTTGGTGATATCGGCATGGAGGGGGAACGAGCCGTCCAACAGGATTTGGACGGTCATGGGCCGTCCCGTCGACAAACGTTCTTGGAACCGCTCGGGAACGATGATCGCCAGGCGAATGGCCGTCTTCCCTAGAAGACGGTCGATCTCCCGTTCATCTTGAATGGTCCCTCGGTAGTCGAAATAGCGCGACTCAACAAATCGGGACACATAGTCCCGGCTCAACGGCGAGCGATCCCGATCCAAAACGGCAAACGGCACCCGCTCCACGTCCAACACGAGGCCGTACCCAAAGACGACCATCCATAAAGGAGGGAGTAGGAACGCCATCAACAGAAACAGCCGATTGCGAACCGTCTCTTTCCATTCCTTCTTGGCGACTGCCGCAAGGCGACGGATCGTCATGCGCTCACCGGCCGCCCGGATGACCGAGCTTGTCGATCAAGCGTCTTGATGCGATACACGAACACGTCCTCCAGACTTAACGACCGTTCTCTCATCGAGCGCACCTGGATTCCGCCGTCAGCAAGCTCGCGGCGGAGGCGGCTCAGATCGTCATCGGGATTCCCACACAACAACCGGACCGTGGCGCCATAAAGCGAGACGTTGGGGAAGCCGCTCTGCTGCAAACAGGCCACCGCTCGGCTTGGTTGATCCACCACCACTTCGAAAAGAATGCCGGCTTCTTTCCGGACTTCGCGCTTCAACTCCTCCGGCGTCCCTTCCGCAACAATCCGGCCGGCATCCATAAGGGCCAGTCGGTCGCAACGTTCGGCTTCGTTCAGGTGATGGGTGGTGACCAAGATCGCCACGCCCCGTTCCCGAGCCAACATCCCCAGGAAGTCCCAAAATCGCCGGCGCCCTAGCGGATCGACGCCCGCCGTCGGCTCGTCAAGGAACAACACCCGCGGGGCATGGACCAACGCGCAACCGAGCGCAAGGCGCTGGCGAAGCCCCATCGGCAATCGGCCGGCCAAACTCGATTCATGGCCGGATAATCCCGCCATAACGACAATCTCCCGCCCTCGCGCAACAGCGGTCTGCCGATCGAGACCATAGATGCCGGCAAAGAACCGGATGTTTTCCGCCACGGTCAAGTCCAGGTAGAGAGAGAAGGCTTGGGACACGTAGCCGATTCGCTCCCTGATGGAACGGGCCGCCGTCTTCATATCCACTCCTGCAACCACCCCAGTTCCTGTTGTCGGGGCGAGAAGGCCGGTGAGCATTTTGATCACGGTCGTTTTGCCTGCTCCATTCGCGCCCAATAAGCCGAAGACTTCTCCTTGCCTCACTCGAAAAGACACACCATCAACGGCGCGAAAGTTTCCAAAGTCCTTCGTTAATCCGTTGGCCTGCATCGCCTCTTCCTCGCGATCAGAGGGCGCGCCTCGGCCGGTCACTTCCGGTGGCTGCTCTTCCCCTCTTGATCGAGCAAGCAACGAAACGACGACGTCCTCCAATTCCGGTTCCTCAACGGCGATCGGCGAACCAATAAGATCTCCCGCCACGGCCTCAACGGACCGCCTCGCCTCTTCCCGGTCGCCGATTCCGACAAAAACGCGAACCGACCGGCCGGCCGTTTCGACCTGCTCGAAGGTCTGTCTCAATCGAGCGACCGCGTCGGCAGGCGCGGTCGTTTCGAAGGCGGCCACCGATCCCATCACCGACGTTCGCACGGCCTCAGGTGTTCCGGCAATCAGCACCTTCCCGTTTGACAGAAAGGACAACCGATGAAACCGCTCAGCCTCGTCCATGTACGACGTGGAAACGAGAGCCGTCATGCCTTTCTCGTGCAGCAGCGCGGAGAGCATCGACCAGAGATCCTGACGGGAAACAGGATCGATCCCCGTCGTCGGCTCATCCAGAATGACCAGCTCCGGCTCATGGATGAGCGCGCAGATCAAGCCGAGTTTCTGTTTCATCCCGCCCGAGAGATGTTTGGTGGAACGATCACGAAACCGTTCAAGCCGCGTCACATGGAGCAGCCACGCCTTGCGCTCGGCCAACACATCCGGCGGCACGGAGCGAAGATCGGCGAAACAATCGATGTTTTCCTCGACGGACAACTCTTGATAGAGACTCGCTCCCAGCCCTTGAGGCAGGAATCCCACCTTCGGCTTGATGCGCTCCGCCTCCCGTTCCGAGGCCAGTGGCAGTCCACACACTTCGATGTATCCGCCGTCGAATGTCTGCACTCCAGCGATCGCCTTGAGCAGGCTGCTCTTGCCCGATCCATCGGGGCCGATCACCCCGTAGAGTTCTCCCCTTTCCACCACAAGATCGATTCCATCGAGGGCCCATTGATGGTTGTAGCGTTTCCGTACACTCGTCACCCGGACGACAGGATGTCCGCTCTCACGCACAGGCGACTCCTTTCTCGCCTCACATCCCGTTTCCCGGTTCTTTGCTGGTCTTCCTACCGTGGTTTCACCCAGGCTACGTCCTCTTTCCATCGAATGACCGCGTCGGCCGGCAGACCGGGGGTGAGCCGATGATCGGGATTCTCGTTCAATTGAAGCTTCACGGCGTACACGAGCTTGACCCGCTCATCGGCCGTCTGCACTTCCTTGGGCGTGAATTCCGCCTTGGAGGCGATGTGGCGAACCCGCGCTTCGATCGGTTGGTCGGGGAACGCATCGGTATAGACCATGGCCGGCAAATTCAGCCGAACCTTGCCGATGAGCACTTCGGGAACGTAGGCCTTGAGATAGAGACTGTCGAGATCGACCAGTTCCAAGAGCGGGGAGCCGACCGCCACCATTTCTCCGACATCCGCCATCTTCGTCGTGACGGTTCCGCCTGCCGGAGCCATGATCGTCAACTCCTCGAGCGCGCGCTCGGCTTCCTCCAGAACGGCGTAGGCATGGTCTCGCTGTCGCTCAAGCGACGTCAGCTCCTCCTTCTTGGCCTTGATTCGATTCCACCCAAGTTGAGCCTGGGCCAATTCCTTCTTTGCGTGGGTGAGTCCCGAGAGAGCGGCCGCCATGTCGTTTCTCGCCACGTCCCACCGTGCTCTCGCCTGATCGCGTTGCTGAAGAGACGCTTGGTCCTTGTCGGCCAACCGCTGAAATCGCTCCGCATCCTCCTTTGCTTCCGTCTCCACCGCGACGGCCCGTTCCCAGAGCGCCTGGGCGCGGGCCACATGCGCCTCCGCCGCTTCAATCTTCAGCGGAGTTTCGAGATTCATCACGGCAAGCTGGTCGCGCGCGGCCTCCACTTGCGCGTCCAACGACTGGGCGGCGTACCGGGCCTGCTTCACCTTGGCCGTCGCCTGGCTGTCATCCAATTGAATCAACGGTTGATCGGCCTCCACCGTTTCTCCCTCACGGGCCAAGACGGTGCGGATGCGTCCGGCATATTTGCTGGAGACCGTGATGTGATCTCCTTCGATATAACCGTTGACTTGGATCAATCCCTCGGGTAACTCCCCATTCCCCGCCCACCGTCCGGCCGCCAGATAGGCCGCGACCGCCATACCCACGACGAGCGCCGCAATCCCCCATCCTTTGCCACGAAACATCAGGTCGCCCATGCGTTCGCCTTTCCTCGACCCTCTCCCATTCTCTACGAGAACGTCCCCGTTCGCCGGACACAAGCTGCTCCTGTTCGAAGACCCCGACAGCATTGGAACCGTAGCGGCAAACAGGAAGATGACGGTTGGAGGCGTCAGAACAGATGCTCGATTTCCCCCTTGGCCCTCGCAAGATTGATGCGCGAGGCGTTGAACCGGAAGAGCGCCTCGATTTGATTGTCCCGAGCCCGCGCCAGAGAGGTTTGCGCGTTCGTCACGTCGATATTGGTCCCCAGTCCGGCGGTAAACCGATCCCGTGCGAAAGCCAGTTCCTTCAGCGCCAATTCCATGCCCTTTTCGGCGACGGCGACCTGCTGAATGGAAGATTCCAGGGTCAACAGGGCGTTGCGCACCTCCAACGTCACTTGATCCGACACGTCCTTCATGCGGATCAGCTCCTGTCTCACCCGGCTTTTGGTTTCGGAAATGCGGGCCTCCCGCTGCCCTCCGTCGAAAATAGGAATCGAGAACGTCAATCCGATCGAATGGGTCGCCATCGCGTCTTCCGGCTTGACCCCGATCCATCCATAATCCCCGTTGAGCGAGAGCGTCGGCACCCGTTCGCCCGCCACGGAACTGAGGCTGAGCGACGCCAGCTTTTGCCGCGTTTCCTGCGCCTTCAATTCCAGCCGCTGCTCTCGCGCGGCGGCGAGCGCCTCCTCCGGCCGCTGGAATTCGACGGGCAGCAATTTCAATTCGTCGGTCAACGTCAGACGCACGTCGAAGGAAATGCCGAGGGCGCGAAGCAGATTGAGCCGCGCGCTTTCTCGTTCATTCTGAGACACCAGCAGCCGCTGCTTGTGATTCTCCAATTGGACTTCCTCCCTGGTCACGTCCAATCCGGTCGCAATGCCCGCGGCCTTACGGTCTTGCGCCAACTTGAGCAGTTGCCGGCCGAGCTCGATGTCGGCCTCCCTTGCCTTCACGGCTTCGTCGGCGCGCAACGCCTCCATGTACAACAAGCCGACCGTCGCCATGACGTCGCGCTTGGTCACCTCCGCTTCCAGCGACGCCACGTCCACGCCCGTTTTGGCGGCGCGCCACCGTTGAATCAGGCTGAGACTGAACAGGTTTTGGACCAACGTCCCCCTCGCGTCATAGACTTGAAAGGGTTCGGTGACGCTCCGGGTCAATCCGAAGTTCGCGAATTGATCCATCGGAAGGCCGAAGGCGGCCAGGTTCACCGTCTGGCTTCGGCCGTTGACGTATCCGGACACATTCGGAAGCAGGGCTCCGAGGCTGGCGTCGGCCTGGGCCTGCGCGGCAGCGATCCGTTCCTTGAGTAAACGGACGTTGATGTTGTTGTCAATCGCCGCTTCAATAGCGTCGCGCAAGCTGAGCCGGAGTTCCGGAGGCCCAGCCCCCGAGGGCTCCTCCGCGCCGGCGGACCGACCGCCGGAAGCGACGAGGCCGAAAAACACCAAGCACGCTACCGCCGCCGCGCGAGCGACGCGACGGCCCGCCATGATTCTTGTCCGCTGAAGAAGTGCCATAGGATGCTCCATCACCCAACAACCGTGCCACGCGCGCGGCGAGAGGGGCCGCGCCACCGACAAGGAAATTCCAACGGGTTAACGGCCGGTGAGCCCGTTAGGACGAGAAGACGATCTCTTCGCGCCGGGAATCCTGCGACAGGGGCAATGATGGTCTGTCGCGGAACGCCCCAGCCGTCGGTTCATGCCGGCACATTTTCTTCTCGCGGCTGATGAACGGCCGCTTCTCCGTTTCCCGCGACGGCTTCGGCCGTCGGTTTCCCGGTTCGTGTCTCTTCCCTCCCTCCCAGACGGTAATAGAGCACAGGGATCACGATCAGCGTGAGCAACGTGGAGGCCCCCACGCCGAACAGCAGCGACACCGCCAAGCCCTGGAAAATCGGATCAAGGATGATCACAAACGCACCCACCATCAACGCCGCCGCCGTCAAGAGAATCGGCCTGGTCCTGATGACGCCCGCCGTGATCACCGCCTCCAACGGAGGTACGCCACTCCGTTCTTGAAGCTGGATGAAGTCGACCAGCAGAATCGAGTTGCGGACGATGATGCCAGCCAGCGCGATGAAACCGATCATCGACGTGGCCGTAAAATACGATCCCATCAACCAATGGCCCGGCAAGATGCCGATCAACGTGAGCGGGATCGGCGCCATGATGATCAACGGCGTAAGAAACGATTGGAACTGGCCCACGATCAGCAAATAGATGAGCAACATCGCCACGGCGAACGCAACTCCCATGTCGCGAAACGTTTCATAGGTGATGTGCCATTCGCCGTCCCATTTCATCGAGAGCTTGTCTTCCGACCAGGGTTGCGAGGCATAGTATTGCTCGATCCGGTAGCCTTCGGCCGGTCGATAGTCTTCCAGTTTCTTTCCGACGCCCAATACTCCATAGACCGGGCTTTCGGCTTTTTCCGCCCCTACTCCTCCCACATCGGCCACGACATAAACCACCGGCTTCTGGTTCTTATGGTAGATCGATTTCTCTTGAGCCGTTTGCTCGACCGAGAGCAGCTCCGACAATGGCACGAGCCCGCCGCTCTTGGTTCGCAACGCGATCTCTCCCAGGTGCTCATGCCCCGTCCGCTCTTTCAAAGGAAAGCGCAGGGTGATAAGCACTGGACGCTTCTCTTGGGGGATATGAACCGATCCGACCGCCGTTCCTTCCAATGCCATGCGTAACGTGTGCACGATCTCCTCGGAAGGAATCCCGGCAAGCGCCGCCTTCGCCCGATCGACCGTCACGACATACTTCACCTGATCCGCCTCGATCGAGTCGTCCACGTCGACGACACCGGGCGTGGATTCGAACAGGGCACGGATCTCCTTCGCCACAGCCTGTTGCCGTTGATAATCCGGCCCGTAGATCTCCGCCACCAGCACGGATTGGACGGGAGGACCCGGCGGCACTTCCACGACCTTGACGTTCGCTCCATACAGGCGCGCGATGTCCTGGATGGGCCGACGGATCCGTCGCGCAATTTCATGGCTTTGGGCTTCCCGCTTATCCTTGGCCGCCAGGTTGATCTGAATGTCCGCCTCGTGCGGCTGGGATCGGAGAAAATAATGGCGCACCAGGCCGTTGAAGTTGAAGGGGGACGCCGTGCCGACGTAGGCTTGATAATCGCGAACTTCCGGAACTGTGCGGATGTAGGACGTGAGCGCCTTCGCCGCACGGGCGGTCTCCTCCAACGTCGTCCCTTCTGGCATGTCGATCACGACCTGAATCTCACTTTTGTTGTCGAACGGCAACATCTTCACGGCCACGTGACGCGTATAGAACATGAAACAGGACCCGACCAGCAGGAGCGCCACCAGGGTCAAGAACGAATAAGCCAAGAAGGGCCGTTGCAACAGCGGCGTCAGCGCCAGCCGATAGATCCTTGCCGTCAGACCGGCTTCTCCCCTCTCATGTTCGACCCCCTTGACGGTCGCCCCCTCGCGGTAACAGGTGCGGCAGAACCATGGAATCACGACAAAGGCGACGAGCAGAGAAAAAAACATCGCAATGGAGGCGTTGATGGGAATCGGCCTCATGTACGGACCCATCAAGCCGGAGACGAACGCCATCGGCAGAAGCGCGGCGATGACGGTGAACGTGGCGAGGATCGTGGGATTGCCGACCTCATCGACGGCGTAGATCGACGCCTCGTCGTGGGGACGTAGTCGGAGCATCAGGTGCCGATAGGTGTTCTCGACGACGACGATGGCGTCATCGACCAAGATGCCGATAGAGAAGATCAACGCAAAGAGCGTGACGCGGTTGATCGTGTACCCGATCAACATGGAGGTAAAGAGCGTCAACGCCAGGGTCAGGGGAATGGCGATCGACACCACCAAGGCCGGGCGCGGCCCCAAGGCGACGCCCAGAAATACGACCACCGCAACAACGGCGACGGCCAAATGCCACAACAGCTCATTGGCCTTTTCCTGAGCCGTCTCTCCGTAGTCTCGCGTGACGGTGACGCGGACATCGGCCGGGATCAGCACGCCTTTCATCTCCTCGATCTTGCGGATGACCTGCTCGGCCACGGTCACCGCATTGACCCCGCCCTGCTTGGCAATGGCCACAGTCACCGCCGACTCCTCTTCGAAGAGGGATTCCTGACCGTCGGGCCTTGACGTCGTCTCCCGTGATGCCGGCTCGGTGGACGATGAGCGTGCGGCGGCTTTCCCCTGTCCGAACCAGACGTAACTGGTCACTTCAGCCGGCCCGTCGATCACATCGGCCACCTGCCGCAAATAGACCGGCCTCCGTTCGCTGACACTGACAACCAGCCCCTCCAAATCTTCTCGCGAGCGAATGAACCGACCGGCCTCAACCAGGAAACTCTGATTGCGACTGTCGAATCGTCCGGTCGGGAGGGCCAGATTTTCCCCTCGGATGATTCCCGCAATGTTCAACGGGGTGAGTCCATAGGCTTTCAATCTCGCCGGGTCGAGCTGCACTCGCAGCTCGCGAGGCCGACCACCGACGATGAACCCTCCGGCCGTTCCTCCGACTTTTTTGATCTCCTCCAGCACCTGCTCGCCCAATCGGGACAGTTCGAATGCTCCATACCGTCGGCTCGACAGCGTGATCGTGACGATCGGCACGTCGTTCACATCTTTGGGCTTGACCAGAAACGGCTCCGCGCCCGGCGGCAGGAGATCTTGATTCGACATCAGCTTGTCGTAGAGATCGACCAGACTCTGCTCCATCGGCTGGCCCACGTAAAAGCGGACGATGATCAGCGCGCCGCCCGGACGAGAAATCGAATAGACGTATTCGACTCCCTTGATCTCCGAGATCTTCCGCTCGAACGGCTTGGTCAATTGCTCTTCGACGATTTTGGCGGAGGCGCCGGGAAAGGGCAGCCAGACGTCTGCCATGGGCACGACGATCTGCGGCTCTTCCTCGCGGGGCGTGGCGATGACGGCGAACAGACCGAGCAACAAGGCCCCCAACATGATCAGGGGCGTCAATTTGCTTCCGATGAAGAGGGCCGCGATGCGGCCGGACAGGCCGTAACGCGCGCGGGGATTAGTGGAAGGTGTCGAATGACCGGCCATGGATGTCCTGCCTGCCTTTCAACATGTCACGACTTGGGTTCCCGGTGTCACGTCCACGGCCCGGCGCATGAGCAACACCCCATCACCCAAACGACGCACATGACGACATTCCAGCCTCCGAGCCGGAACGGTGCGAGCTACGATGCGACAGGACCGGCACCCTCGGCCGGATTGACCAACGCTCCGTCGACGCCGAGGACCGCCTCTCGCAGCACCGACTCTCCAACGTTGACACCCGAGAGAATCTCCACCTGTTTGCCGAAGCGCCGGCCGGTCTTGACCCAGCGGAGTCTGGCGATACCATCTTGGCCAACGACGAACACGCTCGCAAGTTGCCCTCGTTCGGCAACGGCGGTGTCCGGCACCAGGACAGTGGGATGCGTCCCCCTTTCCAATTGCAATCGCCCAAACATGCCGCTCTTCAATCCCGGCGTTGGAGGCAAGTCCACCCTGACGGTGAACGTGTGGGTCTGCGGATCACCGGCCGGGAGGATTCGCGCGACGGTTCCGATCAACACTGACTCGCCCAGAGCATCGATGACCACCGGGATCTTCTCTCCCGGGGACAGGGCTTTGATGTCTCCTTCCGCAACGGTCGCCTCAAGCCGCAATTGTCGCGTATTTTCCATCCGCAGCAGCGGCTGCCCCGGCGAGGCCAACTCCCCGGCCTCGACGAATTTTTCGGTGATCACGCCGTCGAAGGGGGCCCTCACGACCGTATAGCTGAGCTGCGCTTCGATCGCCTTTCGATTGGCCTCGGCCACTTTGTAGGCGCGAACGGCATTTTCCATTTCCTGTTTTGAAACGGCATCTCTCTCGAAGAGCTGATTCATGCGATCGAGGTGTGCTCGCGCATTCTCGACCTCGGCGACGGCTCGCGCCAATTCCGCTTCCACATCGCGACTGTCGAGCCGGATCACAGGCCGGCCCTTCGAGACCGCCGTCCCTTCCCGCACCAATAAGGTGTCGATCGTCCCCTGAATGCGGCTGGAGAGCGTGGCCTGATAAACGGCGGCGACCTGCCCGGTCACCTCGACAAGGACCGGCACGGGAGTCTGTGCCACCTCGATCACGTCGGCGCGGATCGTCTTTCTGGGCTCGGATGAGTTCGGAACGGTGGGGGATTCTTCCCTTGCCCCGCATCCTGTTGCGAGCAAGGCAGCCATGACTATGACGACACCTCGTTTCACCCCGCGTCTCCTCACGGTGTCCTGTTCCGTTTTTGATGTCTGCCCCATCAGCCCGTCTCAGCCCCGCCCGCTTACTCCTGCACGCCCAGCTTCCGCAGCAAGGCCATCATCGGGCACCAGCCGGTAAAGGCCGATTGGATCAGATTCACCGCCACGAAGGCCGCGAAATAATTCCAATAGGGATGAACCGTCGCACCCAAAATCACGGCGACGAGCACAAACACGCCGGCGATCAATCGCAACATTTCATTGAGGTTCATGGACGCCTCCTTTCTGTTTGCTCATGTGAGGCGCCGTCCGCCCAAAGGATTCACGCCTTCCCCGGCTCGGACTTGTCGAGTTTATCGATACCCATGGTTCTCAGGATGGCCTTCTCGAAGAACGGTTCGCTCACGCCCCTTTTCATTTTCATCAGGAAATACTTTTCCAGCCCGATTTTGGCCAGATGCACCCATTTCCCCTTCTTGGCCCAGGTGACGTTGCGCGGCGCCATCTGCGGCAATGCGACGAACGCCATGCCGGTGTCGCCCATGTCGGCCAGACAGACGGCGTTCCAGGTCGCCGTTTCTTTCTTATTGTCGTTCTCGATGTCCGCTTTAATATTGTGCACGGCGGCGGACACCATGGACTCGATCATGTAGCCGGTTTTGGGCGCACCGGTCGGAACCGGCGTCTGCTCCACCGGCGGAATCGCCACGCAGACCCCGACGGCGTAGATATTCCGATACTTGGGATTCGCCTGATAGGCGTCGATGTTGACGAAGCCCTTCGGGTTGCAGAGCCCCGGCGTGCTCGCCACGGCGTCGACGCCGGCGAACGGCGGAATCATCATGGAATAACGGAACGGCACTTCCTGTCCGTCTTCCAGAATCATTGTCCCGGGTCGCACTTCTTTAATTGCGGCGTTGGGAATTGTTCTGATCGCGTGCTCGGCGCATTCATCTTCCATCAGCCGACGGGACCTGCCCACCCCCGCCAACCCCATGTGGCCGATATAGGGTTCCGGGGTCACAAAATACATGGGAACTTTTTTCCGCAGTTTTTTCTTCCGGAGGTCGGCGTCCAAGATGAAGGCCATCTCATAGGCGGGGCCGAAGCAAGACGCGCCTTGCGCGGCGCCGATCACGATGGGACCGGGATCCTTGAGGAAACTTTGGTATGCCCCCCAAGCCTGTTCGGCGTGGTCCACAGTGCACACCGATTGCGTGAACCCGCTGGGGCCGAGACCCGGCACGGCGCCGAAGTTCAACTTGGGGCCGGTGGCGATGATGAGATAATCGTAGGGCATCTCGCCTTTCGACGTGATAACCCGATTCTGCTCCGGTTCGATCCGCTCGGCTGCCGCATTGACGAATTCAATACCTTTCTTTTCCAACACCGGCCCCAACAAGAAACTGATGTCTTTTCTTGTCCGCCAGCCAACCGCCACCCAGGGGTTGGAGGGAACAAAATGAAAGAAGTCCACGTTGGAAATGACCGTGACCTTGTGTTTCTTGCCCAACAACGCCTGTGCTTCATAGGCGGCCGGAAGCCCTCCGATCGATGCGCCGATAATCACGACTCGTGCCATGGATCACCTCCAGACTAGAGTCCTGAGTGCTGAGCAATCTGCCAACCTCTATTTCAGCACTCAGGCCTCACTGCTGACTGAGTTACCGCCCGCCACCCATTCCGCCCCGCTCGGCTCGTTCCGCTTTCTCATGCTGCGGTCTCTCCGGACGTTCCGTGCGCGTCTGTTCTCTTGTTTGTTCCCGTTCGCGAGTCCGCTCCTGCTCCTTGAGTTGGTCTTTCGTCTGAAGCTTGTCTTTGTCTTGGAGCTGCTGCTGCGTTTTGAGCTGATCACGGTCTCGATCGCGATCCTGGGCCGACGCGACGGAACTGAAACTAACCGACAATAGCATCGCTGCTGCCACTGCCATGGACACCATCAGCTTGAATCTCATTTCGCACCTCCTTTGTGTACCTGACCGCAAGTACCATTACTCGCGGTAGAAACTGGCGACCCGCCAGTTTTATTACGCTCGCCACCCGGCCATGACGTTCACATTGAATGTGAGTCACCACATGCGAATAGGATTCGTGGGTGACCTTCCTTTTCTTCTTATTTATCGACTCAAATCGATACTTATCGTGGCACGTCGTACAACGGGCGGTCATGCTTGACAGCCGCTGCAGAAGTTGGTGTGCAGTTTCATTCTGCGAGATCGCGTCTGCCAAGGCGTCCATGTCTTTGTGGCTCGACAGGCCCAGTTGTGAACGGCAACGGCAGTTTGGCCATGATCGTCAATTCAACGTTGGCCGCCATGCCCGCCTCTCTTGCAATCACGCCCACGGCATGCCGGTCAATTTCCGGTTCTCCGAGGTCGCGGAGAATGCCATCGACCGTTTTCAACAGGAGTCTCATCTCAGCCAAGATCTGATTCCGCTCCGCCGTGCCGGCAGAATTTCCGTCCGGCCGTCGCTTCCCGGCCTCGTCCATCCCCGCATAAAGAGCCAGTTGCCGACGGCCAACGTCACCAGCCACAGCAGCATCGCAATGAGACAGATATTTCGTTTCATGGCGCCTCTTGATTCGATTGAGACGAAATGCTGCGCACGCAGCGAATCATGGATGTCATTTTTGTAGAAGGAACCCTATCACTGTCATCCAGTGCTCTCAAGAGACGACCGGGCATGGCTTTTTGAAACGCCGAATCGTGTTCACGGTACATCCCTGGAGATGTACCGAAAGGGGAGGCTAGGAACGTGCCAGTATGACCGCCACCACGATGACGATCAGCGACAGCAGCAGGGAACACCGAGGCAGCCAACGGGCCGTGCTGACCGCCAGTTTTTCCCATGCCGTTCGCGAAGAAGCGGGAATCGACGAGGCACGGCTCACTTGAGGCCCTAAGACCAAATCGTGAAGCGCGGTGACGGCAAGGAGCAGCAGTACGAGTCCGATTTTGATCGTGGCGACGGACGACCATGATGCGGGGTTCGTCAACATCATGCCTCGCCTTGCTAAAAGAACGGGGCCGGTCGTGAGCAACACGACGATGGCCGTCCACACGACGACGCGAAACCTGAGCGCGGCGGAGCGAAACAGCGCCATAAATTCCGGCGCCGCCTTCCTGTTTTTGACAAGAGGCGCAAGCACCAGACTTAAAAAAAGCATGCCGCCGATCCAGGCCACGGCGGCCAAGAGATGAAGCGCGACGAGCGCGTGGTACATGACGCTATCATAGTCGATTTCATCTCCAAATTGTGGCCATTGCATTTGATGCGTCATCGGCTGCGTGGTTCACGCCGACCTCCTTGACTCCGGCTCCCACGTCCCGGTAGAGACTGGTATGAGCTGCGCGTCCCCTTCTTGGATCAATGTCATTCTTATCGGCGCAGTCGTGGGGCTACCGTGGTGGAGCCAGGGCGCATCGGCGGTTTCTCTCGATTTCAAACAGGCGGAGCACATCGCACACTTCGCCGTGAGCTCTCCTATGGAAGCCGTACCGGAGGGGTTTTTTTTGATGGGTACCCCCCGCCAGGAGGAATTGTACGGCCTTGCGATCCAATACGACGACACGGAGCAGCCTCAGCGGCGCATTTGGCTCGACGCTTTTCAGATCGACCGATACGAGGTCAGCCTTGGAGAATTTCTGGATTGGCTCCAACAGGAGCGCCGTCCGCTTCCGCCAGAATTGCGTAAGCTCATTGAGCACATGACAACCGTGCACTTCGTGCAACCCGAGACCTTGGCCCGTTGGCCTGCGCTGTACGTCACATGGCGGGAAGCTTCAGAGTTTTGTCATGCGTGGGGGAAACGTCTCCCCACGGAGGCCGAGTGGGAAAAGGCAGCCCGTGGGGAATCCGGCAATCTGTTCCCTTGGGGAAGTCGGCGTCCCTCTCCGGATCTTGCGAAGTTCGGCCAGTACCATGTCCATGAGATCCCTCTTGTGGGAGCGGTGGACAGTGGAGAGGAAGGACGCAGCCCTTACGGGCTTCACCATATGGCGGGCAATGCCGCCGAGTGGGTCGCCGATTGGTTTGGGATTGATTACTACGCCACGATGCCGGCTCGGAATCCACCGGGTCCTACGACCGGCCGCTATAAAGTGGTCCGGGGAGGGTCGTGGAAGAGTTCGCCGGAGATGTTACGAGCGGCGACCAGAAGCGGGGCATTACCCAATCAGCGGGCAGCCACCATTGGATTTCGGTGCGCCAGATCGCTTGAGTAGTAGAGGAGCCGTTCACGATCAGCTAAGGTGAGTGTGCAGTTGAGCGAATCCTTGGGGAACGACGTGTCTTGATCTTTTTAGAGGAAATAACGAGGATCCTATGAGATGGCTCTCGCTAGGAATTGCGATGGGGATCGTGCTGTCGGTGCTGGGAGCTATTGCCCCTCCATCGACGCTTTGTCTCGACCCCCCGGCAGGGTGGAAACTTTATACAAATGCCCGGTTCGGCTTTTCCGTTCGCTACCCCGAAGACTGGCGTCTGGGCAACCCCATGCCGGACGGCGCTGGTGTCATTCTTTATCCGCCTATCGAACACAGCTTGGTGGCGTTATCGGGGCATTTGAATTTGATGGAAGGCAAGAGTCAGGATGGACGGCAGACGCTTGATGAGTTTTCCGCCGCCCATCGCCGAATTATCACGGACCTGTACAAAAAACGCTCGATCACGGTGACGTGGGGAAAAGATCGCGACTTGGAGCTGGCTGGGCTCCCTGCCAAGGAGTTGACGTTTGACTACGTGGATGAAAAGCAAGTGCCGATTATCGAACATCACTTCTTCACGCTGGGTCGCAATGAAGGTCGAGGAATCCGCATCAAGGTCCCTCGTTCTGAAGAAGCGAGCGTCATGTCGAAGGTGAGAATCATGCTGGAAAGTTATCAGCCTGGACGGGATCAGAACGCAATCAGTCCATTGGCTCCCGCTCCTTGAGCGTGATGCTTCGCCTCGGCTTTTCCTTTAAATACGCTTCGCGCCTGATTTTGAAGCGTAGTCTTTTTAGACCTTTAGTACGGTCTTAGGTGGCGTCCCTTGATTTCCAGTGGGACGGATGTCAGGTCCCGGTACAGGCGGTGGAACGATTCCGTCGTCAGCGTCGGGTCCTGCAACTTGGCCAGTTCTGAGGCGTCGATCGGATACTCAACTGTATCGTCGAAATTGGAGGAAGCAATGGTGATGAATCGGGGCGGGAAGAGTCGTTCCGGCAAAAGGATCTCGATGCCGCCGTTGTACTTAATGGCGAGACGGATGGCTTCTCTCGCTTTGTCCGCCGGAACATCGCGACCCAATCCGATGTTTTTCGGCGGGTGCCCCATTTTGGCATATTGGAAATGAACGTTCGTCAATCCAGCCTGGACAAATTCCGCTTTGATCTCGCTCTCTCGACTTTGGTGCTCTTTGGCGAGCACGGCTTCAACGCGACTCACCGGCGGAACCTGCGTATCTTCACCGAAGACCGCGACGTGCGTTGGCCAGCCCGCCATCATGGTGAGGATCATGACTCCGGCTCGGAATGGATTGCGAACGCGCATCGTCATGTGTTTTGAATCCTCTTTAACTTGAAATATGACGGGCGGCACCAGAAGCAAACCGGGGGGCATAAGCCCCCCGGCGTCACACTCAGAATATCCGGCACACTGAGACGCGCGGTGTATCGGTGTTAAACCGATACACCGGCGCGGCTGATCTACTCTTCACTCATCGACGTCGGAGTAGCCTTTGCTTCCCCGCTCGGCTGTTCCACCCGCTTGGTCGGTGGAACTTGCGGGTTCAAAGGCAGGATTCTCCGATCATCGACCGGCAAAACCTTGAACAGACCCCACTGCCCCGCATTGGCATAGGCCGGCCTCTGATTCTTCCAGATGTAATCGCCGACGATCTTGTTCGGACCACCGGCTCCTCCGGTCAGATACGCGTTGATGATCTCCGACCCGCCGAATTCCATCGTGCTGACCTGGTCGGCCCCCTTCATGTACGGCTCATGCGGCCACTCGTGACCGTCCACCGTAAAGAGCTGGACCTGTTCGCTGAACGCACCCAGCACGTGTATGACCACCGGATCTCCCACGTGAGCCTGCAACAAGGGCGTTGATGGAATCTCGCCCGCCTTCACGCAACTGAAGACTTCCGACACGTCACAGCCCTTTTCGACTCTCCAGGCTGCCGGCTCGGACCGATAGTTCACGGCCGTAATTCCCGCCACCTGCTGAATGTACGGCATGAAGCTGACCCCCACGATGTTGTCCTCGTCTTGGAACATGAGCGAGAAGTCACGATAATTCTTCCGCTTCTCGTTCCCGGGGATCGTTCGGTCGACAAGCACGTCGGCTCTCCAACTGCTCTTCATGGAAATATCTTCGCCGGTCACGGGATCTCGATACTGAGAGCCCCTCGGCCCGACGATAATCGAGCCGAACAATCCGTTTCGAGGATTCTCCACCACGTTGCCCCAATCCTGAATCAACGCGGCGACTTCCCCGTATTCCGGATGAGCGTAGTACGTGTACGTTCTTTTTTCTCCCGGACCGATCGTCTGATCGCCGGGATTGTTGCCGACATTCGCCCCGAATGAATCCTTTGGATCAAAGGCCATCATATCGACGTGGAAGCCGGCCCGTTCTTTCGCCATCTCGTTCTTGAGATGGATTTTGACGCAATCTCCGACGTTGACGTGGAGCGTTAATGGGCTCGGCTTCAACTCGCCGGCCTTGACCTTTCCACGATCGCCTTCAAGGACGTACATCTTGCCCTGTTCGTTCCCGAAGACCATTTTTCTCTCGAGATCGACCTCCATCACACCCGGCGCCCCTTCGTGATAGCGGATCTGCTGATCGACCGCCGACACGTTAAACGACTTGACTGGGGCGTCGGCCGGACACACTGAGGAAGCGGATTTCTGAATTTCCTCGCGCCCCGGCAACGGCTTCAGGTCTTTCTGAAGTTCATCGTACACGCGGATGATTCCCCAACTTCCCTCCGAGAAGTGGGAGGCTCTCCCGCTGTAGTACAAATAATCGCCGGCCATTTTTTGCGGTCCTCCCGCGGCCGGAATGGCCGGGTCATACCGCTCGCCGATCACCAGATGGATGGTACTCCGAGGCATCGCCGCGGTTGCGTACCGCTCCATCGGGAACCAGTGGCCCGTGACATGCCACGTATGCACCTCATTGGCCGAACCGACCAATGCTCTCACGAGAATCGGATCTCCCAGATAGGCCCGCAGCAACGGCGTGGCCGGATCACCGTGAATCCCTGAGACGAACAGTTTCGACGGGTCCGGCTCATTGGCCAGTCGCACGCTCAACGGCTCGACTCGCATGCTGTAGCCGCTGCCGGTCGTCGCCTCTCCACCATTCAAGAACCACATAGGCGACTTGTTGATTCTCGGTGGGAATTGATGAGACGGCGGACCGTCCACAGTCACGGCCCCAACCTTGGCTTGCGGATTATCCGTCGTGATCAGCTCCGCCGTTCTAGCATTGCTGTCCATGATATGCATCATGACTTCTCGGAAGCTGCCGCGAATGTGCGCGGAGACGGGCTCCAACGTGTGAATGTCCGCGATGGGACCGCTCCGAATTTCTTTGCCCGTGACCGGATCATGATACGTCGAGCGCGGCGGCTCCGTGATCAAGGCCGAGAAAAGCCCATGACCCCACGTATCCGTCCCGAACACGTGATCGTGCCAGTATACCGTTCCGAGATCCGCATCGACATACCACCGCTCGCGAATGAACTCGACGCTGACGATGTCGTTTTTCTTATGCCCGTGCTTCAAAGGGCGATCAAACGTCACGGTCTTCCCATTGATACCTTTGATTCGCGCGACCTCGAAATACTTGGGATCATCCATTCCAACGCCGAGTTCGGTATTGATATGGAACTTCGACGGGTCCGCCACCGTAATGCTTGATGCACCGGCTTTGACGTCCGCCGTCAACACGGTGTTGGCCGGCAGCGGCATCCCCTCGTTCGGCGCGGGATCCTTCAACATCGTAAAGGCGCGCAGCGACATGTCATAAGAGAATCCAATCGTCGGACCGTCTGACGCGCTGGTATCGAACTGGAAGAAATGCGGATGGAGATTGATTTTATTCGCCCACCCCGTTCGCGCGTCGTCCGGAATTTCATTTTTGAAAATGACGTCGACGCAATCATAGACGTTGGCCCGGATAACCAATGGCACCTGCTTCTCAGGTGTTTTCCTGACTTCTTCCTCCTCCTCATGCAGCACATAAATCATGCCGATCGGATCCACGATGGCCGGCGTTTTGGCCGTCGCTTTCTTCAGGGTAATCGGCAGTGTAATTGAATGGATCGTAAAGTACTTTCTCGGAGCATTCTCCGGACACAGACTCCACGGCCCTTGCTCTCCCGGTCTGGCCGGTTCCGTACTTTTGGTTCCGTCTTCCCGAACGTGGAACGGCTCAAGCCACGGAGCTCCTCCGTGATTCGGAGCAAAGGGCGGACGTTTCCCCAGATGTGGGCGAAGCCACGGGAACGCTAGTTTACCCGTCTGCGGGTCGAACAGAATGGGCGGCCGCTTCAAAGGAGCCGGCGAGACGTAGTTGGCCCACTGATGCGGCGTCTCCGGTTCGTTCAGCGCCAGATTTCCTTCCCACTTCCAATTGACGACCGTGGCGTCATGGGCCTGCGCCTGCTTCACCTGATCCTCGGTCTTCCCAGGTAGACCCTGAGGCGGAAGCATGTACTCAACCCAATCCTTGATGGATACCTTCACCGGATTGGCTTTCCAATCTGTCTTGTCCTTGGTGATTTCGTACTTCTTGCCGCCGTACCAATCGACTATTGTTCCAACAAGCTTGTCCGACGTGACGGCCGGCTTGATCTTGCCTTTGCGGTCAGGCAACTCAACCAACGGCTTCATGACGTCGGTTTGAAAACCAGGCGCCTGCAACGTGTTGTACACACGCCAGAATCCCCACATACCGGTTACGTAGTGCTGGGGGATATGGCAGTGGAACACAAACTCCCCGGCGAGCGCCTGCAGTCCTCCCGAACCACCCTCGATGACCTCGTCGTAGATTTCAGACGGTCCGATCGACTGGACGTCCAAACGGTCGGACGTATCGTTGATGAGCGGGAACTTGACCGGTCCGTTCTTCGACAGAGTCGGATCGAGCCTGCTGGTCTCAGGTTGTCTGGCCCAACGAATCGACCCTCCGTGCAAGTGATGAGAATGCACGATTTCCGATCCGCCGACCATGCGAAACTTGGCCGGATCTCCAAGATACGAGCGAGGGATCGTAGTGGCGGGATCGCCGAAGGTATACGACCCATACCCTTGGGATTCGTCCGCAAAACCAATCAAATGAGCCTGCAACTCCAACCGTTCCCCATGTGGCTCGCTCCGATAGTTGAGCAGTCGGGCGGCGGGTCGATAGGTATCGGTGTGGGCATCCCGTTGCGGAAGCATGTCGCCCTTTCGGTTCAACAGCCGGAACGTTTCGTCCCCCGCCTCATGGTAAAAAATGACGAATTCGCGAAAATCGGACCCGCCCTCCACGTCGATCATGGCTTCCCAGCCACTCTTCATCTCTTCCCCGGTAAAGGGACTCAGATAACGAGAACCCCTCGGCTCAACCACGAGCGAACCCAGCAAGCCCAGTGAGTACTGATCTCTGGTGGCATGGCTATGGAAAGCACGCCCCCCCTCCTGAAGATCGACTGGGATATACCATTCAAATTCCCCGACCTTGCCTGGAGCGACGAGCGCGTCAGGGTTGTTGGCCGTCGCCGGCTTGCCGGTCGCGGCCACCAGCATCTGCGACCCATTGATGATCATGTTCGTCGGCTCGCCGTCGATCGCGTTGCGCAGGGTAATCCGAAGACAATCGCCCTGATTAGCGCGAATCACGAGCGGCTGAATCAAATCGCCCTGGAGGCCGGTCGACACCGCCCCACCGGCGAACGTCTGATCCTCGCTCTCGCGAGCCGCTCTATTTTTCTCTTCCTCTTCGCGAACGCCCGGAACATTTTCCGTCAACGCATACATGTACCCGGGGTAAAAGTCCCCGAACCGATTCACGGTGATCTCGACATTGAGGGCCGTGATATCGTAAGCCCGGACCGGAGCATGAGCGGGGCACCGCATACCCTGGGTCACTTTCACCTTATCTTGATCCTCCGCCACCAGCAAAATCCCCTGCTGCATGGCGTGCGCGCTGGCTCCTCTGAATGGGCCCTTGGTCTGCACTTCCCGTTCGACCTGCTCGATCGCCTTCGACATTTTGTCTTGCAACGTCGGACCGGCTTGCCAATGCACGGGCTGCGCCTGATTGGCCTTCGAATCATGCGTCTCATGGGACGTGACGGCATCGGCCGGATACACGCCGGCCAATGTCAGGCAGATTGCAAAGCCAAGGACTCCAGACCAAATCCTTTTAATTGAAGCAGTCATAACGTTTGGCCTCCTCGTTCGGACACACATTTTTATGGGACAAATACGGCAAGAAAAGGGGCAGAGAAGAAAAAGAACTTGTATGCGAAAGATTACGCTGGACCACGGCCATCCAGATATTGCTTCGTGTTACTTATCGCAGTCGACGGGAATTTCTCTCGGCGCGAAGCCGGCACCGCTCTCTTTGAACTTCAGCCGGTTGTTTATAACGGGTTGAGCGGGATTTTTCAAGAGACCATATTATTCCCTCTATTCCCTCTTGCCTGCGCCTTACCCCCTCATAAAATCAGGTGCTCCGCCGACTGACCGTCATGAAATCATCTTACTACCTGTCGGGCGAAGAAGGAACCATCCCCTCCTGCCCGCTCTCCTCCAAAAACGAGAGCCGGTTTCGCCAAAAAACGTTGCTCATCATGAGAGGAGAAGCCAGGCGTCGCCCTGCGGTGGCGGCCGGCAAACAAGCAAGAAACATCAGAGATGCGCAGGGTTTCCCGTCATGAGAGAAGGGAGGCAGAGAATGTGCCGACACGGAGCCTCATTCGTTCGACTCCAGTATGTACCACACGCTCCATCCCATCCTTGCCATCCTTGCTGCGTTCATCGTGCCATTCATCTTGCTTTTTTATGTCCCGTCGTCTTTCATGGCGGCGAGATGCTTCATCGCTTCTCGCGCCGCGGTGCGAGCTTTGATCGCAGGGTTCAGGCTGGCTCCCGGGTCCACCTTGTCACCCATTTCTTCGACCCGTTTACAATGTTTGATGGCTTCCTCCAAATGCGGCGCGGCCTCCCTGCCTTGACTACTGCCGGCAGGCAACAGTTTGAGAATCGCCTGAGCTTGCTTTGATACTTCGGCGCAATGGTGCAGAATAGCCCTCCCATCGCCCATCCCGCCGTGCATCACCATTTCCTCGGCGTCCCTTACCATCGCTCGGCCTTGTTCTTGAATCTGCTTGATGGAGGCCGCGTGAATGGGCGCAGTCCCCATGACCAACCAACCCAACAATACAATAAAGGTCAAAAATATCGGGGAGAGCGTCGTTTTCACCATCGCCTGCTTGCTCACCTCGCCTCAAACACAAATTCGATCGCGGCCGTCCCCTTCGGTCCGACCGTCACGTCTTGCTCTCGAGTGCCCAGCACGGGATGCCAGGCCTTCACATGGTAGGTGCCGGCCGGCAAGTCATCGATTACAAACGAACCGGCCTCGCCGGTCACTGCATAATAGGGATTGTCGATCGCATAGCCCCAGTTCTGCATGTAGGGATGCATGCCGCACTGCATGGTGAAGACCTTTCGGCCCTTGACAAGGTTTACGACGTCCGTCGTGCCGGTCGCCTTGAGCGAAGGGCGATGCAAGACGATGTCCACCCCCGCCTGATCGTAGGCATACCCCTGAATATCATGCGAGACAGGATCTCTGTTCGTAACAGTCAATTGCCGTTTGTCGCTGACGACCGTGACAAACGGTAAAAACTGGCAAACGACGGCCTCCACCTTGGCGTCCGTAAAGGTAAACGGCTTGCCGCTCTGGACCCCCTCTATCACGACCACAACGTCCTTGAGTCCTCCACCTTGCCCGACCTGGACCTCCGTCATGAATCGCCGCCCGTTTCCATCCGACAACGCACCGCAAAACACTTGGTCCGGATACCGACGCAGTTCGAATTCCTTGGGCGGCGGAATCGTCCCTTGAAACGTGACGGTTCCCCGCACCGTAGCGCCGTCGGTCACGGTTCGCGATTCATAGGCCCAACTGTATTCCTCTTGCGGGAGCCCTGCCGTAAACACCCAGGCAATCAGGCCGACTCCCATCACGGTCGATCGTTTCACCGTTGTTCCTCCTCCGAATATTGACCGCCAGAAGACGGCGATTATGAGGGCTCTCGCGGAACCGCCGGGTCGAGTCGCTGAGGAAGTTCGAACAGATAGGGCGACTGTTCGGTAAACACCACTCTCCGGAATTCTTCCGACCACTGCCCCTGCTTGCTCACCGTCTTTAGGGGAAACCGCTGCGCCTTTGTCACCCAACGGTAGTATTGTCTGACGGTTCCATCCTCTTTGACGGTGACCTCGAAGAGTTCCGTGGGATGTCCCTGCAGCGTTTCGTCTCCCACAAATTCGCGTGAAATCTCCCCTTCCATGGTCTCGCTGACCATCAGCTTATGGTCGTTCGCGATCGGCACCTCGAGATACAGCCGCCGTTTTGAAAAGATGAGCCATGAACTTCGGCGGTCCATCCGCACGATAATGACGCTGGCCCCTCCCTGAGGGTGGCTGAACTCAAACCTCCAGCGATCGGCCTTGGCGTTGACATGGGCCGTGACCACGGACGTTCCGTTTTTGACGATTCGGTCGGCTGAAAAATCAAGCGCCGCCACCTCATCGGTCAACCCGCCACAGGCGATCGCCGCCAGCCCGACGAAAATCCATACAAGCCGCATATTGCTTGTCAAAGGTTTTACCGTATCGCCGGGCCCCATGCAAGTCCGGTCCGGGACCCGTCAGCAGACAGCATGTTGTGATGGTGGAGACAGACAGGCACACTCGGTCCTAAGTGGGACAAACAAGTGGGGAACCCCGTGATGTCCACAAGGTTCCCCGCTTTGTCGAATCCGCTTTCGAACGGACTCAGTCGGCCTTCATGGATACAGGAAGAGACTGGACCGGGCTCTCTTCCTCAGCCCGTTGTATGGCCGGTGCTTGGCCGTCCAACGGCAAGATCGCCCGACTGTCCCGATCCAGCACCTTCAGCATTCCCCAATGTCCGGCATCCAGATACCCCGGACGTTGGTTGAGCCAGAGATAGTCCCCGGGAATTCCGTTCGGCCCTCCAGCCCCGCCGTGGAGCCAAGCGTTGAAGACCTCAGAGCCTCCGAACTCCATGGTGCTCACGAGATCCGCGCCGCTCATGTAGGGCTCATGTTTCCACTCATGGCCCGACACGCTGAACAGTTGGACCTGCTCACTGAACGCGCCCAGCACGTGGATCACCACCGGATCGCCCACGTGCGCCGCGATGGTCGGCGTCACCGGTTGATCACCGGCCTTGACGCAGGCGAACACTTCGCTGTAGGCGCACCCCTTCTCGGTTCGGTAATCCGTCGGCTCCGACCGATAATTCACCGCGGTCACGCCCGCCACCTTTTGGATGTACGGCATGAAGCTCGTGCCGCTGATGTTGTCCTCGTCCTGGAACAGGAGCGCAAAGGATCGATAGTTCCGCCGATTCTCATTACCCGGCACGGTCCGATCGACAATCACGTCCGCCCGCCAGGAGCTCTTCTGAGCCAGGTCTTCACCGGTCACCGGATCCCGGTATCGAGACCCCTTCGGGCCGATGACGATCGCGCCAAAGAGCCCATTGCGGGGGTTTTCGATCACGTTGCCCCAATCTTGGATCAGCGCGACGTTCTCCCCGAATTCCGGATGGGCATAGAAGGTATAGGTCCGACTTTGCCCCGGCGCGACCGTTTGGTCGCCGGGATTATACCCGGCATTGATCCCCATCGATTCCTTGGGATCATAGGCCAGATTGTCCACGTGGAACCCGGCGCGATCCTTGGCCATTTCGTTTCTCAAATTGACCTTGATGCAATCGCCGACGTTCACGTGCAGGGTCAGCGGACTCGGCTCAAGACTGCCGGCCGCGACCTTGGCCTTTTCGCCTTCAAGCACGTACATCTTGCCGCTTTCGTTGCCCAACACCATCTTCCGCTCCAAATCGACCTCCATGACGCCGGGCGCCCCCTTGTTGTAGCGGATCGCCTTGTCGATGGCCGTCACGTTGAAGGTCTTCACCGGCGCGTCGGCAGGACACACGGACGTGGCCGCCTGCGGAATCTCGTCCCGCCCCGGCAGCGGCTTCAAGGTGGGGTCCGGTTTGTCAAGCACCCGGAAGATGCCCCAACTCCCCTCCGCGAAGTGCGACGCGCGACCGCTGTAGTACAGATAATCGCCCGCCATCCGTTGCGGTCCGCCGGCGGCCGGAATCGCCGCGTCGTACCGTTCCCCGATCACCACGTGGAGCGTGCTCCTCGGAATCGAGTTTTTGCTGTAGCGCTCCATGGGGAACCAGTGTCCGCTGATGTGCCAGGAGTGCACCTCGTTCGCCGATCCTTCGATCAACCGCACGACGACCGGATCGCCCAGATAGGCCCGTAGCATCGGCGTCTCGGGATCTCCGTGAATCCGGCTGTTGAACAGTTGCGACGGATCGGGGTTGTTCGCCAACCTGACGGACAACGGCTCCACACGCATGTTGTAGCCGCCTCCCGTCGTCGCTTCGCCGCCGTTGAGGAACCACATCGGCGACTTATTCAGCTTGGCCGGATAGACGGCGGAAGGAGTGCCGTCCACGGAAATCGCTCCGACTTTCGCCTGCGGGTTATCGGCCGTGATCAGTTCCGCCGCCCGCGGGTTGGAATCCATGACCTGCGTCACGATCTCACGGAATGACCCGGAGATATGGGCGGACACCGGTTCGGTGGTATGGATGTCGGCCACCGGACCGCTGCGGATTTCCTTGCCTGTCACCGGATCATGATAGGTGGATCGCGGCGGCTCGGCGATGAAGGTCGAGTAAAACCCGTGCCCCCACCCGTCCAGTCCGAACACGTGGTCATGCCAGAACGTCGTGCCGAAATCGGCGTCCACGTACCACCGTTCGCGAATCCATTCCACCGACACGATCTCGCCCTTCTTGTGTTGATACTTCAGCGGCCGCTCGAAGGTGATCGTGTTGCCCTCGATCTTGCTGATGCGAGCCGCTTCAAATCGACCCACCTCGTCCATCCCCACGCCCAGTTCGGTTTTGACGTGGTAACGCGAAGCATCTTTCACCTTGATACTGGCGGCACCCTTCGGCACGTCGGCCTCGATCGTCGTATTCATCGGCACCGGCATCCCCTTGCCCGGATGCTCGTCCTTCAAAATGGTGAAGGGCCGCAGCGACATCTCGTAGGAAAACCCGATGATGGGACCGTCGGACGCCTGCGTATCGAATTGGAACATGTGCGGGTGCAGATTCGTCTTGCTTGAGAACCCCTGCCGCTGGTCGTCCTTCAACTCGCTGGAGTATAGAACGTCAACGCAATCCTGCACGTTTCCGCGAATCACCAACGGCATCTGCTTGGCGGGATTCTTCCTGACTTCCTCTTCCTCTTCATGCAACACGTAGAGCAACCCGTCCGGATCCACGATGGCCGGCGTCTTGGCCGTCGCCCTCTTGAGCGTAATCGGGAGCGTGATCGCGTGAATGTTGAACTCCTTGATCGGCGCCCCTTCCGGGCAGAGACTCCACGGTCCGTTCTCCCCCGGCTTGGCCGGCTCGGTAGAATTACTGCCGTCATCGCGGCGATGAATCGGCTCCAACCACGGCGCGCCGCTGTGACTCGGCGAGAACGGCACGCGACGGCCGAGGTGCGGTCTCAACCACGGCCAGGCGACTTTGCCGCTCCGAGGATCGAAGAGAATATCCTGCCGTTTCCCCGGCGTCGCCGACTTGTAGTTGACCCATTCATAGGTAGTCTCCGGCTCGCTGAGGGCCTTGTTCCCCTGCCACGCCCAGTCGTTCACCGTCGCGTCATAGGCCAGAGTCTGCTCCTTCTCAGTGTTCTTGTGGCCGGGTTTCCCCTGCGGCGGCAACTGCATTTCCACCCAATCCTTCAAGGACACTTTCACCGGATTGGCCTTCCAATCGGTCTTGTCCTTCGTAATCTCAAACTTCTTGCCGCCGTACCAGTCGACCGTGGTACCCACGAGCTTGTCGCTAGAAACACCCGGCCTCATGCGCCCGGCCCGATCCGGCAATTCGGCCAAGGGTTTCATCACGTCGGTCTGGTAGCCAGGCGCCTGCAACGTGTTGTACACGCGCCAGAACCCCCACATGCCCGTCACATAGTGCTGCGGGATATGGCAATGAAACACGAATTCGCCGGCCAAGGCCTGGAGCCCCCCCGATCCCCCTTCGATCACCTGATCATAGACCTCCGTCGGTCCGATGGACTGTACATCCAACCGATCCGACGAATCGCTGATCAAGGGGAACTTCACCGGACCGTTCTTGGATACCGCGAAGTCGAGATTGCTGATGCCGGGCTGGCGAGGCCAACGAATCGATCCCCCATGCAAATGATGCGAGTGGACGATCTCCGACCCACCCGCCATGCGGAATTTGGCAGGGTCGCCGAGATACGAACGGGGAATCGTCGTAGCCGGGTCACCGAACGTGTAGGACCCATAGGCCATGGATTCATCGCCATAGAACCCCATATGGGCCTGCAACTCGATACGCGTCCCATGAGGTTCACTGCGATAATTCAGCAGCCGGGCTCCCGGCCGATAGGAATCGGTGTGCGGGTCCCGCTGCGGCAGCATCTCACCCTTCTTGTTCAAGAGCCGGAAGGCTTCGTCGCCGGCCTCATGATAGAAAATGGCGAATTCGCGGAAATCCGGTCCGTTGGGATCTTCGATCATCGCCTCCCAGCCGCTCGCCATCGGTTTTCCGTCGAACGGGCTCAAATATCGAGACCCGCGCGGTTCGACGACCAGCATGCCGATCAGACCCAGATTGAATTGTTCACGCGACGCGTGGGATCGGAAGAAGTGCGATCCTTCCTGCGTATCCGGTTTGATGTACCATTCGAACCGTTGCTGGCCCCCGGGCGCTACGGTCGTCTCCGGATTCGACGGAGTGGCCGGCTTGCCGGTGGCGCTCACGACCATCGACGATCCGTTGATCACGAGATTCGTCGGTTCGCCGTCGAGCTCGTTATGGAGAGTCAGCTTGAGGCAGTCGCCCTGGTTCGCCCGAATCACAAGCGGCTGAATGACATCGCCTTGCAACCCGTTCGACACCGCACCGGGATCGTTTTCTTTTTCCCGCGCCTCTCTGTTTGCGGTTTCTTCGGCTCGCGCTTTTTCGACGTTCTCCTTCAGCACGTACATATAGCCGGGGAAAAAGTCCAAAAACCGATTCAACGTGATTTCGATATTGATGGCCGAAACGTGATACTCCTTCACCGGCGCGTTCGCCGGACACCGATGTCCGGCGCTCACGGCGACCTTGTCCGGATCTTCCGCCACCAACAGGACGCCCTGCTGCATCATATGATTGTTGGCGCCGGCGCTGTATCCGCCTTTCTGCCGCACGAATTCTTGCTGGCGCTTCACCTCCTCCATCATGCGATCGTGCAGAATGCCTCCGCCTTCCCGATAAATTACCTTCTCCGCCTGCGCCGCGCCCACATCACCATGCCCCTGATGCGGCTGATCCACAGCCGGCGCCTGCAGTGGAACCATCAAGCCCATCCCGGCCGCCAACAGCAAGCCGCGGAACAGCGCCGTCCCGTTCCGTTGTCGCCTGCGGCGTGGCTCACATTCCCTTGACCTCATACACGGCCTCCTCCCTCTTGTATCCGCCCGTGAGGCGGAACGTTGAACGATGACATAACAACTCTTCTCCACGGCATGCTTTTCCATCTCCGCAGATCCTCGCTCGTTGCGTTAAAAGGACCCCGGCCTCCTCTAAGACCCCGGCCTCTTCGTCTAGAGGAAAGGAGCTGGTGAAGGGTTCCTTCTTGCGAAGGAATGGGTCATTCGGAGGCCGGTCCAAAATCACCCAAAACCTTCACCAGCAAGCGGTTGACAGAGCAACTGACATGCCGAACGAGCCACGCTTTCCTTCAACGGCGGAATCCGCTGAAAACACGGCCATCTGGACGCGGATGTCTCCTCGTCGAAAGAAGCAACTCCGCTCCTCTCGCAAGTCCCAAGACTCCACAGGATTGGACAGCCTGGGACAGGTCTACAAACGACCTCGTTATTTCCAGCAGTTAGACTGTCCACTCTTTTTGACAATCGTACCGGTGCAACTGGGGTAATTCGGTGCAATGACGTCTGGACTTGCATCGCATTCATTCTGAGAAAGGCTTCCGCCGGAAAACGATCCAAACATGCCAAGCACGGCAACACTGATAAAACGGCGCCACGACCGGTCGGGCCGTTGCCGCCCCTCGAACACCTTTTTCAATCTTCGGCCGGCTAGACCCGGATTGAGAAACTTAGAGATGCAGGCGGGGGCACCACTCGACTTCAGCGTGACGAGCCAACTCGGTAAACGAGCTTGCTTCCAGCCGTTGAGCGGGTTGTTGATCGCGAGGTCTCATAAGGCACGCGGAACAGATCAACCAGCAGGGAGAAACGCAGGAGCGATCGGCGCAGGCTCTGTCGGCTTTCGCACTGATCGCCCACCGGCGACAATCATCGCTCGGAGCATGAAGACTCCGGCCATAACAGAGCAGACTTTCAGAGAAGAAGGCGTGATTCACGATCGGCCTCCCGTCGAGCGCGATCCGAACGTCTCGCAGATCATCCGCCTCCGACAGCAGCCGAGCGACGGCCTCGGCCGAATTGGGGAAATCATTAAAGACCGCCACATACAATGCCCCTTCCTCATCACTCTCTATCCAATAGGCCGCCGCTGTCCTCATCCACCGCAGCAGCACCGGCGCACGGACCACCCGCGCTTCGGGAATCGCGATGGTGAGGCACATTTATGACCTCCCTCTCGATTTGGCCCACGGCATGAACACGGCGGGCCCGAAATAAGCGAACGCATCCTTCATGTTCGAAAACAGCTTGTTCAACGGCCCCATCCGCTGATCAGTCACATACTGCAACGTAAGGACGACCCGCCGCTCATCAGCTCCCAGCGGCGTCACCGCGTGCCAGAGCTTATCGCCGTTGAAGACCACCATTGTTCCCGGTTCCATGGCAATGCGTGTTTCGCTGATTTCCGGCGGAGCCGTCCCCTTGCGCACGCGGGCCACTAACCGGCAGTGCTCGGACTGCTCCACCAATCCAATCAACACCGTATAGCGAGCGCCTTTATAATAAGAGGTATCGTAGTGAAAACCGATGTGATCGCCCGGTTTCGTATAGTAATACAAGGCGCAGGAATGCGGATCGTCCTCCGGACACCACTCGATCCGTTCTCCTCCGATCAATCGATTCAAGAATGATCGAAGCGCTTCCGAACGATAGAGAGCGAGGATGCCTGGCGCCTTCTTGCGGATAGTGTAATAACTCACGCTCCCGCCCTGTTTATGGCCGGGGACATAGTTTCGATGAATGTCGCCCTCCAGCAGGTCGACTTCTCGCACACACCGTTCGACCACCGGCGTCGGCACGAACCGTTTAAGGCGGACGAACTCATTCTGCTCCCAATACAACCGGTGGAGAAACGAGTGATCCGCTTGTTCGATGGCCACACGAAGCCGTTCTTCCAACTCAACCGTGCTCCCCGCTTGCAGCATGGTCATCCCTTTTGCCCTCGGCATCTCCTACCGCTGGAGAAGCGAACGGCTCAGAATCAACACCATCGTTCACCCCAGTCAGCCACTCGCTACGGTTACCCGCATTGACCGATGAAAATGTACTCCCAGCCTCTCACTTGTGAGCAACAGGGTTTACAAAACGTCGCTCCCTGACGGGGGCATCATTATTAAAACGAAATGCCCAGGTACGGCCCCACCTGCATGTAGTTGTTCGTGATACTGTTGGTCATGTTCGCAGCCAAGTGATATCTCGCCTCCAGGCCGATTCTGAACGCTTTCCACACGTTATAATCCACCCCCGCCCCGAATTGGACACCGACATCAAGATATTGAGCCCCATTGGACGGGGGGCTGAACACATGGATATCAAGCCCGCCGGGAATGACCCAAGGGCTCAAGCGGCTGCTCTGCATAAACCTGATTTTCGGCGCGACGGTGATGGTGACCATCGTCAATTCTTGAAGAGACGGCGTCGTATGAACCACTCCAAGATTTCCACCGGTAAGGCCAAGATTGCTCGTATTCAGCACTTCTTTCGAGACAATCCGGTTATACTGCAGGCCGATTTCGCCGATCACAGCCGTGTCATTCATCAGCCCCCAGACATCCTTGGACAGCATATGATCCAGCCACGCCCCCACATACCATCCATTCCTGCTATCGTTCACCCCTCCGGCGCCTCTCACATCGGTAAACAATTCGTTGCCCCGCCCACTATCCAGACGGACGTACCCCCCCCTGAACACCACCATGTTCCCGGCTGTGCCCCCTTCATCAGCCGAACTGTTCCCCCCCATGCTAGAGACGGCAATCAGCGCAAGGCACAGGGCGACTCTCCATGCATAACCCCTCCGCACACGTCTTCCTCCCTTCATCATAGCCTCCTGAGCTCAGTGACAGTGATGAACGTTCTCCGGCCAGAGTCATCAACAGGTTGAAGTTGAAATGGTTCCGAGAAAAAAAGAGGGAGCCACCCTCACCTGTGACTCCCTCCCTTGGTGTCCCGCTGGCGGCGGTCACTGTTTG
>JANDJE010000020.1 GCA_024331095.1 Nitrospira sp. | reverse complement strand
CTTAAGGTCGCCATTTGTCACATCGTAGTACCCAATTAACGGCCGACTATCAATACCGATCACAAGGGAACTGAACAGTCCGACATTCCCTTCCCCTTGCACGACGACATGGGTTGCCTTGCGGCATTCCACATCCGCGCAGTGGGCGACACGAAGGTCCCCATTCGTTACGTCGTAATAACTGATCAGGCCTCGCCCATCGATCCCGATGGCCAGAGAAGTAAACTGTCCCACATGCCCTCGACCTTCCAGCACGGTCGTTCTCGCCCGACGGCATTCCACATCCGCACAGTGGGCGACCTTGAGACGCCCCTTCGTGGCATCGTAGTAGCTGATCAAGGGGAGACCATCAACCCCAATGGCTAGAGAGTTATACAAACCGACATCCCCCGCTCTATCAACGAGGTGGTCGCGCGCTGACCTACAGGCACCATCCAAGCAATGGAGCACCCGTAAGTGCCGGCGGGTAGCGTCGTAATAACTGATGATTGGTAAACCATCCGCGCCGATCGTGAGCGAGGTAAATCGCCCGACATCACCTTTGCTCGCGACGGTCCTAATATCGGCCGTCGTACATTCACGATCGACACAGTGGGCCACTTTGAGGTCCCCATTCGTGACGTCGTAGTAGCCGATCAGTCCCAGGCCGTCGGCTCCGATCGCAATCGAGGTGTATTGACCGACGTGACCGGTTTCGTCGATGGCCCGGTGTGTTGACCGGGTACAGAGCACATCGGCGCAGTGAGCGACGCGCAGATCGCCGTGGGTCGCGTCATAGTAACTGATCAGCGGCAGGCCGTCCGCCCCGATGGCCACGGACACGTATTGTCCCACGTCGTTGTCACTCTGCACGGTCGTGACGGTGGCGGAGGCGCAGGTTCGGTCGGCGCAGTGGGCCACCTTCAGGTCGCCGTTCGTGACGTCGTAGTAGGCAATGAACCCCAACCCATCGGCGCCGATGACAATCGAGGTCGAGGTCCCGACGTCGATCGCCGCCCCGTCCAGCGGCGTCACCGTCGCCATGGCACAGTCCGGATCTTCGCAGTGCGCCACCTTCAGGTCGCCGTTCGTGACGTCGTAGTAAGTGATGAGGGGGAGCCCGTCCGTTCCGATCGTGACGGACGTGTCTTGTCCGACGTCGCCAGCCCGATCAACGGTCTTGATCGTGGCCGTCGTGCAGGTCGTATCGGCGCAGTGGGCGACTTTGAGGTCGCCGTTCGTTTTATCGTAATAACTGATGAATCCCAATCCGTCGGCGCCGATTGTGATCGACGTGGACTGACCCACGTCTCCGTCGCCGTCCAGAATGGTGTGTGTGCCGGCGACACAGAGGACTTCCGTGCAGTGGATGACTTTGAGGTCGCCGTTCGTCGCGTCGTAATAGCCGATGAGGGGCCGGGCGTCCATCCCCATCACGATGGAACTGTATTGCCCCACGTTGCCGGTTTTGTCCGGTGTCGTCGTCAGGGTCGGCTCCGTGCAGGCGATATCCGGACACAGCGCCGACTTCAGATACTGGTCGGTGACATCGTAATAGCTGATGAGGGGCTGCCCCCCGGCGATGGTCACCGAGGTAAAGCGCCCGACGTCCTCTTCAGCCTGGAGAAAGGTCAGGGTCGTGATCGTCGCCGTACGGCACGCGACGTCGCTACAGTGCGCGGTCTTCAGATCCCCCTTGGTGACGTCATAGTATGTGATGAGAGGGAGTCCGTCCGTCCCGATTGTGACGGAGGTATATTGCCCGACGTCTCCGTGACGATCCAGCGCCGTCAGAGTCGCCGAGGTGCAGGCGACGTCGACACAGTGGGCGACTTTGAGGTCGCCGTTCGTTTGGTCATAGTACGTGATGAGCCCCAGATCATCGGCGCCGATTGCAAGGGAGGTGTAGAGTCCCACGTTTCCCTTGTCATCCAGAGTGCTGATCGTGGCTGACGTACAGGCGGGATTGGAACAGTGGGCAACCTTGAGGTCGCCGTTGGTTTCGTCGTAATAGCTGATGAGGCCGAGTCCGTCGGCGCCGATCGCGACGGAACTGTACCGGCCGACGGAGCCGGAGCCGTCCCGCGTAATGAGCGCAAAGCCCGGACGTTCCATGGCTCGATCGTCAGCCTGAGCACCAAAAGAGAGGAGCAAGCCCGCCGACGCGGCGAGCACGATTTCCCCCGCCGTGACCCGCCCTCTCCACCCAGCCGATCGGACTCCCATGAGGCACCATCGTCGCTGCCTGTGTCATTGTGAAGCACCAATCGTCAAAGAGGCAAGGGGGAGCACCAATCGAACACCTGGTCCGCCACGGAGGCGTTTATTGTGGCGCAACCGTTACGATGGCGCAATAAAGAGGAGACGGTTCGAGGGGGCTTGGGTTGGTGCCGAAGCCGGGATTTGAACCCGGACACCCGTGAGGGCGCTAGACCCTGAATCTAGTGCGTCTGCCAGTTCCGCCACTTCGGCATTCACATGCGGTTCTGAAACCGATACCGGACCGAGATGAGCCGGGGGGAAGGATTATCCTGAATTCTCCGTTCCCGCGTCAAGCAAGCGCCCGTGGATGAGACGAGTGCGTCGCGGAGACGCCGGGATCGGAAACCGTCCATTGGCCGGCCGAGTCGATCTCGTTCGGATCGCCGCTCAGCACCAGACGTTCGCGCACCAGACCGGCCGCAGCCAAGAGGTGAACCACCGCGATGCGCGGCGCTTCATCGACGACCAGGACGTCGAACCGCACACGACCGAACAACGGATCACCGGCCACCCGCCCCGGTGTGGCGGCCACCAGTCGGCGATGTTGAAGGAACGCTTGCCGGTTCGGGTCCGCCTCGGCGGCCAACAGTTCCCGAATTTTTTTCGTCCCCCCCAGCTTTGCCATGGCTTCCTTGAGCTCGTCATACTCCTGTTTCAAGTCGCGCGAGACGGCGGCTTCCGGCGCCAATTCCCGAATCCGCGCCTGAGCCAGATCGATCTCTTTGTGCAACGCTTCCATCTGCCGTTGATACAGCCGGCGGTATTGGTCAAGGGACTCCCTGTTCTTTCCGACCGCCTGCATCGTCAACCGCTGGAACAACGGCAGGTTCTCGTATTGGGTGAGCATGGTCTCGACATCGGCCGATTGGGCTTGAAGATCCCTCAGTTGAGAGACGAGTCGCCATTCGAGCAACCGAACCTCGTCCAGGTCTTTCTGTTTCTGCGCTTTGGAGGTCATCAGCGGGGCAAGTTCTCGGAACCGCTCGTACTTCCGTCGGAGCGAAGCCTTTTCGGATTGCGACTTGGCGTAAAATCGATGGACTTGCGCTTCGAATCCCAGCTCCTGTAGAGCGACACCGCCGCTTTCGCCAAGGAGCGGCACTTCGTACCGGCTGATCAACGTCCGATAGCTCAGCCCCGCGGCCTTCATGGCGCGCGCGACGGCGCCCGTCGCCCGGTCCGATTCATGGTGGTCCGGACTGAGCAACAGGACTCGCTTGTTGGCGCGGACGAGGTCCACCGTCAAGTCAGCCAACCGCTGTCGCCGCAGCAATCGGTCCTCCAGCCAAACCATGGTCAGGGCCGACGATTCGGGAGGGATCCGCCGTCCGCTCCGTTCTCCCTCCTGGAACAGGGGAACCAATCGTTCGGCCGGCCCGAGGTTGTAGGCCTCCCCTTTCTTGATCATGTCCTCCAATCGGTCGGCGGTGACGTTGAGATGTCCGGCGAGATCCGGAATCAAGGTCACGGCCGGCACGGGGTCTCCGAGCATTTCTTCCATCTGCACGAGAACCGCCCGATCGGTTTGACTTAGAGTGATCCCCTCGGTGGGTTCCACGTCGTTGCTCGGGACGACGGCAACGGCGACGTCGATCGGAAGCGAAACTCCGGCGGGCACGATGAATTCATACAGGTGAAGGCCTCCGATCGTCTGCACCAATCGACCCGTAGGTACCGTGACACACGTCTCTTGCCCTCCTTCGACGATCCGGTTTTGTTCCATGTGAAGGCGGGCGACGCAGGATTCAATCAGGTCGTGCAGGTCGTGGGTCGTCATCGCCAAATCAGATCATGTTCCCGTGCCGTCGCCTATAGGGCTGCATCTTAATGGCGTCTCGGCGCGGCTGTCCACCGGCGCAAAGGACCCCGTCTCGTTCGCCGTCATGGATGGGAGCACCCTTGTCTTCGAGGCGGAAACCTGTCTAGAATGGTCCGCTTCACTGAGCGTTCAGAGGAGGGAACGGTGAAAGGTCTACGGTTCGAGCGCATCGGGAATGGGCGGCATTACAACGTGGTCTTCCATATCGGCAGCACCTATGTCCCGGTCAGCGACGAAACGGTCGAAGAGCTCAAACAACAGAGCCTGTTGCCGGCGGAGCGGTTCCTCGATCTCCTGGTCGATCGCGTCGGCTACTCATCCTATTTGAAGGACCAGATCCGGACGGAACTGAAAAACGCCGGTGATCCCGTAACGCAGATCACCGTGCTTCAAGGAGCGATTCGCGACCTGTAGCGTCCGTCGTTTGCTCGTCTCTAGTCCCCCACCTGACCTTCCTGAAAGAGCTGGTTCATGATCTGATTTTTCTTTTCCGGATCGCGATAATACCTGAGCGCCTTGCTGTAGTTCTCCATGGCGCTTTGTCGCTTGCCGCGCAGGGCGTAGATCTCCGCCAGGCCATGATAGGCGGCGGCGTCCTCCGCGTTGCACGCAAGGGCCCGATTAAACGCCTCTTGCGCTTCCTGCAGCCGGTCCTTCCGAAGCGCCAACCACCCCAAGGCGGAATGAGCCTGACCGAACTGCGGGTCGGCTTGGAGGGCGTCACGATAGCTCTTCTGCGCCAGGTCGAGCCGGCCCCGCGTCTCGTACAGCCCCCCGATGGCAAAGTGCACCTCCGCATCGTTCGGGTTCAACCGCAGCGCTTCTTTGTAGGACTGAAGCGCCGGCTCCATCTTGCCCTGCTCGGCAAAGGCACACCCCAAATTCGCGTGAGCCACCGGATCGTTGGGCTGCAACTTGATGACTTCCCGGTATTCCTTGATCGCCATCTCAAGTCGGCCCTGTTCTTGATACGCCACGCCCAGATTGGTCCGCGCCGAGGCGAAAGAGGGTTCCAACCGCACGGCCTCCTTATATTCCTTGATCGCCATTTCGAGTCGGTTCGCCCGCTGGTGAATCTGGGCAAGAAAATAATGGGGATGGGCGGATTGCGGGTTCAGTCTGGCCGCCTCTTTGTAGCAGGACATCGACTGTTCTGAAAAACCCGACTGGGACAGGAAGAGGCCGCGGACGAGATGAACGTGGCCGTTGTCCGACTGCCGTTCGAGGAGAGAGTCGACCCAGAACCGGACTCTGGCGATGTCGTCCGGGACCTCAAGGCAACGCGCATGGACCTTCCAGGCTTCGGCGAATCGCCCCTGCAACAGATAGGCGACGTTCATCGCGAAATGGGGACATGGGTCCGCCGTTCCGGCGGCTTCCAACTCCCTGTTCCAGGCCTGAGCCCGGGCCAGGAGCGTTTCCCACGATCCGGCCAGGATAGCGGCTTCGCATTCCAGTTGATGGGAGCTCATAACGGAGCGGGCCGTCATCGATTCAAAGCGTCTTCGACGTCGGGAGGCGTCGCCTGGATCAGTTCACCCAACGCGGGATATCGTGCGGCCAGCCTTTGCTTCATCTGCCAGGCGACCGTGCGATAAGACCAATGGCCTTTGACGCCGGATCGGAGCTTGGCGATGTACTCCGCCTCCGCATAGTCCATCTTAAACAGGCACCGCACTTTGAAACCGAACGGGATGGCATAGAGCGCCGCCTCTTGGTCCTCCTTCTTGAGAAGCTCGATGTCCCCGCGCACGGCGTCCAAGGCTTGCCGATAGTCCCGACCCAAACCCGCCGCGATCAACGGCGGAGGGACGTCATAGCCGTGCAGGGTCGTAAAATTCTGCTGTACCTGTTGGCAACGTCTGTGGCGATGAAGGTCGCGCCAGGCGCCGATGTCCATGAGCACGTCGAACAGAATGGCGTAGCCGCTCCGAAACTCTTTGATCAGTTCGTCATAGGGCCCCCGCCGTTTGATGGCGACTTCGATCGTCTCGCGCTTTTGTTTCTCGGACCAATCCCGCACGGCGGCCAGAATGTCCCGATACGGAGCGTGCGCGACTCGGTACAAGAGCGTCGCGACGACTTCGTCCAACGGATGATGGGGTTCGATCAGGTCGACCGGCTCGACGGCGCTCCACTGGTCCGGCCGGTCGAGTCCCCCGCCGCGCAGGACTTCTTTCGCATGGCGGGCCAGGTCCGAATACACTGACGACAAATAGGGGTTGGCCTTGGCGTGCCTCGCCAGCGTCGGAGCCAGAGGGTCGGCACAGAGGGCGTTCTCGCCGCAGAGCTCGTTCCAGAGCGTGACCGGCGGGCGCCGGCAGGCCTCCTGCAATTTTTCGCCGATGGCTCGCAATTCCGTCAATGGGGACGACAGCAAGCGCGTCATTTGTTTTTCCAACGTTCGAATGCTCACGACCTGTCCCACATTGGTCGTAGCCGCAAGCGGAAGGAGATATCGCGTCACGTCGAAAGCGCGCGCCGCGATCCTGCGCCGGTAATCGGCCTGGTTCATCATCTGCGGCCGAGGTTCCCGCTCGGAGAGGTAGGCGACTAACGGATCGTGCAACAGGCGATACGCCTCAGAAAGGCTCCGGAGGATTCCCTCATAGAGGGCCTCCGTTTCACGGCCCCTGATATGACGAGGCACAAACCACCGACCGACGGCGAAATTTTGATACCGACTGGATTTGGCCTGGCCGTCCCAGAGCGGCTCGTCCTCCAATCGAATCGCCGCCAGTTCCGAGATGTCTTCGAAGCAGATGACGACGTGACCGAGGTCGGCGATGGACGCATGACCGTAATCGAAGTAGAACTGCTCCCAAAACTTCTCCGACGAATGGCTGTGAACCCACCGAATGCTGTTTTCAATGGAGTCCGGTGAACGGCTGTACCGCGCCAACGCGTACGCGCATTTTTCGGGAGGCATCGGCCCGATCGCAATCACCCGGCCGGTCGACCGTTCATGTTCCATCATGAAGCGCCGAGACTCCTCAATAAAAGTAGGGGCGCACTATACCCCCCCTGAGCACTCGGCGCAAGAATCGTTTCGTTGAGGATAACATCTTGTCTCCGTTGACTTGTTTCGGAGGGCGTCGTTATAGTCCGCCGCGTACGGCGACGGGTTGCCCATGGAAGAAGGACTTCGAAGGACTTCATGAATACGATCAAGGGGATCAAAGGAGTCAAAGACGTTTTGCCGGAAGAGACACCCCGATGGAGGTTGATCGAGGAGACCGCGAGGCGTTGGGCCGATCTCTATGGCTTCCGTGAAATTCGAGTGCCCATATTCGAAGTGACCGAGCTGTTTGCCAGAAGTATCGGAGCCTCGACCGACATCGTGGAAAAGGAGATGTACACCTTCCAGGATCGGGATGGAACGTCGCTTACGCTCCGCCCCGAGGGAACGGCGGGCACGGTTCGCGCCTACATTGAACACAACCGCGCAGCCGATCCCACTCCTCAAAAATTTTTCTATTCCGGGCCGATGTTCCGCCACGAGCGTCCACAGGCGGGACGACTCCGCCAATTTCATCAATTCGGCGTCGAATCGTTCGGCATGGCCGATCCGCGCGCCGACGTGGAAGTGATCGCTTTGCTCTGGCGCATCCTGTCGGATCTCAAACTGCCGGCCCTGACTCTTGAGATCAATAATCTCGGTTCCGCCGAAGACCGCGCGGCATATCGGCCCCGCTTGGTCGAGTTTCTCCGCACTGTCGCCGGCGCTCTCTGCGTCAACTGTCGCCGACGTCTCGATACGAACCCGCTGCGTGTGTTGGACTGCAAGGTTCCCGGCTGTCGGGCCGCGACGGAGTCGGCTCCTCGCCTGGCCGACAGTCTATCGAATGAGGCCCGTGCCTACTTTGCCGGCGTGCTGAACGGTCTCGATTCCATCGGTATTTCCTATCACTTGAATCATCGCCTCGTCCGAGGGCTGGACTATTATTGCCTGACGACCTTCGAGGTCACGTCCACTGCTCTCGGTGCCCAGAACGCCGTCGGAGCTGGAGGACGCTACGACGGTCTCATCGAGGCCTTGGGAGGTCCCCCTACGCCGGCTGTCGGTTTTGCAATGGGATTGGAGAGAATTGCGCTGATGTTGCCGCAGACAGGGGACTTTCCGTCTCCTCGATCGACAGCCGTTTACGTCGCCGGGTTCGGTGTTTCCGGAGCACCTGCCGGTTTCTCGGCCCTTGAAGAGCTCCGCCTTGCGGGAATATCGGCCGTTACCGATTTCCGAGCCACATCTCTCAAATCACATCTTCGTCAGGCCGATCGGCTTGCCGTCGGGTTCACCTTGATCATCGGCGACGATGAAGTCGATAAAGGGCAGGGAATTCTCCGGGATATGAACACAAAAGATCAGTACACGGTCTCTCTGGCTTCCCTTCATGGTGACGTCTCCTCCCGCATCCGAAGATCTTAGTCGTTTTTGCCCGTTGACTTTTGACTAAAAACCCCGTAGTTTCCTACGTGCTTAAAACATAAGACATTATTATTACAAAGGTTTTTTTGTGGATTTTTCTACGCGACGCAAATTGGGAATTCTACTCGCGCTTCCTCCGGCTGACAAAAGCGCCGCCGTCGTTCACGGCTTGGCTCAAGCTGCATGTAAGGCCGGTCATGAGGTATACCTCTACTTGATCGACGAGGGGGTTAAGAACCTGGATTCTCCGTCCTATCGGGATCTGGCTGCATCGGGAGTGCGTATGTTCGCCTGCGCATATGGGTGCCAGCAACACCGCGTCTCGACGGCTGATCTTGATCCATCGATCTCTCTTTCAGGACTTGTCGTTCTTTCCGGCCTCATTGACGCATGTGAGCCGTTTCTATCGTTCACATAAGGCACAAGAAACTCATGGCTAAAACCGTCGTTGTTGTCATTCGGGAGGATCCTACGAAAACTCATCGCCCGGTTGAAGCACTGCGTATCGCCCTTGGCCTGGTCGCAGGATCCCATTTAACGACGGTGGTCCTTCTCGGCGAAGCGATCCGGCTTTTATCCGGTGATATGGAGGACATCGTCGACGCTGATATCTTGGAGAAATATCTCCCGTCGATTCATCACCTGAATGTTCCCTTTGTCCTCTCTCGCAACACAGACCGATCCTTAATTGATGAGAAGTTTCATGTCAGATACGAGTCGGAGGATGAAATCCGTTCTTTTATTCATTCAGTCAACCGCGTTCTCGTTTTTTAGGCGTTTGTAAAGTCTCTTTGTATGGTATCGACGTTGTTTATCTTTCGTCAGGCACCTGAGCTGGTTTCGACGGCTCTTTATTCTTTCGGTGACCGTGAGAATTCTATGTCTGTTCTTGTCTCGGAGAAAGGTTTTCGCACTCCAAGGGGAGAAAGTGTGGATTATGAGAACGTTTTGAGGCTGATTATGGATACCAACAGGGTTATTGTTCTTTAGTTTTAGTCTTGAGAAGGGAATATTAGCCGTCGGAATCGGAATAAGAATAGAAGGAATGGATAGTGGGGATAGGGGAGAACCCGTTGTTTTTATGAAGGAGATGTAATCGGTTTGCTGGGGGATACTGTGGGACTCTTCTGGGAAATGTGGGGATAGGGTGGTGAAACAGGGTGGGGAAGTACTGGACGATTGGACTGAATGTCCGGTGCGAATTCATCAGGTGAGCGAAAGAAAGAGATGTTAGAGGGGAATACAAGGGAAAATAACAGGTTATCCACACTTGTGAATAACCTATGGGTAGAGAGTGAATAAGGGCATGAGTGTCCAGATCCTTTGGCAGGAGGCGCTTCGGTATATTCAGGAGAAGGTCCCGCCCCAAGTCTACGACACGTGGTTTACGTGCGCGCACCTTGATCGGATAGAGGACACAATCGCTTATATCGCGGTTCCCAATAAATTTTTTGGAGACTGGCTTGATAAACACTACGAGCGGCTCCTTGTCGAGGCAATTACGGTATCGGGAGGGGGAGAAGGAGAGAAGGTCCAGTCCGTAAGTTTCAAGGTTGCTCCAAGTGAAGTCTTGCAGACGACGGAAGGACAGGTATTGACCACACCACCTCGATTCGCGAATCAGACGAGAGCCCGACGTGGAGTTCAACTCAATCCGAAATATACTTTTGGAAGCTTCGTCGTCGGTTCGGGAAATCAATTCGCCCATGCGGCCTGCATGGCCGTGGCGGAACAGCCGGGAAAGACATACAATCCACTGTTCATCTACGGGGGCGTCGGCCTCGGAAAAACTCACCTGCTTAATGCCATCGGCAACCACGTCGCCGAGAAGACGGATCTGCGGATCGCCTACCTGACGACGGAACAATTCACAAATGAGGTCATCAACTCCATCCGGTACGACAAGATGATGGATCTGCGGAGGCGCTACCGGCACATCGATATGCTCATGATCGACGACATTCAGTTCCTCGTCGGGAAAGAACGCACGCAAGAGGAGTTCTTTCACACCTTCAATTCTCTATACGAAGGACACAAACAAATCGTGCTTTCGAGCGACCGTTTTCCCAAGGACATGCCCGATATAGAAGAAAGGCTCCGTTCCAGATTCGAGTGGGGACTGATTGCCGATCTGCAGCCTCCCGATGTGGAAACGCGTATCGCGATCCTGAGGAAAAAATCGGAGGACGAGGGCATCACGCTTCCCGAGGACGTTATCCAGTTTCTTTCCAACACGATGAAAAGCAACATTCGAGAGCTGGAGGGAAGTCTTGTCCGGCTCGGAGCCTACTCGTCGTTAACGGGGCAGGCCATCACGCTGGAGATGGCTAAAAACGTGCTCCGCGATCTGGTAGGGGATAAAAAGAAAGTCGTGGCGATGGACGACATTCAGGAAGCTGTGTGTACGCAGTTCCGCATCAAGATCACGGAGTTGAAATCTCGGCGGCGCAGCAAGACATTGGTCCATCCGAGACAAATTGCGATGTACCTGTGTCGCGAGCTGACGGATGCGTCCTATCCTGAGATAGGGCGCCACTTCGGCGGCAAGGACCACACGACGATCATGCACGCGTGCAGGCAGGTGGCGAAGGCAAAGGAAACAGACGAAACGTTGCGCAATGTGATCGAGGCGCTGAAAGAGCAAATCTTGCGGGGATAAAATGGAGAATCTTGTGGAGACAACGCTATGCCTATGAAAGTGCGAATTGCGCGGGAAGAGTTGTTGACGGGGCTGCAGCGGGTACAGGGCGTGGTGGAAAAACGCAATACCATGCCGATTCTGTCGAACGTGCTGCTGGAAGCCAAACAAGACGGAGCCGAAATCGTGGCGACGGACCTCGAAATCGCCGTGAGAGGCCTCTACAAAGCGACCGTCTTCGAGGCCGGAGGCATCACCATTTCGGCCCGCAAGCTCTTTGAAATCATCAAAGAACTGCCGCCTGGCGACATCGAACTGACGGTCGGCGAGAACAACTGGACGACGATCCGCGCCGGCAAAAGCCAGTTCAAAATCGTCGGGTTGCCGAGCACGGACTATCCCGCCTTGCCGACCATCGAGCGGGAGGGACTGACGCCCCTGTCGGGAGAAGGATTCAGGGAGTTGATCCGCAAGACGTTGTTTGCGGCCGGGGACAATGACGCACGATACATCTTAAACGGTCTGTTGGTCACGCTCATCGTCACCGACAAGAAGACAACGCTTCGACTGGTCGGCACGGACGGTCACCGCCTGGCCGTGGCCGAACAGGAAGTCGGCAAGACCGTCGGCAAAGGAGCTCCGCAGGAAATCAAGGCGATCATTCCCAAAAAAGCGGCGCATGAGATGCGGCGGCTGCTCGAAGAAGGAGACGACAGCGAGCCGCTGATCGGTTTCGCCAAGAATTTGATGATCTTTCGAAAGAGCGGGTTGCTCCTCACGTCCCGACTGATGGAAGGTAGCTATCCCAATTACCAACAGGTGATCCCCAAGGACGGCGGCAGACGAATCAGCGTGAACCGGCGAGAGCTGGAAAGCGCGTTGCGCCGCGTGTCGGTGCTGTCGAAAGAAAAAGCCAACGCCGTCAAGGTCTCGTTTGCGCCGGGAACGATGACGTTGTTTTCAAGCAGTCCGGATTACGGAGAAGCCGTGGAGGAACTGCCGGCCCAGTATGAAGGCGAAACGCTCAGTTCGGGATTCAACGCCCGGTACCTGTTGGACGTCTTCGGTGTCATGGACGGCGAAACCGTCTCTCTGCAAATGGAAACGCCGCTCAGCCCCTGTTTGATCCAAGAGCCTGAGAGCCCCGGATTCAAGTGCGTCGTCATGCCGATCAAAATTTGAAAAACGAGCGACGGCGGGGAACGGCGTCGGCGACAAAGCGGGACACGTATGACAACGGGCGACCCTACGAGCAAACCCAAGAGCGAGAGCTACAGCGCGGATCAGATCAAGGTTCTTGAGGGCCTTGACGCGGTTCGCAAGCGACCCGCGATGTACATCGGCAGCACCGGCGTCGACGGTCTGCACCATCTGGTCTACGAAGTCGTCGACAACAGCGTCGACGAACACATGGCGGGCTTCGGCGAAACCATCGACGTCACCATCCACATCGACGGCAGCGTCACGGTCGTGGACAACGGACGCGGCATCCCGACCGGCATGCACCCCACGCAGAAGAAGTCGGCCGCCGAAGTGGCGCTGACCGTGCTGCACGCGGGCGGCAAGTTCGAGCAGGGCGCCTACACCGTATCGGGCGGTTTGCACGGCGTCGGCATTTCGGTCGTCAACGCGCTCTCCGAATGGCTGGAGCTGGAAATCTGGCAGGATGGCCAGGTCTTCGAGCAGCGCTACGAACGCGGCAAGCCGAACGCGCCGCTCGCCGTGACCGGCAAGACGAAACGTCGCGGCACCAAAGTGCGCTTCAAGCCGGACGGCCAGATCTTCGAAACGCTCGACTTCAGCTTCGACGTGCTGGCGCAGCGGCTCCGCGAGCTCGCCTTTCTGAACAGAGGCCTCGCCATCACGCTTAAAGACGAACGCAAAGAGCCGGCCAAGGAGCAGGTGTTTCTCTACAAGGGCGGCATCGTCTCCTTTGTCGAGCATCTGAACGAAGCCAAGACCCCGCTGCACAAACCCATTTACGTCAAGGTGGAAAAGCCGGAGATGATCCTCGAGGTGGCCCTGCAATACAACGACGGCTACGCCGAGAACCTTTTTTCGTTCGCCAACAACATCAACACAAAAGAGGGGGGCACGCACCTGGTCGGCTTCAAAGCCGCCTTGACGCGGACGATCAACACCTACGCCAACGCGAACGACTTGCTCAAAAAGGACACGGAATCCTTGACGGGCGACGACGTGCGCGAAGGGCTCACGGCGGTCGTGAGCGTCAAGGTCCGCAATCCGCAGTTCGAAGGCCAGACCAAGGCCAAGCTGGGCAACAGCGAGGTCAAAGGCGTGGTCGAGGCGGCGGTCAACGAGGCGCTCGGCAACTACTTCGAGGAGAACCCCGCGGTCGCCCGCAAGATCATCGGCAAGGCGATCGAAGCGGCCCGCGCCCGCGAGGCGGCCCGCAAAGCGAAGGAGTTGATCCGCCGCAAAAGCGCGCTGGACGGCGGCTCGCTGCCGGGCAAACTGGCCGACTGTTCCGAGAAAGACCCGGCCTTGAGCGAGCTCTATATCGTGGAGGGCGATTCGGCCGGCGGATCGGCCAAACAGGGGCGCGACCGGAAATTCCAGGCCATCCTGCCTCTCAAGGGCAAGATTCTCAATGTCGAGAAGGCCCGGTTCGACAAGATGCTCACGAGCGACGAAATCCGCACGCTCATCATGGCGCTCGGAACGGGCATCGGCCGCAAGCGCGAAGAAGGCGACAAGGGCGACAAGGACACGTTCGACATCGCGAAGGCGCGCTACCACAAGATCATCCTCATGACCGACGCCGACGTGGACGGAAGCCACATCCGCACCCTGCTGCTCACGTTCTTCTTCCGGCAGATGCCCGAGCTGATCGAGCGCGGCTACGTCTATATCGCGCAGCCGCCGCTCTTCAAAGTCAAAAAGGGCAAGACCGAACGGTATTTGAAAGACGAAGCGGCGCTCAACGAGTATTTGGCCGATCTCGCGGTCGAAGACGTGGAGCTGTACCTGGATGGCGCGCAAGGCTACGTGACGGGCCAGCGGCTGCTGCCCATTCTCAAGAAAATGATCGCGTTCGAGTCGCTGCTCGCGCGGCTCAACAAGAGGCCGCACGAAGTCGCCATGTTGCGCGCCTTCGTGGACGAGCCGGGATTGGACCGCGACTTGCTGAAGAATCGCGCGGCGCTCACCGCCGTGGTGGATCAGGCCAAACGGACGCTGGCCGGGGTCTATCCCAAGCTGACGCCGATCTTCGAGGTCTTGGAGGATGAAGAACATCAATCCAACAAGGTCGTCTGCCGCGTGCAGGCCGGCGGGATGTTGCACGGCCTCGAGGTCACGCATGAGCTGGTGGGTTCCGCGGACTTCCGCGAGCTCCAGAAACTCGCCCCGTCCGCCATCGGCCTCGGGCGCGCGCCCTATCGGCTCAAGGCCGGCGGACAGGAACGGGACTATTACGCGACGGACGAGCTGGTGAGGGCCATCCTCGACATGGGCAAGCAGGGGTTGAGCATCCAGCGGTACAAGGGGCTCGGCGAGATGAACCCGAGCCAGTTGTGGGAAACCACGATGAATCCGGAAGCCCGCACGTTGCTGCGGGTGACGCTCGAAGACCTGACCGGCGTGGATGAAATCTTCACGATTCTCATGGGCGACGAAGTGGAGCCGCGACGGAATTTCATTCAGACGCATGCGCTCGAAGTCAGGAATCTGGACGTATAGAGGATGTCATTTGACGAGCGACGGTCGACAAGGAGTTCGGAATGCCGCCCGATGAACGGTTAGGCCACATCGCCATCGAAGACGAGATGAAGTCGTCCTACTTGGATTACGCCATGAGCGTGATCGTGGGGCGGGCGCTGCCGGACGTGCGCGACGGGTTGAAGCCCGTCCATCGACGCATTCTCTTCGGCATGCACGAGATGGGTCTCACGTCCGCGCGGGCCTACCGCAAATCCGCGAAGATCGTGGGCGAGATCATGGGGAACTACCATCCCCATGGCGATTCCGCGATTTACGATACCCTCGTGCGGATGGCGCAGGACTTCAACATGCGCTATCCGCTCATCGACGGCCAAGGCAACTACGGCTCGATGGACGGCGACTCGCCGGCGGCCATGCGCTATACCGAAGCGCGCATGACGAAGCTGGCCGAGGAGCTGTTGGCGGACATCGACAAGGACACCGTCGACTTCGGGCCGAACTACGACGAATCGCGCCAGGAGCCGCTCGTGCTCCCCACCCGCGTGCCCAATCTCTTGATCAACGGCGCGGGCGGCATCGCCGTGGGATATGCGACCAACATTCCGACGCACAACATCGCCGAAGTGATCGACGGCTTGCTGCTGCTGTTGGAAAACCCGGAGGCCACCGTCGAGCAGCTCATGAAGAAGATTCCGGGTCCCGATTTTCCCACCGCCGGCTTCATTTACGGCGTGAGCGGGATCAAAGAGGCCTACGAAACGGGACGGGGGCTGCTCAAGCTGCGGGCGAAGGTCGCGGTGGAAATCGACGAGCGGACGGAACGCGAGCGGCTCATCGTCACGGAGATTCCGTTTCAGCAGAACAAGGCCAAGCTGATCGAGAAAATCGCCGAGCTGATTCAGGACGACCGGATCAAGGGTATCTCCGATCTGCGTGACGAATCCTCCGATCGGGAAGGGGTACGGATCGTCATCGAGTTGAAACGCAATGAGATCCCGCAGGTGGTCTTGAACAATCTGTACAAGAATACGCAGCTCGAAACCACGTTCGGCGTCAACATGTTGGCGCTGGTGAACAACCGCCCCGAAGTTCTGAATCTCAAGCAGATCCTGCACCACTTCATCGAACATCGGCGCGAGGTGGTGGTACGGCGCACCGCTCACGAACTCCGCAAGGCGGAGGAGCGCGCGCATATTCTCGAAGGGCTCAAGATCGCGCTCGACAACCTGGACGCCGTGATCGCGTTGATCCGCCGCTCGCAATCGCCCGATGAAGCCCGCGCGGGCTTGATGCGGCAGTTTTCGCTCAGCGAACTTCAGGCCAACGCGATCCTCGACATGCGCCTGCAACGGCTCACGCAGCTCGAGCGCAACAAGCTGATCGAGGAATATCAGGAGGTGCTGAAGCGGATCGAATATCTGAAGTCCGTGCTGGCCAGCGAAGCGCTCGTGCGAACGATCATCAAGGACGAGCTGACGGAGATCCGCGAGACGTACCAGGACGAGCGGCGCACGCAGATCGTGAAGGAAGAGGCGGAGATCAGCCTGGAGGATTTGATCGCCGACGAAGAGGTGATCGTCACGATCTCGCACGCCGGGTACATCAAGCGCAACGCGGTGTCGCTCTATCGCGCGCAGCGGCGGGGCGGCAAGGGCAAGATCGGGATGGGCATCAAGGACGAGGATTTCGTCGAAACGCTGTTCACCGCCTCCACGCACGACACGCTGCTCTTTTTCACGGACGCGGGCAAGGTCTATTGGCTCAAGGTCCACGAGATTCCCGAGGCGGGACGCGCCGCGAAGGGCAAGGCCCTGGTGAACCTGCTCGCCCTGTCCGGCAACGAAAAGGTGACGGCGACGCTCCCCGTCAAGGAATTCCGCGACGATCGCTACGTGGTCATGGCGACGAAGAAGGGACTGGTCAAGAAGACGGAGCTGTCGGCCTACGGCAACCCCCGGCAGGGCGGCATCATCGCGTTGGGACTGGAAGAGGGCGACAAACTCATCGGCGTGCATTTGACCGACGGGCAGCGGGAAATCCTGCTCGGCACGCGGCAGGGCATCACGATCCGCTTCAAGGAGGACGAGGTGCGCCCCATGGGCCGGACCGCCTACGGCGTGAAAGGAATCACGCTGGAGGAGAGCAACGAAGTGATCGGCATGGAAACGATCACGCCCGATTCCACGACGGCGATCCTGACCGTCACCGAGGGCGGATACGGCAAACGCACGCCGGTGGGCGAGTATCGTGTGCAGGGCCGCGGCGGCAAGGGCATCATCAGCGTCAAGACGACCGAGAAGAACGGGCCCGCGGTCGGGTTCCTCCAGGTCCGCGACGGCGACGAAATCATGCTGATGGCTGCGCAAGGGAAGGTCCTGCGCTGCAAAGTGGACGATATCCGCGAGGTGGGACGCAACACGCAGGGCGTCCGCATCCTTGACCTTGATGGGGAGAACGATCGCGTCGTGGGCGTCGCGCGGCTGGCCGAAGCGGGCGACCGGGATGAGCCGGCGTCGGAAGACGGCGCCTCCGGAACCTAGCGGGTGCCCGGGCGCTGGCGGATCGATCGTCGCCGCGTTCTTCTTTCTTCGGCGAGTGTCTTCACCATGTCTTCTTCCGATCCTCCGACGAAAAAACCGCTGGATATCGTCGTCAAAATGGGGCTCGGCGTCTTCGTGGGTTCGTTCGCCCTCATTTGGGGGGGCATGTACCTGAGCCGCCCCGACCGATCCATTCCTCCCTATACCGTCGGGGCTCAAAGCGGGCATCTCGTGGCGACTCATGTGCCGCGGGATACCACGGATCAGCAGGTTGAGAAACTGCTGCGCCGGTTTCGCAAGGTGGGTCACGACAGCCGCGATTTCGGTCCGATGAAGATCTATCCGACCACGCCGGGGGACATCGGAGGTCGATACCGAAGCATGTTCGTTTTCGTGTTCAGCGACGAGGGATGGGCCGATCCGGAGAAATTGGAGAAGTACAAAGCGGGGGACCCCTCGGTTGTCGATGGGTTTGAACGGTCGGTTCGAGGATACTATCGGTTAGAGGGCGAGGAGGAAGAAGGGGGGATCGGTCCCGTCTCCAAGAGCGGAACGGTCTTCGAGAACACGACCATTCTCTTTAAGGGACGTGTCACGGATCCTTTGCCGGTCGAGACCGAGCCTGCCGAAACGGGTATCTCGCTATCGCCTCTGTGAACCGTCTGCGGAGTTCGGGATCGCGAATACCGAGCGCAAGAGGGGCGGTCTCGACCTCGTCCCGTTCCGGCGGCCGGCCGGAGACGACGGGATCGTTCTCGGAAGGGACCGCCGGCACGGGGATCTCCCCCACACGGAAAACGATGTCTTTGATCGGTTCCATGCCCACGGCTCGACCGACTTGATCCAAAAGAGAGGGTTTTAAGAACGTGAGCTGTTGAAGCCAGACGGAGTTTCGAACGATCAAGTACAGTTTTTTGAAACGAATGTGGGCCGGCCAGGTTTGCGAGGCGAGGGGCTCCCCGACGATATCGCGCCACTGGCGCTGCAAGCGGAACTCCAGGAGTTTGGTCTCAAGGCCCAGCCGTTTGGAGAGACCGGAGAGAATGGCGCCGCATGAGTCGAGCGAGCCGGTACGAGGCATGGTTTCATCTTAGCAAACGCGAATGGAAATGTCCGGAGATCGAAAAAAAGACGGCGACAACGGGGGCGGCGAGTTTCTTCGGCTTCCCCTTCTCGATCTGTTCCCGGTGAGGTCATGATGCGCGCCGGATCGGAACACGGCGAAAGGATCATTACGACCAATCGCAAGGCCTACCACGACTATTTTATCGAGGAGAAGTTCGAGGCCGGTATCGTGTTGACGGGCACGGAAGTCAAATCGCTCCGTGACGGGCGGGCGAATCTTCAAGACAGCTATGCCGCCGTCAAGGACGGCGAGGTCTATCTCTATCACTGCCACATCAGCCCGTATCGTCACGGCAATATCATGAATCATGATCCCACCAGGACTCGGAAACTGCTGCTCCATCACAAGGAGATCGATAAACTCATTGGAAAAACGCAGCAGAAGGGTCTGACACTCGTGCCGCTCCGGATGTATTTTTCTCCTCGGGGCAAGGTCAAGGTTGAACTTGGATTGGCCAAGGGCAAAAAACAATACGACCGGCGGGAATCAATCAAGGCGCGGGACGCGGGACGCGAAATCGAACGAACAGTCAAGGAGAGGAGGTAGAACCGGCTTCGGAGAGGATCGGATGACATCCGCCCGCGACGCATGCTCCGTTCTTTGAACAAGAACGGATTCTTCCGTCTTCTTCCGTCCGGTCCGCGCCCCATTCGAGCTGCGTCAAGGTTGCCGGTTCAACCGGGCGTTTCTCGGGCGCCCCATCGCCCCCCTGAAGTGGCAACCTGTCCGCGGCCCGTGAGACGGAGAATCGGTCTCCGACTCCTCCCCCAGGGCTTACTTGTTATGCACGTGCGAGACCGTATAAACCAACGCCGTGTACATGACCACCAACACCGCGCTTCCCGCCAATACTCCGACAATCAATGCGACCATGGTGTGTACCTCCGTTCTTGAATGCCTGGTGTCACACTACTCCCGTTCTATGAAGAGTCCATGAGGAGATCATGAAGAATCCTTCATGATGACGGGGACGTCGTTGACGGCGGGAATCGCGTTGTCAACCCGAGAGGGACCGGCTGGACGACTTTCGTCGCGGTCCGGGGCGAGGCACTAGGCGAGCATTGTCTGTTGGAGATAGGTGGGGATGCGCAACGTAAAGATCGAGCCCTGGCCCACGCGGCTGGTCACGGAGATGGTTCCGCCGTGGGCTTCCACGATCTCCTTGACGATGGGGAGACCCAAGCCCGTTCCGGCTGCGTCTTCGGCTCTTGCCCATTCGGTCCGGTAGAATCGCTCGAACAGGTGTGGAATGTGCTCCGGCTCGATGCCATGGCCCGTGTCCTCGACCTCGATCAACACCTCGCGCTCTTCCGCTCTCGCGCGGACGGTCACGGTTCCGCCCGCGGGGGTATAGCGCAGGGCGTTGTCGAGCAGATTGATCATCGCTTGTTTGAGCCACTGCGGGTCGCCCAGAATGGGAGGAACCGCCTGAGCGTCCAACGATAGGGTGATCCGTCGGTCGGCTGCCAACAACGCCAGTTCCTGCACGATCTCGCGAAGGAAGGGTTCGACTTCCAGAGGAGCCAGCTGGACGGGCGGTTTGCTGCTCGTGAATTTGGCAAGCGTCAACAGAGGCCTGGTCAAGGCGATGAGCCGATCCACCTGTTCGAGATTGCTGAGGAGCACGTCGCGGTATTCGTCGGCGGTTCTGGCCTTGAGGAGCGCCACCTCCAAGTTGCCGCGCAGGATGGTCAAGGGCGTTTTCATTTCGTGGGCCGCGATCTCGCAAAAATTTCGCTGGGTCTCGCTGTTCCGTTGGAATTGATCCAACACGGAGTTGACGGCCTGGGTGAGCCGTCGGAACTCGGTATAAGGAGAATCCAAGGCTAACCGCTTCCCCAAGTCGGCCTCGGACATGGTTTCGGCGCCCGCGCACAAGGCCTCGATCGGGGTCAGCACCTTCTTGGCCAGCCACAGGCTGCCCAGCCAGGTGACGAGCAGCGTGGCGCCCGAGCTTACGATCAGCAGGATCAAGAGTTCGCTGAGCGCCGTCTGATAATGAAGCAGCGACGTTTCCGCTTGCAGCACGTAGCGCACGACTCCCTGGCGGGTGACGGAGACAAACAGCCGCCGGGCCGGGGTACCGTCCGGCATCGCCACCGTTTCATAGACCGTGCGTTCGAGCAGCACGCGGTCGAGCATGCGGAGCGAGATCAGCGGAAAAGCCGAAGCATTGGGACTTTTCCATAAAAGCCGGCCGTCCGGTGAGAACACGCGGAGCGAATGGACGACGCCGTGCAGATCACGTTGTTCCTTGATGCCGGGATTGGCGTCGGATGGAAGTCCCGAGCCTTGTCCGGGGTTATCGAGGATATCGGGGTGGCGATCGATGATCCCGGCCAGGGTTTCCGCCAGCTCCAACAGCCGTCCATCCACGAATCGGTGAAGCAGGGCCTCGCTCGCGAAATACACCAGCGCGGAAAATCCCAGCAGCCAAGCCATGAGCATGAGCGCGAATCGACTGATGAGATCGCGCAACGATGTCATGCCGACTGCTCCGGGTCCTCCAGCATGTAGCCCGCGCCGCGCACCGTCGTGATGAGCGGCGGAGAAAAATTATGGTCGATCTTCGCCCGCAGGGCTCGAATATGGGCATCCACGATGTTGGTCATGGGGTCGTAGCTGATGTCCCAGACGTGTTCGATGATGACCGTTCGGGTCAGGACGCGGTTCTTGTTCCGGAGGAGAAATTCCAGCAGCGCGTATTCCTTGTTGGTCAGCGAGATTTCCTGGCCGGCCCGCCAGACACGGTGCGTCACCGGGTCCAGCGTCAAGTCGGCCGCGTGCAAATGGGCCGACGGCTGGGCGCCGCCCCGACGCAGGAGAGCCCTGATGCGCGCCAACAATTCGACGAAGGCAAAGGGCTTCGCCAGAAATTGATCCGCCCCGATGTCAAAACCGGACACCTTCGTCTCCACCGTGTTGCGCGCGGTCAACAGCAGGACCGGCGTCATGTTGCCTTTGGCTCGAATGCTGCGGCAAAGCGCAAGGCCGTCAAGCTTGGGAAGCATGACGTCCAAAATCAGCAGGTCGTAGGGATTGCTCAACGCCATGGCGAGCCCCGCTTCGCCGTCCGCCGCGAAGTCCACGGCATAGTTTTCTTCCTTGAGGCCCTTGCGGATGAACTGCGCCAGATCCAAGTCGTCTTCGACGAGGAGAATGCGCATGGCGCTCCTACCTTCCGGTCACGGCCGCTCCGAACCCGTCGGGGCTTCGTCCGGTCTCGAAGCCTGACCCGCCGCTTTGTGCTTGAGCGCGCGTCCTTTCCCCGGGGTAGGGTCGGGAACGATCCCATAGATTTCCCGGCCCTCATGCCCTTCGGGGAGATATTCAGTGATCGGCATGCCGTCTTCGCGGACGAAGAGCAGGCAATGACAATACTTGTAGATCTGCATTTCGTCGCAGGCGCAGATCCAACGTCGCAGTTTGGCTTCCGCCTGCTTATCCTTGTAAAAATTGCAGGGGCAGAGCGGTTTGCCGAGCTCGTCCACGTGCGTCGCCAGACCCTTGACGACCGCCTCGGTGACGGAAGGATTGGGATGCATGACGGTGCCGCTCTTCTCGGCGTATCCCCGCACGAACTTGACGATCTTCTCGAGACTCTCTTGTGTTGGTTCAGCCACGGACCGCTCCCCTCTATTTCAGGCAGAAACGACGCTGTTCAGTAGTTTACAGGGGAATTTTGCTCCATTACAATCGAGGCCTTTCGTCTTTTGCCGTGGGACTCATGAGCGACTGTTCGGTCCGAAACGGATTGGTACACCGGCTGGCTGCCGACCTGGGCGCCGAGGCCGCTCACGCGTTTGTCGCGCGGACGGAAGCAGCGGCGGATCGGCCCGATGCCGTGGCGCACGTCGCGATCCTGCTGGATGAGCTCGATGCGGCATCGACCAAGGTGGCGCGGGCGGCGGTTGACGCCCTTCCCGAGCTTGATCGGCACGGCGGACTTTCCGTGATCGTTCCCTGGCTGGACATGGGCGTCGTGTTGGCTCAATCGTCCGGAGCAGCCGCCTTGAGATACTTCAAGGAAAGCCCCATGATCCTCGGTTTGCTGAAACGAACCGAGACGCGCAGGGAGGCCCTCGCCGCCGGGATCGAGGCCGCCGATCGCGACGTCATGGCGGCATGGGAATTTTTGCGCGTCGCGCCGGATCTTGAGAGGACGATGCCGTTCGGGGACGCCAGGCGCTGGCTCGACATCGGTCTTGAGCTGGCGGCGGTCGACGCGGTGGCTGGGATTGAATACGTCCGACAGATGGCTCGCGTGGCGGCCGTGCTGCGAATCGAAGACGTCCGAACGTGGCTGTCGGTGGGCACGCATCTCGTCGCTCCCAATACATTGGGCAAGCCGGATTATCTGGCCATGATCGAGTTCATGCGCACGAGCCCGACGGTGCTGGGGGAAATCGAACAGCCCGCCGTTCGTTCGCAGTCGCTGCGGGTGGCATCGTCGCTGGCTGAACGTTCTCCTGAGTCGGCGGTCGCATGGCTTGCGGAGTCTCCACAGATTCTGCGCGCGCTTCCGTCGGAGGAGCGGCGGCTCGAATTGCTGCAATACGCCGTCCTGCTTGCCGAACGCGACGCGGAGGCGGCGCTCCTCTACCTTCGGCGCGGCCCGGATATCATGGCGTTGATCGGGGAGGGGCCTCAAGCCCGCTCCCGGTTTGAAACGTGGCTGAAGACCGGCACGGACGTGTTGACCTACAGCCGGGAGGGGGGGCGGGTCTATTTTGGGATGGAATCCCGCAACGCCCTTGCTTCGCTTGAACGGGCGATGGCGGGCGTCCCGCTTCGGCTGGTTGCCCGGAGCATCAAACTGTTCGTCCAAGGGCTTTGCGGAACGGACGTCACGATTGCGGCGCTTTCCGAATCGGCGTCGGCCGCCGGCGCCCGGGCGACGGTCAGCCGGGACGGACGCACGATATTCTTGCCGGCGATCCTTCGCCGCTACGCCACGGCGGAGGAAAATGAACGGTGGGCCATGGTCATGGCGGCGCACGAAGCCGGTCACTTGCAATTCGGCACGTATCGGCTCAGGCTGGCGGCGCTAGCCGATGTGATCGAGGAAGTCCGGCAACGATACGGCCGTTCATCGCGTCCCGTCCCCGGGACGTTGAACGCGTTGTTTCAACTTTATCCGTTGCCCAAGCTGGCACAAGATCTATGGACCGTCTTGGAGGATGCGCGCGTTGAATTCCTGCTCCAAACGGAATATCCGGGACTGCGGCGCGATCTCGCCCTCCTGGCGGCCGAGGCCGTGACGTCTCGGCGCAGCGATCAGATGACCACGGTCACGGAACTGATGGTCGAGGGACTCTTTCGCCTTTCAACGGGCGAGTCTCCCGATTCGGCGGTCCCTCGGGCGATCAAGCGGGAGGTCTCCGAGCTGTGGGCTCTGTGCCGGCCGCTTTTCCGGAAGGAAGCGACGGCGGAAGATGCCGTGCGCCTGACCGATACGCTGTACGTCAAGATTGAGGAACTGGCGGCGTCGCACTCGAAGCGATGCGGGGATGACTCGTGGAAAGACCGGCCGGCCGATGAAAGTCAAACGGCACAGCCGTCCCTCCTCGTTTCCGAACAGCCGACCGATATGTACCGTCCTCTGATCAACCATGCCCACCGCGGTGAGATGAATCCGGAGTTCATTACGTGGGACGGAGAGCCGACCAAGCAGGACGATGAACAAGACGCCGAGGGAAGCGAGACGACCGGTACTGATAAAGAAGGCTCGTTTTCCGGCCGAAGCGACGCGGTCTCTGGCGCCGAGCGGGGAGGTCGCAGGCCCGATGCGAGCGACAAGCCGGCTGGCGGTCAACGGATGCCCGCCGCCGTTGAGGAGTTGCTGTCCGTCGATGTCGAGCGGCGGTGGAAGCCGGAATCGGCGGTGCCCTCGGAACGGGCCGTCCGTTATCCCGAGTGGGATTATTCGATTCAGGATTACCGCGTCAACCGCTGTCGAATCGTCGAACGGCCTGCGGACGCCGGCTCCGACGACGGCGTCGAGACGATTCTCGCGAGTCGTCGCGGCGAGATCGCGTCCCTTCGGAAGCTCTTCGAGAGCCTGCGACCTGTCGCCTACCGCCGTGTCGCCGGACAAGCGGAGGGGGACGATCCGGACCTCGACGCCGTCGTCCGAAGGGCCGCGGAATTGCGGGCGGGGCTGGAGGGGAGCGATCGTGTGTATATTCGACGGGACAAGCGGGATCGTAGCGTCGCCGCCGCGTTCTTGGTCGATATCAGCGGATCGACGAGCCGGAAGCTCGACGGCGGACGCCGAGTCATCGATATCGAGAAGGAAAGCCTGGTGCTGCTCTGCGAGGCGCTGGAGGCCGTCGGGGATCAATACGGTCTCTACGCCTATTCCGGCGAGGGGGCCGCGTCGGTAGATTTTTTCGTCGTCAAGGATTTCGACGATCGATTGGGGACGGCCGCCGCTCATCGGCTGGGAGGGCTCGGCCCTCAACGACAAAATCGAGACGGGGCGGCGATTCGCCACGCCTCGGCCAAGTTGCTCAAGCGGAGCGCCAAGCATCGACTGTTGATCCTCCTAAGCGACGGCAGGCCGCTGGACGGGGAGAATTACAAGGACGACTACGCCGTGGAAGATACCAAGAAAGCGTTGCAAGAGGCCCGGCGGTACGGCATCCATCCGTTTTGCGTGACCATCGACCGGGAGACGACCGAGTACCAACGGCGCATGTACGGCGAGGTGCGGTTCGTGGTCATCGATCGCGTCGAGTCGCTGCCGACGCGCCTGCCGAACGTGTATCGGCGGCTGACGGCGTGAAAGACGACAAAAGCGAATGCAAGAGGGAGAAGTGACGGGAAAACCGTCCGTTCCGCCATGGCTCTATAAGCTGTTTACGGGGCACCAGTATCCCTATGTCCGCCGGTTGGCCAAGTTCGCCCAACCGGTGGCGCCGGGAGAGGATCGTCCTGAGCCGACCAAGGAAATGATCGAAGCCAAGTTCTGGGAGGTCTTTCCGCGTTGTCGCGTCAAGGTGTTGCAAGAAGTAAAGGAAGGGATGATCGTCGTATTTCACGAACTGGGAGAGTATCCGCCCGGGGGGTATGGGGAACTGGTCGAGAATCCCGAAGAGTTTCTGGCAAGCCGGTACGGCAAAAAGAAGATCAAGCTCAATTTTTACGATGGAGAGAATTTTGTCTGTACGATCAACTTCAAAGTGGCGGGCTGGACGGAACATGAGGGGTGAGGGACAGGCCGATGCCGAGCGAGCAAGCCGGAAAATCTTGACGCGGTGGTCAACAATGCCTTCGTGTGGGAGGGGCGGATTATGAAACGAGCCAAAGTCACCGTAGTGGGCGCGGGGAACGTCGGGGGAACGACCGCTCAACGGCTGGCGGAAAAAGATACCTATGACGTAGTCCTGGTTGACATCGCCGAGGGGATCCCCCAGGGCAAGGCCCTCGATATTTCTCAGGCGGGACCGATCTGCGGATACAGCACCCGCGTGGTCGGCACGAACGGCTACGCTGAGACGGCCGGCTCGGCGATCGCCGTGATCACGTCGGGTATGCCGCGAAAGCCGGGGATGAGCCGCGATGAGCTGTTGGCGACCAATGCGAAGATCGTCAAGTCCGTCGTGTCCGAGCTGGTGTCCCATTCCCCGGACATCATTTTGATTCTTGTCACGAATCCGCTGGACGCCATGGTGCACGTGGCGCGTCGCGTCAGCGGTCTGCCCAAGTCCAGGGTCATCGGCATGGGAGGGGTGTTGGATTCGGCACGCATGCGTTCGTTCATCGCGGAGGAATTGAACGTGCCGGGACCGGACGTCCAGGCCATGGTGCTGGGCGGGCACGGCGATACGATGGTGCCGCTTCCCCGCTACACGACGGTCCGAGGCACGCCCGTGTCGGCCCTGATGTCCAAGGAGAAGCTGGACGCGATCGTCAAGCGCACACGCGACGGGGGGGCCGAGATCGTCGGCTTACTGAAGACGGGCAGCGCCTTCTACGCGCCGTCGGCTTCGGCGGTCGACATGGTGGAGGCGATTTACAAGGATGAAAAGCGGGTGATGCCGTGCTCCGTCCTCTGCGAGGGGGAGTACGGGCTCGAGAATGTGATCGTCGGCGTTCCGGTCAGGATCGGACGCGCCGGCGTCGAAGAGATCGTCGAATACGATCTTGAGCCAGACGAACGAGCGGCGCTGAACGCGTCGGCTGATGCGGTGCGAGAACTGTGCGCGAGGGTCGACGAGCTGATGGCGTAACCCTCGTCGGGTTGCTCATGAGACGATGCGCGGTCGGCGACCGTCCCGCTCGGCGACGCCGGTTCGTCGGCCCCTCGTGGAGAGGCCGGCGCGTTGACTTGACATTCGGAGAACGACTGAAGTAGAGACACAAGCTGATCGTCAACCGTGCGACAAGGAGGATTATGAAATTTCTTGAAGATCCAATGCAGACCATGGCCGCGGGGTTTGCGCTCTCCGTTGTATTGATCGTCGTCTATTTGGGGTTGACCGGCATCGGTGCCGGCGAAGCGGATTGGCCCCAGATGATTCTCCGGTGGATCCATTTTCTGGCGGGGATCACCTGGATTGGCTTGTTGTATTTCTTTAACTTGATCAACGCCGCCTTTTTGAAAAGCCTGGATGGGCCGACCAAAAACGTCGTGATTCCGAAACTCATGCCGGCGGCGCTCAATTGGTTCCGTCACGGGGCCACCGTGACGGTACTTGCGGGCGTGCTCTTGTACGGCATGATGTACCACAAGGGCGGCACGGGAGCGGTGGCCCTGGCGATCGGAGGATTGCTGGGCATCATCATGATGGGCAATGTCCATGGGATTATCTGGCCGAACCAGAAGAAGATCATCGCCGCCGTGACCGCCGCCGCGCAGGGGACTCCGGCGCCGCCTGAAATGGCGCAATGGGGGCGGACCGCATTGCTGGCCTCTCGCGTGAACTTTATGCTGTCGATTCCCATGTTGTTTTTCATGGGGGCAGGCAGCCACTTTCGGTAAAGGCCGTCCTTGCCGCTGGCGGAGGGGCCTCCGCCGGCGGCGTTCCCCAAGATTCCAATCATCCCCTCTATGCCTAGAGGTTGATGGGTCTCCTAGCCCGTCGTATTCGACGATTGGGGCCTAGGCGTCGGCCATTGCCTTGACGGGCCGGGAAAAGGAGCCGTATAGTGCCAGCGGGGAGAAATCATCGCTGAAGGTACATATAACAAGCGGAGTCGGTGATGCTGATCGGTGAAGAGCCGCGACTGGTCCAGCCACTTGAAGGTGAGCCGTGGGAGATCGACGGCTACCTGAACGTCGGGGGCTATGAGGCGTGGAAACGCTGCGTCAAGGAGTTGAACGCGGCGCAAGTGGTGGACGAGCTCAAGAAATCCGGTCTGCGAGGGCGAGGGGGAGCCGGGTTCCCCACGGGAGTCAAGTGGGACAAGGTGCTGAATCATCGGGTCCGGGAGCGATACTTTGTCTGCAATGCCGGCGAACATGAACCGGGAACGTTCAAAGACCGCCATTTGCTGCGGATGCTCCCTCATCAATTGATCGAGGGGTGTTTGATTGCGTCGCATACTGTGAAGGCGAAGGCCGCCTTCATTTACGTCAATCATGAGTATCATGAAGAGCGGGAGAATCTGAAGAAGGCGCTGGATCAGGCAAAAGCGCGCGGTCTCCTGGGGACCAACGTCTTCGGGAGCGGTGTGGACGTGGACCTGCAAATTTTTGAGGGCTACGGGAGCTACGTCGCGGGCGAAGAGACCGCCATGTTGGAATCGATGCAAGGGCGTCCGGCCATGCCCAGACAGAAACCGCCTTTTTATCCCACCGACTTCGGCTTGTATGGAAAGCCGACCTTGGTGAACAACGTCGAGACGCTCTGCAATGTTCCCCGGATTCTCCAAAAAGGAGCGGCGTGGTTTACTCAAGTGGGGACGGAAAAATGTCCGGGCACCATGATGTTTTCATTGAGCGGGGCCGTCAACCGTCCCGGGGTGTATGAAATGCCCATGGGAGTGACGATCCGGACCTTGATCGAGCGGTGCGGAGGGGGCGTGCCGGGAGGACGCAAGATCAAGGCGGTCTTTCCGGGGGGGCCGGCGTTTTCGATGGTGACGGCCGATCAACTCGACCTCCGCATGGACTTCGATTCGCTCAAGCAAGCGGGAACCGGCCTGGGCTCCGCCGGTGTCATCGTCGTGGACGACGCGACGTGCATGGTGGCCAAGACGCTCCACTTCTCAAAGTTTTTCAAGAACGAGAGTTGCGGCCAATGCCCTCCCTGTCGGATGGGCACGATCAACTTGGCCGCGCTCATGACCAAGATCGAAGAAGGCCACGGGACGCAAAAGGACCTCGACAGTCTGTTGCAGCTCTGCGGTTTTGTCAAAGGCACCGGCTATTGCACCCTGGTGACGGGCGCATCGGTCTTGGTGCAGAGCAGCGTCAAGCTGTTCCGTCATGAGTATGAAGAGCACATTCGACTGGGGCGGTGTCCCTATCAAGCGGAAACGGCCGGTGTCGGCGTCCCATCGTGATGGCGTGATGGTCTGGAGATCGTATGCCGCGAGTGACTTTCCTGCATCATGGAGAATGGAGCGGAGAGGTGGACGCCAATACGTCGCTTCTGGACGCGGCAAAAGCCCTGGGCTTGCCCCTGAATCACGATTGCGGCGGCAACGCATCGTGCACGACCTGTCGGGTCGAAGTTGAAACGGGCGCGGAACATCTTTCCGAAATCGATTTTGACGAACAGGATCTCTTGGATCGTGAGGCGCTGAGCGATCCTCGGCATCGATTGGCGTGTCAGGCGCGGGTGTTGGGCGACGTCGTCGTGCGCGTTCCGAAAAGCAAGTGGGAAACTCACGGCCGCGACTTGCCCGGGTTGTGAGCCGCCGGAAGGGCGGGGTGTTGATCTTGGGGCAAGAGGTGCTACACTAAACGAGCCGAGTCCGTAAGGTACGGAATTCGAGAGAAGAGGAGGAAACCATGCTGACGATTACGCCGGTGGCGGAACAGAAGATCAAGGAATTGATGGCCGAGGAAAAAGACGTCGTCGGGCTGCGCGTGTACGTCCGTGGCGGAGGATGCCACGGGTATCAATACGGAATGGCCTTTGAATCGAAAATGGCGGAAGACGACACGGTGATCGAAATGGGAGACGTCAAGGTGATCATGGACTCCCAAAGCGCTCCGCTCCTGCAAGGGGCGGAGGTCGATTACGTTGACAGCGTGCAGGGCTCGGGATTTTCCATCAAGAACCCTCAGGCCAAAACGACCTGTGGCTGCGGCAGCTCGTTCAGTTACTGAGGCGCGTCGCCGGCACTTCCGGCGGGGCCTCTTTTTCGCATAGAATCAACAATGAGGCCAGGGTTGCTCGTGCGCGAGTGACCCTGGCTTTTCTTCATGCGATGAGGCGGAGAAGAGAACGTTTCACATGACGATCACCAGACGCTATCGGTTCTGCGCCGCCCATCGGCTTCACAGCGATCGCCTCACCGAGGACGAAAATCAAGCCGCATTCGGAAAATGCAACAATCCCAACGGCCACGGCCACAATTACGTGGTGTTGGTCACGATCGACGGGGACGAAGAAAATGAGGGGCAAGCAATTGCGTCTCTCGATCGAACGGTCGCCGAAACCGTTCTCAAGCGGTTTGATCACCATGATCTCAATTGCGACTCCGCGTTCGACGATTGCACGACCACGGGCGAAAATCTGGTGAAACTGATATGGGATCTGTTGGAACCGAAGCTGCTGCGCGGGAAGCTGCGCAAGGTGGGGGTCATTGAGACGAGGGACAATTATTTCGAATATGCCGGTACGGCGTGATACCCGGGAGGAACGCGTGGCGAGGCGGGGAAGAAAAGGGAAAACGATGATAGAGGAGACGAGCGAAGACGTAAGCGGCAATGGTCGCCCCGCCGACGTGGACGCCTTGCGATCGCTGGTGACGCGGATGTTGACGGCGCTCGGTGAGAAACCGAGCAGAAACGGCTTGCTCAAGACGCCCGAACGGGTGGCCAAAGCGCTGGCCTTCATGACGCAGGGCTATCAGCGGGACATCGACCATCTCTTGAACGGCGCGCTGTTTCCCATCCAATACGACGAGATGGTCATCGTGAAGGGCATCGATTTCTTCAGCATGTGCGAACACCACCTGTTGCCGTTCTTCGGCAAGGTTCATGTCGGCTATTTGCCCAACAAGAAGGTGGTGGGTCTCAGCAAGATTCCCCGCATCGTCGATGCCTTTGCCAGGCGGCTTCAGGTACAGGAGCGGCTCACCGTCCAGATCGCGGAGACTCTCAACGAGAAATTAAATGCGAAGGGGGTGGGTGTCGTGGTCGAAGCCAGGCATCTTTGCATGATGATGCGGGGAGTAGAAAAGCAGAACACGGTGGCCGTCACCAGTTCGATGTTAGGAGAATTTCGAAGTCAGCCGCAAACCCGCTTGGAATTTCTGAAACTCATTCAGAAAACCAGCGTGGGTGACGCGGACTAACCGCGTTTGCCCGCGTGTCTCCCCTTTTCTACGTTCCAGCCAGGTTCCCGCTGAATGTTCGAACCACGCGATTGAAGGCGTCGGGCTGTTCCAGATTCGACAGGTGTCCGGCCTGTGAAATGATGGTTATTCGGGAGTCGGCGATACGATCGGCCATGAGTTTCGCGTCGGCCGGCGGGGTGGCCTGGTCCATCTCCCCGGCGATAACGTGAACCGGGCAGGTGATCGATCCCAACAGGGGAATCGAATCGGTCCGTTCGGCCATGGCCATCAAGTCTCCCCCGATTCCGCTGACCTCGGTGCGCTCAATCATGGCTCGAACCTTGCGCACGAGATCCGGACGGGTCTCGATCGTGAGAGGGGAGAGCAATTTCGGGATCATGAGATCGGCGATGGCGGCCGGGCCCTTCTTGTAGGCGATTTGAGCCATTTGAAAACGAGCCTCTTTCCCTTCCATCGTGTCCGCTTGGGCTCTTGTGTTGGCCAAGATAAGGCCTTTTATACGGTCGGGGTATCGGCGATAGAACGCAAAAAGAATGTAGCCGCCCATCGAGAGCCCGATCAGCACCGCCTGTCCGATCGACAGGTGGTCCATTAAAGCCCGCACGTCCTCCGCCGCCTGGTCGAGGGTGTAACGCCAAAGCGGGGCATCCGACTCTCCATGGCCGCGGAGGTCAACGGTGACGACGCGAAACTCCGATGAGAGCGCTTCGACCTGCGGCTCCCACATGGTTCGGTTGAGGGGAAAGGCGTGCAGAAAGATAAGCGGCAACCCCGTTCCCCGGTCGCTGTAGGCGAGCGAGATGCCGTTGACATGGACGATCATGCTTGCACCGATTTAAAACAGACAGGCCCTTTCCCTACCATCGCCCCTCACTGCCGTCAAGGGCCTTCCGAGACCGTTTGCGCAGGCAAGGACGGGGTGTATAGAATCGCCGAGACGATGAGGGTTCCGATGGACGAGGAAAGAGATGACAATCCCGGTTTATTCGATGTTCATCGACGCCGGGAGACGGCTTCCACTCCGTTGGCCGAACGGATGCGGCCGCGGGAGTTCGACGAATTCGTCGGACAGGAAGACATCATGGCGCCGGATCGACCCTTGCGCCGGGCCATTGAAACGGACCGACTGACGTCCGTGATCTTTTGGGGGCCTCCCGGCTCGGGAAAAACGACCCTCGCCCACCTGATTGCTCGACATACGAAAGCGCAGTTTGTTCCCTTCTCGGCCGTGACCGGCGGAGTCCAGGAGCTGCGGGCGATCATCAAGTCCGCCGAACAGCGGCGGACGCTTCACGGATCCCGGACGATCCTCTTTGTCGATGAAATCCATCGCTTCAATAAAACCCAACAGGACGCCTTCCTTCCCTACGTCGAACGGGGGACCGTCGTTCTGGTGGGAGCGACCACCGAAAACCCGTCCTTCGAGGTGATCAGCCCCCTCTTGTCTCGCTCGCTGGTCGTGGTCCTGAAGCCCCTCTCCGAACGGGCGTTGGGGCGAGTGCTGGACCGGGCCCTCAATGATACAGAAAGAGGATTGGGCGGCCAGAGCGTGCGGCTCTCGGCCGAGGCCAGGCGACGGCTGATCGCGTACGGCAACGGGGACGCGCGGGCCATGCTGACTGCGCTGGAATTTGTCGTCACTCAAGTCTCCGCCGGCCCGACCGGTGAGCGCGTGATCGACGAGGCTTTGCTGGAAGAAGCGTTGGGGAGGCACGCGCTGCGGTACGACAAAGCCGGCGAAGAACATTACAACGTCATCTCCGCGTACATCAAAAGCCTTCGCGATTCGGACCCCGACGGCGCCCTGTACTGGCTGGCGCGCATGGTGGAAGGGGGAGAAGACCCCAAGTTCATCGCCCGCCGAATGGTCATCTTTGCCTCGGAAGACATCGGCAACGCCGACCCGATGGCACTGGTGGTCGCCACGGCGGTGGCGCAGGCCGTCCAATTCGTGGGGCTTCCCGAGGCGCAGATCAATCTGGCTCATGGCACGACCTACCTGGCGTCCCGACCGAAAGACAATGCGTCCTATGTCGGGCTGCTGGAAGCCCTCCGTGACGTAAAAACCCATGGAAATCTTGGGGTTCCGCTTCACCTTCGGAATGCTGAGACCGCTCTAATGAGGGCGCTGGGGTACGGAGATGGCTACCGGTATGTCCACGACGACCCCGGCGCGAAGACCGAACAGCGGCACCTCCCGGACCCCTTGCACGGCCGGCGGTATTATCGCCCCAAAAATCGGCGATAGAGGCGATTTGCTTGTGTACAATCCGCTCTAATCGGTTATACTTAATTCGATTATGAAGCGAAACGAAGGAAAATGGTCCGGCGCCATGGCGACGGTCAACGAACGAAGAAAATTCGTGCGGGCCACGCTGGTGGGTTCCGCCCTGGTGATTCCCCACGATGGAAAACGGGCGAGCACCGCCGTGTTGGACAACGTGAACAAAATCGGCGCCGGTCTTCATACGAAGGACCGGTTTGCTCCCAAGGCGCGAGTGACCGTGTCGCTTGCGTTCTTGGATTCCAATCAAGTTGAACAGCAGGAAAAACTGGACGGCATGATCGCCTGGGTCAAGCCGTGGGGCAAGAAGGGGTTTTTGATCGGGGTCGTGTGGGACGACGTCGTGACGGAAGAAAAAAATCGCTGGCTCTATTACTACCTGGAGGAAACGCTCAAGACGTCACGCTAGCGCAGCGCCGTCAGCTTGTGTTTGACCTCTTCCAACTCGGCCGACAGCGATTCCCAACGGGCGGTCAATCGCTCGAGATCGCGCTTCCAACCGTCCTGTTCCTGGTGCAGGACGTTCCACTTGCCAAAATCCCGATACAGTTCGGGATCGGCCAACTCGACGTCTCGGGCCTTCACTTTCTGTTCGAGGTCCGCGATCTCCCCTTCCAACCGAGCCACTTGTTTTTCGAGACGAGCGTGGGTTTTGGTCAAATCGCGGCGGTCGTCGCCGGACCGTTTGGGCGCGGCGGGAATTTGCTGCGCCATCGCCCGCGTCGGCTCCGGCGACTTGCCGCGTGATTTGCCGGCGAGCTCCTCCGTGGTCTCCGTGATCGATTCCAGCTCCTGCGCCTTTTTCCAGAGATAGTACTCGTAGTTGCCGTGAAAGTTCCGCGCCCGCCCGTCCTCGATTTCCACCACGCGCGTCGCGATCCTCGTCAGGAAGGTGGGATCATGCGAAATAAACACGATCGTCCCGGGAAATTCGGCGAGGGCGTCGGTCAGGACGTCGACGGAAGCCGGGTCCAGATGATTCGTCGGCTCGTCCAGGAGCAGCGTGTTGGCCGGCTCGACGAGCATGCGGGCCAGTGCCACGCGATTGCGCTCTCCTCCGCTCAACGCCTTGATCGGTTTTTTCTGTTCTTGGCCGGAGAAGAGAAACGCGCCGGCGATGCCGCGCAAAAAGTTCATCTCGGCATGCTTGGTCACCTCTTCCAGCGATTCCAGGATCGTGTGTTCGGGATTCAAGGCTTCCGCCTGGTGCTGCGCGAAGTAATGCAGCGTGACGCCGTGTCCCACGATGCGTGTGCCCGAATCGGGCGCAAGGACGCCGGCGAGGAGCTTTAAGAGCGTGCTTTTGCCCGCGCCGTTTTCTCCGACCAGCGCCACCCGTTGTCCGCGCTCGACGGAAAAATCCAACGACTCATAGACGACCTTGTCTCCATAGCGTTTGCTCACGCCCGCGAGATCGAGCACCTGTCTGCCGCTGGCCGGCGGCTCGGGGAATCGGAACTTGACCCGCTTGGGGTCCCGTTGGAGCTCGATGCGTTTGATCTTCTCGAGTTGTTTCAGGCGGGACTGGACTTGACTGGCTTTGTTGGCTTGGTAGCGGAATCGATCCACGAATTTCTGGACGCGGGCGATCTCTTTGGCCTGCCGCGCCGCGGAGGCTTGCAGTTGCGCGTCCCGTTCCGCGCGGAGCCTGCGGAAGGTCGAGTAATTTCCCCGGTATTCTTCGATCTTGTGATGCCGCAGTTCCCAGATGTGGGTGACGACGCGATCGAGGAACGCCGTGTCATGGCTGATGATCAACAGCGTCATATTCGAATCCAGCAAAAACTGCTCGAACCAACGCTGCGTGGGTTTGTCCAGATGGTTGGTCGGTTCGTCCAGCATCAGAACGTCGGGATTGGAGAGCAGGAGGTGCGCGAGCGCCACGCGCATGCGGTAGCCGCCGGACAAGGTTTCAATCGGCCGGGCGAAATCCGGCTCGGAAAAACCGAGGCCCATCAGAATGCGTTTGGCTTCGTGCTCGGGAAATTCGTCCCGATGCGCCGCGTCGAGCACGGTCTTGCCGATGATGGTCTCGAGCTCCTGCGGCAGATAGCCGATGCGGAGTCTCGGACGGAGATGGATGGACCCCTTGTCGGGCGATTCTTCTCCCAGGATCATGCGAAAAAGCGTTGTTTTGCCTGCGCCGTTCGGGCCGACCAGGCCGACTCGCGAATTGGGCCGAAGATGCGCCGATGCCTCGGTGAGCAGCACCTTGGTCGAATATTGTTTGCTGACGGAATCGATCTGGAGCATGCAACGCTAGGCGATACGCGAGTGGCTGGCGCTAAGAGGACCGAAGACTCTCTCCGTGCCCATCGCTTTCAATAAGACGAGAAGGAATACGCGGTTCAACCACGGGTTGGGATGGTGGAGCTGGCGGGGATTGAACCCGCGACCTCGTGAATGCCATTCACGCGCGCTCCCAGCTGCGCCACAGCCCCACGCTCATTCGGATATTTCGATAGACTGAACGTGCTAAGGTGGAGGGCATGCTAACACGCAGGTCTAGGCCAGTCAAGAAAACCTCCCGCCCCCCCTCCGGAGGCCGACCCTTCGCCCCCGTTCCGTTCGTGATGCGTGGGACGACGCAAGATGAAGCATTGCGGATCGCCGGGTTTCCCAGCTTGAACCTGGAAGGGAAGCACGGATGAGGACCGGCTTGACAAAGGCCGAGCGGGAATCCTACCATGTCGCTCCACGGCTCTGATCTCGGATGCAGGTCAGAGCCATTTTTTCGTGTTCACCGGCGGGACGGGAGCGGCTGCCAAATGGGCAATTTGGTTATTATCGGCGCCCAATGGGGCGATGAAGGCAAGGGCAAGATTGTGGACATCTTGGCCCGGGACGCCGACGTCGTGGTGCGCTATCAAGGCGGCTCGAACGCGGGCCATACGGTCATCAACGAGCGGGGCACGTACGTCTTTCACTTGATTCCGTCCGGTATTTTGTACCGAGGCGTCACCTGCGCGATCGGCAACGGCGTGGTGGTGGACCCGGGCGCTCTGATCGAAGAAATGGACCAACTCCAGACCAAGGGCATCGCGATCGGCAAGAACTTCGCCGTGAGCGACCGCGCGCATCTTATCTTGCCGTACCACAAGGCGATCGAACGCGCGTCGGAACAGTCGAAGGGGTCGCGGCGGATCGGGACCACGGGCCGCGGGATCGGTCCTTCCTATGCCGATAAAATGGCGAGGATCGGCATTCGCGTGGGCGATCTCCTCAATCCCCCGCTGTTCAGAAGGAAGCTGGAGGAAAATCTCGTCGAGATGAATTGGTTTTTGGAACAGTTTCACAAGGTCGAGACCTATCAAGTCGACAAGGTCTTTCATCAGTATATGGGCTACGCAGACCGTCTCAAGAGCCACGTCACCGATACGACCACGTTGCTCAATCGGGCGATTCGGAAGAACAAGACGATTCTTTTCGAGGGCGCGCAAGGCACGCACCTCGACGTGGATTTCGGCACCTATCCCTATGTGACGTCCTCCAGCGCCTCGGCTGGCGGCGCCTGCACCGGCACGGGGGTCGGCCCTACGATGATCGACGGGGTCCTTGGCATCGCAAAGGCCTATACCACCAGGGTGGGCAGCGGTCCGTTTCCGACTGAACTGACCGAGGAGGTCGGCCAGCGGTTGCAGGAGCGGGGCAATGAATTCGGCTCGACCACCGGGCGTCCCCGACGGTGCGGATGGTTCGACGCCGTGCTGGTGCGGTACGCCGCGCAGGTGAACGGCCTGACGTCGCTCGCGCTGACCAAGCTCGACGTGCTCGACGGGCACCGGGAAGTGCTGCTCTGCACCGGCTACCGGCACGGAGACAAGCTCTATAAAGAGATGCCCTCGGATCTCGACGTCTTGACCGACTGTCGGCCGGTGTACCAACGGATGAAGGGGTGGGTCGCTTCGACGACGGGTGTCACGACATACAAGCGGCTGCCGGTGGAAGCCAAACGGTACCTGGGCCGCATTGAAGAACTGGTTCAATGTCGAATCGACATGATTTCGACCGGCTCGAAACGGGCCGAAACGATCATGCTTCGCAACCCGTTGGACTGTTCTCTCCGCCGTTCCAAACGCTGAACATCGTCGATGGTCAATCGTCAGCCGTCGATGGTAGGATGGAGGCTCGTTTTCCCGGACTCGTTCTGCGTGTCGATTGACGGTTGACGCTTCAGAACCACGCCTCATCACGTGAGCCGGTAGCTCAGTCGGTAGAGCATCGCCCTTTTAAGGCGAGGGCCCTGGGTTCGAGTCCCAGCCGGCTCACCACCCAATAACCTTGTATCTGCTGTTTCCGCTAAGGCGGTGCGGATGCAGCTGTCCTGGCTGTATTCGCCGGGGTGAGGAAGTGTCATCTCAGGGGCGCAGGCTTGCCACGGAGTGGGCAGTGCGGTCGTGCTCGGCCTGATCGGCCATTGAAGCTTGGTCGGCGGCGGGACGGTAAGCGTGAAGACAGCGGGGAATAATGCCGTGGCTCAACCAACGATAGGCTCCCTCGGCCGCCTCCTTGCCGATTGTTGCCACGGTCTGGTCATGATTGGATCCGCGGATCTCACGAATCGCTCGATCAATTCGCTCTCTTGCCTCTATGGCGATCAGCTCAACCAATCTCCACTTCGACGGGGCGCCTGCCTCGTCACTCGATGACACAGCCTGCAAGGTTGCCGTCGTGATGACGAGCAGATCTTCCGCTACCATCTCGATGCGATTCTGCCGGCCTTGGTCGTCCCGCAGCGCTTGCCCATGGCGAACCATTGCCCAGAAGATCGCTTTGGCCAGACGGCGGCTGGTTCGCTCGATGTATTGGAATAACGGTGCTGCGGATGGATGGCGAAACTCTGGCCTGTCGGGAAGAGGTCTGGGTCGCCACAGGCCGAGATACCAGGGAATGTAGAAACGGGCGAGGGCGAACCACTCAGCAAATTTCGCAGGCTCGTGCGGTTCCCTTGCGACGTAGCGCCCCGCTCGCTCAAGGTGAGGGGTCAATCCTTCGCGGGCAATAAACGGCCGGAGCACGTCCGTCGCTCCTTCGCCGATCCGATACATTTCAGCATCCCGCACCAATTGCTCGATGCCAAACGCCGGCTCGCCGCGGACCCGTTTGGAGTCGGCGGTTTCATATCCCATGCCGCCAAAGATGATGTGGGCGTCTTTGAGGAACTGAATCGTCTGTTCCGAGCAGAAGATTTTGGTGATGGCCGCTTCCATCCTCACGTCGAACGTGCGGCGATCGGCCAGGCGCCAGGCGGCCAAAGCCAGCGATTCCATTGCAAACAGATTGACCGCCATGTGCCCGAGCCTCATCCGTTGGGTCTGGTGCGCACTTAGGGGTTTTTGAAACGTGAACCGCTCGTTGGCTCGGTCGAGTGTCGGTTGCCAGGCCTGTTTGGCCATACCGAGGCAGATGGCCGGGATGCTGATGCCCCGGCCGATGTTCAAGATGGTCAGCGCATATTTCAACCCTCGACCCACTTCGCCGATCAGGTTCGTGGCGGGAATCCGCACCTTGGTGAAGGTGAGGTGGCC
>JANDJE010000002.1 GCA_024331095.1 Nitrospira sp. | reverse complement strand
CTTCGACGCGGCGGAGGCGACAAGGGCCGATGGCGAAATGGTGGCGCGCTGGCTGGCGGACGAGGTGCTGAGCAACCCGTCGATCAACCCGGGTCACGTGGCCTTGTTGTTCAGGAAACTCACGCAGGCCGATGCGTATCTGGACGCGTTGCGGCGGCATGACATCGCTTACGTGATCGAGGGAGAAAAACATTTCTACCGACGCCAAGAAGTGATCGACTTGGTCAATCTGTTACGCGTGTTGGATCATCCCCATGACGAGGTCGCCTGGGCCGGTCTCTTGCGGTCGCCGCTCGGCGGGCTGACGGACCGGCAACTGTACGAGCTTCGGCAGACCGGCTTGTGCGATTATCGTCATGCGGACCGTCCGGCAAGGTGGGTTCATCCGTCGGCCGCTACCGTTCAAAGACTCTATAGGCATCTAACCTGGCTGCACCGCACAGTCGCGGGCTTGCCGTTGGCCGAGGCCATGGATCGGATCTTCGACCGATTGCCGATCCTGGAGGTGGCGGCCGCTTCCCTTCATGGCGAGCAGGCCGTGGCCAATCTTCTCAAGGTGAAGCAGATGGCCGCGTCCTTCGCCGACCGGCCTCACGTGACCTTCAGCCGCTTCGTCGATCTGATGAGCGCGAGGTTGGAAGAGCAACCGGACGAATCGGAGAGTCCGTTGACGGAAGAATCTCCGGACGCCGTGCACGTGTTGACCATTCACAAGGCCAAGGGATTGGAGTTCCCCATCGTGGTGCTGCCCGGCCTTCACCAAGGGAGCGGGCGTGGGCGAGACGTCCCGTGGGTCTCCTACGATTGGTCGAGCGGCATCTACGGCCTTGCTCTGGGGCGCCATCGCTCGCTTGGCTCATTGCTGGTCGCGAGCAAGCAGCGGCTGCGTGAAGAGGCGGAACGGCGCCGATTGCTCTACGTGGGCATGACGAGGGCCAAGGACCTGCTGGTGCTGACCGGAGGGGTCACGGCCCGCTCGGCCGGAGAAACCGTCTTTGATCTGTTGCAGTCCGGCTCGACAGGAACGATCGGAGACCGCTCGACCGCCGATCTTCAAGTGGGGACTGCGACGATTCCTCACCTGGTGGTCACCGCTCCGGAACGAAAACGCCCGTCCAGACGACGCGAACAGGACGCTGAATCGATCCCGATCGATGCGCAAGCCGTGGCGACTCGTTGGCGTGAGCGGGCAGTGCGATGGGAGCAGGTACGCAAGACTCCGCGCTTCCTCACTCCCACGGGCATGGGCGCGAGCGTGGAGGAAGAGGGCGCGTCGCCCGTGAGTCTCTCGGCTTCGAAAGGGAAGGAAGCGGCGATCGGACGGACGGTCGGCGTCGTGGTCCATCGCCTGCTGGAACGGTGGGATTTTTCGCGAGATCCGGCGGAATTATCGGCTCAGCTCAACCCGGTTCTCGAATCGGCCCTTGGGACGGCCGAACAGGTCCGTGCCGAAGCAGTCGCTGAGTCCGTCCGGGAGCTTCTGGCCTCCTTTTCTCGGTCCGACCTCTACCGGCAACTCGCGTCAGCCGAGATCCTCGGCCGCGAAGTGCCGTTGCTGATGCCGTGGGGGGAGGGACAGGTGATGGAGGGGGTGATCGACGTGATCTACCGGCTTGACGGAACGGTCTGGGTGGCGGACTATAAAACCGACGCGATCGAGGCCGAACAAGCGGCGGCTCGAGCCGAACGGTACCGGACGCAAGCTCACGTGTACAAGGAAGCGGTGCGGGGAAGCCTGAACGTCGAGCCTCGGTTTCACTGTTTATTTTTGCGGTGCGGCGTGGCCGTCGAACTCTGACGCGGAGATCGTCGAAATGGCCGACCGTCGTTCCATCTCGCCGGAAGCCTTTGCCCGTCTCGTCAAGCGGGCGATCAAAGATTTGCCTCCTCCCTACGCCAAACTGATGGAGTCCATCGCCGTGGTGATTGAGGAGGAGCCTCCTCGCGAGGTGCTGGAGGATTTGGAAATCGGCGACGAAGATGAGCTGCTGGGGCTCTATCAGGGCCAGTCGCTCGCGGAAGAATCGTTCTTTTCCACCGGCGGGACGGAGCCGGCCAAGATCTCGATCTATCGCGGACCGATCCTGCGGCAGTGTCACACTGAGGAGGAGATCGTCCGCGAGGTCTATGAGACCGTCGTGCACGAGCTGGGGCACCACGTGGGGCTCGATGACGACGAGATGCCGTATTAGAAACAGGTGTCGGTCAAAGATTCTTCTGTGTCAGTCTCGGAGATCTGTCGATGGGCGACTCGAAACCGATAACTGACAACCGGCAACTGAGAACCGACAACATGCCCCGCCGCTCATGCGGCGCGCTTTTCTTTGAGGAATCCCCTCGCCAACATCGCCGTACCGATGATGATCATGGGAGTGGAGAGGATCTGTCCCATGGTGACGTGGGCGAAGAGAAACCCCAGGTGTTGGTCCGGCTCTCGGAAAAACTCCACGAAGATGCGGCAGAGACCGTAACCGATCAGGAAGCTCCAGAAGGTCGTTCCCGGCGGGGTCTTCAGCCGGCCGATGGCCCACAGAACCGTAAAGAGCAGCGGACCTTCGAGCCCGGCTTCGTACAGTTGAGAAGGATGGCGGCAGGCCGGCCCTCCGGTCGGGAAGACCATGCACCAGGCCACGTCGGTCTCTCGCCCATAGAGTTCCCCGTTGATGAAATTGCCGATTCTGCCGAATCCCAGTCCGATCGGCGTGACCGAAGCGGCCAAGTCGGCGACCGTCGCGGCGGGAACGCCGCGTCGTTTGCTGAACAAGAGCAGGGCGATAATGGTCCCGATCAATCCGCCGTGAAACGACATGCCGCCTTCCCACACGGCGAAGATTTTCCAGGGCTGATGCGAGTAGTAGGAAAAATTATAGAACAGCGTATAACCGATTCGCCCGCCGAGAAAAACTCCGAAGGCCGCGAAGACCACCATGTCGTAGACTTGTTCGGGGGGGAGAGGCAACGCCTGTGCGGCGGCCTTGCGTTTGATCAACCAATAGGCCGCCGTGAGCCCGATCAGGTACATCAGGCCGTACCAGCGGAATTGCAACGGGCCGAGTTCGAAAAAAATCGGATCGATGTTGGGAAAGGGAATCGCGGCGAATGAGCCCACGTCGTGTCCTTTTCCTGACGGATGCGGGGATGATAGGGGAGGGCCTCGTCCATTGCAAGCCGCTCGCCGAGCGACTCGATCTCCGTCCAGCGATTCGTCGCGGTATTCTCCGACGACCGTGGGTCATTCCGTCGGACGTTCGTGTTGAATGGATTCCACCTGCGACGCGGAAACGGTTTCGATGGGGGGAGCGTCTTCCGCAAAACGGGCGGGAAACACATATAACCGATCACCCACTGAAAAGAGGAGCCTGTATTCGGTCACGTCATGGTAGAGACGGATGGTGGAGAGGGTTGATAGAGAGGGATCTTTATCGAACTTGCCGAAATTGCGGCCGAGTTGCGCGGGAACCACGTAGAGGCCGATGAGGACGGCGGCCAGCGCGGGGTACCACATCAACGCATCGAGTCGAATGTCGGGCCTGCGCCACCGGACGAGCGCGTAATCGATGCCCGACGCGACCAACAACACGAGCGCGAACGCCGAAACGGCGGAAGCGACAAGGGCCTGGGTTTTGTATCCGAGAACGTCGAGCGCGAAATCAAGAACGCTCAGCGCCAGCAGACACCAGGGACCGTAGATCATCGTGGTCAGAGACACTTTGAATCGCCTGTGCGTTCTCGACGGATCCGCCTGATCCACGTCGAAGAGACCCCGCACGGCCAGGAGCACGAAAAAGAGCAGGAGCAGCAGAGGCAACAAACTGCGCTCGAAGAACACGGCCATTGGAACGGTATCCAGGATCCATAAGGCCCCGAATTCCGACAAGTACGATCGGGTGTAGATCACCCCTTCAAGGTAGGCCAGAAGGGTGAACGCCGCCATCCCGGCCAAAGCTTTGGGAGCCTGCTCGACAAACTGTTGAGCACCAGGCGCGCGTTTGGGATCCGGCGCGTTCTGTTTCGGCATGTGTCACCTCGGGACCGGACTCGTCGCCATGTGCCTTGAGCACGCGCGTGACTCGCGGAAGAAGTGGAACGTCACCTCTGTCGGTTCAGAGAATCTAAGGCCCGGACCTGATGCAGGCGTGGTTACACAGTACCGATGCCGCCCGCGGACATGCAAGAGATGAGAGAATCCATTCCGGCTGTCTCAGGCCACGATCCGTGGGCCGCACGACTTTCATCAATGCGCGATCGAGGGCTTCGGGCGTTATGCGTCGTTTGGTCTCTGTCTTGAATCGGTCCCGGCGCGATGTTACAGTTTCGCCGCCTGTGGTGCCTGACGGGAGGGAAACGCACAATAGGTACAGTGTCGTCAACGGGCCGAACTGCCGGAGTGGCGGAATTGGTAGACGCAAGGGACTTAAAATCCCTCGGGCTCACAAGGCCCGTGCCGGTTCGATTCCGGCCTCCGGCACCAGTATTGAGGATACCCGACGGATCGGAGTCACGTTACAAAAAGAGGGATACATGAGCAGCACAAAAATGATCGTGGTGATCGGGAGTCTGGTTTTGGTCGTTGTCGGCGGAGGATTGGGAGCCTGGATGGCGTCAACCGCCCCTCCCGACAATCTGGAACCCTGGAAAGAACAGCAATGCAATGAATATGTGACGCAGTTGGAACGGGTCAACCAGTACAAGATGTTCTGGTCGTTCGTTCAACGACGGGTGGCGTTTAACGACTGTCTGAGCAGAATAGAGGAAACCGGCGGGAAGCCGACGGGCGGCGCCCATCCCTAGAAAGCCGATCCTGAGAGATTCGACGGCTCTGGGCGAGAGGAGGGTACATTGAAACCAAAGAAGGGGAAGCGAGGAGACTCCTTCCCCCCCCAAGGTGCCGTCATAACGCGCAATCGGTAGCCGAGACCGTCTCGTGATCAGTATTCATCGATTTCATCGGTTTCGTCGACCAACTCCGCCGTGATCTCGCCCGGTTCGGCGGTCCATTGAGTCAAGGGAATCCCTTTCGCCTTAAGGATCGCTTCCTGCTCGGTTCCCGCCGCGATGGTCAGTTCGTAATGAAGAGTCTGTCGCAATTGGAACATTCTCATCCTGTCACCTGTCGTCTCTCCTGTGTGGTGTGATCTCAATCGAACGTGCCGCCGGCTACCGAGCCTGATCACTCTCGACAGGGATAACGATATGGGCGTAGGGGGTTCCGGCCCACCGGACCCATGGCCCTCCTTGTTCCGGAGAAGTCGGCAAACCGGCTAAGAGGGTTGGGTTTGGGAGCCTCACCATCATATGGGGTCCCACTTCTGTTACAGAGGGGTGATCAGCCGGTGCCTCCATGGCAGAGGAGGCCGGGCTGTTCATTGACCGGCCGCCGCGCAACATGTAGGCGATACCGATCTGGTTGCCGACGGGGAGCCGGTTGGCTTTCAAGGCGTTCGCAAACTCGGCCCAAGACTCGTTCATGCAGACGGGGCCCTGACCGCCCTTGTCTCGATTGTCGGAAACGCACGTCCAGCCGTTGGTCCCTTGTCGCAGGACGTTCCCGCTCTGATCTAAAATCGTGGCACGCCTTGATATAGAAATCGGAGCGGCGGCCTCCGCGGTCTGAGCCTCGGCGTGCCGTATGACGTCGCGGCGGGCTCCTCCTTCGCCGAAGGCCGATGGCGCGGTCCCTGTGAAGAGAGCGAGGAGAGTCAGGATGGTCAGTGACAACGAAACCGTCGTGTTTGCAAGAGGCGTCATGGGCGGCTCCTTTCCTCTGTGTCCTGGGCGATACGTTTATCTTTAAAATTATTGTATGGCAGAGAGCCGAGATTTGGAAGTTCGGGGGCGACAAGGCAAGGACGGTGACTCAGGCAGCCGGACCCGATGGGGTGGGGAGAGGTGGCGAGGCTTTCATAAAAGTATTATCATATCGACACCGATTTACAGCCCATGTCTATTCCGAAGGAGGTGTCACATGTCGGATACTGTCACGTGTCCTTCGTGCAATGCCGACGGGACCAAACGACTCAGTGATGTGATCCGTCAAGAAGCGATCGAGGGTGTGCGAGGCGGCATGGCGGAGCAATACACTCCCCCACGGCAGCCATGGGGATATGTTCAGGGATTTTTGCTCGCGATTCCGATCAACGTCGGAATCATTCTGGGCTTCGGCACACCGGGCGGATCGGAGAACGAAAAGGCCGTGCTGGACCTGGTCACCACCCTTTGCTTTCTCGGCGTCTGGGTCGGATACGGGACTTGGAGGAACAAGTCGTACAAGAAAAAACTGGAGGAATGGAAAAATATCGTGGCGGCGAAATTACATTGCTTGAAATGCGGTCACGTGTTTGAAGGATAATGAAAGACAAGCGCCCTCTCCTCGACGAGTCGTTCTTCGGCTTCAAGAAGCCAGGAGTGAGGGCGATCTCTCCGAACGCCGGACACTATATCTCTGCTCGGCCGGTATGGGGCCAGGAAGGAACATCCATGAAGAGCCCGATCCATCTCCGGCTGCTCCGCCGTTGGGCGTTCTTGCTCGTTCTTATGACATTGGGGCACAATCCAGCTCTGGCCGGATGGGTTGCCGTTGACCGAGACTATCTCGATTCGGGGCTCCGCAGCATCTACATTGACCCCCATGTCATGATCAAGGAAGGACCGGTGGTGACCGTTCGGCAATTGACCGATTACAAGGTGATGCAAGGCAGTGTCGGGTTCGGTTTGTTCATGATGCCCCCGCACCGGTTTTTTTCAAGCGAGACATTCAGACAAATCGATTGCAGCCAAAAGCTGGTTCGCTTCTTGTCTTACACGGAATACACCGGCCACATGGGAACCGGCCAGGCTTCCAGAGGCTACGTGGACGTGGATCGGTGGCTGCCGATCGAACCGGAGACGATCAATCACGCCTTGTGGGAAGTGGTCTGTGCCGGCCCGTGACACCCTTGTTTGCTCTGTTGACCCAGTTCGGCGCCGATATATGCGGGATAGGTAACGCTGAGCAGGCAAGCCGACGGTCCCTCTTTTCTCCTGACTGCTGGCGTCGGCCGGTTCCTTGATTCGTGGGAAAACAATGCCGGTGACTCCCCCCACTCCCTCGCGGACCGATTGGCGGCTGCGGGGCGTGGTCGCGCGATCGGTGGGCATTCTTTCCATCGCTCTGGGGTTCGTCGTCGGCGTGTATGGCCTCGATCATCCTGCCTCGCCGTGGCTTCGGACCGCGCTGGCACTCCTCGTGACCGGCGTCGCGGCCCAAGTCTACGGGCTTTACTGTTCGATCAAACGGTTCCGATAGAAGAACGTCTCGCTGTGTGTCTCGCCGTTCCGCGGCTCGCACGGCCGGTTGGAGTTGCCGCGCAGGGAGGGAGCGAGCCCGATACGTCCGGGGGAAAAATCATTGTGCGGCAAGGCGGAGATGAATAAGCGCGAAATCATCTTAGGCCGGCTCCGATCGATCGTTCGTTAAAGTGGGATCGCTCGCGCGGTTTTGGAACTGTAAGGTGTGAATTCGGCGGACGGCAAAAGCGCAGATTGTTGACGGTTCGCTGGAATAACTTGTTAACGTTCGCATTCATTTGTACCAACGGTCACGAAGAATTCCGCTGCAGCGCCAAGAAATAGAACCAAAGTGCCATACTATGAACCCCAACGTAGCCAGGAGGGCGGACAGAAGCCAGCCTTGCCAACCCCATTGGCTCAATGTGGGACGTTGTTTGCTATTTTTAAACATTCGGGAACAACTTTCCCAAGGACATAACTGTAAAAGCCTGCAATCAGGAACCCAAAAATCGCGAAGAAGGCGACAAGCCAATCAGGCATTTCAGAAAACGTTCCGTGTTGCTTACGGCTTTTCCATTTGGAAATGAGTGATTTGAGCATAGGTTCCTCCTTTGAAAGGCGAACGAGTAAGCAAACCGCCTGCTTTACTGGCTAGCCACGCGGTGTCTTTCACCTTAGAATTTCTCTAAGAAACCAGGCAAAAACTTTTCGCGCTATCGTTCTCATCCGAATTTTGTCAAGAGATGGTGGTAGGGATGGGCTGCAAGGCGCGGCAGTGATCACTATTGACTGCGGCATATCCAGGACCGTTCTGTCGGATGGAGGTGGTTAGCGGTAGTCATCAACGACCGCCATGCCTGCTACAGTGCCATGACCTCACCTCCCACAGGCCATTGGTTCCCGCTTTTCCGTGTCATGGTCCGTTCGCGATTGGCGTTTCGCTCCGTTCTTCCGGCAAGAGCGCATGGCGATTTGGCGGATGATCACGGTATGATGCGCCGGCTTGTTGCGGGGGGGAAGCAACGAGGGGAACGGCGATCATGGATGTAGACAGAGATGTAAATGTGTCGGCTCGGCGGGTAATGGCAATCGGCTGCGTCGTGGCGGGGGTCGGCGTGGCGGCCGGGGCGTTCGGCGCGCACATGCTCAAGTCCATATTGGAGCCGTCGATGTTGGCCGCCTATGACACCGGCACGCGGTACCAGATGTACCATGCGTTTGGCATGATCCTCAGCGGAATGGGTGCGAGCGTGTTCAAGGATCATCGACTTGTGAAGGCCGGATGGTGTTTTGCCGCCGGGCTCGTGATGTTTTGCGGAAGCCTCTACGGCATGGCGCTGCTTGATTGGCGGTGGCTGGGGCCGATCACGCCCATCGGAGGCCTCACGTTTATTGCCGGTTGGCTGCTGCTGGCCTGGCGGACCTGGCAAGGGATGAGACCGGCGGGAGAGTAAAACGATGGTGGTGAAGCAGTGCTGCCGTCGAGACGTCGTATGCGAGGGTTATGATCCTGATGGGCAGGGGGCCAGGCGTTTGCCGGAGATCGGGCCCCATCCGCCTCGATTGTTCAGAAACGATCCTTCGATCTTCATGGCGTCGGTCATCCCGTCCCGTTTGTGCCCTTCCGTGACGAACAGCAAACTGTCTTCCTGCACGAAGCCGCGGTCTTCCCACCGTAGGTAGATACTGTCGCCAAGCACGATGGTTTCGACCGGGAGTGGGTTTTCCGTCGTGGTTCGACCAGGCGGCGGGAAGACCATAGTCAGTTTTTGTTCTTGGTGGTTCTGATGGTTGTGGATGATCCATTGCCACGTGCCGCAGAGGCGAGTGAGACCTCTGGTCCGGCGGACACGGTGTTTCCACTCGCGGAGCGACCACCAGGAAGTCAGCGCCTGTCGCTGCGCCTCGCGAGCGACGTTCGCCGCGACAAAAACCGAGTCTGACGGCGCCGCTGAAGAAGCGGGCAAGGGGGGCGTCGCGTGGGAGGGCGGGCTTGACAACTGTTTCAACAAATCCGGCAATCCGGTGAAATGAACGGTGCTGCTCAGCCATTCCTGTTGAGCATGAGAGGGAGTCGCTCGCGTTTCTGAAGGGGCGTCGGTCGTGGATGACGCCGGAAAGGCCGACTCAGCCAGTTGCCACACAGCCAAGGCGGCCATCAGTTGATGGACCGATTGTGATAGTTCCGCAAGGCCCAGTTCCTGGGCGACCTTGGGTGACACTCCCATGCCCTTGGCGCTCAGGATACCGGCCACATCTTGGAGACCGAGGGAAGGGCCGACACTTGAGATGAAGAGCGCCGTGGCGGCGGCGTTCGAATCGAGCGAAGCGAGTCGGGACGAGTGACCGGACACGATGTCGAACAAGGCCGCCGGCGAAACATCTTCGGTTGCCGTGGCGGCCGTCGGCACCAGGCAGCATAAGACGGCAGCCGCCGTGAGGATGCCGAGGATGGTGTATTGGTTTGGAATGGCCTTTCCGTGCATCCTCAAATCCCGTGCAGGAAGGAGACGGATCGTCATGTCCCTTGAAAACAGGTTTTGAGAAACCGCGCGGTCCGTCCCCAGGCGAGCGCCGCATCGTCGGCCCTGTATAAATCGGGCCTGGCGTCGTTGCAAAATCCGCGAGCGGCATCCGGATAGTGATACGTTTCCACCTTCTTGCCCTGCCCGATGGCAGCGGCGCGAAAGGCTTCAATGTCTTCATTCGAGGTTTTTCCGGCCCGGTGCACCAACAGGGGGGCCAACAGATTCTTCACGAGGTCCCCGGTCGGTTGCGGCAGAGTGCCATAGTAGGAGACGGCCGCTCTCAGCCGTTTGCGGTGCCAGGCGAACCGCAGGGCGAAGGAGCCGCCCATGCCATAGCCTACCACGGCATGTTCGTTTCGCTTGGCAATGGTGCGCGTGTTGAGATATTCGCAACAGGAATTGATGTCCGTCAACGCCAGGGACTGGTCCAACCTTTCCGACAAGGTTGCGGCCACGTCGTCATTGGCGGTCACCATGCCGCCCAGTCGGCCATACAGGTTGGGGACGATGACCATGTACCCTTCGCAGGCCAGACGGGCGCCCAGATCCTTCATTTGGCCGGTCAGGCCCCACCAATCATGAAGCAGCACAACGCCCGGATAGGTCCCTTTTTCCTGGGGCCAGAACAACAGACAATCGATCTGATGTTCCTTCGGCATCCTCGTTCGGAAATAGGGATCGACCATTTGGTCGGTGTGGGTGGGAATGGGTACGCCGCTGGGGAACCGGGCGGTTCCCGTGCCGATTTGTTGCAGCGTGAATGGTGCCGTGTGAGTGGTTGCGGTCATGCGATCGAATATAGGGAGCCGTTCGCCGGATTGTCAACGGACTCCCGAGACGGAAGTTCGCGAGGCTTGTTGCATTTGTCGGTTCCGTATGGTTTCTCTCGCCTTCGGCGTCCGTTTGTGCCATGGTTGGGCCGCGCACGTCCGGTGTGCTGCCCATACGGTCCAATCGGCGCGTGCCTTCTCATTCATGCGGGGATGATATGTCGGAACATCACCAGCCCTATGAGCCGATCGGCAGCGGCAGGCCGATCGGCATCGGATTGATCGGCGCCGGACGACATGGGATTCGCTATGCTCGGCATATCGTCCATGACCTTCCGTCCGCCGTTCTGAGGGCGGTCTGCCGGCGGCATCCGGATCGAGGACTGGACCTGCCCGGCGCACACCCGGTCACGATGTACGGGCGGGGCGAATCGTTGATCGCGGACCCTTCCGTTGAGGCCGTCGTCGCCGTCGTTCCGCCGGTCTTGGCTCCGGAGATTTGTCGTTTGGCGGTGCAGGCCCGCAAACCTCTGTTGATCGAAAAGCCCTTGGCCGTCTCTGGAGCGGAGGCCCGGGCCATGGTGTCCATGGCTCGGCAAGCGGCCGTGCCCTTGATGACGGCCCAGACTTTGCGGTTCGACGCCGCCATTGAAGGAGTTTGCGCCTGGAAGGAACGTCTCGGTCGATCGGAGCGGCTGCTCCTGACCAGTCACGTCGAAGTCAAAGACAATCGGGCTGATCATGCTCAGGGATATGGCGGGCGAGGGGCTTTGCTGGAGATCGGGGTACATCTGCTCGATTTGGTCCGATACCTGACGGGCGAAGAGGTGCGCGAGGTTTGTTGCACCATGAACAGGCCCGGTGCGAACGAGCCGGAAACGGTCGTGTCTGCCGTTCTGGTGACGGAAGGGGGAACGGAGTGTCTGGTGGACGTGGCGCGAGTGACGGGAGAGCGGGTTGGAACGGTGGAATGGATCGGATCGCAGGGCCGGATCTGGGCGGACTGGCCGCGCCGTCTGGTTCGTTGGATCGGCCTCGGCGGGGAGCGGGAAAAGCGGGAACATCCTCCTTCTCAAACGGTCCTCTTCACGCTCCGGGCGTTTCTGCAATCGATTGCCGCCGGCTTGCCGATGCCCATCACAGGCGAAGACGGCTGCCGCGCCGTTGAGCTCGCCGATGCCTGTTATCGGTCCGCGGAATTAAACGGCGCGCCCGTGTCGCCGCCTGGTCCTCAGCAGTGATGCGTCGGACAGGTGGCCGCGCGCCATCCACGCGCCATCGAAAAGAGGTGTGCAATCGCGACGTCGATCAACCCGCTGAGCCGATCAGGGATCCGCCACGATATGCGTGTCGGTTTCTTCAACGCCTTCGATGGTGTGAATTTTTGAAATGACGACGTCCGAAAGGGCGCGCTCGTCTTGCACGCTGATAAACGCGAAAATGTCGGGCCGTCCGAAGCAGGAATGAGCCTGTTCGACGCCAGCAATCCGTTTGAGCGCCGCGACGACATCTTTGGCCTTGCCGGCCTTGACCTTGATGAGGATGTAGGCTTTGGTCGCCATGGTTGTGTCCCTCCTGTGGCGGTTCAGGTGGAAGTCTCGCGGCCGGTTTCTCGTTTTGAGACTCCGGCCGATTCGGCACGCGAAACCGGAACGTCACGCTTGCGGCACTTATCGGGCCGTTGCGCCCGGCATCATCTTGCGCTGATCGGCAAAGATCTCGCTGAATGTATGCCCCTGTGAAGCGAGAGCCCGCTCGCCGTCCTTGATCAATTGCATGAAATGCTGAAAGTCCTCCGTCGAGAGGTTGAACGAGGCGAGTCCGGGCGACAGTAACCGAAGCTCGTCCGGCGAGGCGGCCGCTGCGGCATCGGCCAGGGCTTCCAACACTTCCGCGGTCCACCCCGTCGCCCCGAACTCCGCCAATCGTTGTTCAGTCCGGTCGTCGGCTTTGTTCGAGACGGCGCGCTGCAAAAAGTTCCGGACGGCCGGATCGTCGCTCTTCATAAACAGCGACTGGATCTGGATGGTGGATCGAATCACGCGGTCGGCTTCTTTGGTCCCCTCCGGCGGAAGGACGCCGGCTCGCTCGAGCGTCGCCAGTACCGCCATGGCCGACCCGACGGAGGCGCCGGCTCTTCCGGTCAATTGTGCGGAGGCCGGACGGTTTTTTTCGAGAACCGAGACGGTGGCGGACGCGATCTCTTTGCAAGGTGGACATAGGACCAGCCAAACGCACGTCATGACCGGCGGCCAGGACAGTCGTTTCGCTTGAAGCAAGATCGTCCGACGCCGTTCCTTCGGTTTGGTGTGCCGGCGGCGCATGGGGCGCATTATACTCCAAAAGCAGCGGCGCAGGATTGCCGAGAAATCGTTTGACCGGGCCGTTTCTTGCAACCGTTTTGCGTGGCTTCTATAATCCGCCTCCGTTGGGGGGGAGAAAGGCTGTCCGGTTCATGCTCGCCAAGGTTACGAGTGCCGCTCTCGTCGGTCTTGATGCCCATCTGGTCGACGTCGAGGTTGATATTTCGGGCGGCCTTCCCCAATTCTCGGTCGTCGGATTGCCCGACGCCACGGTGAGAGAAAGCCGTGATCGGGTTCGCTCCGCGCTCAAAAACTCCGGATTTCACTTTCCCGCCAAACGCATCACGGTCAATTTGGCTCCGGCCGGCATCAAGAAGGAAGGATCAGGGCTTGATCTGGCGATCGCCGTCGGCATCCTGGTGGCCGAAGAGGTGATTGCTCAGGATCTGTTGCAACGTCGCGTCCTGATCGGAGAGCTGTCATTGGATGGGCGGGTGAAGCCGGTCACGGGCGCGTTGTCGTTTGGCCTGGCCTGCCGCAAAGGATACGATCTTGTCCTCCCGGCCGAGAACGGTCCGGAAGCCGCCTTGGTCGAAGGCATCGCTGCATACCCGGTCCATACGCTCTCGCAGACGGTGGAGTTTCTGGGCGGAAGCCACCTCATTTCCCCGATGGTGTTCGACCGCGGCATACTGGAAACGGCCAGGCCGGCGGAAGAGGAAGACTTCAGCGACGTCCGTGGTCAGGACCACGCAAAACGGGCTCTGGAAGTGGCGGCGGCGGGCGGACACAACGTGTTGATGGTCGGTCCGCCCGGGTCCGGCAAGACCATGTTGGCCCGTCGTTTGCCGTCCATTCTTCCGCTGTTGGATTTGGACGAGGCGATCGAAACCACGCGCGTGCACAGTGTCGCCGGGCAATTGGCTCCCGAACGTCCGTTGTTAACGGCTCGCCCGTTTCGCGCCCCCCATCACAGTATTTCCGACGCGGGTCTCATCGGCGGAGGGACGGTGCCGAAGCCGGGGGAAGTCTCGCTCGCTCATAACGGCGTCTTGTTTCTCGACGAGTCTCCGGAATTCAAACGTGGAGTCTTGGAAGGGTTGCGCCAGCCGTTGGAGGACGGTCATGTCACCTTGACCAGGGCCAGTGGATCGCTCCGGTATCCCGCGCGGTTTATGTTGGTGGCGGCTATGAATCCCTGCCCTTGCGGCTATTACGGAGATCGGACCAGACCCTGCGTCTGTTCGCCCATGCAAGTGCGCCGGTATCGCTCCAAACTGTCCGGTCCCTTGCTCGATCGGCTGGACATTCATCTGGACGTACCTCCGGTGCCGGTTCAGGAACTGCGCGCGGAGGCGCCGTCCGCCGAGAAATCGGCGGCGATCCGGTCTCGGGTGATGGCGGCTCGGGATCGCCAGCGCCACCGGTATCGGCACGAAGGCATGTACACGAACGCCCAGTTGAAGCCGCGCCAGTTAAAACGGTATTGTGCGTTGGATCAGACGGCGCAAGATCTCCTGGAGCGAGCCATGGTCCGATTACGGCTGTCCGCGAGGGCGCACGGACGGATTCTGCGCGTCGCCAGGACCATTGCCGACCTGGCCGAGTCTGATGCAATCGACGCCGCGCATGTCGCCGAGGCCGTGCAGTATCGCTCGTTCGACCGTCATTTGGAGGCGTGAGGACTTCCGTGTTTCAGACTCTGCGAGTCTTTTTGTGGTGGTTTTTCATCGGAGCGACCATGTCCCTGGCCGTCATCATGGTGCAAGGCGGCATCAGGGAAGTCATGGAGGCCCAAGGCTCCGTGTGGGACTTGAAGTTGGTTGAGCTCCTGACCACCGTCGTAGGAGGCGGCTTGCTCGGGGGGTGTGTCGCCTTGATCCTCGACCGCATCAAAAAGTCCTGATCGGATCGAAAAGTCTGTAAGCGGCGGCTACCTCCATTTCAAGCCAGAAACGGAATACCTGACCATGGACATCGAAGTCGGTTCCAACCTGTATCGAAATTCAGACGGCACGATCATGATCGACGGAGTTCCGCACATCCAAATCAGCCGGCATCCTTCGACCGGCGCGTTGTTGGTCAACTTCGCCCTGTTTGACGAAAACGGACGGATGTTGGCCAAGGTGGTGGACAGTGCGCTGATGTTCAACGAGCGGCGGGCGTACAATCTGAATAAAACGATCCGGCAGGTCTCGATGACCGAGGCAGCCACGGGGACCGTGTTGCTGCACCTCGACATGACGGAGCCGGACCTTGTCCGGTTCTCCAAGGGGACGTTTTACACGATGAAAGGGCGGTTGCTCGAAGTGTCCGAGAAAGAATGGAAGATCGGCAAACAGGCCAAGAGCAACCAGACCATCGACGCCAACGGCGGGCCGGTCGTGATCGGGTAATTGGTCCGCACCTTCCTTTCGCGCAATCCCGTTGTCAGTCTTTGAGCAGGCAAGTGATTGAAAAGGGCGGGAGTCTTTCTCTTGCCTGTCTTGGGATCATTGCTGCTCCCACCTTCTCAGAAAGGCTCGCCTGACAGTGGCGTAGGGCGACAGTCACTCGTCGTTGGCCGTCTTCTTGACGAGGTGGAGGCGAGGCGACGTCGGGACGTGTTTCGAGAGGGAAGAACCGGTTTTGTCCATCGACGGACCGGCTGGCGCGTCGCGGCGCGGCTCGTCCTGCTGGTCGAAAATCAGCCGCGCGCCCGGCTTGAATGTGAGATAGAACCAGACCCACTCCGAGATGACTCGAATGCGATTCCGAAACCCGATCAGAAAAAAGATGTGGGCAAAGCACCAAATCAGCCAGGCCAAAAGGCCCGATAGATGGAGCGGACCGAACTGCGCCACCGCCCTCGCCCGTCCGATGGTGGCCAGGATGCCGCGGTTTTTATAGGCGAACGGCTTGCGCCGCTCGGGAGGGAGGTTGTTCTCGATCAGTTCCGCCACATAGCGCCCCTGTTGCATGGCGACGGGAGCCAGGCCGGGCAACGGCGCGCCATTGTCTCCCGTGCAATGGGCGGCGTCGCCGATGACGAAGATCCAGGGATCGTCCGGAACGGTCAGGTCCGGACGGACTTTCACCCGCCCAGACGGGTCTTGGGGGACGCCGAGCGAATCCACCAACGAAGAAGCTCTGTTGCCCGCCGCCCAAATAATGTTGGTCGAGGGCACCCATTCGTTGCCGATCATCGCGCCGTCGGCACGGATCTCACTGACCGGACTGTTGACCTTGACCGTCACCCCCATGCGTTCGAGCGAGGCGACGGCCTTGGTCGACAGCTCGGGAGCAAAGCCAGGGAGAATGCGCGGGCCGCCTTCCACGAGGAGGATGGAGAGGTCGTCGAGTCGCAACGAGGGAAATTCAGGCCCCATCGCCTTCCGTCCGATTTCCGCCAGGGCTCCGGCCAGCTCCACGCCGGTCGGACCTCCGCCCACGATGATGAAGGTCAGGGGACGGTGCCTGCCGGTCGCGGCTTGTTCCCGCTCGGCTTCTTCGAACGTGCGGAGCAGTTTTTCCCGCAGGCGGATGGCATCGGCGATGGTCTTGAGCCCCGGCGCGAACGACTCCCATTCCTGATGGCCGAAATAGGTGTGGCGTGAACCGGGAGCGACGATCAGGCAGTCGAAGGGCAGGGGAGGGCTGTTTTGCAAACGCACTGTTCGAGCGGATCGATCGATCGACGTCGCCTCGTCCATGACGATCCTGATGTTCGGGCGCGACCGAAAGATCGTGCGGAGCGGCCACGCGATGTCGCCGGGTGGAAGGGCGGCGGCTGCGACTTGATACAGCAACGGTTGAAATAGATGGTGGTTGGTGCGGTCGATGAGGACCACGTCCGCCTGCCGCAGGCAACGGGCTGCCGTGAGTCCTCCGAACCCTCCTCCAATGATGACGACTTGTTTGCGAGGCATAGACAGTCTCCCGGCTAGCCTACGTGCCGAGTGCAACCCTGTCAACAAATCAGCCAAGATTGACCGGTCGGGCGACCTTTCGTTCTCCGTGGAGCGGGATTCATCACCCGTTGTCGAGGGGGCGAAGAAGCCGATCGGTAGCTGGAGGAGATGCAGGCTATGAGAGTGAACGGCGCCGGCTTGCCGGCTTTTGTTCCGCCGCCGCAATGCGGTCGCCGCGCCCGTCGTCAAGACGGGCGCGGCGATGGATCTTCTGCGAAAGCCGGTACGAACCGGCAAAACGCCGTATCTAGGATCGACCTTCGGCCGTGTGGACCGGCTCGGCGGTGACGACCGGCGTGATGATCACGTTGCCGTCTTGGACGTCGATCGCCGCGGTGTCTCCATCCCGCAGTTCGCCCTTCACGAGCATGCGGGCGATGGGAGTTTCGACGCTCTGCTGGATCAGCCGTTTGAGCGGTCTTGCCCCGAAGGCAGGATCGTACCCTCGCTCGCCGAGATGCCGAAGGGCCGCCGGGGTCAATGTCACGGTAATTCGTCGTTCCTCGAGTCGCCGGCGGAGCCGTTCCAGTTGAATGTCCACGATCTTCATCAGATGCTCGGTGCTGAGACCGTGAAACACCACCACTTCATCGACCCGATTCAAAAACTCGGGGCGGAAATGCTGCCGCAACTCGCCCATGACGACCGCCCGCACCTGTTCGTAGGTGCCGCCGCCGCGCTGCGCGTCGAGGATGTGGGGGCTGCCGATGTTGGAGGTCATGATCAACACGGTGTTTTTGAAATCGACCGTGCGGCCGTGGGAATCGGTCAGCCGTCCGTCGTCCAACACCTGAAGCAAGATGTTGAAGACGTCGTGATGCGCCTTCTCGATTTCGTCGAACAGGATGACGGAAAAGGGCCGACGCCGCACCGCTTCGGTCAGTTGCCCGCCTTCTTCATAGCCGACATAGCCCGGAGGCGCGCCGATGAGACGGGCGACCGTGTGTTTTTCCATATATTCGGACATATCGATCCTGATGAGGTTGCCCTCGTCGTCGAAGAGGGTCGAAGCCAGGGCGCGGGCCAATTCCGTCTTCCCCACGCCGGTCGGGCCGAGAAAGAGAAATGATCCGATCGGGCGATTGGGATCTTTGATGCCGGACCGCGCGCGCAGGACGGCGTCCGCCACGGCTCGAACTCCCTCCTCTTGCCCGACCACGCGCTGGTGGAGCAGCTCTTCGAGCTTCAACAATTTTTCGACCTCGCCTTCGAGCAGGCGCGAAACGGGAATGCCCGTCCAGCGACTCACGACGGCCGCGATCTCGTCCTCATCGACTTCCTCTTTCAAGAGCCTGGCTTCTCCCTGTTTCTTGCCCAACTGTTGCTGTTCGATCGCGAGTTCGCGCTCCAATCGAGGCAATTCCCCGTAGCGAAGCTCGGCGACCCGATTGAGGTCGTAGGCCCGTTCCGCCTGTTCGATCTTTCGCTTGACCTCTTCGATCGCCTCGCGGGTTTTGCGGAGACGGGAGACGGAGGTTTTTTCGGACTCCCACTTGGTTTTTAAGGCCTGGAGGTCGCGCTGTTTTTCGCTCAATTCATGTTCGAGGGCGGCCAGCCGAGCGGCGCTGGCCGGGTCTTTTTCTTTGCGCAACGCTTCCCGCTCGATTTCCAACTGAAGCACTTTGCGCGAGACTTCGTCCAGCTCGGCCGGGAGACTGTCGATTTCCGTCCGCAGACGCGCTGCCGCTTCGTCCACCAGGTCGATGGCTTTATCGGGCAGGAACCGATCCGAGATGTACCGATGCGAGAGGCGGGCGGCCGCGACCAGGGCGCTGTCCTTGATCCGCACGCCGTGATGTACCTCGTACCGTTCTTTGAGTCCCCGCAAAATGGAAATGGTGTCTTCGACGGACGGCTGATCCACGAACACGGTCTGGAAGCGGCGCTCCAACGCCGCGTCTTTTTCGATGTGTTTGCGATATTCGTCGAGCGTGGTGGCGCCGATCAAATGTAGTTCGCCTCGCGCCAGCATCGGCTTCAGCAGATTGGCCGCGTCCATGGCTCCCTCGGCGGCGCCGGCGCCGACGACCGTGTGCAATTCGTCGATGAACAGCAGAATTTGCCCATGGGACGATTGAATTTCTTTGAGCACGGCCTTAAGGCGCTCTTCAAATTCCCCTCGGTACTTCGCTCCTGCTATGAGCGAACCCATGTCCAACGCCACCAGTTTTTTGTGTTTGAGTCCTTCGGGAACGTCCCCTTTGACGATGCGGATGGCCAATCCTTCGACGATCGCCGTCTTGCCCACCCCCGGCTCGCCGATCAGGACCGGGTTGTTTTTCGTGCGGCGGGACAGAATCTGGACTACGCGCCTGATCTCGTCGTCCCGTCCGATGACCGGATCGAGTTTGCCTTGCGCGGCCAGTTGGGTCAGGTCGCGGCCGTATTTTTCGAGCGCCTGGTAGGTGCTTTCCGGATCTTGCGTGGTGACCCGCTGGTTGCCGCGCACCTGTTGAAGCGCGGCCAACAGTCGGTCACGGGTCAGCCCCAATGTCTTGAAGACGCCTCCCTCCTGGGCCATCGAGAGCAGAACGTGCTCGACGCTCAGATAGTCGTCCTTCAGAGATTTTTGTTCTTCTTCCGCCCGCGTGAGGACCTGCATGAGCCGCGCGGTCAAATGGAGCTGGCCGGGGGTGGCGCCGGCTCCCTGTACTTGCGGCAACTTCGCCAGGGTTTGCTCGATGGCCTGTCGGACGGCCGGCAAGGCGATACCGGCCCGTTCGAGCAAGCCGGCGCTCATGCCGCCCTCTTGGTCGATCAAGGCCAAGAGCAGATGCTCTACGTCAATGCCTTGATGACTCCGGCGTTGGGCATGCGCCGACGCGGTGTGCAAGGCCTCTTGTAATTTGAGGGTCATTCGATTCACGTCCATCGCCGATCATCCTTTGTTGGGAAAAGTGGAAGGCCGTCGGTTGTTCATGACTCACTGATAATCATCGGCCTCCGCAAGTCAACCGAAGACTCTCGGCGTTCGCCGCACGTCTCTTTCGACTTGCGACTTGACCTTCACCGGATTCTCAACGTAGGGTACGGCTCACGATGGGCGCCTTCCTTTCATCGCTGGTCGAGTTGTACGGTCAAGCCCTGCGGGCGACCTGGCGCTCGCTCAAGCGAAGCTGGGTGACGGTCCTTGCCTTGGTGGGGTTCGGCCTGTTGTTCGTCGGGGCGGCCAGAATCGCCGCGCCATTGGGCATGGGCGGCGGTCTTCTGCTCGGCATCGCGAACGCGTTTCTCGTGGGCGCGACGTTGCGTCTGATCGAACAGTCGTTGAGCGCGACGCGAACGATTCAGCCGGCCGACGTGCCCGAGAGTTTCGGCCATTATTTCTGGGACGTAATCGGGGTCGGGTTCGTGCTGTGGCTGCCGATGATGGCGCTTCAAATGGGCACGAACGCCAATCCCTACGGACAGTTTCTGGCTTCCGCGGTCATGCTGCTGTTGTTCATTCTATTGAACCCCGTTCCGGAAGTGATCTATCAGGTCCGTCATGACTCGCCGCTCGACGTCTTCAAGATTTCCTATGAGTTCGTGCTGGAACACTGGATCGAGTGGTTTCTTCCGTTTGCGTTGATGATGTTGCCGATTCTGCTTTCTCCCGACGGTCTGCGTTCGTTCTTCGAGTTGTCGGGGTCCGTTGGAAGGGGAGCGGGCTTGGATTTTCTTCAGTTGTTGCTTCTGCCGTTCACACTGGTGGGAGGGTGGTTGTCTTACCTCGGGTTTCATCCGGACACCCAATGGATCATGCTGCTTGTGTTCACTCCACCGGTTGCCACCGCGATCTTGCTCTTTCGCGGGCATCTTTTTGCATCGCTGCGCGGCTCGACAAGAAGGCAACGCCTGTTTGCCGGACGAATGAATCGGCAATGATGGGCATACAATAGAACGCAATCGCTTGCGGCAGGAAGTGAAATAGTGTATGGCTTAGCATACACTCTGGGAAGGAACCCTTTCAGGGAGGTTCCTACCGCAGTCTCCATCCCGTGCACAAGAACGTATCCGACGCAGAGGGCTCAGGATCGTGCGACTCTCCATATTCTGGCGCCTGCTTCTGACGTCTCTCGTGATCATCGCCGTCATGGGAGGAGTCAACCTGTACGCCCTCTATCAGCTCAGACACTTGACGGGGATGAGCACGGAGATGGCGCTCCTGCACTATCCGGCGGTGGAGTCCGCGAAACGATTGCAGGGGTCGCTCTACGCGCAACTCAACAGCGAAAAAAAGTATCTGGCGACCAAGGATGCGGCGTTTCTGACGAACTTGAGCGACGAGGTCGACGATTTCAGAAGAAATCTCGATCAGTTGCTGAGCCAGGAGCGTTCACCGCAGGGGAGGACGTTTCTTCAAGAAACCAGCCGCCTGCTGGAGAATCGCGTGGCGCTCTTTCAGAGCGGGTTCAGCATGTCAGGCCACAATGGGTCCGTGAACCTTGCCGACTATGAAGCCAGACGTGACGCGCTGACGGATCAAATGTTGTCCCTCATTCAAGGCTATCTGGATCTGCACGAGGCCCGGTTAAGCGTCGGAGTGAGCGAGTCGCGGGCCAGCGCCGTTCAAGCCGAGGCGGTGACCCAGCAGTTGGTGTTGGTCGCGTTGATTTTCGGTCTGGGGCTCGCCGCCACGGCGAGCTATACGATTCTTCGGCCGCTTCGCCAGTTGCAGAGCCATATCAAGCAGATCGGGCAGGGGAAATTCGGCCGGTCGCTTGACATTAAGGCCCCCGCGGAGTTGAAAGACCTGGTCGATACTGTGAATTGGATGGGAGCCAAGCTCCAAGAGCTCGACGACATGAAAACGGAGTTTTTGGCTCACGTTTCCCACGAATTGCGGACGCCCATGGCGTCGATCCAAGAGGGTACGCACTTGCTTCTTGATGAGATTCCGGGACCTCTGGTGCAAGACCAGCGAACGACCCTTCGCATTATGGCCGACAGTTGCCGACGTTTGATCAATTTGATTTCGACCATTCTCGATCTGTCAAAGATGGAAGCGGGTATGATGGAATATCAGATCGTGACCGTGGATCTCCGGCGCATCGCCGACATCTCCATCAACAAGGTCCGTCTGTTGGCCGATTCAAAACATGTCCAATTGCTGATCGAGCATCCCGGAGAACGGGTCTGGGTCAAGGCGGATGCCGCTCGAATCGAACAAGTGCTGGATAATCTCTTGTCGAACGCCCTGAAGTTCAGTCCGGAAGGCGGCGTCGTGAAAGTGCTGATGACGCCGAACCCGCAGGCCGGCCTGTTGGAGGTGGCGGTGTCCGACATGGGGCCCGGCATCGCGGCGGAAGATCTCCCTCATATTTTCGAACGATTTTATCAAGGGCGAACAAAAGCAAAAGGTTCTTCGGCGGGAAGCGGATTGGGACTCGCGCTCGCGAAAAAAGTCGTCGAGGCTCTGGGAGGAAGAATTTGGATTGAAAGTGAGACAGGCAAAGGGACCACTGTACGGTTTACCCTACGGTCGGCTAAAGAGGGAAAGGCAAAAACATCATGATCAGGCTGAGTGTAGGGGCCGGGCTTCTGATTGCGCTCTTGGGTGGTTGTATCACATGGCCTGCGACTCCCCCCGATCAGCCCTTTTTTAAGTTGGACGCGCAAGAATCGAAATGGCTTCCACCCTTGATCAGAAAGCAGGAAGCCGCCCTCGCAACATGCGGCGAAACCGCCTCGTGCGACCGCGCCTACTTCGTGCGGGCGCTGCTTGGTCTCTACGAAAGACGAGAAATTGCTGAGAATTATTTTCTAAAGCTCATCGAGACGGCCCCTCAGAGCCCACTGGCGGCCTCGGGAAAGGCCTGGTTGCAATTGTTGCGAGAGCATCCGGCGCCGGCGTCGATCTCGTGGCTTGAGGCGGTGGCCGGAGCTCCGACGATTGCCGGTACGAACGTCTCGTTGGCTCGAGTCTCCGAGCGTCTGGTGCGGGACTTGCTTGATGGAGAAGCGATGATCCAACAGGCCCGTTTGAGCAAGGACGAAAGTTCTCAATTGATTGAAATGTTGCAACGCGACTTGGCTGATCGGGATCGCAAACTGGAATCCTTATCCAAGAAAGCGGAGTCGGCTTCGTTGCAGGCGTTGCAGAAGCAACTGGCGGAGCGGGATAAAAAAATCGAGGAGCTTTCCACGCAACTTGAGGCCTTGAAACGCATCGACCAGGAAATGCGCGAGAAAGTCCGGCCGATTCGCCCTCCGTCGACCGTGGCTCCGGTTCCTCCGTTGGACCCAACCCCTTAACTCATCTGGAAGGAACGTTATGGATCAAGAACATCTGTTGGTCGTCGACGATGACGAAGGATTGCTCCATTTGCTGAAGATGCGACTGGCCGCCATGGGGTTCGTGGTGACTCCTTGCGCGACGGGAGCGGAGGCGATTGAAGCGGCCAAAAAGAAAATGTTCGACCTCGCCATCACGGATTTGCGACTTCGGGATGAAGACGGACTGGACGTGACGGAGGAGCTGTTGCGTATCCATCCGGGTTTACCGGTGATCATTCTCACGGCCCATGGCAGCATTCCCAATGCGGTGGAAGCGATGCAGCGCGGCGCCTTCGGCTATTTGACCAAGCCGTTCGACGACAAAGATCTCAAAGCCTCCATCGAAAAGGCGTTGGCGCAGCAACGGATGAGCCGGGAGATTCAACGGCTCAAGTCGTTGGTCAAGGAGCTCTACGGCCTGGAAAACGTGGTGGCGCGAAGTCCGGCGATGCAGCGGCTGTTTCAGCAGATCGCCCAGGTGGCCGACTCGGATGCCACCATCCTGTTGTTCGGAGAAACGGGGACCGGAAAAGAGGTCATGGCCCGCGTCATCCACACCAACAGTCGGCGGAGCAAGGGGCCGTTTGTGGCGCTGAATTGCGCCGCCATTCCGGAAACGCTGTTTGAGAGCGAGCTGTTCGGCCATGTGAAAGGGGCATTCACGAGCGCCCATGGCGCCAAGCGCGGTCTGTTTCAGATGGCGAACGGCGGAACGTTGTTTCTGGACGAGATCGGCGAAATGCCGCTGTCCATGCAGGCCAAATTGCTGCGAGCCGTGCAAGAGCGAGAGGTGCGAGAGGTCGGAGCGGAAACGACCACGAAGGTGGACGTTCGCATCATCGCCGCGACGAACAAGGACCTGGGCGAAGCGGTCAAGCACGGCCGGTTCCGCAACGATCTGTATTACCGCATTTCGGTCGTGCCGTTGTTTATTCCGCCGCTGCGGGACCGCCGTGACGATATTCCATTGTTGGCGCAGCATTTCCTCAAGTTGAGCGCCGCTCGCGCGAACAAAGAAATCAAGGGCTTCACTCCCGCCGCCCTCCATCGCCTCATGGTGAATCCATGGCTCGGCAACGTGCGCGAGCTGGAAAACGTGATCGAAAAAGCCGTCGTGATGTCACGACAAGACATGATCACGCCCGACCTCTTGCCCTCGGTAGGAGTCTCACCGGAGGCGCCGCTCAAGCCGCTCACGGAAGCGAGGGAGGAATTCGAACGGACGTACCTCAAGAACCTTCTGCAACTGACCGGCGGCAACATCTCCCGCGCCGCGCAATTCGCCGGCCGGTATCGGGCCGATTTCTACAAGATGCTCAAGAAATACGGCCTGCATCCGTCCATGACGAAGGGCAAGTCGGATCACGAGATCGAGGAAATCGAGCGCGAGAGCGCCCTTACGGAAACGGAGCACTAACGAACTTCCCTCGACACTCCATCCTTTTGCTTACTCCTCGGCGAGGGGGACCGTGAATCTCCCTCGCGTTCCCATCAGAAAAGCCAAGCAAGGCGATAGGCGGTACCTTGTGCATGAGCAATCCTGTGCGTAGGCGATCAGATGATGGCCGTTGCCCTGTACCCTCGAATCTCGGTACGGAGCCGCCGGCGGCACAGTCATGCGTTGGTGCGCGCCGAGAGCGATGAGACAAGGAGAAGGGCACCGGATTGGGAAAGCAGGCATGGAGCTGGCGAGAGGAATCGAACCTCCAACCGGCGGTTTACAAAACCGCTGCTCTGCCGATTGAGCTACGCCAGCCCGCGGGGAGCGTCGCAGGGATTATAGAGATCGGGTGTCTGCCTTGCAAACGCTTTCGATCAGAGAGAACCCATCAGTAGGCTCGAGTGAGAGACCGGCCATGAGGGCGTTACTTTGTCCAGGGGACGACCCGATTGCTTCCCATTACCCACGTGCTCACGCGGCCGACCGGCGAGATCACGCTCTACTTCGAGAATGCCGAGCTTGACGATCTTTGGCTTGCGGTGAGTTGGACAGGATAGAAGCCTCGATGCCGCGGAGGGTATCGAGCCGGTTGCTCCTCCGAGAAAAAGAAGCGTCCCGGTCGGGCGGGGCCTCGATGCGGCACGCGGCTTTCAAGCAAACGATAGTCCTCGGCCAAGCCGTGATAATGGGCACACAAAGCGGCTCTGTGTTACCCGCGCAGATACGTGTGTTTCGTGACAATCTGGTATTGCTCTTGCCTTGATTCAGAGAGGTCAGTATTCTACCCATTAGGTTGACAATCGGATTGCGAGGTTTTGATCGATGAGTCAGACGCATATCCTGGTCATTGAAGATGATCCGGCCGTCAGGGATCTGCTGCGCGAGACGCTGGTGGAAGAAGGATACGTGGTGGCGGTCGCCGCAGACGGGAAGGAAGGGCTCCAAGCGGCCAAGAACATGCCGGTTCACGTTCTCGTGACCGACTTGCAGCTTCCGGACATCGACGGCATCAGCCTCATTGACCGGCTGGTCAGGATCGACGCGAAGATCATCCCGATCGTCGTGACCGGATTCGGCACGATCGAGCGCGCGGTGCGCGCGATGAAAGCCGGCTCGTTCGATTTCATCACCAAGCCGTTCGATCCGGAAACCGTCGTCGTCGTCGTTCGCAAGGCGGTCGAGGTCTATCGCTTGCGCCAAGAGAACCACCTGTTGCGGAAGGCGGTGCGGGATCAATATCAGTTGGAGCAATTGGTGGGCGCGAGCGAGCCGATCAGGCAGGTGCTCGATTTCGTGCGGAAGGTCGCCGACAGCGACAGTACGGTGATGATCCAAGGGGAAAGCGGGACCGGCAAAGAGCTGGTCGCCCGTATGCTGCATTTCAACAGTCTGCGCCGGGATCGCCCCTTGGTGCCGGTGAATTGCGGGGCCATTCCGGAGAATTTATTGGAATCGGAGCTGTTCGGGCATGAAAAGGGAGCGTTCACGGGGGCGACGCACACCAGAATGGGCCGATTTGAATTGGCGAACGGGGGGACGATTTTTCTGGATGAGATCGGTGAAATGAGCCTCCCGCTTCAGGTGAAGTTGCTTCGCGTGTTGCAGGAACGGGCGTTCGAGCGGGTCGGGGGCAATCGAACGATCCAAGTGGACGTGCGCATCATCGCCGCCACGAATCAGGACCTGGAGGCGTTGGTCGAAGAGCGGCGATTCCGCCAGGATCTGTTTTACCGGCTGAACGTGATTCCCATCGTCATCCCGCCGCTTCGAGATCGACGGAGCGACATTCCCCTGTTGATCGATCATTTCGTGGCGCGCTTCAACCAAACCAAACACACGCACATCACGGGGATTTCTCACGAGGCGCTGCGCCTGTTGTCGCAATACGATTGGCCGGGCAATATCCGGGAGCTTGAAAACTTGGTGGAGCGGATGGCCGTCTTGAAAAAACAGGGAGAACTCTCGGTGTCCGATCTTCCGGAGAAGATAGCCCGGAAGCCGCAGTCTCTCGAGCCGAAAGAACAGTTCATTCGATTCACGGAAGACGGCATCAATCTGATGCGCGAAGTGGAGCAATATGAAAATCACCTCATCATCGAAGCCCTCCGCAAGGCCAACGGTGTCACCACGAGGGCGGCCCAGCTCCTTCAATTGAACCGCACCACCCTGGTCGAGAAACTCAAACGCAAGGGGGTCGATCCACGGGAGCACATGCAGCAAAGCCTTCCGATGTGACGGGCCGGTCCGATCCGTCAACCTCTTGACGTCGTTTCAAACTCGTTGTTGCCACTTCTGACGGTTTATTTCCTGCGCCCTGCCGATCCACGCACGTTCTCTCACGCAAGGCAGGGCATGGTCCTTGCTCACTTCCTCGGTTCATGACTCGTCTGCCGTCCGTCTTTCGATATCTCCCGGTTGCGGCGATTCTGGCGATGGCCGAACACTCGGTGAGCGCGGCGGAGCCTGCTTTTGCGAGTCGGCCGGATTTTTCAGCGGTGGAGTATCTGAGAGCGACTTCGGCTGCGGAATCGGCCGAACCGCCTGGGCCGTCCTTGCCCGATGACGGTCCTCGTCCGGAGGAAGGCCTTCGCGCACAGGGGATTCTGGATCTGGCTTGGGAAGAAGGTCGCGTGGCGTACCAGAAGGGCGCATGGTCCGAGGCCAAGCGATTCTTTGAAAAAATCACACGCGAATATCCTGACAGTCCCCTCGTGCCGGCCGCCTTGGCGTATTTGGCGGAGGTGGCGCTGCGCGAGGATGCTTCCAGCCGGGATCGGGCGGGAGCCATCCAACTCTACAAGCAGGTGCTGCGCGATCATCCCGGTTCTTCCAACGCCGGGCGGGCCGCCTGGCGCATCGCGGATCTGTACCTCGAACAGGGATGGCTGCAGGAAGCGCAGTCGTATTACGAGCAGGCGATGGCGCGGCTCCTCGACGTTCCGTTCGACGGCCATCGGGCCCTGCTCGGTCTGGGCTACACGTTCATGGCCATGCGCAAATGGAGCGACGCGGAACACGCGTTTTCGACGCTGCGAAAGCGCACGGATCATGAATCGTTGTCTCAATACGCCACGATGGGGCTCGCGCACGCCATTTACAGACAGCAGCGACCGGCGGAAGCGCAGGTGTTCTATGATCTGTGCCACCGCCGCTGGCCCGCCGTGTTTCGGCGCGATCCGCTGGCGATCCAACGGTATGCCGTCACCCAAGCGTTGGCTCATCGCGACGCGTCCGCGCGCGGCCTGTTTCTGCTGTTGTACAACCTCTATCCTCGCCATGAGTTTGCTCCGACGGCGCTGCTGTACGTGGCGGACGGATTGGCCGGCAAGTCCAACCTGCCGCTGGCGACCTTTTTTTATTCGCACGTGTCCTCGATGTATCCGCACAGCGTGCACAGCACCGTGGCGACCATGAGACGGGCGGCGCTCTACGTGGAGCGGAGGGATCGCAACGACGACGATCGGTTACGGTTGGCCGTCGACGCCATGATGCGGGAGGTTCAAGATCCCGAACCGACCGAGTCGACTTATGTGGCCATGCTGCAAGAGATCGCCGACCGGCAAGACAGCGGCCCCGTCGGCGCGGAAGCGTTGGTTCACCTGGGCAAATACTATGAGAAGGCGAACGACGTCAACCGCGCGCTGCTGGTCTACAAGGACGCCGTGCTCCGAGCCGATCATGTCGGCGCGCCGTGGGCGACCCAAGCGTTGGAGCGGATTTCGACGTTTCTCATTCCCTGGATCGAGCGGGCAGTCAAATCCGGGGACGATTTGGCGGTGGTCAGCCTGTTCCATCGCTACGGGGCGGGAACGGGACAAACCGTCGCTCCGCCGCTCATGATCGAGATCGCCGAGGCGCACAGGCGGATCGGCTTCGCGACGGAGGCCGGCCGACTTTATCAGCAGCTTACAAAGGTTAAGGACCAGGCCGTGCTCGAAACGGCGCTGGTCGGTCTCGGTAAGAGCTATCTCGATCAGGAAGATCCCCCGGCGGCCAGAAAAGTGTTCGAACGGTATCGGTTTCAATTCCAAGCCGGCCGTTACGAATCGGAGGTGCTTCACCTGCTGGTGACCGCGATGAGACGCCAAGGCGATCTCCAGAGTGCGGTGCATCTGTGCCGTCAGTGGTTGCAACACCACCCCAAGGACGGCGATCGCCCGTACATGGTTCTTCAACTCGCCGAAGTCTTGGGAGAGCTGAAGCAATTGGAAGAGTCGGCGGCGGTCTATGAAACCGCGTTGAAAGGCGGGGGCAAGCCGTCGTTCGACGTCTTGCTGGCTTACGCGGAGACCCTCTCCAGGCTGAATCGACACGAACGGGCCATCGCCGCCTATCAAGCGGCGCTCGACCGGCGGCCCGGTCGTCGAGAGCGGGAATGGATTCATCTGCAAACCGCCAGACATTGGAACGAGTTGCGGCAATACGACCGCGCCACCGTGGCGTTGGCCGAGGTGGGGGAGACGGACGATCCCCTCATCAACCGCTTCACCGCCTCGTTCAAGGATACCGTGCGGGCGGCGCGCCGCCTGGAGATGAAGGAGGAGTCGTGATGACGAACGCGATGCACCATTCCGACGAGCGGATCTGCCTGCGGGCGGCGTTCGAGAGCTTCGATCAAGCCGCGCGGGCGTTGCAGGGGTCGTATGCCGCGCTCGCCGCCCGCGTGGAGCGGATGGATGTGGAGCTGGCGCGCAGCAACGAAGCCCTTCGCCGACAGCTTCAAGAGAACGAAGCCATGCGGATCCACCTCGACGGCATTCTGGAGTCGTTGTCGACGGGAGTGCTCGTGGTGGACGAAACCGGCGTCATCACCCGCAGCAATCGACCGGCCGCTCGCCTGCTCGGCGCCACGGACGTCGAGTTGCGCGGACGGCCGGCGGCGGCCGTGTTGGAGTCCAGGGGGCTCTGTCTGGGCGATCGTCCCCAGCGGATCGGACAAGCCATGGTGACCGTCGCCGAATCTCCTCTCAAGATCCGATCCGGGGATCGAGCGGGAAGGTTGATCCTGATTCAGGACGTCTCGCGCCTTTACCAGCTTGAAGAGCAGGTGCAGCGCACGGACCGGTTGGCGGCCATGGGGGAAATGATCGGAAGAATCGCCCACGAGATCAGGAATCCCCTGGGAAGCGTCGAACTGTTCGCCTCCCTGCTGCGCAATGATCTGGGCGATCGGCCGGCGGCGCGTCAGTACGCGGAGCAGATTTCACAGGCGGTGCACGCGATGGATCGCCTGTTGGCCAATCTGCTGGCCTATATGAAACCGGCTCGTCCCGTGAGAGCCTGGCACGCAGCGGAGCCGCTGATTCTCGATGCCTTGAGCCTGGCGGCGCACGCGATCGCTCAAGTCCGGGCGGACGTGCGGCTGGACCTGGACCCGTCGATCCCGGCGATCTGGTGCCATGAGGAGAGGATGAAGCAGGTGCTGTTGAATCTCATCGTCAACGCGGCGCAAGCCATGCCGAACGGCGGAATCTTGACGATCACCCTCAAGACCGATGAGTCGCGCGGTCTCGGCGTTCAGGCGGTGCGCCTGACGGTGAGCGATTCCGGGGTCGGCATCGATCCGGCGTATCGCTCCCGTCTCTTCGACCCCTTCTTCACCACGAAGACCGAGGGCACGGGACTCGGTCTGGCGATCGTACATTCGATCGTCGAAGCGCACCAGGGGCGCATCGACGTGGACAGTGCCGTCGGACGCGGGTCCTCGTTTTCCATCGTGCTGCCTCATCCTTCGTCATCGCTCGCCGTTGGTCGGTCGTCCGATGACGACGAGGAGAAAAAAAGGAAAGACGGGACGGTCGAAGAAGAAACCGGCGAACCGATTTTGGTGGAGGGCTCGTCACATGATTGAGTGCCAAACGGACGAACAGGGAACGGACCCGTCGAACGTCGGCGAAGGCGTGTTGGTCGTGGACGACGATTCGTCCATGCGCGCCGCGCTCGTGGAGTCCGTGCGACGACTGGGGTTTGCCGTGCAAGGAGCGCTCGACGGCGCCGACGCCGTCGAGCGGGTCGCGCGATTCCGTCCCTGGCTGGTCTTGACCGACCTCAAGATGCCCCGCATGACCGGGCTGGAGTTGGTCAAAGAGATCAAACGCCGCGCGCCGCAGACGTCGATCGTGTTGATGACGGCCTACGGCAGCGTGGAAACCGCCGTCGAGGCCATGAAACTGGGCGCGAGCGACTATTTGATGAAGCCCTTTTCGATGGATCTTCTGGCGCGGATGATCATGAATCTCAAGGAAGGAAGGGAGATCGGAGCGGCGGCGTCGGCGGGGACGCCGGACAGTCGGGCGATTCTGACGCAGGATCCCGGCATGATCCGGCTGTTGAGCACGGTCGAACATATCGCCTCCAGCCAGGCCACGGTCTTGATCAACGGAGAAAGCGGAACCGGCAAAGAACTGTTGGCCCGCTTCATTCACAGCCGAAGTCCCCGCGCCCATCGGCCCTTCATCGCGGTGAATTGCGCGGCCTTGCCCGACGGTTTGTTGGAGAGCGAATTGTTCGGGCACGAGCGGGGCGCGTTCACCGGGGCGGTGATCAGAAAAATCGGCAAATTTGAAATGGCCCATACCGGCACGTTGTTGCTGGACGAAATCGGGGAAATGACGTTGGGGTTGCAAGCCAAACTCCTGCGGGTGCTTCAAGAGCGCGAGGTCGACCGAGTCGGCGGACGCGAGCCGGTGCCGGTCAACATCCGCGTGATCGCCACGACGAACCGATCGCTCCATCATGAGGTGGAACAGAATCGATTTCGGGAAGATCTGTACTACAGGTTGAACGTATTCCCCGTCACCATCCCTCCGCTCAGGGAGCGCCCCGGCGACATTCCGATGCTGGCGAGACATTTTGCGGAGCGGGCGGCGGCGAGAAATGGAACCGCCCGGCCGACGCTGCCCGACGGCACCTTGGCGTATTTGCAGCGCCTGCCTTGGAAGGGCAACGTGCGCGAGTTGGAAAACGTCATCGAGCGGGCCGCTCTGCTGGCCGGTGACGGGCCTATCTTGCCGGAACATTGTCTGGTCGACGTTCGCGGCGTGCCTGAATCGGCGCCCGCTCCGATCCAGGCCGACCGGCCGTCGGCCAACGGATCATTGTGGGAAATGGAACGGGACTTGATTTTCAAGACGCTCGCTCGCGTGAACGACAATCGGACGCGCGCCGCGAAAGAGCTGGGGATCAGCATTCGGACCCTGCGGAACAAGCTGCGCGAATATCGAGACGGGGGAAGGTCCGCGCAGATTCCGTCGCCCTAAACGATGGGCAAAAATTGCCGGTGGGAAAAATCGCATCGGCCGGGACGTGTCCGGAACGTCGGCTGCGATCGATTCGGGCGCACGGTACGGCCGGACCGGACGGCATCGAGGTTGCATCGGCCTGAGCGGCCCGGAACGTTCGGGAGGCGGCCGAGGCGGTGTCACAACGGAGGTGTGCATGACCATCTTTGACCGAACCATGCAATTGTTGGAACGGACGTTGGACCTTCGCAGCGAGCGGCAGCGGGTGATCGCTTCCAACTTGGCCAATGAGGAAACGCCGGGATACCGAGCCGCGGAGTTGAGCTTTCTCGATCAACTGCGATCGGCGCATCGGGGCCGTTTGCCGGTGGTCTTGGCGGCCACCCATGCCCGCCACTTCGGCCTTTCGGGAGGGCGGGGGTTCGGAGCCGTGACCGGCAAGCTCAGCGAAGTGCCGGCGGGAGATCTTCCGCTTGACGACAACTCGGTCAATTTGGAGCTGGAGATGGCGAAACTCTCGGACAACGTCATGCAGTACAATGCCGCCGCGACGATCCTGGCCAGAAAGTTCCAGGCGTTGCTCAACGCCGTTCGTGAGGGGCGCTGAAACGTTCGCCGGGCGTCGGAGGAGTTCGGAGTCGTCTTTCTGGGGCAATGCGCCTGCTTGAATCTTAACCGCATGGGTGGAGGTGCGCGATGGAATTGATGGACAGTCTGGCCGTCTCCGTTTCCGGCATGGACGCGCAGCGGCGTCGTCTCAACGTCATTGCCAGCAATCTGGCCAACGCCCAGTCCACGCAAACGCCGGGCGGAGGGCCGTACAAGCGGCGGGACGTCGTGTTCCGATCGATTCCGATGAGCGGTCCGTTCGACCGAACGTTCCGGCGGATCGCGGTCGGCTCGGGCGCCCATGCGTTGGACGGCGTGGCGGTCGCCAGAGTGGTGGAGGACCGCAAACCGGGTCATCAAGTGTACGACCCCCATCATCCGGACGCCGACGACAAGGGGTTCGTTCGCCTTCCCAACGTGAACGTGTTGGAGGAAATGGTCAACATGATCGGCGCGTCGCGGGCCTACGAGGCGAACGTGCAGGCGATCAACGCGACGCGAGCCATGTGGAACAAGGCCTTGGAGATCGGGAGGTAGCGATGAAGGAAGTTTCGGGCATCGGGCAATCGATCGCATCATCCGTCGGCGCGCCGTCGGTCGGTCAGACGACGGGAACGGTCGAGTCGCCGGGATTCATGGATTCGCTCAAACAGGCCATCGGACAAGTCAACGACGCGCAGCTTCAAGCCGGTCGGGCCGTCGACGCGCTCATGACGGGAGAGTCGCAGGACATTCATCGCGCGATGGTCGCGCTCCAACAGGCCGACGTATCGTTTCAGCTCATGATGCAAATCAGAAACAAACTGATCGCGGCCTACGAAGAGATCCAGCGGATGCAAGTGTGACCGCGCGAACGTAAGGAAAGCAAGCGACTCCGATGTTTTCGCAGTTTTCCATCAATCAGCGCATGGTCGTACTCGTGGCCCTGGCCGGTTCCGTGGCGGTGCTCATCGCCGTGGCGCTGTGGACCCAGCAGCCGGACATGCAGGTGCTGTTCACGAACCTGACCGGCGAGGACGCGGCGGCGATCCTCGACAAGCTCAAGGAAGCCAAAGTACCGTACGAAACGGCCGGCGGGGGGACGACCGTGCTGGTCCCCAGCTCGCAGGTCCACGAACTCCGGCTCCAATTGGCGACGCAGGGGCTGCCGCACGGCGGAGGGGTCGGCTACGAGATCTTCGACCGCACGTCGATCGGCATGTCGGAATTCGTGCAAAAGCTCAATTATCGGAGGGCGCTGCAGGGCGAACTGGCCAGGACGATCGCCCAAATGCCGGAGGTCGAGCGGGCCCGCGTTCACCTGGCGATTCCGGAACGGCGGTTGTTCGCCAACGAGCAGGAGAGGGCGCGCGCGTCCGTCGTGCTGTCCCTCCGCAACGGCTACATGTTGAGCAAAGCGCAGGTGCAGGGCGTCGTCCATTTGGTGTCCAGCAGCGTCGAGGGGTTGCAGGCCAGGGACGTGACCGTCGTCGACGGGCACGGACGTCTCTTGTCGGGTTCGATGGCGGACGAAACCATCGGATTGACGAGCTCGCAGCTTGAATACCAGCGCACCGTCGAAAAGGACATCGAAACCCGTATTCAAACGATGTTGGAACGGATCGTCGGGCAGAACAAAGCCGTGGTGCGCGTGTCGAGCGTCATCGATTTTCGCAAAATCGAAACCACGGAAGAACGATTCGATCCGAACGGGCAGGTGGTCAGAAGCGAGCAGCGGGGCCAGGAGAAAACGAGCGGCACCAACGGAACGGTCGGCGGCGTGCCGGGAGTCCAGTCGAACGTTCCGCCGGGAGTGGAACCGGAGCCGGCACAGACCAGCTCAAGCAGCAGCCAGACGAAGAACGAGACCGTCAACTATGAAATCAGTCGCGTGGTCTCGAAAATCGTCGAGCCCGTCGGGATCATCCGACAGTTGTCGGTGGCCGTGCTGGTGGATGGAACCTACGGGGCGCCGCCGGCCGGAGAGGGAGAAGCGGCGGGAGCCGATCAAGCGGGGGCGGTGCGAAAGTACATCCCGCGTTCCGAGGAAGAAATGAAGCGGATCGAAGAGATCGTGAAGAAAGCGATGGGGTTCTCGGAAGAGCGCCAGGATCAGGTGCAGGTCACCAACGTGCAGTTCGATTTGGGGACGGAGGAACTGCAAACGGGAGGCGTCGACGCGACGGCGGATGCCTGGAAATGGTGGCTGCCGTACGTGCGCTACGGCGTCGGGGCGCTCCTCTTTTTCATGATTCTCTTCTTCGTCGTCCGTCCCTTGCTCGGCATGCTCGGCGGAGGCGCCGGTCGATCGGAGGAGGCCAAGGCTCAGGGGCCGACGCTGCCGGCCCCCGTCGGCGGAGCGGAACCCAAGCCGGCGGAGATCCTTGACCGTACTCAGATCATCGACATGGCCAGAAAGAACCCCGACGCGACGGCCGTGGTCGTCAAACAGTGGCTCAAGAGTTCGTCGGCGAATGGATAGCGATGGCGAGTCGAAATGGCAAGGAATCTGACGGGCGAGCAGAAATCGGTCATTCTTCTTCGCGCCATCGGCGAGGACGCCGCGGCGCAGGTCATGAAACAGCTCGATCCCAAAGAGATCAAAAAACTGGGCGGTTTCATGCAGCAGGCGGCGCAGATTTCCAAGGAAGAGGAGGATCAGGTCATCGCCGATTTCAAGGCCATGAGCGCCCGCGGAGAGGTCCAATTTCAGGGGAAGGAGTTTATCAAGAACATCCTCATCAAGGCTCTGGGACCGGAAAAAGCGGCTCGCATCATCGAGACCATGACGAAGAAAAACTATCCGGGATTGGAGGCTCTTCGCTGGGTGGACGTCAAGACTCTCGTGCACATGTTGAAGGTGGAGCATCCTCAAACGGTGGCCGTCATTCTCGCGCATCTCGAAAGCGATCAGGCCGGGCAGGTGCTCGCGGCGTTGCCGGAACATCTCCGGGACGACGTCGCGTTGCGGCTGGCGACCATGGAAGACGTGCAGCCGGAGATTCTGGAGGAACTGAGCGACAGCCTCCAGGAGACCTTGCTGACCAGCAAGGGCCTGGGCGCTCAGAACATCGGCGGGGCCGAAGTGGTCGCCGACATTCTCGCGCGTATGGACAAGGCCACCGAAAACACCATCATGGCGAAGATCGCCGAGAAGAACCAACCGTTGGCGGACACCATCCGGGCTCTCATGTTCGTCTTCGATGATTTGGTCAAGGTGGACGATCGCGGAATCCAGGAACTGCTCAAGGAAGTCAGCAAAGAAGATCTCCCGCTCGCCCTTCGAGGAGCCGGTCCGGACGTGAGGGACAAATTCTTCAAAAACATGTCCAGCCGCGCCGCCGACATGCTCAAGGACGACATGGAGTCGAAGGGACCCGTTCGGGTGGCGGACGTCGAGAAAGCGCAGCAGAACATTTTGAAGGTGTGCAGAAAGTTGGAAGAGGAAGGCCGAATCGTCGTCGCCGGCGCGGGCGAGGAGTTGGTGTAGATGGGAGTCGGGTCTCGCGCATCGGCGTCGGTCTATCGGGGGCGCCCGGGCCGGCCGCGGCTCCACGGGTCGATCCTCGTGGTCGACGATGAAGAATCGATCCGCCGGTTGTTTCTGGAATGGTTTCGTCCCGAAGCGGTGTCCGTTCGAGTCGCCTCCTCGGCCGACGACGCCGTCGCTATGGTGAAACAGGCGCCTCCGGATCTCTTGATCGTGGATGTGGCGATGCCGGGGCGCGACGGCCTTGCGGTACTGGAAGAGGCGTTGACGATCGACTATCGGATCAGCGGAGTCGTGATGACGGGCGTGGCGACGGTCGAACTGGCGGTTCGCGCCATGAAGGCGGGAGCGGCGGACTTTTTGATGAAACCCATGCGCCGCGAAACGGTCTTGGAAACCGCGCGCCGGTTGCTGGAGCGCCGTCGACTGCGCGCCGAAGAGTCCGTGGTGAAGCAAGCCGCCATTCGATCCGGAGCGGTCCGGCTCTCCGATTCGCCGTTTCAGGCGTTCGATGACGAGGGGGGGCCGCCCGAGGACGAAGGACCCACGGAATTCGAGCGAGGCCTTGAAGAGGGAGCGCGGCGCGCCGAAGAGCGTTGTCGCCGCGAGCACGCCGTGCTGGTCGACGCCGCGCGCAAGTTCGACGAGGCGCGGGCGTCGCTGCGCGCCGCGTTTGAAGACGAAGTCGCGTCGCTCGCGTTTCACATCGCGACCAAGGTGCTGCGCGAGTCGGCCGAGCGTTGCAAGGATCAAATCGTCGCGCAAACGAAAGCCGCGCTGGAGGCGGTTCCGGACTCCGGCTCGGTCGTCGTCCACGTCCATCCGGCCGACGTCCCGGCGCTCACGGAAGCCCAAGCCGATCTGGCCGGGCGGCGCGACGTCGAACTGAACCTGAAGATCGAGCCTGTCGCCGCGATACCGCGCGGGAGCTGCCTGCTCCATACCGCCACGCACGTGATCGACGCGTCGTTGGACACCCAGTTGTTCCGCTTGGGGACCGCCTTGAAAAACAGGATCGCCCATGAATCTGAGCGCCGCCCTTGATCGCGTCGATCCCGTCTCCGTCGCCGGGCGAGTCGTCCAGGCGGTCGGCATCGTCATCGAAGGTTACGGTTCGGCGACCACGGTCGGCGAGCTGTGCGAGATCAGCACGGGGCACGGCGAACAGCCGGTCGCCGCCGAAGTGGTCGGTTTTCGCGGCGATCGCATCCTGCTGATGCCGCTGGGAGAGATGCGCGGAATCGGACCGGGCAGTTTGATCGCCATGACCGGTCGCGTTCCCACCGTTCCCGTGGGGCCCGGTTTGTTGGGGCGGATCCTTGACGGGCTCGGTCGCCCGCTCGACGACCAAGGAGATCTCCGGACCATGGAACGGTATCCGCTCTACGCCGCTCCCCCGAGCCCGCTCCGGCGCGCGCGCATCCGGGCGCCTTTGGATCTCGGCATCCGCGCCATCAACGGCTTTCTCACCTGCGGCCAAGGGCAGAAGATGGGCATCTTTTCTGGGGCCGGCGTCGGTAAGAGCGTTCTGCTCGGAATGATCAGCCGCTACACCAAGGCCGACGTGAACGTCATCGCCCTCATCGGCGAGCGTGGGCGCGAGGTCAAGGAATTCCTGGAGCGGGATTTGGGGGACGAGGCGCTCCGGCGGTCGGTCGTCGTGGTGGCGACGTCCGATCAAGCCCCGCTGGTTCGTCTGCGCGCCGCGTTGGTGGCGACCGCCATCGCGGAATACTTTCGCGACGCGGGCAAGCAGGTGCTGTTGTTGATGGATTCCCTCACGCGCTTGGCCTACAGCCAGCGGGAGGTCGGCCTGGCGATCGGGGAGCCGCCGACGACCAAAGGCTATACGCCTTCCGTGTTCGCCCTGCTGCCGAAACTGTTGGAGCGCGTCGGCACAGGGCCGGGACCAGGCGCGATTACCGGGTTGTACACGGTGTTGGTCGACGGAGACGACCTGACCGATCCGGTGGCCGACGCCGCTCGATCCATCCTCGACGGCCATATCGTGCTCTCACGCGCCTTGGCCGCGCGCAATCACTTCCCGGCGATCGATCTGCTCCAGAGTACCAGTCGTGTCATGCGCGACATCGTCGGGCGGGAGCATCGGGAAGCAGCCGGGAGCCTGTTGGAGTTGGTCGCCCGCTACAGGCAGTCCGAGGATCTCATTCTGGTGGGCGCTTATAAAGAAGGCGCGAACAAGGCGCTTGATCGCGCCGTCCGCGCGCAGGACTCCATCAACGCCTATTTGCGGCAGGATATTGATCAGCCGGCCCCATTGCCGTCGTCGGTTGAAGACTTGATCGGCTTGGCCAAGCGGGTGTCATGAGTCTGGACGCGTTGAGAAAACTGCGGGCGCAGACCCAAGAAGCGCTCATGATGGAATTGGCGCGGGTGACCCAGGAGTTGATGAGCCTGGAGCAACAGTGCGAGGCCCTTGACGCGCGATTGCAGGCCGACGTCGCCGCCTGGCGGCGCCAGGCGGCGCAGGGGATGACGGCGCAGGCTCTGTTGGAGTGGGAATGGCGGCTTGCGTCGCAACAGACGTCGTTGAAGCAGGCGCGCGGCGCGATCGATCGGTTGACCGGCTTGTGGGCCGAGACGCAGGCGCGCCTCGTCGCGGCGACGCAGGCATGCAAGGTGCTCGACCGTCTTGACGAGCGCCGACGGGCGGAAGGCGAGGTCGTGACGTTGAGACGAGAACAACGGGCGACGGATGAAGTCGCGGGACGCCGGCTGTTTTTGAAACGGGATTCGTGATGAGGGCTGATTCATTGTATTCTACCGGCGATCGGATTCTCCTCGGCCGATGCAACCATCGTCGGGCGGCTTCGGTTTTGCCGTCGCGGATGTCTTGGCTCTGGACGGTCGGGGGCGGCCTCGTCGGCTCCATCGTACTGCTCTGGATGATGGTACAGATGGGACAGGCGTCGCCGAATACAAAGGGAAAGCCTGCGATCACGCAGGAAGATCTGCCTGCGCCCCCGTCGGGGGCTCAACAGACCGTTCTTGTTGACGGTCCGGGGTCGGCCGCGGGGCAAAACGGCGAACCACCCGTCCCGACGGGCAAGAACATTCAGGGGCCGGCACTCGAAGTGCCGCAAGAAGTCCTTGTCATGCTGGACCAGCGGAAGCGCTCTTTGGATCGGCGTGAAGAAGCCGTGCGGCAGAACGAGGAACGACTGCTGGTGTTGAGAGCCGAGATTGATAAACTGTTGGCTCAAAACGAGGCGATGGCCAAGCGAATTGAAACGGCGGTCGCCAAGGAAGAGCAGCGGGCCGCGGGACAGAAAACGGCGCAGGCGAAAGCCCTGCTGGAAAAAGAACGGTTGGCTCTGGAACAGAAGGCTCAACTGGCCAAGATGTATGAAACCATGCCGCCCGAGGACGCGGCGGCGCGTCTGGAGCGGATGCCGGAGCGAACCGCGATTCTGATCCTGCGCCTCGTCAAAACGAAAACCGCCGGAGCGATTCTCGCCCAAGTCAAACCCGAGCGCGCGGCCAAACTCACCGAGCAATTGTTGGCGCAGACGCCCTGATCGCCACCCAGCAGTTCTTGCCGCGGGGCAAGAAAGATTTTCCCCGATCACGGTTCTCTTTCATTCGGCCCATTTGAAACTCCTCGAAAATTCGGCTCCTTGCGCGATGCTTCGTTTGGCACGGGGCTTGTAAAAGTTCGCGTTCGAGGAAAGGAAACGATTCATGTCGGCGATGAGGAACATAGTGACTTCGATCTTGCCGGTCGCGGCGGCTTCTCATGACCAGTCGTTTATCGGACCTGAGGTCAAGGCGTCTTCCGAACGTCGTTCACCCGGCGCCTTTTCTGCCACGTTGCATTCCGTTCAACGGACTCATGGCGCTTCCAAATTCGATCAAAGAACGGAAGCGTTGGAGTCGTACCGAGATAGGCGAGATAGGGTGGATGAGCGTCAGAAGCCGATGGCGCGACCGAGGGAAGAGGGGCGGTCGAACGAAGGCAATGATGGGACGGTGCGGGCCCGGTCGGTCGGATCCACGGTCGATGCGCGTCGCGAGTCCGGCAAATCTAAAGAAGTTGACACGGAAACACCGGCTTCCGATGGAACCGGCATGTCCGTCACTCGCGACCATTCCGAGACGATGCTCCGTGATCAACTTGATGTCTCGATCAATGAGGAAACGACGAACGCGCAAGGGGAAGCCGTACTTTCATTCGAATCGGAAAAGATGCCGGAAGTCCTCGATGCCGGGCTCCCGGCCGGCCCGAAGAACGGCACGGCAATGGCCGATCTTTCGACGGCTGCCTTCCCTGGATCTTCCGCCCAACCGTTGCCGGTAGCGAACGGGACGGAAGATCGCCGGCAGGAAGAGATCGGCATGGAAGAACCGGTCGCGCAGCCCGGCAATTCCGACGTTGAGGGATTCTTGCGGTCGAATCATCAAACGCGTCGCTCGATGACGTCCGAAGCGTCGTTGAACGATATGATGCGGGCGAAGCCGGATGATTCGCCGTCATCGACGGGAGAATCGGAAGAGAGGTCTATTCCGGAGCAGCCCCGCTTCCCGGCCGTCGTGACGAAAGGCGACGGCTCCTCCACGCAGAGCCACGGCGGAGCCGCAGGTCTGCTTCTCGATCGAACCACGCCGAGTCCGTCTCATCGCTCGGAGATACGGGATCACGACAAGGAGTTCGTGTTGACCGAGGAAACACATCGCGCGGAACAGCCGGCCGAATCGGGAGATCGGATCTTGGATCTCGATCGATTCAAACACGACGCCGATTCCCTTCGAGAGGAGATGGAGTCAATCCGGAAATCGTATGCGCAACCAGAAGGCAATCAGGAAGTCATCGCCCATCGATTGGGAATGACGGCCGCAAGCGAGTCGGCGACTCAGTCGAATTCGGGGAATTCGGGAGATCCTCAACGCCAAGCCGATCCGATGCCGAAGCCGCAACGTTCGTCGATTCACGGTTCGGACGGCGACGGGCCGGGGTCGGTCTTGTCACGCGCCGTGGCGTTCGAGGTTGCGCGCCCCGACCTCGGCCATGTCAACGTTCGCGTCGCCGTCAGAAACGACCTCGTCCACGCGCACTTGTTTTCGGATCGCCCCGACGTCGCCCAGTATCTCGCGGCCGGCCATGATCGTTTGCAATCGGCTCTGCAGGCCAACGGGTTGGAGATGGGGCAATTTCGCGTCGATGTCGATCGCCACGGCGCCGGCCGGTCGTTTCACCAAGGCCCGCCTTACGATCAAGGCCGAACGTGGCAACCGGAGAGACCGGCGCCGGATCGACAGTCGATGATGCCCGAATTGCGCGCCTACACGGGCATCCCCTATGCCGGTATGTTGAACGTGGTGGCGTAACGCTGACGATCGCCGCAAAGGAGTGGAGAAAATCATGGCCATGATTACCGGCGTCAGCGCGGCGGAGAGCGCCGCCGACGTGACTCGATCCACCGGGCCCAGAGAATTGGGACAAGATGATTTTCTGAAACTGCTCGTGACGCAACTGAAACATCAAGACCCGCTCAATCCGACGAACAACACCGAGTTCGTGGCGCAGTTGGCGCAGTTCAGCCAGCTTGAGCAGAGCATCAAACAGGCGCAATTGCTCCAGCGGACCCTGGATACCCAACAGGCGTCGCTCCAGTTTACGTTGGCGCCGCTCGTGGGGCGGCGAATCGGCGTGGACATGCCGCTGGTCGAACAGGGAAACGGGCCGGCCATGATTCGGTATGCCTTGGAGAAAGACGCGGCTCGAGTGCGCATCGACATTACGGATCAGCAGGGACAAGTCCTTCGATCGATGGAATACGCCAATCGACCGTCCGGCCTCAACACGGTCGAATGGGACGGCCGAAACGGAAACGGGGAAGCGGTGCCGGCGGGGGTCTATCGCTATCGGTTGTCCGCGATCGACATTCACGGCGATCCGGTGACCGCCCAAAGCCGAGCCGAACTCACGGTGTCCGGGATTCGGATGGAAAACGGGGCGGCGAAATTGGCCGTCGGCAATCTGACCATTGATCCATCGGAGGTTGTGGAACTGCAGTAGACGTCGCACTGATTCAAGGAGGTCTGAACATATGGGAATCCTGTCGTCGCTGTTCACCGGTGTGAGCGGTCTCAACGCCAACGGCATGGCGCTGTCCGTCATCGGGAACAACATCGCCAATCTCAGCACCGTCGGATTTAAAGGGAGCCGAGCCACCTTCGCCGATCTGATCAGCTCCTCGATCACGGGAGGAGCGGGCGCGATCCAGACCGGCATCGGCGTGGCGTTGACGTCCGTGCAGGGCAATTTTTCGCAAGGGTCGCTCGCGTCCTCGTCGAACGTGCTTGACCTGGCCATTGACGGAAACGGGTTCTTTATACTGGAAGACGCCAACGGCGCGCGGTTCTACTCGCGAGCCGGCATCTTTCGGCTGGATCAGAACAACTATGTCGTCGATCCGGTCGGCTTTCGGCTGCAAGGGTTTCTTGCCGATGCGACCGGCACCATCACCGGGACGATAGGCGACATTTCCCTTCCCTCGACGACCGCGCCGCCCAGCGCCACCACGACGGCGTTCATCGCGGCCAACTTAAATTCCGCCAGCACGCCGACGGGAGTCAGAGGCAGTCTGGTAGGATCCGGCGCCTCTACCACGACGACGGCGGCCGGCAACAACAGTTTCAATATCAACCTGAACGGAGACGGTGCGCAAACGGTCACGGTGGCCAACGGGCTCACGGGTGCGGCCCTGGCCACAGCCATTCAGAATGCCGTGCGATCGCTGACCCCCAATGATCCCTACTTGGCGGCCGCCTATTCGGGTTTTACCGCGACGGTCAGTTCTACCGGAGTTTTTACCTTCACCTCCGGCATCACCGGGACGCCCAATAACTCGACGACGGGAACCGGCGACGTCACAGTCACGGCCAACGGGGGCGATACGTTGGCGGCGAACTTGAATATGACGACTGGAACACAAACAAGCGGAACGGATTTTCTGGTCTCGAATCCGTCCGGGACCTCGGATTTCTCAACCTCCATGACGGTGTACGATTCATTGGGCAATCCCCATCTGTTGACGACGTATTTCACGATGATCGGTGACAACACCTGGAACTACAACGTCGTCGCCTCGGCCAACGAAGTGGCGACCGCAAATTATCACACCAGCAACATCGACACCACGTTGGGTATCGTGCGGGTCGGCTCCGGCACCTTGACGTTCAATACCGACGGAACCCTCGATCGGGAAAGCCCCGTCATCCGCTACGATACCGGGACGGCTGCCGGAACGGCAGGCACGGCGCCCGGCGAGTTGCAAGTCGACTTCACCGGCGCCACGCCGGATCAACAGATCGCGATGGACTTCGGAACCAGCGTGACGACCGACGGAGGCACCGGCTTGGACGGAACCACGCAGTTCGGCTCGCCCTCGGCGCTGGTGCAACTGACGCAAGACGGATTTTCGGCCGGCACCCTGCAAGCCTTTTCGGTCGATACCAACGGCACGATCAGCGGGAGATTCTCCAACGGGCAATTGCGCACCCTGGCGCAGGTGGCGCTGGCCCGCTTTCCTGATCCCATCGGATTGGTCCGGATGGGCAAGAACACCTTCGCGGAGTCCGGGACGTCCGGACAACCGTTGATCGGCGTACCGGAAGGAGCCGGTCTGGGACGGGTGTTGTCGAATTCGCTCGAACTGTCCAACGTCGATTTAGGCGAGAGTTTCATTGACATGATCGCCGCGCAGCGGGGATTCCAGGCCAATTCGCGGGTCATTACGACCTCCGACGAAATTCTGCAAGAGTTGGTCAATCTGAAACGGTAACCTCATGAGAGGGGGCGGAGCGTCGATGCTCCGCCCTCACGTCGATCCAAATAGAAACGATCGCGCACGTCGGCTGCGTCGACAATAACATTGCTCCTGTCAGTTTTCTGACGGAGCAAGGGGCTTCTTGACGCCGAACCACATCCTTCCCTCGCTCCGACCAAACAGCCGTTCACATTGATAGATGATGAAGCAACGTGCGGGTGCCCGAAGGCAGCGACGGGCTTCCGATAATGGCATAGGCATTGCAGTTCCGGTGAAACGTGGAAGTGGTAGCGGTTTGAGCAGGTGAGGAGGATGGTTATGGCCGATGCGGCGGCGACGGACGAAAAAGAAGCGGTACGAATCTCAGCTCCCCCTATCCCGATCAAGCTCATCGTGATCGTGGCGCTCGTCGCGCTTGTCACCGGCGTCGGAGGAGCGGTGTTGGCGGTCAAACTGTTGGGCGGTGCGGGCAAAGGAGCCGAGAGCGTCGGCGAGCACGCGGGCGAGGAAGACGGCAAGGGAAAAGATTCCGGCAAGCAGGGATCAGCCGCCGCGCCGGGGATCATGGTCGATCTGGATCCGTTCATCGTCAACCTGGCCGACGCGCCGGAGATCCGCTACCTCAAGATCGTCATTAAGCTGGAGGCCGACAACGAAACGGCGGCGAACGACCTCAAGGCCCGCGTCGCGCAAGTGCGCGACACGATTTTGGTGCTGCTCAGCAGCAAGGACGTCAACACCGTCAGAACGGCCCAGGGCAAATTTCAGTTGCGCGACGAAATCACCCAGCGCGTCAACGGACTGCTGGCGAGGCCGGGGGTTCGTGCGGCGTATTTCACCGAATTCGTCGTGCAATAAGTCGGCGGCATGGAAAAAGTTCTCTCCCAAGAGGAAATCGACGCCCTGCTCAAAGGCATGGCGTCGGGGGACGTGGATACGACGCCCAAAGCGGGGGCGCCGGATCAGGGAGGGGCCGCTCCCTACGATTTGCTGAATCAAGAGCGGATCGTCCGGGGGCGAATGCCGACCCTCGAAATGGTGAACGATCGCTTCGTCAGACGTCAGGCCGTCTCATGGACCGGGATGATGCGCGAGACGATCGATTTGCTCGTGGTGGGCACGCAGGTCATCAAGTTCGGAGAGTTCTTGAAGAAAATTCCCTTGCCTTCGTCGCTCAACGTCTTTCACATGCACCCGTTGCGGGGGAACGGCCTGTTGGTCATGGACGCGTTTTTGGTCTATCTGATCGTCGATTATTTTTTCGGCGGGAAAGGGCAAACGCACGTGAAGCCGGAGGGGCGCGACTTTACGCCGGTTCAGTTGCGTATCGTCAGGAAACTGCTCGTTCACGCCTTGGGGGACCTCGAAAAATCCTGGCAGGCCGTGCTGCCGATCAAGGTGGAATACGTGCGGTCGGAAAGCAACCCCCAATTCGCCATGATCGTGACGGTGTCGGAGATCGTGGTCGTGGTGACGATTCAGGTGCTGATCGGGGACACCGCCAGGGATTTTTTTCTGGTGTATCCCTATTCGATGTTGGAGCCGATCAAAGAAAAATTGTATTCCGGATTGGTGTCGGACCAAATCGAGCAGGATGGAGCCTGGACGGCTCGATTCCGCGAGAAACTGCAGGAGTGCCCTCTGTCCGTCGCCGTGCGGTTGGGGACGACGACCGTCACGCTGCGCGACGTGCTGAACTTCGCGCCGGGCGACGTGATCCTGCTGGATCAACGGCCGGGCGATCCGCTGGATTGCTACGTCGAGGGGTTTCACAAATTCCAGGGCAGCCCCGGTGTCTACAAGGGCAACCATGCCTGCCGCATCACGAAAATGTTCAACTGATCGTCGGCGAGAGGAGTGTGAGGAATGGCTGATTCAGGGACGGCGCCGGAAGCGGGGACGAAAAACGAGACGGCGGGGTCCGCCGCGCCTCAGCCGGCGTCATTTCCTCCCGTTCAGAACGTCGAAACGGCGGGAACGCCAAAAAACATCGAGTTTTTGCTCGACATTCCCATGAACGTGTCGGTCTACGTCGGCTCGACGAAAATGGCCATTCGGGATCTGCTGCAATTGGCCCAAGGCTCGGTCATCGAGCTGGACAAGCTGGCCGGAGAGCCGATGGACGTCATGGTGAACAACAAGCTGGTCGCCCGGGGCGAGGTGGTCGTCGTGAATGAAAAGTTCGGCATCCGCTTGACCGACGTGGTGAGCGCCGCCGAACGGGTTCAGCAACTGGGGTGAACGCGAGAGGAGCGATCGTGATCGATTTCTGGGACAGCCTGCTCCGTACGTTGTCGGCCCTGGCCGTCGTGTTGCTGCTGATGGCCGTGGCGGCGCTGGCCGCCAGGCGAATCCTCGGCGGCCGCTTGGGAACCCCGGGGCGGCACGAATTGATCCGCGTCGTGGCCAGCGGGGCCGTCGCGCCGCGAAAGACGATCATGTTGGTGTCCGTGGCCGGGGAGTATCTCATCGTCGGAGCCACCGCGACGGATCTTGTTCCGCTGGGCCGCGTCAGCGACACGGAAACGGTTCGAGAACTGCTCGTGTCGTCGGCGGAGAGGCCGTCCGAATCGGTGATTCCCTCGTCGTCGTTCCCCGCCTGGATACGACGTCCATCGGGCGAATCCTTCTTCCGTCGCACGGAGAATCATGGCGATCGATAAAACCACGGGCCGATCGACGCGCTTGACGTTCATCGGATCGGCGGTTTCGGCGGCGACCTTGGCCTGCGGACCGATGGCCGAGGTTTTGGCTGGCGGCCCCTCGATCAGCATCGATCTCGGCTCGGACGGGCCCAAACAAACCGCCGCCGTCATACAAATTCTCGTTCTTCTGACGGTGCTCTCTCTGGCGCCGGCGTTGTTCATCATGGTCACCTCGTTTACGCGGATCGTGATCGTCCTGTCGTTTCTTCGGCAGGCGCTCGGGACTCAGGCGGTTCCCCCGAACCAAGTGCTGTTGTCGCTCGCGCTCTTCTTGACGATGTTCGTCATGGCGCCGGTGGGACAGGCGGTCTATACCGATGCGCTTCAGCCTCTGATGGCCGAACGGATTTCCTACGAAGAGGCGTGGAAGAAGGGGATCGAGCCCGTGCGGGGGTTCATGCTGCGTCAAGTCAGGGAACGGGATCTTGAACTGTTCATCGACCTCGGCCGGTTGCCGAAGCCGGAGAAGGTCGAGGACGTTCCGACTCACGTCATCATTCCCGCTTTCATCTTGAGCGAATTGCGCGTGGCGTTTCAGATCGGCTTTCTCATTTACATTCCTTTTTTGATCGTCGACATGGTGGTTGCCAGCGTGTTGATGTCGATGGGAATGATGTTGCTTCCGCCCGTGGTGATTTCCCTGCCGTTCAAATTGGTGCTCTTCGTTTTGGCCGACGGTTGGTACTTGGTCGTGGGGTCGATGGTCAGGAGTTTTCAGTGACACATTCCGTTGCGGACCGCGCGGAGCCGAACAGGAAAGAACGGCTCATGCGCCGTTCAATCCATGAGATCCGTCGGCGACGTGAGAGGCGGGCGTAAGGAGGCGATTCTGTGACGCCGGAAATGGTGACCGAATTGGGGCGGCAGGCGTTGGAGACGACGTTGCTCGTGGCGACGCCGATTCTGGGCTTGAGTCTCGTGATCGGGTTGGCCGTGAGCGCGTTTCAAGCCATGACCCAGTTGAACGAGGCGACGCTCACCTTCGTTCCGAAAATCTTGGCGCTGTTCGGGGCGCTGCTGTTGTTTTTCCCCTGGATGCTGAACGTGCTGACGACCTTCACCGCGAATCTGTTCGCCGCTATCCCGCAGTACGTGCATTAAGGCGGCCATGGCGTTGACGCAGACCATTCAGATTTTGCTGCCGGAGTTCCAATCGTTTTTGGCGCTGGTCGTGCGGGTCGGCGGATTGCTCGCCGCGCTGCCGGTTCTGAGCGGGCAAGCCGTTCCGCTCAAGGCCAAGGTGTTGCTGGTCTTGGCGTTGGGCGCGGTGCTGGCGCCGGTCGTTCGTCTCCCCGCCGTTCCGTTCGATCCCGTCGCCCTGGCGGCCGGTCTGGCCGGCGAGCTGGCGATCGGCTTGACGATCGGCCTGGCGGTGCGGCTGTTTTTCGGCGCGCTCGAACTCGCCGGCGACATCGTGGGGATGCAGATGGGGTTCGGCGTGGTGCAGCTCCTGGATCCGGCCACGTCGCATCAGGTCCCGCTCATGGGGCGGTTTTTCACCCTGCTGGCGTCGCTGGTGTTCCTCTCGCTCAACGCCCACGTGTTGGTCGTCTCGACCATCGTGGCCAGTTATGAGGCGATTCCGGCCTTCGGAACGGCTCCTCCGACCGGATTGGGCGAGGAGATCGTGCGGCTCTCCCGGGAGATGTTCGCGCTCGGTTTGAAACTGGCCGCGCCGGTGCTGGTGACGATTCTCGTGACCAACGTGCTGCTGGCGATTTTAGGGCGGGCGGTCGCCCAAATTAACGTCTTCGTGCTCAGCTTCCCCGTGACCATCGCGGGCGGGTTGGCGATTTTGGCGTTGGCGATGCCGTTCATCGTGGCGTTGCTGGGCCGCGAGATCGAACGGCTGCAATTTTCGATCAAAGGACTCTTGAGTCTGTTGGGTCATGGCTGAGGATCGAAGCAATAAAACCGAACGCGCCACCCCGAAACGCAAAGAGGAAGCGCGCCGAAAGGGACAGGTGGCCCTCAGTCGGGATCTGTCCACCGCCGCTGTTCTGCTGGGCGGCATCGGGTTGCTGGCCGCGACGTTGCCGGCCGGTCTTCAGGCGATGATCGACCTGACCAGAGAAGGCTTGACCCTGTCGTTTCCGGAGACCTTTCGGAACGGATTGACGATCGAGCAGGTCCATGCGCGCGTGATCCGCGCCGGATGGGAAGTGCTCGGAGTGACGCTGCCGATTCTCGGCGGACTTCTGTTGATCGGAGGCGGAGCGACGATTCTCCAAACGGGATTCCTGTTTCGGCCGGAGGCGCTCCAATTGGATCCCGGTCGCGTCAATCCGCTCAAGGGATTGTCCCGCCTGTTTTCTCTGCGCTCCCTGGTGGAACTGCTCAAAGGACTGTTCAAGATCGCAATCGTGACGGGTATCGGGTTCGTCGCCGTGCGGGCGGATCTGGGGCAGGTGCCGGGATTGACCGAACTCGACTTCGGCACGTCGCTGCACGTGACGGGATGGTTGTTGTTGAAGGCGGCGTTGGCGGTCGGCGGCGCGATCGGAGTCCTCGCCGGGCTGGATTATCTCTATCAGCGGTATGAATGGGAACGCAGCCTGCGCATGTCGAAGGAAGAGGTGAAGGAAGAGCACAAATCGACGGAAGGAGATCCGCTGATCAAGAGCCGGGTCCGGACGGCGCAGCGGGAACTGCTGAAGAAGCGGATGATGGCGGCGGTCAAAACCGCCGACGTCGTCGTGACGAACCCGACGCACCTTGCCGTGGCGCTCAAGTACGACGCCGCCAAGATGGCCGCGCCGTGCGTGGTGGCGAAAGGCGCCGGCGAAGTCGCCGAGCGCATTCGCGAAATGGCCCGACACCACGGCGTGCCGGTCGTCGAGCACAAGTTCGTCGCTCGGACGCTGTTCGCGCTCGTGGACGTCGGGAAGGAGATTCCGTCGGATCTGTATCGGGCCGTGGCGGAAATCCTCGCGTTCGTCTATCGCGCCCGCGGCATGACGGCGGGCGAAGCGGGCGGGCTTCGGGGGCAGGTATAACGGCAAAGGACGATAAACCGATCGACCGGCGTCCGTCGTAACGACCATGTCGACCAAGGTGGAACCGATTCAACGCGCGTCGTTCGTCAAACATCCCGATATCCTCATCTCCGTGGGGGTCGTGGCCATTTTGATGGTCATGCTGCTCCCTCTCCCTCGGTTTCTGCTTGATCTGCTCTTGAGCTTCAACATCACGTTGTCCGTCGTCATTTTGTTGGTCGGCCTGCAAGTGCGGCGGCCCATCGAGTTTTCGGTGTTTCCGTCCATCCTGCTGATGATCACGCTCTTGCGGCTGTCGCTGAACATCGCCTCGACTCGGTTAATCCTTCTTCACGGCAACGAAGGCGTCGGCGCGGCGGGCGAGGTCATCAGGGCGTTCGGCAGTTTCGTGGTCGGCGGCAATTACACGGTGGGGTTGGTGGTGTTCTGCATTCTCGTCGTCATCAACTTCGTGGTGGTGACCAAGGGCGCCGGTCGCGTGGCCGAAGTCGCCGCGCGGTTTACGTTGGACGCGATGCCGGGCAAGCAAATGAGCATCGACGCCGATCTGAACGCCGGCCTGATCAACGAGGCCGAGGCGCGGCGGCGCCGTCGGGAAATCGCCGAGGAGGCGGATTTCTATGGAGCGATGGACGGCGCCAGCAAGTTCGTGCGAGGCGACGCCATCGCCGCCGTGGTCATCATCCTCGTGAACATCGTCGGCGGGTTGACCATCGGCATTCTTCAGAAAGGCATGAGCCCTGCGCTCGCCGCGCAGACCTATACCTTGCTGACCGTGGGGGAAGGGTTGGTCGCGCAGATACCGGCGTTGATCGTCTCGACGGCGGCCGGCATCGTCGTCACCCGCGCCGCCGCCGAGACCGATCTCAGCGGCGAGATCACCAGGCAGTTGTTGACCTCGTCCAAGGCGGTCGGCACCGCCGCCGGGATTCTGCTCGCGTTGGGCCTGGTTCCCGGCTTGCCGCATCTCGCGTTTTTGGGGCTGGGGGGGCTTGCCGGTTGGATGGCGTACCGCTTGCGCGAGGAGGAGCGAAGTGCCGAAGCGGTTGCGTCGGCTCCCGCCGCTCCCAAGGCCGACGAAAGCGTGACGCGCGTCGCGCCCCTTGAGTTGATGGAGTTGCAGGTGGGATACGGCCTGATTGGGCTGGTGGAGGGAGCGCAAGGGAACGCGCTGCTGGACCGGATCAAAGGCTTGCGGAGACAGATCGCCGAATCCATGGGATTCGTGGTGCCGCCGATTCACATCCGAGACAATCTCCAACTGCGGCCGAACGAGTACGTCGTGATTTTGAAGGGTGTGGAAGTGGCGAAAGCCGACGTGCTGCCCGGCCATCTGTTGGCGATCGATCCGGGCACGGGCCAGCGGGGGCTGGTGCAGGGAATTCCGACCAAAGAGCCGGCGTTCGGCCTTCCGGCCCTCTGGGTCGCCGAAGACGTGCGGGAACAGGCACAACTGGCCGGCTACACCGTCGTCGACGCGAGTTCGGCGATCACCACGCATCTGTCCGAAATCATCAAACGGCACGGCCATGAGTTGCTCGGACGGCAGGAGGTGCAGGCGCTGCTGGACGAAGTCGGGAAAACGAATCCGAAATTGGTGGAGGAGCTGATTCCGACGTTGTTGCCCCTGGGGACGGTCGTGCGGATTCTGGGCAATTTGCTCAAGGAAGGCGTTCCGATTCGCGATCTTCGGTCCATTCTTGAAGCGGTCTCGGACCATGCCGGATCGATCAAAGACGCGGATATGCTCACGGAGTTCGCCCGCCAGGCCCTGGCCCGGACGATCACCAAACAGTTTCAAGCGCAGGACGGCACGCTCCAGGTCATTACGCTGGATCCGCTGTTGGATCGGTCGTTGGCCGAGCAGGCGGCCGGTCTTCCGCAGGGAGCCGCGCTTTCGCTCGATCCGGCGCTGTCGCACAAGTTGCTGAACGGCCTGAAACAGGCCGCCGAACGGGTCGCTTCCCGCGGTCATCAGCCGGTCGTGCTGTGCTCGCAGGCCGTGCGGCGGCATCTGCGCCGCCTGACCGATCGCGTGCTCCACGCGGTGCCGATTATCGGTTTCAATGAAGTCGACGCCTTGGCGCGTCTGCAGTCGCTCGATACGGTTCGGATCGACGCCGAACTCGCGCAGTCGTCGTGAGGGAGCCGATGAAGGTCAAAACGTTTCACGCTCTCAGCATGCAGGACGCCTTGCGCGCGATCAAGGAGGAATTGGGGCCGGATGCGATCATTCTTTCTTCGAAGGAGGTGCGCGAAGGCGACAGGCCGTTGCGGGTGTTCGATCGCCCGGTGTTGGAAGTCATGGCCGCGTGCGAGGAACCGGTTCCGGCGACGGGTCCGGGGCGTCGCGATGACGATTCGGCGGCCGGCGCCCGCTCGATGTCCGCTGCGGGGACTCCGTCGTCTTCCGCCGTCTCCGGTTTTCGCGCGACGCTCGAATCCCTGCTGGAACCGTCCGGCTCGCTTCGCGAATCGGCCGACGTACGACCGCTCGGCCCGCCGTCGCAACCGCCGCGCGCGGAGTCGCGGAGGGTTCGACTTCGGCGGCTTCACGATGAATTATGCGAACTGAGCCGCCGGTTGGGGGAGTCATTGCCGCCTGAAACCCAATCGATGAAAGAGGAAATGCCGGCGGTCCTGGGCGCGCTGTGTCGATCGTTCGTTCGACAGGGCATGCACCCCGCGTCGGCGGAAACGCTGGGCAACGATCTGCGGCGGCGATTGGGGCGTGACGGCGCCGGTGATGAAGATTTGATGATTCAAGTCCTCGGTCAAGAAATCGGCCGTCGCATCGTCGTCGGAAAGGACCTTCTGGACCAAACGGGCGGTCGGGTCGTCCGTTTGATTCTCGGGCCCAGCGGGGCCGGCAAGACATCGATCGTGACGAAACTGGCGGCCCATTGCCGTCTTAAACGACGCCGATCCGTCGCCGTCGTGACCTTCGACGCCTATCGCGAGGTCTCGGTGGAGCAGTTGCGGCGGTACGCGCGGGCGCTCGGCGTTCCGTTCGCGTCGGCGCGATCGCCTCGGCAGCTTCGCGACGGGTTGCGCCGTCACGCGAGGACCGATCTGGTTCTGGTCGATATGCCTGGCGTCCGACCGGACGACGTGTCGTCGGCTTTGGAGCTGCACCGGATGCTCGGCGAGGACGCCGATGTCGCCACGCACGTGACGCTTCCGGCCTGCGCGCGGGCGGGAGAGCTGCGCGGCATCATCGATCGAGTCGGCGTGTTGCCGTCGCTGCACATCGTCTTCACGAAGTTGGATGAAACGGCATCGTTCGGAACCGTCTATGACGTGGCGCAGCAGACGGGATTGCCGCTGTCCTATTGGGGGGTCGGCCAGCGGGTGCCCGAAGACATCGAACCGGCGTCGCCGGACCGCTTGGCCGAGTTTTTGGTCGCGCAACGGTATGTCGCCTTCCGCCGCTCCGCCCTCCCGATGTTGAACGGGGCGAGGGCGACTCATGAGCCGATGTCCGCCGGGTCCGTCTCACACTCCAACATGTGGCAGGAGGAATCGCTATGCAGAAGAACATGAGCGGCGTCGACGCCTTGGCGCCGGCCGAGGATCTGCTCGCCGTGCGCACGAGGGTCGTCGCCGTCTCCAGCGGGAAAGGCGGCGTGGGTAAAACGAACGTGGTGGCCAACTGGGCGGTCGCGCTGGGCCGATCCGGCAAACGGGTGCTGGTGCTGGACGCCGACCTGGGCCTGGGCAATCTGGATGTTCTGTTGGGCCTTGTACCGCGTTATACGATCGAGCACGTGTTGTCCGGCGTCTGCACGCTGAAGGAGATTTGCCTGGAGGGCCCGGCTGGCATTCAGGTGCTTCCCGCCAGCTCCGGGGTTCCTCACTTGACCTCCTTGACGGAGTCCCAGCAACTGGTGATTCAAGAGCAATTGGAGGACCTTGCGGTCGGCATGGACGTGCTCTTGATCGACACCGGAGCCGGCATTTCACCCAACGTCACGTTCTTCGCGTCGGCGGCCCACGAGATCGTGATCGTCGTCACTCCCGAGCCGACCTCGCTGACGGACGCCTACGCCTTGATCAAAGTGTTGACGCGCCGTTATCGGGAACGCCGTTTCAAGGTGCTGGTCAATCAAGCGAGGGGACCGCGGGAGGCTGCGGAGGTCTTCCGCAGATTGGACACGGCGGTGGATCGTTTTCTTCAGGTCGCCGTCGAGCCCATCGGCTACGTGCCGCACGACGATTACGTGCCGCTTGCGGTCATGCGCCAAAAAGCGGTGGCGGACCTGTTTCCGGATTCGCCGGCCGCGCAGGCCTTTGCGAGACTGGCCGGGCAGGTCATGCAATGGCCTCTCCCCCATTTCCCCAAAAGCTCCGTTCAGCTCCTGTGGCGAAGGATGATTCATCTTGATTGAGAACCGGAAGCGGCGGGAGGACGCGAAGGAACGAGGAGACATGAGCAAAACGGCTTCCATCAAGGCGAAACGATCGTCTGCGGCCGAGGAAACGGGGCGAGAGCAAATTATTCGGGAGTTCGCCCATGTCATTCACGCCATGGCCCATCGGCTGTCGTTTCGGCTGCCCGCGTATCTGGACGCGGAAGACTTGATTTCGGTCGGCACGATGGGCCTCATGGACGCGATGGAAAAATATGATCCGACGCGGGAAGCCAAATTCAAGACGTACGCCGAATTTCGAATCCGCGGGGCGATGTTGGATGAGATCCGCTCCATGGATTGGATTCCCCGCTCGGTGCATGAACGCGTCGCGCTGCTGCAACGAACGCACGTTGAGTTGATGCATCGTCTGGGGCGGCCGCCGCTTGATGAAGAAGTCGCCGCCGAACTGAAGCTGTCGCCGGAAGAGCTCGACGACTTTCTGGCCAAGGCCAAGGGCGCGGTGATGGTCAGCCTCGAGGATCTTAATCTGCACGACGTCGACGGACAAAAAGCCGTGGCGGTGCTGGCCGACACGCAAAATCCCGATCCGCTCGCGGCGCTGGTCAATGAGCGGGAGCGGGAATCCGTCGGCGACGCGATTCAGAATCTTCCCGAAAAGGAGCGGCTGGTCTTGACGCTCTACTACTTCGAGGAACTCACCATGAAAGAAATCGGAGAGTTGCTGAAAGTGACGGAGTCACGTGTTTGCCAAATTCACGCCAAGGCCATTCTTCGATTGAAAGCGCAACTGGGCGCGTCTCGGTAAAGTCGATCAGGGGAATATTTTTCCTCCGGTCTCGGCAAAGGTCGCCTCGTTTGGATTGCGCAGGAGAGACCGTTCGCCGGCGCGTCGTGCTTGTGGGCGGCACCGCTTCAAGATGTCTCAATAAAATCAGATCGTTTCGCAGCGCCTCGATGAAAGACGGCGATCGGATCGGTTGATCGATCCTGGCACACGGGTTGCTGAACGAAAGGGGCAAGGAAAGAAAAAAGAAGGAGAAGACACGGCACATGAATCGCGGCATCTATCCCATTCTGTCCGGAGCATTGGCGCATGAGCGTCGGATGCAAGTCTTCGCCAACAACATGGCCAACGTGAACACGGCCGGCTTCAAGCAGGATCAACAGGCCTTCAAGGCCCTTCTTCCCCCCCGCCGGGCGATTGTTCCGGCGAGCGGAGGGCACGGACTGCTCTCGCACGTCATGGCGCGTCCCATGGGTGTGCCCGAACGGGCGTACGCGGCGCCCGATCGCGTGACGACGACGTTCGAGCCCGGTCGGATCAAGCTGACCGGCAATCCGTTGGATCTGGCGATACAGGGAGAAGGGTTTTTCGAAGTCCAGACCCCCCACGGCCTTCGCTATACCCGCAACGGCATGTTTTCGCTCGACGGCCGACGCCGGTTGGTCACGAATCTGGGGTATCCGGTCATGGGGACCGCCGGCGAGATCAAAATTCCGGTCGGAAAGTTGGAGATCACGTCGCAAGGCGCTATCAAGGTGGATGACAAACCGGTCGCCACGATCAAGCTCGTGGAGTTTCCTCCCGACGGGATGCCGCAGAAGGTTTCGGAAGGTCTGTTCGCTTCGGACAAGGGCGGACCGGCCAAACGTTCGACAATTGAAGTGGGACATATCGAGGAATCCAACGTCAACGTGATCGGGGAAATGGTCAAACTGATGAGCGGCATGCGCGGCTATGAGTCGGCCCAAAAGCTGATTCAGACGCTTGACCGGATGGCGGAAACGGCGATTCAGGAAGTCGGGCGGGTCGGGTGATCGCGCAAATCGCCTCGCGCGGGGCTGGCATCGGCGGAACGGCGCTCGCGGGCGGTGAGAAAGGAGGAGGAACGACATGATTCGGGCCATGTGGACGGCGGCGACCGGCATGACGGCTCAGCAGATCAACGTCGACACGATCGCGCACAATCTTGCCAACGTCAACACGAACTCGTTCAAGCGCAGCCGAGCCGAGTTCGCCGATTTGCTGTATCAGATCCAACGCCTTCCCGGTACGAACGCGTCGAACGTCGGAGTCTTTCCCGTGGGCATCCAGGTCGGCGCGGGCGTTCGACCGACCACGGTCGCCAAGGAATGGCTTCAAGGGAACATGCGTCAAACCAACAACGAACTGGATCTCGCGATCGACGGGCCGGGGTTCTTTCAAGTGTCCCGCCCGGACGGCACGATCATGTACACGCGCAACGGCTCGTTCAAGCGCGACAACGTCGGCAACCTGGTGACCGGCGACGGCGACCTGCTGAATCCCGTCATTACGATTCCGTCCGGTGCGCTCAAGGTCGATATCGGACAAGACGGCACGGTGTCGGTGCTGCTCCCCGGCGTGACGCAGGCGTCGCAAGTCGGTCAAATCCAAATCACGCGCTTCGATAATCCGTCCGGTTTGGTGGCGATGGGCAACAACCTCTTCATCGACAGTTTTGCGTCCGGGCCCCCGATTCAAGGAACCGGAGGGTTTTCCACCGGATTCGGCACGATCCAACAGGGGTTCCTGGAAAGCTCGAACGTCAATTTGGCGGAAGAAATGGTCAACATGATCATCGCCCAGCGGAGCTACGAAATCAATTCAAAGACCATTCAAGCGTCCGATGAGATGATGGCCATCGCCAACAATCTGCGGCGATAAGGGAGGTGCCATGAGCCGACCGTCGGTGTTGCTCGTGTTTCTTTTGATCGGCTCCATCGCATGGGCCGACGGTGTCTCGTCAGCCGAGATCCTGTCCGAGGCCGGACGGACCGTCGTCGGCGATCTTGGAATGGGCTCCCGATCGGCCCAGAGCCGATCGGCCCAGCGGGTCGTGCCTCCGGAAGCGATCGGAAAAGTCATTCAATCGTACTTGGAAAAAGAGTGGGCGCGGACGGTCAAAGAGGTGCAGGTCACGGTGTTGGAGCCTTCCGATCCCGTCGGTGTGCCGTCCGGAAACGTCGAGTGGCGCGTGGTTCCGGTTCGGCCGGAGGATCGGCTGGGGCGCCGCCATTTTCAGGTGGCCGTCACGGTGAACGGGAAAGTCTGGCGAACCATGGAAGTCGCGGCGGACGTGGCCGCGCTGATCGACGCGGTCGCGCTCAATCGATTCGTCAAGCCGGAGGAGGTCATCGACGAGGGGGATCTCAAGAACGTTCGAGTGCGCCTGTCGCAGCTCGCCCATCCTTTTCTCGTCGATTCGGACCAGGTGGTCGGGAAGAGCGCGGCTCGGCCTCTTCCCGCCGATACTCCGTTGCGCGCGGCCTTTTTGAAAGCTCCGGTCGTGATCAAAAAGGGCGACCGGGTGTTGATCGAAGCCAAGCGAGGCGGCTTGTCGGTTCACGCCTATGGAGTGACGAAGTCGAGCGGCTATGTCGGGCAAACCATCATGGTGGCGAATGCGGAGTCCGGGAGGGAACTGCGGGCGAAGGTCGTCGCGCCTGGCCTCGTTCAGGTCGAGTTCTGAGACGGCCGTCGCGTCGGCGAAGCGCGGCGTGCCGTCTCGGCCGGCTCAAGGGATGCACGAGACGAACGCACGTTCGTTGAAGAAGGGATTGTAACGGTGAACGGAAGTTTCCGGGTTCGCGGGATCGGTCGGATCGGATGGCTGACTGTACTGGTTCTGTTGAGCGGATGCGCTTCTCAACCGAACGCGTCGAGCAAGGTCACCGTTCCGCCCTTGCCTCCTCCCAAAACGGCGGGCTCTCTCTGGCAGGAAGAAAATGGGCGGGCCTATCTCTATGAAGATCTTCGAGCCATGCGGGTCGGCGACATCCTGACGGTCAGGATCGACGAGAAACACAAGGGGTCGAAGTCGGCCGACACGGCCGCGCAGCGGGAATCCACGGTGCAAAACAGTTTGGTCGGAAGCGGCATGGGTTACCTCGGTCTGCCGGGCATCAGGGTCAGCGATGAAACACGCCGTGGATTCGGCATCGACGCCTCGGCGAACAGCAAGTTCGGCGGCAAGGGCGCGACCAGCCGAACGGGGACCTTGACCGGCACCATTTCCGCCATCGTCACCGAGGTCTTGCCGAACGGCGACCTTCGCATCGAGGGCCGTCGGGAGGTGACCGTGAACAGCGAAAAGCAGTTGATGACGCTTTCGGGGGTGGTGCGGCGCGTGGACGTCGATACCAAAAACACGGTGCTGTCGTCCGCCATCGCCGACGCCAAGATCGAGTACGCGGGGCTCGGCGTGCTGGACGACGTGCAGCGCCCAGGCTGGTTCGTCAGGGTGTTGGACTGGATTTATCCGTTTTAGTTCCGTGCGTTCAGAAGAGAGCAAAGGAATCGTCATGCATAAACCCCGATACGCCGTTTCATCGTCCAAATGGCCGAGGCCGAAACCGCTCAACGTCTCGTCTCTGCGCATGATGGTCTTGAGCGGGGTCGTGCGTCGCGCGGACCGCAATCCTCCGCTGTTGCCAAGGCGAGGCATCGAGGCGCCGACGGATCGCGCGCCCGCTCCTTTGACGCCGGAGCCGGTGGCGGAAAAAGGGTGGCTCTCGCGTATCTGGATCCGCCGCAAACAGACGCAGTCGGCCGCTCGTTCGCGGGCACGCGAGGGACGCGGAGGGGCGGCCGCGGCGAGGTTGCGCGCCGTCCTCTGGCCGGCGCTGATCGGCTTGCTCGCGTGGCCCGGCTCGGCCGACGCGGTGCGGATCAAAGACATCGGCGCCATCGAGGGCGTCCGGGACAACCAATTGATCGGCTACGGTCTGGTGGTGGGGTTGGACCGTACCGGAGATCAAGTGATCGGCGGACAGTTCACCATCCAAGCGATGATGTCCATGTTGAACAAAATGGGCGTCAACTTGGTCATCGATCCGATTCAACTGCTGACGAGGAACATCGCCTCGGTGATGGTGACCGCGAAACTGCCGCCGTTTTCGAAACCCGGCATGACGCTCGACGCCGTCGTATCCTCTATGGCGAACGCGAAAAGTCTGCAGGGCGGCACCCTGTTGCTCACTCCGCTGAAAGCGGCCAATCAGCAGGTCTACGCCGTGGCGCAAGGACCGGTGTCGATCGGAGGATTTCTCGGCGGGACCGGCGGCGCCGGCGGGGCGACGGTGGTCAAGAACCATCAAGTCACCGGCATCGTCCCCGGCGGCGCCATCATCGAAAAGGAGGTGCTCGTCGATATCGACTCGTGGGAGACCGTATCCGTGTTGCTTCGACAGCCGGATTTCACCACGGCGACTCGCGTGGCCGACGCCATCGGCGGCGCGTTCGGCAAGGGAAGCGCCGTGGCCGTCAACGCCGGCCAAGTCAAAGCCGCGATCCCGACGGAGTTCCACGGGCGCGTCGTGGAATACATCGCCTCCATCGAGGGGTTGGATGTTTCCGTCGATGCCGTGGCGAAAGTGGTCGTCAATGAACGGACCGGGACGGTGGTGCTCGGCGAGCACGTTCGGATTTCAACCTGCGCCATTTCGCATGGAAACCTGACGATTTCCGTCAAGAACACGTTGAACGTGTCCCAGCCGCCCGCGCCGATGATCGGCTCCACCGGCGGACAAACGGTCGTGACACCGGACGTCCAAACCGAAGTGAAGGAGCAGGAGTCTCGGCTAATGGTCGTGGATGAGACGGTGACGCTCGGAGACGTGGTCCGCGCGCTCAACGCGGTGGGGGTCACTCCGCGTGACCTGGTGGCTATTTTGTCGGCCTTGCAATCGGCCGGATCGCTGCAGGCGAGACTGGAGATCATGTAAGAGCCAGAGAAAGGAAACGTGCGTCATGGTGAATGCGTCAAGTCTCCCAGCCGGAGCGTTTTTCTCATCGCGGCCGTCGTGTTCTGAAGCGGTGCCCGACGGCGGAATCTCGATCTCATGGGATCGGAGTCTGCGGAGTCTAATGGATCGAACTGTGCCGGGTCATCGGGTGCCGGATGATCGGATTGACGCCCCGCATCACGGAGAAGAGGCCCGCCGACAACTGGTCGAAGCCGGTCGGGAATTTGAAGCGTACTTCATCTCGTATTTGTTGAAGGTGATGAGGGAAACCATTCCTCAAGGGGCCCTCGTGGACAAACAAGGCGCCTACTTTCACTTCCTATCCGATCAGGAAATCGGGAGGCGGGCCGCGGAATCGGGCGGCATCGGGATCCATCGCATGTTTCTGGCGTATGCCGAGCAGCAGCGGTCGTAAGGCTATAAAAAATTCTCAAGTTTTTTCGATACGTACCGATAAGAGATCGACGAGGAGTGAAAGCATCGCGACGCCTTCGCGAAAGGTGTCGCGAGAGGCGCGAGAGGAAGGAGCTGGCGCATGCATATATCAGGAAACGGAAAAGCGGATCATCTGGCCAGACTGCTGCTGGGCGTTCAGGACCTCGACGGTTCCGGCGCCAAGTCTCAACCCGTCTCCAGGGAGGTCGCCGGGGATCAGGTCCATATCTCCGAACGGGCCAAAGAATTGCAGCGCATGCTGGCCTTGATCGATCAGCCCGATCCCACTCGGATGGAACGCATCAATCGAATCAAGCAGGAAATCGACAACGGGACCTATGACGTGAGCGGCCGGACGGTGGGTGACGCATTGATCCGGCATGTCCTCACCGATGCCGTCGTCTGATTCCGTCCGCGCGCCGGAAGGGCGGCATGCAGGAGGCGGCGTGACGTTTTTCGTCCCATCGGAAGGAGCATGAAAGAACATGTCGTCTCATGCGCCGACGCCGGCCGACCTTTCTCGGCTTCTCGATCAAGAGGAAGCCGCCTGCCGATCTCTGCTGAACACTCTTGAAGACGAACGTCAGGCCGTCCGGAGTCTTGCGATCGAGAAATTGCACGCGATTAACGGCGAACGGCTGGCTCTGCTGGAGTCTCTTCAACGGCTCGCCCGAGAGGCCGATGAGTCGTTGCGAGACCTCGCGGCAGGGCGGGGATTCTCTCAACCGACGTCGTGGCAAGCCGTGTTGGATCGGCTGATGCCGGAAGAAGCCGGAGAGCTTCGCGCGCGGCGTCACTCCCTGATCAAGGCCGCGGAATCGGTCCGCGAGGGATTGAGACGGAACGGCGCGCTCGTCGATGCGATTCGAACGGTGATCGATCAGGCGCTGTCGGCCGGAAGCGCCGCCGCCCGGGAACGGCAGGGATATGGGAGCGATGGGAGACGGACATCGATGTCGGCCAATGGGTTTCTGTATCAGCGAGGGTGACCGAGGGCGACCATGACCGGCGGAATCAGTTCTTTATTTGAGATAGCCAAAAGCGCGCTGGCGACGTCGCAATTGGCGTTGACGGTGACGGGACACAACGTGGCGAACGTCAATACGTCCGGGTATTCGAGGCAAACGGTCGTCTTGTCCGAACGCGATCCGGTCAACGGTCGGCCCGGCATGGTGGGCGCCGGTGTGTATGCCGCCTCCATCCGCCGTTCCGTCGATCACTTCGTCGAGGTGCAGGTGACGCTGTCGCGGCAGAATATGGGCAGGCTGTCGATCGCCAAAGACACCTTGTCCCGTCTTGAAAACATATTCGGAGACGGCGTCAGTCACGGCGTCGCCGGCGGCTTGACGGAATTCTTTCGAGCGATTCAGGACGTGTCGACCAATCCGGGGGAGCTGGCGGCGAGATCGGCCTTGCTCGCCAAAGCCGCGCAGCTTGCATCGAACCTCAATCAGGCCGCGTCGGACCTTGCCGAGACCCGGCAATCGATCAATTTTCAAGTCAGGCAAACCATCGTGGAGATCAACGGACTGTCCGACCGGATCGCCGAGTTGAACGGCAAGATCGTGAACGCCGAGCTCACGGGGCAAAACGCCAACGATTTGCGGGACCAACGGCAACGGGCCGTCAACGAATTAGCTGAGAAAATCGATCTCACGACGCTGGAACATGACACGGGGGCGCTGTCGGTATACGTCGCCCGCGGTCAGGTGCTGGTGGACGGCGAGGCCGTGCGCGAATTGGCAGCCGTTGAAGAGCCGGGAGGGAGTGGCGATGTGTCCGTGGGGTACCTGATGGGCGGCACCAGGGCGCTGAGCATCAACGATCTGATCTCCAACGGCCGGTTGCGGGGCCTGCTGGATCTTCGCGACGTCACGATCGTCGACTTGCAGCGGACGTTCGATCAACTCGCCGCGACACTGGCGAACGCCGTCAACCAAATCCACCGCCGCGGGTTCGGGCTGAACGGAACCACGGGGCTGGATGTGTTCAGCAATCCGACCGTTTCGACCGCGGCGGCCGTCACCAACCAGGGAACCGCCTCGGCTCAGGCCGGGACGGTGACGGCGCACAGTCTCTTGACGTTTCACGACTACGAGATTCGGTTTTCGTCTCCCACGGCCTATTCGATCGTCGATCGGACGACGGGATTGTCGGTTCGCGGAAATTACTTGGGAACGTCCATCTCGGCACCCTCGACGGATGAGCCGCTGTCGATCGTGACGGGCGGCAACGACACCTTGACGGTGACGGTCGACGGCGTCGCATCGGGAACCGTCACGCTGACCGGCGCCGCCTCGCCGGGTCGTTCCTATACGTCCGGCGCCGAGTTGGCGACGGAGATCCAAACGCAAATCAACGCCGACGCGACATTGCAGGCCGCTGGGAAGACCGTGACCGTGACGTTCGACACGACTACCAATCGTCTGATCCTGACTTCGAATTCGACCGACTCCTCTTCTTCGGTCGATGTCACCGGCGGTACCGCCCGCTCGTCGCTCGGTCTTCTGTCCGGTCTGAGTACGGCGGCCTCGGGAACCTATACCGGTCCCCAAACCCTCAATTTCGACGGCATCAGCGTGACGGTGACGGGAACGCCGGCGGTCGGCGACACCTTGTCCGTCAATTCATACGAAGACGCGGCGCGCGCCATCTCGGCGGTATTGACCGACCCGGCGTCGGTGGCCGCCTCGTCGCTTCGCAACGGGGTGCCCGGCAACAACGCCAACATGCTGGCGCTGGCCGGATTGCAATATCTGCCGTTCGAGCATCTCGGGCCCGGAACGTTGCAAGACGCCTATCGGCGGCTCGCGGCTGATTTCGGAGTCGTGGTCAATTCGACCGATCGGGATCATCAGGCGCAAGAAATCCTGCGGGATCAAATCGACGCCATGCGCGCCCAGGTGTCCGGGGTGTCGTTGGACGAAGAACTCGTCGCGTTGATCAAGTTTCAGCGGGGGTTCGAGGCCGCGTCGCGTTTGATCCGTGTGTCCGACGAGATGTTTCAAACCATCTTGTCCCTTAAATAGCCGAGAGGTCGCGTATGCGCGTCACGGAATCGCACGTCTTCGGCGTGCTCGCCAACAATCTGCAACGGTCTCGAGCCCGGTTGCTCGATCTGCAACGGCAGGTTTCCACGGGAAAAGCGGTCAGCCGGCCCTCCGACGATCCGAGTGCCTTTCACCAGGTGTTACATCATAGAGTGTCCCTTGTCGGTCTTGATCAACATTTGCGGAATATCAGCTTCGGGAAAACGCGGCTGGATCTTTCCGATCAGGTCTTACAGGGAGTGTCGGGGACGCTGCCGCGTCTTCAGCAGCTCGCCGTGCAGTTTCGCAGTGATACGAACGGGCCGGCCGAACGGGTCATCGGCGCCGCCGAAGTCCGCCAACTGTTCGCGCAGTTGCAGCAGTTGGCCAATACCGATCTGAACGGCCATCCCATTTTCACCGGTACCAGCACGCATGGGCGGGCGACCGGCTTGCCCATTGCCGAGCCGGTTTCTCTGGTCAACGGGAGTAACGACACGTTGCTTGTGGAGGTCGACGGGGTCCTATCCGGAACCATCGATCTGACGTCGGGAACCGAGTCGTTCACGGGCAGTGAACTGGCGAGCCGGTTGCAAAATAGAATCAACGCCGATACCACGCTGGCCGGCGCGGGCAAGCGCGTGACGGTCGCGTTCGAGGGGGGGCGATTGATGATCGTGTCCGATTCGCACGGCCTGACCTCGCAGGTTTCGGTTGTGGGCGGGGCAAGTCGAGTCAGCTTAGGCTTTGACGGAGGCAGCACGACCACGGGCGAGGTACCCTTTGCGTTGACCGCGACTGTCAGTCCGGGATCGGGCAATACGGGAGGAGCGCTGGCTGGCCAGGGAGCCGTGGTCGATCCCAACGCTGCGACCCTGGATGATTACGTGATTCGCTTTACGAGCGCTTCGACCTACGAGGTGTTGAACGTCACCGTGCCCGTGACCGTCTCGGCAAGCGCGGCCAATACAGGGAGCGCGCGAGTCATGGATGCGGGGATGATCGATCCACGATCGCTCACGTTGCATCAGTACCGGATTCAATTCACGTCGCCTACCCAGTATTCCGTGCTCGATGTGACGGCCGGCACGACGGTTTCCTCCGGCAACGTGTTTGTCGCTGGGGCGCCGATTGAATTCGACGGTTTGCGGGTGGTGTTGGCGGCGGGAGAGGGGGGTGGTCCTCAGACGGGGGATCAGTTTGATATCAGTCTGACGCCTAAAACCGTAGCGGCCAATCAACCCTATTTGTCCGGCCAGCCTCTCACCGTGGAAGGTATACGGTTGAGGATCACCGATGACTCAGGAGCCCCGGCGGCCGGCGACCTCTTTGCCGTTGTGACGGGAATGCAATACCAGGGTGACGATGAGCTTCAACCGATTGAGGTCGGGCCGGGCCAAACTGTTCCGACCAATCTGCCGGGAAGCCGTGCCTTTACCGCGAGCGGAGCCGATATCTTCGGCTCCGTCAAACAGTTGGTGCGTGCATTGCGGAGCAACGATCGGACGGGCATCACCGAGGCGTTGGGCGGGCTGACCGGCGGGATTTCGCATGTGGCAAGCCTGGAGGGCGAGATCGGCGCCTTGTCGAACCGCATGGCGGTCGGCGCCGATCAGTTGGAAGAGGCCAAGTCCTTCTACAGCGAACTTCTTTCTCGGATCGAAGACGTCGATTTGGCGAAGGCCGTATCGGATTTGGTGTTGCAGCAGTATGCCATCGAGGCCGCCAGTCGAACCTTGACCCAAGTGTTCGACAGTTCACTGCTCCGATACTTGAGGTAGCGGTTGCGGAGTTCTCGATGCAAGCGGCCGATTATGTCGTGGGTCAGGCGGTTGTTTCGGAGCGAACGTCATGCTGGTTTTGAGTCGTCGGCGCGGGGAGGGCGTGACCATCGGGCCCGACATCAAGGTGATCGTGCTGGGCATCAAGGACGGGCAAGTTCGTTTGGGAATCGAGGCGCCTCACCATATCGAGGTGCACCGTGACGAAGTCTATGCCAGAATTCTTCGGGAGAATCGGTCGGCGTCGCAAACCGGAGTGATTCCGATCGATGCCTTTCGGCGCCTATGTGAAAGGGAGTCGGGTTCACGAGGAGGCGGGACGGGCAAGCCATGAAGTATTCATCCAGTCGTTTCGGGGTGCTGGAGATCGATGAAGGGCGTGTGCTGACGTTCCCATCCGGCGTGCTTGGATTTCCGGAAAGCCGGCGATACGTCATGCTCGATCACGATACGGAGGCTCCGTTTAAGTGGCTTCAGTCGCTCGATGAGCCGGCGCTGGCTTTTGTCATCATGGATCCCGATCTGTTTGTGGGAGAGGAATATCGGGTGGATGTCACTGAAGACGCGTTGGCGGAGATCCAAGGAAAGAGCGGAGAGGCGTTCTCCATCGCGGTCATTTTGACGATCCCATCGGATGACCCGGGACGCGTGACGGCCAATTTGAGAGGCCCGTTGCTGATGAATCCCCGCACAAGGCTCTGCAAGCAACTCGTTTTGTCCGACGACTATCCCACGCGCCACCCGCTCTTCCCTCTGCCCGCATCGAGCGCCACCGAGACGATCAAACAGGCCGCCTGTCAATCCTGCCCATGACCTGCCCCTGATCCAACGGACCTTTGGCTGAAGCCATTGATAAACGAGGGTTTCTGGATTTATTATCTGCCCTTTCGGTAAGATGCCGTCGGAGTCGTTCCCATCAGGCACGGATAAGAAAATGGGGGAGGTGTGTTCTCTCTGCGCGTTGCGGTGCTGATCGGTCTTGTCCTGTGCGTTTCACTTCTTGCCTTCCTGACATTTTCCAAGCATCTGACGGGCGAAGATTACCTCAAAGGATTCGTTCTGGAACAGCTCGAGGCGAATCTCGGGAGAAAAATCCACGTCGATGACGTCACGTTCGCGCTCTTTCCTCGCGCGCGGGTCGAATTGACCGGGGTCACCGTTTACGATCCCGGCTCTGATCAGATCCTGTTGACGGCAAAACGGGTCGATCTCGTCGTGCGGATGTTTCCTCTTCTCCGCAAGCAAATCGTCGGGAAGCGATTGTCGGTCGAGGAGCCCGTGTTCACGCTCAGGCGGGATGAAGCGGGCCGCTGGAACGTCGCCGACGGTTTCAATGAACAGGCGGAAGTCGATCGGCGGACAATGGAAGCCATGTTCCGAACGTTCCGTGTTCAGGAAGCGTCGCTTACCGATGGAATCGTCACGGTCATCGACGAGGCCGGGAGCGACGGCGTTCGTTCCATCAAGTTGGAACGTGTGGGGGCGACGCTTTTTGTGCACCCGGAGCAAAGAGCGGCCGAGGTGCGGCTCTCCATTGTTCAGCCGAAAGAGCAGGGAGGGGCGGCCGTATCGCTGAACGGATCGATACGACTGTCGGAAATGCGTGCCCCGCTCGCCGATGCGGACGAGACTATGCAAGCCGCGCCGTTTCAATTCGACGGCCGTTTGGAAGCCGCCGCCCTTGGGATTCGGGACATCGCCGATTTTCTGGGGCCCCGGCCCGTTCCGGAGCAATTGCAGGGAACGGTAACGTTGCACGGCGCCGTCCAAGTGATGCCCGGCGTCGTCGGATACGACGTTTTGCTGTCCGAGATGTCGGTTCGACTCAACGATATGACGCTGACCGGCAAAGCGAACGTGTCGGGACTCATGACGGCGCAGCCGGCGTTCTCGGTGACGTTCGGCAGCTCGCCGGTTTTGCTGTCCCAGTTGATGCAGACCGTTCCGGTTGCGTGGATCGATCCGCGGCTTCCCGCCGTGTTGAACGAACGGCGCATCGACGGCAGAGTGCAAGTGATGAACGCCACGTTGACCGGGGCTGCGACGGAGGGCATGCGTCCGTCGATTTCCGGAGAGTTTTACGTGCAGGATGCGCAGGGGATGATCGGCCAAGACCGAGTGTTGGCGAAAAACGTCGCCTGTCGCGTGTTTGTGGAGCCCGGGCGAGTCCGGGCATCGGGCATCACCGGACTGTACGGGGAGATGGAACTGACGGATGGAAAGGCGATGCTCTCGTTTTTGGAAGCCGGGCCGTGGCTTGAGCTGGAGATTGCAGGAAGAACGAGTGCGTCTCATTTGATGGACGTTCTCGAGACAACGGTGAAGGCCGAATCGTTGACGCGCCTTCTGGCCGATATTCGGGATGCGGAGGGTGTGGTGGAGCCCACGTTTCGCCTGGCAGGCTCGCCGGCTCGGCCGGACGGCGTCAGGTTCACCGGTGGGGAGATTCTCGTCAGAGCCGTCAGCTTCGCTCATCCGGCGTTGCCTGAACGGCTAACGGGATTGCAAGGCCGGTTCGCGTTGGCCGGCGGAGCCGTGCGTTTGGAGCAGATCAGCGGGCATCTCGGCGAGACGCTCATCGAGGTTCAGGGGACGGTGACGGGCGGAGAATCGAGTCTGCTACAGGATTTTTCGATCCGGGCCAGCGGACCGGCCTCGGACATGACCCGCATGTTGGGGGGGAAGGTTTCGCCGGGTTCGATGGAAGGGCGTCTGGTTGCGACGGCGACGCTCACGGGAGCCGCTTCGACGCCGCATCTTCGCGGCGTCGTGGTGTTTGACCAATCGAAAGTCGCCGTTCCGGGTTTGGGAGAAAAGCCGATCGGCGCGCCGGCGACCATCGAATTCGAAGGCGACGTGACGAAGTCCGGTGATCTTTCCGTAAGCCGTCTGGAATTGATCGTGCCGCCCATTCAAGTGCCGGCCAAAGGACGCATGGTCTTCGGAGATCCCTTCAGCATCGATATGTCGCTCACGACCGGAACGTTGTCGTTGTCCCGCTTGCCCGAGTGGATCTCGAAAGGAGGACTGGAGGCCGGCAGCGCGGAGATTTCGCTCGATGTCAAAGGCAAGGGGACGGACTGGAGCGCATGGCGGGTGACCGGATGGGTCGCGCTGACCAACGGCCTGGCGACGGTGGGGGGCGTCGGAGGAGACGGTCGGCTTCAAGATCTCTATGCGCGGATCAAGTTGGTGCGCAACGGGGCCGAGATCAAACGGTTGTCGTTCACCGTCCTTGACAGCGACGTCGCCATTGAGGCCGCCGTCAAGAACTGGGCCTCAAAACCCGTGATCGTCGGGAAAATCGAATCGAGCCGGATGGACCTCGGCCTGCTGCTTCCTAAAGGGGATCGGTCGGTCGTTCGGGAATTTTTGGAAAATTTGGCGGCGACCTCGCAGGTGACGATGTCGGCGTCGGTCGCTCGGGGCCATTATGAGCGGGTGCGGTTCACCTCGCTTTCTGCGCGCGTGAACATTCAGGACGGCGTCGTCGATGTCGATCGGATTTCCGGCGCGTCGAACGCCGGCCAAATCGCCGGGCGTCTTGTGGCGCAGCTTCCTCGCGGAGCTCCCGCCGACGTGGAGGCGTCGTTTCGCGCCACGGGCCTGCCGGTTGATGACGTTCTGAGTTTGACCGACGCCAAGGATGCTCATGGAATGACCGGCGAGATGCGCGTGAGCGGCTCTCTCAGGGGGCATGGGCGCAATCCGCACGGTGTGTACCCGTCGCTCGAGGGAAAAGTCGAGGTGCTGCTTCAAAACGGGCGCATTTTTAAATCGAACGAACGGGTGATCTGGAAGATCATCGGTCTCTTGAATCTTCCGGCGGTACTCCAAGGCAAGGTCGATCTGGAGAAGGAGGGACTGCCCTACAACACGATTACCGGGAGCGTGGCCGTCAAGAATGGTGTCTTCGAGACGGGCGATCTGATCATTGACAGCCCGATTCTGAAAATTACGGCTGTGGGACAATACGATTTGCCGACCGATCGTCTGAATCTGGTGACCGCCGTGAGTCCGTTCGGCTCGTATTCGCAGTTCTTGAAGGCGATTCCTCTGTTCGGACGGATCTTCGCCGGAGAGCGAAAGGGGTTGGCCACCGCGATCTTTGCCGTCAAGGGATCCCTCCACAATCCGGAAGTGACCTATCTTCCGATCAAATCCTTCGCATCGGGTCTGTCGGGCTTGGCTCAACTCGCGGTCGATGTCCTTGTGAATTCGCTGACCGTTCCGCTCGACCTCATCGCGCCGGATCAACCGGATCAAGAGGAACCGCAACCGAACTTTGAACGCGAGCCCGCTCCGGCGCGTTCTTGAGCGCCTCGCTTTTCTTGACCGGTGAGGTTCCTCATGCTAGCATCCCTCGAAGTCCGATCCCGACCATGATGCACCCTTTCTTTCCTCTTCTTAGTTCATGAAACCCCTCGCGGAGTTGCACGCGGACAGCGCCGTTCTCTTCATCGCCGCCAGCGAGTACGATTCCAATCTGTATTATGCGACCCGATTCATGGCGCCGGATCCCTTCATTTTTCTTGAAATCAAAGGCGAGCGCTTGCTCGTCATGAGCGATTTGGAGTTGGATCGCGCCAAGTCTCAAGCCTCGGTGGATCGGGTTCTTTCCTATTCCGAGTTGGAACGTCTGGCCAAGAGGCATGGAGTGCAGGACCCGACGGCGGTCGATATCGTCGATACATTGTTGAAAAAGGAAAAAATCAAAAGAATTTTGGTTCCGGCCAATTTTCCATTCGCTCACGCCGCCAGGTTGCAGGAATTAGGATACCGGCTGACGGCGAAACGCGATCCGTTTTACGAGCGGCGCGCGGTGAAGACGGCCGAGGAAATTCGTCATATTGAAGAAACTCAGCGGGCGACGGAGGAAGCCGTCGCGGAGGCGATGGCGGCGTTGCGTCGGTCCACCGTCAAGAAGGGCGGACTGTGGCTGGACGGAGAGTATCTGACGTCCGAGCGGATCAAGAAACTGATCAACGTCAGGCTCATGGAACGGGATTGCGTGGCTCAGCACACGATCGTGGCCGGCGGCGAGCAAGCCTGTGATCCCCATCACGAGGGCGCCGGGCCGTTGCCGGCCGGGCGCAGTATCATTTTCGACGTGTTTCCCCGATCCGCCGTCAGTCGATATTTTGCGGACATGTCCCGCACCGTCGTTCGCGGACCGGCGAGCGCGGACCTCAAACGATTGTATCGGACCGTCAAAGACGCCCAAGAAGAAGCCGTTTCCAAAATCAAGGACGGAGCGGACGGGAGGAAGATCCACCAGGGCATCTGCGAGCGGTTTGAGAAAGCCGGTTACAAGACGGGGAAAGTCAACGGACGGATGCAGGGATATTTTCACGGAACCGGTCACGGCGTCGGGCTCGACATTCACGAGGCCCCCCGCATCAGCAGGACGGGGTCGTTGCTTCAAGAAGGACACGTCGTCACGGTCGAACCCGGTCTCTACTATCCGGGATTGGGAGCCGTCCGCATCGAAGATATGGTGGTGGTGACGAGAGACGGATGCCGGAATCTCACCAGGTTTCCAAAGGTCTTTGAGCTGGACAAGGGATGAACGAACTCCTCGTGCCGCCTTTGCCGGTCGTTGGCTCCGACGCAAGCTTGCGCGAACGAGTCGATCGGCCTCGTCATTCTGCCGTCATGCTTTCTCATCCTCGGCCCGACACTGATACGGTTCTTTTCCCACCGCTTTGACCAGCCGCTGGAGCCTGGTCCATTCCGTTTCACGGATATCAAGAAACTCCAAACCGAACCATCCATTGCCGGACCAACGCACGACGGCCTGGTTGATCCGAATGGGAAGTCCGTCGTTCGGCGCTTCGATGGACAACTCTATTCCGGTTCCGGGCCGCACGTGCACGGCGCTGGATATTTTGCAGCCGTAAAGAGAAAGGTCTTGCAGGATCCCGTCTCCGGATACGACGTTGATGGAGCTGAAGGAGCTGCGAAAACCAACGGGAAACCGTGGGTGTCGACGTTTGTCCATAGAAGCCCGGAGAATCGATCCGTCGGTTGACGCTGCCGGACCTTCCTGCCGTCGCCGGTCGAGAGACGAATGGTCAGGCTGCTTCAGGAGTCGCCTTGATTTTGTAGGCCTGGCCGAGAATGTCCAAGGCCGCCACCCGGTACGCCTCGGCGTACGTGGGAAAGTTGAAGACGTTGTCGATAAACGATTCGATGGTGGCTCCTTGTTGAAGGGCCAACTGCCCGATGTGAACCAATTCCGTCGCCGAGTCTCCCACGACTTGCACGCCCAGCAATCGCTCTCCCGACGGATCTGCCACCATTTTGAGGAGGCCCTGGCCGGCGCCGGAAATTTGGGCGCGCGCGACTTCCTCGAATTTGGCTCGGCCGACGAGAGGCGCGCGATACCGCTCGCGGGCGCTTCGTTCGTCCAGGCCGATACTGGCCATTTCGGGGATCGTGTAGATTCCGACCGGGATGGTCGAGGCGGCGTCTCCGACCGGCAGGCCGAGCGCGTGCCGAACGGCCCTGCGCCCCTGTTCCATGGCTTTCGACGCCAGGGCGGGCGGGCCGACCATGTCGCCGACGGCGTAGATGTTCGGCACGTCCGTTTGGCAATACTCGTTGACCGGCACGGTTCCTTTCGGGGTGACCGTGATCCCCGCCGCTTTGAGATTGAGATCTTCCAGATTGGCTTGCCGGCCCAACGCGACCAGGAGTTTTTCGCTCTTAATGGTAAGTCCATCCCCCAACGTCGTCACAACATGAGCGGCGCCGTCCCATCGGACTTCCCGAACCGTTTGCCCCCCGAGATAGCGTCCGCCTTTCAATTCGAAGCTGACGATGAATTGGCGCACAAGATCCTGGTCCATGAATTGAAGAGGCATCGGCGCGCGATCGATGAGCGTGACCTCCGTGCCCAAAAGTGAAAAAATCGACGCATATTCACAACCGATGACGCCTCCGCCGATGATCGTCAAGGATCGGGGCAAATAGATCATCGAAAGCAACGAGTCGCTGTCAAGAATGTGTTCATGATCGACGGGGATGTCTTCGGGGTTCCGCGGTCGTGAGCCGGTGGCGAGAATAATGGTTTGAGCGGTCAAGAGTTGACTGGCTCCATCGACCGTTTCCATTTCAACGACAGTCGTGGTGCGGAACCGAGCCAGCCCATGGAAGAGATGGATGCCGTTTCGTCGCAATTGAAGGCTCATGAACCTATCATGCGCCCGGACGACCTCTTCAAGCCGACTAAGCAGCGCCGAGATTTGCATATCCGGTCTCAAGCTGAAGTCGAATGCCTTGCTGGCGCGCTGGAGTCGGTCCAAATGCAACGCGCTTTCCCTCAAGGTCTTGCTGGGAATCGTTCCGCGGTACACGCAACTGCCGCCGATGCCGCGCTCCCGTTCGATGAGCGCGACGCGTTTTCCGGCTTTGGCGCCTTGAATCGCCGCTTTTTGGCCGGCCGGTCCGGCCCCGATCACGATGATGTCGAAGGCAAGAGGTCCGCTCATAGGTTCATCGATTGTACGACGGCAAGCACCTTGTCTTTACCGTTCACCAATTGTGCGACGTCGCCGGGATAAAGGTTCAATTCCGCGAAGGCCGGGTGGTCTCGCAGGACTTCTTCGGGCATGTCGTCGGGGCGAAGCAGATGGGTGGCCAACCGATCGGCAATGCACGTGAGGACGCATTCCTGGCGGAAGGAAGGAGCATGATCATAGTCGGCATAGTATTGCGTGGCCTCGATGACTTGTCGAGGCAGGCCCCATTTTTCTCCGATGAGGCTTCCGATTCTTGAATGGTGGCCTTCGATCATGATGTTCAGCGTCGGTCGGTCGAGCGAAATGTTTTGTTCCCGCGCGATCGTTGTGACCGCCCGCAGCACGACCGGTTTGCCGATTTCGTGGAGAAGGCCGCACAGGTAGGCGCTTTCCACGTTGACCCGTCGCGTTCGAGCGACTTCTTTTGCGAACGCGCCGCTGGCCAAGGAATGTTGCCAGAGCGTCCTGACATCCTCTTCGTAGCCCGGAACTTGAAACGCTCCGGCCTTCAACGAGGCGGTAAAGGCGATTTCCGACAACAGATTGATGCCCAACATGGCGACCGCATGCTGAAGGGAAACGACGGGACTTCTGGGCATATAGGCCGGAGAATTGGCGATGCGCAGCACGTGGGCCGCAAGCGCCTGATCTTTATGAATCAGCGCAGATAATTTGGCCGCGTCGGCCGACGGATCCGACGTCAACGCCATCACTTCGCTTGCCACTCGAGGCAGTAACGGCAGCTCAAGCGCGCCGCTCTCAACCTTGTGGGACAGAATCTGCTGGAGCCTCTCCAGCGGAGCGGTCGTGATTTGGGAATCAAGAGACACGAAGACGACTCCCCCTCTCAGGCATCGTGGCGTTTTGGAGCGACATACTCCTTTGTCGGCTTGTGACGGCTCGAAGTTTAGCGGGTTGGAAACCGGAGGAACTTTGGACCGATTTCGGGTCGGCCGGTGTCTTCGTCCGGCTTCGGCGGAATGGCTCTTGGCTTAAGCAGACCGTCTCAGGAGGACAAGAAGAGGGGGGAGGGCTTCAGCCTCTCCCCCCTCGGAGAACTCGGCAGGGAACAGATACTCAACTCAAGGTTTATAACAGGAACGATCGGCAGGCTTTCCATCGTGAGAAAACTGATTTTCGTAAGCCATCACCTGCCAAATCTGTTCGTCCGTCAACAGCCCCTTGTTCGCTTTCATCTTTGTCTTGGGAATCCCTTCCGCTATGCGCCAGAACCAGTAGGCGTCAGAATAACGACACACGATCTTGGGGTCGCGAAGGTCACGGGCGCCCTTTTTCACCGGCTTGCCGTCCTTTCCGTGGCAACTGGCGCAGTTGACGTCGGTTTTCAACTCGCCCAAATAGATCTTGCGTCCTTCTTCAATAAATTTGGGATCGGTCCATCCGCCGGCCGGCATTTTTTTGTCCGCGTATTCAGGGGGAACAGGGGGCAAGGGAGGCAAATCTTCGGCCGAGGCCATGCCTCCCGAAAAAAGGAGAACGCCTCCCATGACCATGACTGACAACCGAACCATTCTCCGGGTCATTTGCACCTCCTTAAATTTATCTGGGATAAGGTGTGGGTTGATGCAGTTTGATTCTGAATCGTCGGGCCTCGCACGCATGCGCTACCTGCAAACAGCCGGTAACTATAGCACAAACGGTCGGTTCTCTAAATATATTCGGAAAAAATTTCCAGTGTCCTGCAAACAAAGAACGACGAGCCTGTTTCCCCAGAAGGTTTGTGGACGTGATTCCGCTGAGCGAGTCATTTATACTCCGGCTCATGTATTAAGAGGGCTAATCGGCGGGGAAATAGCGGGGAGAGACAGATGATGAGAGATGGTCGTTTTGTCGTTCTGTTGTTCCTGACAGGAGCGTTGTGTTTGGGGGCGGCAATCTCATCGCAGGCTGACACGGGGAAAATCACGAAAGAGGCGAGAGAGACGGTCGAAACGGTGAAAAAATATACGATTCAGCAGAAAGAGGCCTTTCAGCGGGCGGCCCATGAAGAGTTAACCGCCGTTCAGAAGCAGATCGCTGTCTTGCAGGGCAAGGTCCGCGACATGTCTGCCTCAGCAAGGGCGGATCTTCAAGAATCGATCAACGAACTTGAAAAGAAAAGGGATATGCTTAAAGAGCAGTTGAATAAAATGCAGACCACGACCGATGAGAAGTGGCATGTCATCAGGTCAAGTGTAGAGACCACCATCGAGGAGTTGAAAGATGCTTGCCGGAAAGTGATGTCTCGTGTGCCGTAATGCAACCAAAGATCAAGAAAAACGGGATTTGAAAGGAGTCCGCCCATGAAGGTGGTGAGTTGGGCCGATTATCAGCAATTCAGCGGCGAGAAAATGAAAAAGAACAACATCTTTGAGACGAAGCGATTGTTCTGCGACATCTATTGTTTTGAGCCGGGGCAGGAGCAAAAGGGACACACGCACGGCGAGCAGGATAAGATCTATTTTGTCTTGGAGGGAGAGGGGACGTTTCAAGTCGGGGCGGACAGGCGAGTGCTCGGTGAAGGGCAGGGAACGATCGCTCCGGCGGGCAAGGAACATGGCGTGGTCAACCACACAGGGAAACGCCTCAGAGTGCTGGTGTTCGTTGCGCCGAATCCGTAATTGGAAAGCTTGCGCGGAAACTCTTCCCACTGCTTTGGACCTGCCGGTGTCAGGGAGAAGGATCGGATGCCATCGGACCCACGGAGATGCAACCTTCTATGAATTCCGCACGACACCGGCTGCCGGGCGGAATGACTTCGTTCACGATCGCCTTAAAATCATCGACCGTGAGCTGATCTCGGATCCGGTCAATCAGCACGTGCCCCTCGACAAGGTCCATGTCGACACGTTTGACTCCAGGGATCTGATACAGCCTTTTGCCGATCTGCTCGCGGTGCGCCGCGCAATCGGATCCCGAAAGGGTCAGGGCAATGCGATCATTCACTCGCTGCTCGGCGTAAAGGTCCCCACTGATCGAAAGAATGCTCGTGATCGTGACGAGAAGCAATGTCCGGAGAAACTTCATGATCATACTTCCTTACGTTTCGGAGAGACTGAGGCCTCACCTAAATGACTTGTCTTCGTCCTTCGTTTGACGTCGGCCTATAAACGTCTCCATGCGATGTGTGCACCATACATCACGTGACGCACTCTTTCAATGGCGATGACGGTCGTGGGCGGTATGGGGGCTTCTTGAGGAACTGCTATGGCTGATGATGTCAGAGGGAGCAACACCTTGCTGTACAACCCGAACGGTCTGTGTCGCCGGGGAAAAGCGGTCCGGCGGAGCGAGGGAACCGGGAAAGCGTATTACTTGACGATGTGATTCACGGCTTCGACGATCGCCCGAGCCCCGATGCCATAATGGTCGATCAATTCTTCCGGCTTGCCGCTGTGGGGAATCTGGCGTACGGCGAGCTTGTGGACCTTGATCCCTTCCGTCGAGACCGCGTTCAGCACGGCGTCCCCCAGACCGCCGTGGGCGTAATGATCTTCCACGGTCAGGATGCGGTTCTGCGTCGCTCTGGCGCTGTCGAGCAAGGTGGTGCGATCGATGGGAACAATGCTATACAGATCGATTACACGGACGGATATTCCTGCGGCTTGTAACTCATCGTGCGCCTTCAACGCTTCAAAGAGCGTGACGCCGGCCGCCACGATGGTGAGAGAATCGGCCGAGCTTTGCCGCAGAACTTTACTGCCTCCGATGTGAAACGATTCCTCCGGTCCATACAGGACGGGCGTTTTCGGTCTGCCGGTGCGGATATACGTCATTCCCTTGCGCCTGGCAGCCGCTTCGACAAGCCGATGAGTTGCCGTCGCATCCGAGGGGTAAAGAACCGTCACTTCCGGTTGCGCGGCCATCATGGCGATGTCTTCGAGCCCCATTTGGGACGGGCCATCTTCACCGATGCTGACGCCGACGTGAGTGCCGACCAGTTTGATGTTTGATTCGCTGATGGCGGCCATGCGGATGAAGTCATAGGCGCGTGTGAAGAATGCGGCAAAGGTGGCGACGAAGGGAACCTTCCCGCAGGCGGCAAGGCCGGCGGCCGCGCCCACCATGTTCTGCTCGGCGATAAAATTTTCAAAAAAGCGATCGGGAAACTGTTTTGCGAATTTGTCCGTATAAGTGGAGTTCTTGACATCGGCGTCAAGGGCGACGACGGAAGAATCGGCTTCGCCGAGCGCGACAAGGGCCGTCCCGAAGGCTTCACGTGTCGCAACGAGATCGCCCGGTTTATATGAGGGGGATGCCATGGACTTTGTCGGTTTTGGGCGGTGGGTCGGCGGGGAAAGCGGTTTGATTTTCGGAGCGGCTTTGCTCGGCTTGATAAGCCGCGTCAATTCGTCAATGGCCTTTTGAGATTCGGTGCCCTTGGGAATCGGTTTCCCGTGCCAACTCGGGTGATTCTCCATAAAGGAGATACCTTTGCCTTTGAGCGTTTTGGCCAGCAAGACGGTGGGCTTGCCTTTGACCTTCGCCGCTTCGGCGAACGCCGCCAGCAAAGCCTTATGGTTGTGGCCGTCCACGACCAGCGCGTTCCATCCGAATCCGCGCCAGCGGGCTTTATACGCCTGCATGTCGTGTTGCAGCATCGTAGGATCGCTTTGTCCCAAGCGATTGACGTCCACGATGGCGCAGAGATTATCAAGTTTAAAGTGTCGCGCCAGTTCGACGGATTCCCAGACGGAACCTTCGACGGATTCTCCATCTCCCATCAAGACATACGTCCGAGCGCCGTTTTTCTCAAGCCGTTTGGCGTTCAATGCCAGTCCCACGCCGACGGCCAGTCCCTGACCCAGGGAGCCGGTCGCCATATCGACGAACGGCAAACGAGGGGTCGGATGGCCTTCGAGGTCCGAGGTCAAGGTTCGTAATTTCAAAAGATCGTCGGTCGGAAACAGCCCTGCCTCCGCCCACGCTGCGTAGAGGAGCGGTGCCGCATGGCCTTTAGATAGAACGAAGCGATCGCTGTTGGGGGCCTTGGGATTGTGAGGATCGTACCGCATCACGGAAAAGAACAAAACGGCGACGATGTCGGCCGCGGAACAGCAGCTCGACGGATGGCCGCTTCCGGCCTCACTGGTCGCGCGCACGCTGTCGATACGGAGCTGAGTCGCTTTATTCTGAAGAAAAGTAAGCAGATGCGGCGATACGGCTGATCCTGCCATGGGAACTCCTTTCAGAACGAGTCGAAACGAGGAAAGACGCGCCGTGCTGCTCCAACCCGTCAGCGTGACGCGTCGGCAGCAGCACGATGGCGTTGAGGCTAGCAAATCATGGGAGATGAGTCAATTATTGATGAAGAACATCACGAGCGTCGAGCGGCCAAGCAATTAGGTTCTTCTTCAAAAACTGATTGCGGTCCATGGTTAATCACACAAAGTCATAAATTCCGGGCACGCTCGTTTTGAGCCGTTCATTTATGTAGCGGTCTGCACTTCGTTCGAACAGGCGCTTTGAAGGCCGTTATAGGCGCTGACGGCGAAATAATATGTCGAATTGGAATCCAGATCGGTCACGGTTCCTTGAGGTGAGGAAACAAAGAGAGATTCTTCGTATGCGCAGGAACCTGGTTGGTTTGGAGATTGTCTCCCATAGTGAATGTAATAACCGACAACGGTTGGATCAGCCACTGGATCCCAGGCCAATGTGACTGTCGCCCCCGTTGCAGAAGAAATAGTGGAGGTCATGAGCCCTTGCTCATTACCTGTTCCACAGCCTGCAAAGAAAAGACCGACCATCCCCACAACCCCTATGACCGTCGAGCGAAATGGTTTCATTAACTTCTTTCCTATCCCGTTACTGCTCATGGATCTTTTGCTGGCCATGGTGCATTCCTCCCTCACAAAATTGTGTAGCTAAGTGCTCTACACACTTAAGACCGGGGCTGCGAAATCTGGGATGCGCTGCGAGAGGCGCCCCCGGTCTGAGCGGGAAAGTGCAATCGAGGTGCCGCAAGAACGACGTGTAAGGCATTGAAAAACATGGACGTTTTTGATTTTTATAAAGAAAGAGCGTGAAGGCGGCAGCCTTCAGCATTTACCAAGCGGCTCTCTGCCGAAATCGGAGAGATCGATTGATTTCGATTGGATTCTGTGACTTCGCAATGGGAGTGGTTGGTGCTCTGCCTGGTGTTCAGAGTGGAACATGCAGGAATATGAGGGTTGGATGCGGTCAGGGGGGGCGGTGTTCCCTTCGAGTAAAGTATCGAAAAAGCAAGTAGCCATTTAGGGAAATGACAATGCCGAGGATGCTGTAGGTCGTCGAGGGAGAGGCAAGGTGGAGTTCTCCCAACACTCGCGTGAGACCGAATCCCACCACCAACGCATCAAACGCCATGGAGATTCGACGGAACGTTTCAGGATCCATCCATCGAATAAGATAGGTGCCCAAAGGAATGCCGACAAGCACGCTGGGGATGATGTAAGGAAACAGCTCCAAACTGTCCGTGCTGTAGAAACCGATCACGCTGTAGGCGACAGCGGTGAGAGAAGACTCGGCGGCGCGAATCACTCCAAGCGCCGCTCGGAAGTCCTGTTTCGCGTAGCCTTGATTATTAAACAAGAGCGCCAACGGCGGTCCTGAAATCGTCGTAACGGAATACAAGAGACCGATGCCGGTGCCGAAAGGAACGGCGATGGCACGTTCCGCCTTGATGGGTTTTCGAATGCCCGCGGCCTGGAGAAGAATCAGCGGCAAGAGAAAGAAATAAGTGACGAACTTGACCCATGCCGGATGAACGAGCGACAGAAGATAGCTGCCGATTGAGACGCCGATCGCCAGTCCGACGAGAATCGGGGCCACCCGTTTCCAGACGTGTGGAACACTGGAACGATTGATGAATAAGACGTATCCGTTGATCACCAGCTCGATCACGACGAGAGCAGGATTCAAGACACGGTTGGAGTAATACAGTAGGGCGACCGGGACGGTAATGGAAGAAAACCCGTAGCCGATGGCGCCGTTGACGGTCGCCGCGATGAAGGTGATCGTTGCCAGAACAAGATGGTCCATGATCAGGGTGTTCGGGCGCCGGCGGCGAAGTCGGCGAGAGAATAGTTATCCAGAATTCCCGCAATGGCGTCGCGCACCGCGCCCATCGCCTGTTGGACGGGACAGGAAGGGCACCCGGCGTAAGGGCAATCGTCGCATTTCTGATACGCCGTTTTGCTGACACAGCCGATCGGCGCCAACGGACCGTCCAGAATACGGATGACCTGTCCCAGAGAGATGGCGCTCGGTTGTTTGATGAGGCGGTAGCCTCCGTTCATTCCTCTGCGGCTTGCAAGGAGGCCGGCTCGTTTCAGGGCCAGGAGGATCTGTTCCAGAAATTCGATTGGAATGTGTTGACGAGCGGCAATGTCGTGGCGTTGGACAAATGAGGATGCTTCGTAGGCGAGGGTGAGTTCGAGTAGGGCACGAAGGCCGTACTCACTTTTTTTGCTGATTTTCATGAAGAGTGTGGAGAGGGTGTATAAGAGGATTGCGTTGATAGTTAAGTGAGTTTGTCAACAAATGTAACAATAAGCCAAATTTCTCCTGATAATCAACTCCCTTTTCATGCTTCAGAGTACCAAGCTCTTTATGGGTAAGACTTCTGCGAACTACCTAATCTTGAAGACGCTGGCTGTAAAAAAGCGGGGAGCTAGCTGTATGAGTTGAGAGAGAGGATCTGATAGCATCGTGGCTAATCCCGGCCAATCCCGGTTGGAACGCGCTGCTAGAGACAGGCCACCAAATGAGCAGAGCCAAACAATGATGGGGGTTGTGGTTGTGGAGAAGATTTTCCCCAGACGATGAAAGTCTGGACCTTGTTAGGCGGGAGAAACAGTGATGACAATTCTGCGGCAAGCCGTTGATCGTAGAGGGAATGTTGCTTGACAGCAAACGACATTCTTGCTAGCTTGCGCCCTTGTTTTTAGCGTCTGAAAATCCGAATCGAAGATCCCCTCTATGCCGAGCCTGCCGTGAATTTTCAAGATTTGATCCTGGTCTTGCATGAATTTTGGGCCGATCAAGGCTGTGTGATTCACCAGCCGTACGACATGGAGATGGGAGCCGGCACCTTTCATCCCGCGACGTTCCTCCGGGCATTGGGGCCAGAGCCGTGGCGATCCGCTTATGTTCAACCCTGTCGCCGTCCGACGGATGGGCGGTACGGCGACAATCCGAACCGCCTGCAGCACTACTATCAGTATCAAGTCGTGTTGAAGCCTGCGCCGGATAACATTCAAGATCTGTATCTGGAAAGCCTGGCCCGATTGGGGATCGACCCCAAGCGGCACGACATCCGCTTCATGCAGGATGATTGGGAATCGCCGACCTTGGGCGCTTGGGGATTGGGATGGGAAGTGCGTCTGGACGGAATGGAAATTACGCAGTTTACCTACTTTCAGGAAATCGGCGGCATCGAACTCGGTCCCATTACCGGCGAAATTACGTATGGGACCGAGCGTATCGCGATGTATCTGCAGCAGATCGACAACGTCTTCGATCTCGCATGGACGGACTCGATTACGTATCGCGACCTCCACCATGAAACCGAAGTGCAGGGGTCTCGCTACAACTTCGAAGAAGGCGACGTGTCGATGCTGACCCACTTGTTTCACTCATATGAAGCCGAATGCAGGCGGTTGCTCGCCAAGACCGACAAACGGTTGACGCTGCCGGCGTACGACTACTGCATCAAATCGTCGCACGTGTTCAATCTGTTGGATGCGCGCGGCGCCATCAGCGTCGCCGAGCGGACCGCGTATATCGCCCGCGTGCGGGCGCTGGCCAAACAGTGCGCCGAACGCTATATCGAAGAGCGGGCCGCTATGGGACATCCGCTACTGCGTCACGAGGAACGGCACGGCGGTCCGAAAGCGACCGCGCCTCGGCCGAGGGTGACGGCCGGTCGAACCTAACGCTCATGGACAAGCCAAAGAAAGCCGCACGTCGGAGCATCGAGCCCAAAAGCTCAAAGGCACCCCCCGCGCCAGTGGCCCAAGACCTGCTGCTCGAGGTCGGCGTGGAGGAGTTGCCGTACCAGTTCGTTGCGCCGGCCTTGGCGACGATGAAGGAATCGTCGGAGCGGTTGCTGAAAGATCAGCGCCTGGGCTTTCGGGCCATTCGAACGATGGGGACGCCGCGGCGGCTGACGATGGTGGTCGAGGGGCTGGCCGCCAAGCAGTCGTCCGTGACGAAGGAGACGATGGGACCTCCCAAAGCCGCGGCGTTCGACCAAGCCGGCCGGCCGACCAAGGCGGCGATCGGGTTTGCTTCGACGCATGGTGTGCCGGTTCAGAATCTTGAGGTGCGGCGGACTCCCAAGGGCGAATACCTGTTTGCGGTGAAACATGAAGCGGGCCGCCCCGCTTCATCGGTGTTGATGGAGGTTCTTCCCCATCTCGTGGCGGGGCTCGCGTTTCCCAAAGCGATGAAATGGAATGAGACCGGCGTGCGCTTTGCCCGTCCGATCCGCTGGCTTCTGGCGATCTATGGAGGGACCGTGCTTCCCTTCGACGTGGCGGGCGTGACGGCATCGAATCAGACCACGGGACATCGGGTGGTGGGCGGAGGAAAATGGATTCGCGTCAAAGACGCCGACTCCTACTCGGCTCTGTTGGAACGTCAGGGCGTCATCGTCGATCCGCAACGGCGGCGAAAATTGATCGAAGAACAAATTGCCGACATCTGTCACAAGACCGGATTTCAGTTGCACGAAGACGAAGCCTTGCTCGATCAGGCGGTGTATTCGACGGAGTTGCCGACTGCGTTGATCGGATCGTTCAAGGAAACCTATTTGGACGTGCCGGAAGAAATCCTGATGACCTCCATGAAGGAGCACCAAGGGTTCTTTTCCTTGCGGCACAAAGAAACCGGGAAACTGGCGTCTCATTTTATCGCCGTGGCGAACACCCGCGTGGCGGACATGTCGTTGATTCGAACGGGCAATGAGCGGGTCTTGGAAGCGCGATTGGCCGACGCCAAGTTCTTTTTCGACGAGGATCGGAAGACGCGTCTGAGCGAACGGGTCCCGAAACTGTCCGGCGTCACGTTTCATCAAAAACTCGGCACAATGGCGCAGAAGCAAGGGCGGGTGAAACACCTGGCCGGCTTCATCGCCGTGCATCTGTCTTCCGGTCAGGGTGATCTGCCGTCGATCTGCGAGCGGGCGGCGGCTCTGGCCAAGGCCGACTTGGTGACCGGCATCGTCGGCGAGTTCCCGGAACTGCAAGGCATTATGGGGGGCGTGTACGCCCTGTATGATGGGGAGCCGCCCGAGGTGGCAACGGCCGTTCGTGAACAGTACCTGCCCAAAGGAATCGAGGGCGAGGCGCCGCGCACGCTCGCCGGGCGGGTCCTTGCGCTGGCCGATCGCCTGGATTCCATCGCCGCGTTTTTCCACGTCGGTATCGTGCCGACGGGATCGGAAGATCCCTTTGCGCTTCGGCGACAGGCCACGGCGGTGGTTCGGATCATGCTCGAAACCGATTTCCGGGCGGATTTGAGGACATTCGTCGAGAAGGCACGGCAGCTCGTTTCCGATGACGGCTTCAAGGGATTGCCGGATTCAGCATCTCAGGGGATGGGCCAAATCATCGAGTTCATCCTGGAGCGCGTGCGACATTATTGCCGGGTCGTGCAGCTGTTGAGGGACGACGTCATTGAAGCGGTGTTGAAATCCCTTGGTGATCGGCCGCTGGATCTTGTCGATCTCGTCCGTAAGATGATGGCGTTGGAAGCGGTGACCAGAAAGCCGGAATTCGACGCGCTGCTTATCGGGTTCAAGCGGGCGCATCGGCTCGTCGAAAAAGAAGAATGGACCAGAGAAGCGGTAGATCCGGTCCTGTTTCAGCATGCAGCCGAATCCGATCTTCACCGGGCGGTGAGGGAAGCGCGAACGCTCATCGAGGAGTCGATCACCGCCGGCCGCTATGATCGGACATTGGACGCGCTCATTGATCTTAAACCTTCCATCGACGGGTTTTTTTCGGCCGTTATGGTCAACGCCGAGGACCGGGCGGTTCGTCGAAACCGGCTGTCCTTGCTGAAGGACGTTGACGAGTTGTTCGCATCGTTCGCCGATTTTTCGCAGATCGTGGTGCAAGGGGGCTAATCGGGGATGGAGACACCGGTGCCGTTTGAAACAACCGGGCGTCCTCGTTGCGAGCAGGAATTGCGAGCCGCATCGTTCAGGCCTTGGATGAATGTCTAAAGGAGACACGCACGTGGCAAAGAAATACGTCTACTATTTTGGCGATGGGAAGGCCGAAGGCACTTCGAACATGAAGGAGTTGCTGGGCGGCAAGGGCGCGGGCCTGGCGGAGATGACCAATTTGGGCATCTCGGTGCCGCCGGGATTTACGATTTCGACGGAGGCTTGTGTTGAATACTACAAGCTCGGCAAGAAATATCCGCCGGGCATGTGGGACGCCACGTTGCAGGCCCTCAAGCGCGTGGAACGGTCGATGGGATTGAGATTCGGCGATCCCGCGCGGCCGCTGCTCGTTTCGGTGCGATCCGGCGCGCGCGCCTCCATGCCGGGCATGATGGACACCGTGTTGAACGTCGGGTTGACGACCAAAACGGTCGAAGGATTGGCGGCCAGAACCCGCAACGACCGATTCGCCCAGGACAGTTACCGGCGATTCGTGTCGATGTTCGGCAGTATCGTGATGGGCGTGCCTCGCGAACATTTTGAAGCCATCTTGAAGCACAAGAAGGAAGAGGTGGGGGTCGAACACGAAACGCATCTCGACGCCAGGCATCTTCGGGATCTGGTGGTGAGCTTCAAGGCGCTGGTCAAGGAAGAGACGAAGAAAGACTTTCCCGATGATCCGCTGGATCAGTTGCGCATGGCGATCAACGCGGTGTTTTCATCCTGGTTCGGAGCCAGGGCGATTACCTATCGCCGCTTATACGGAATTCCGGATTCCTGGGGGACGGCGGTCAACGTGGTGGCCATGGTGTTCGGCAACATGGGAGAGACAAGCGGAACGGGAGTGGCGTTCACCCGCAGCCCGGTCACCGGCGATCGCGTCTTTTTCGGCGAATGTCTGATGAATGCGCAGGGAGAGGATGTGGTGGCCGGCATCAGAACTCCCCTGCCGGTCGCCGAACTCGCCAAGAAGGTGCCGGAGGCCTATAAAGAGCTCGAACAGACTTACAAGAAGCTCGAGAAGCATTACCGCGACATGCTCGATCTGGAGTTTACGATCCAGGAGGGCAAGCTTTACATGTTGCAAACCAGGGTCGGCAAACGGACCGGCATCGCCGCCGTCAAGATCGCCGTGGACATGGTCAAAGAAGGACTGATCTCCAAGCAGGAGGCGGTGCAGCGAATCGGACCGGATCAACTGGCGCAGTATCTCTATCCCATTTTCGACTCAAAGGAAGAGGCCAAGGCCAATCCCTTGGGGAAAGGATTGCCGGCCGGACCGGGAGCGGCGGCGGGCAGAATCGCGCTGACTCCGGATCGAGCCGTGGAGATGAAGACGGGGGGCGACCGTGTGGTGTTGGTCCGACAGGAGACCAGTCCAGACGATATTCACGGAATGAACGCGGCGGCCGGATTTCTGACGGCTCGCGGAGGCATGACGTCCCATGCGGCCGTCGTCGCCAGGCAAATGGGAAGGGTCTGTGTGGCGGGCTGCGAGGCCGTTGAGGTCGACGGACAGAGCGTGAAGATCGGAGGAAAGGTCTTTCGTGAAGGGGACTATATTTCGATCAACGGCTCCACGGGTAATGTGTACGAGGGCGATATTCCCGTGGTCGAATCGGAGGTCATCCAAGTCATTCAAGGCACGTTGGACCAGGCCAAGTCGGAGAAGTACCAGCGGTTTGCGACGATTTTGTCCTGGGCCGATAAGTACCGCCGCCTTCGGGTACGGGCCAACGCCGACATTCCGGAGCAGGCGAGGATCGCTCGCGGCTTCGGGGCGGAGGGGATCGGGCTTTGCCGGACGGAGCACATGTTTTTCGCCGAAGACCGCATTCCGATCATGCAGAAGATGATTTTGGCCCGCACCAAAGAAGAGCGGGAAAAGTATCTGGATCAGTTGTTGCCTCTTCAACGGCAGGATTTCATCGGATTGTATCGTGAGATGCAGGGGTATCCGGTCACGATCCGCCTGCTCGATCCGCCGTTGCACGAGTTTCTTCCCAAACGGGAAGACCTGATGGTCGAGATCGCGCAACTCGAATTGACAGGAAAAGACGGGGCCGCGCTCGAGGAAAAACGGCGGCTGCTGGCGCGCGTCGAAGAGTTGCACGAGTTCAATCCGATGCTCGGGCTGCGCGGTTGCCGATTGGGCATCACGATGCCCGAGATCACCAGGATGCAGGCCCGGGCGATCATGGAGGCCGCCTGCGAACTGGCGAAGGAAGGCAAAAAAATTGTGCCGGAGATCATGATTCCGCTGGTCGGCATGGCTTCTGAGATGAAATCGCAGAAAGATTTGGTCCGCGAGGTCGCTCAAGAGACGATGAAACGGTACAACGTCAAACTGTCCTACCTGGTCGGCACGATGATCGAGCTGCCGCGGGCGGCGATGACGGCGGAGCGGATCGCCGAGGAGGCCGAGTTTTTCTCTTTCGGGACCAATGATTTGACCCAGACCACGTTCGGATTCTCGCGCGACGACGCGGCCAAGTTCATCGATTATTACCGGACGATAAACATCATGGACTCCGACCCCTTCGCCGTCCTGGATCGAGAGGGGGTCGGCGCCTTGATGCAGCGGGCCATCAGCGGCGGGCGCAAGACGAGGCCGGGCATTAAACTCGGCATTTGCGGGGAACACGGCGGCGATCCGAGCTCGGTCGAGTTTTGTCACCAACTCGGATTGGATTACGTCAGTTGCTCGCCCTATCGCGTGGCGATCGCCAGGCTGGCCGCCGCCCACGCCGCGTTGGCCGAAGCTGGCGAGAAACCGTCCGGTGGAAAACCGTCGAAGACCGTGGTGAAGGCGAAAGCGCCCTCCCGCAAGAAACGGTGACGCGCGACCTCGATTTCATGGCCCTTGCTCTCCGCCTCGCCGAGAAAGGTCGGGGAACGGCAAGTCCCAACCCGATGGTCGGCGCCGTCGTCGTGAGCGAGGGGCGAATCGTGGGCCGAGGGTTTCATCTCCGCCCCGGCCTTCCTCATGCTGAAATCTTGGCCCTCCGTCAAGCGGGAGATCTTGCCGCGGGCGCGACGCTCTACGTCACGCTCGAGCCCTGTTGTCACCGGAAAAAACGAACGCCTCCCTGCGTCCCGGCCGTGATCGGTTCCGGTATCCGTCGCGTGGTCGTCGCGATGACCGATCCCAATCCGTCGGTCAGGGGAAAGGGCGTGGCCGCGCTCCGCCGGGCCGGACTTGCGGTGACAGTCGGCGTGGCTCGACGGGAGGCCGAGGAATTGAACAAGGCCTACTCCCATTGGATCAAAACGAAACGTCCCTACGTCACCTTGAAGGCCGGCATGACGCTGGACGGAAAAATCGCCACCGCGACCGGGGAATCGAAGTGGATCACCGGCCGACCGTCGCGTCGAGAAACTCATCGGCTCCGTCGGGAAACGGACGCCGTCCTGGTCGGCGTGGGGACGGTGGTGCGAGATGATCCATCGTTGACCGCGCGGATCGGTCCGCGGCTTACCCGGTTGGCCGAAAGACAGCCGCTCCGCGTCGTCGTGGACGGCCGATTGCGTATTCCGCCGAAGGCCAAGATCTTAATGCAACAGGAAGCGGCAAAGACGGTGGTGGCCACGACCGCGTTGGCCGATCCGCTCAAGAAGCGGGCGTTGCTCGAACAAGGGATCGAAGTCCTCACGCTTCCCGTCGCGGGAGGGAACGTCTCGCTGGCCGCCCTGATGAGCGATCTCGGCAAGAGGGGAATCATCTCGGTCTTGTTGGAAGGCGGCGGCAAGCTGAATGCGGCCATGCTGAAGGCGCGACTCGTCCAGCGCGTCCGTCTCTATGTCGCGCCGTTGTTGCTCGGCGGCGATGACGCGAAAAGCGTCATCGGAGGAAAAGGCCCGGCTCGCCTGGCTTCAGCGGTGAGGCTGCGTCATCTGACGACCCGCGCGGTCGGCGGCGATCTGGTCGTTGAGGGTGATGTATGATCGGCTCGATCCTTGGCGCGGTCCTTCTTGTGTGGCTCGGTTGGCAGCCGGTTGACGGTCGCGCCGAGAGCGGAACCGAACCATCGGGCGACCTGGCGGCCAAGGTGTTCCGGTACCTCGACGCAGCGGCGAACGAGGATGCCGATCGTTTGTTGCAAGAGATCCTGACCCATCCGGAATCGTCCATTGAACGAGTGAGCAAGATCATCAGAACCGGACGACTCTATGGCGAACAGCCGACCGGCACCGTTCCTGATTTGCAGGTGGCCGTTCGGGGGAAGTTCTATTCCGTATCCATCGCCGTTCCCGCGTCGTATCACCCATCGAGCAGCATGGGCTTGGTCGTCTGTTTGCACGGGGCCGGCTTTGACGGCGAAGCCTATTTAGAACGGTGGCGGGAGCGATTGGGCGATGCATACATCTTGGCCTGTCCGACCTATCCGTCAGGGGCTTGGTTTACGCGACGGGCCGAGGAGTTGGTGTTGGCGACCATTCACGACCTTCGGAGGAGGTATCGCATTGACCCGAACCGGATTTTTTTGACCGGCATGTCGAACGGCGGCATCGGAACGTTGTTGATCGGCACGCACCACGCTCCGTTGTTCGCGGGCATCGCGCCGATGGCCGGCGGGTTGGACCGGGTGCTGATGCCGTTTCTGGAGAATCTCCGCAATACGCCGGTCTACATCATTCATGGAGCGAAAGATGAGGTCATGCCGGTGGAACTGAGCCGGTCCATCGCGCGAGAACTGGAGACGCTCGGCTATCGCTATGTCTATCGTGAGCATCAACGGGAACATCCCATGGCGGGAGGCCACTATTTCCCAAGGGAGGAGCTGCCGGATCTCGTCGCGTGGCTCGGCGGTCGCCGTCGCGATCCATTGCCGACCCGGCTCACGGTCGTGCGGGACGCGAGCCACCTTCAACCGTTCGGGTGGGTGCGTGTGGACGCGACCGATCGGATCGCGGCCTTTTCCGACGACTTGGTCGACAGGACGGACGAACGGATCAGACGGCGGGAATATGCCAAGCTCGACGCCTCCATCGTGGAGGCGAATCGCATCGAAGTGAAGACGGAGCGGATTCGGCGGTACAGCCTGTTTTTGAATGACCGCCTGATCGACCCGTCCAAACCGGTCACCGTGGTCACCGACGGACGGGTTTCGTTCGAAGGGACGGTCACGCCGTCCCTCAAAACCTTGCTTCAGCAAGCAAGGCTCCGACAAACGGCCGATGAGCTCTTCCCCGTTCACTTGACGATTGCGGTTGAGGATCAACCGTGAGCGGCGGAGGGCGGTGTCGCCGTGCGAAGGCAAATGACCATCTTGCTCGGCCTGTTTGCGCCGAGAAGGCTCCGGTTCAAAAAGAGGTGTCGAAGATTCAACCTTCCGGTCGCGCCAGAGCGTTGCGGCCATGACGACTTCCCGCAGTTTCGCGTTGATCTGCACGGTCGGCGTCTTTTGTTTCATCAGTTACAACATGGTGCGGATGCCGGCTTTGTCGCTGTTCGCCGAATCGCTCGGCGCGAGTCCGGAACGGATCGGCTTGGTCGTTTCCGTTTCAACCCTGACCGGTGTTTTGCTGAAGCTGCCGGCCGGAGCCCTGTCCGATCTGTACGGCAGGCGCATGCTGTTACGGGTTGGAGTTGTCGCGTTCGGGCTGCCGCCGTTTCTGTACCCCTTCGTGAGCGACGTCGACGCCCTCACCCTGTTACGGTTTGTTCATGGACTCGCCACGGCCGTCTTCGCTCCCAGCGCGCTGGCGACGGTCGCCGAGCTGTATCGCGAGAAGCGCGGCGCGGCGTTGGGCACCTATACGGCCTGTACGCAGTCGGGAGCCTTGCTGGGGCCGTTTCTCGGAGGGGTCCTGGTGCACGACGCGGGCTTCTCCACGACGTTCGTGACGGCCGGCCTCTTCGGCTGCGTCGGCATGGCGTTGTTTTACAGTCTGCCGTTGAACGTCGCGGCTTCGTCGGTCCAAGACAAGCGATTGGCGGCGGTATGGTCCGAAATGTGGAAAGGATTTGCCGCAGTCGCGAAGAATACAAAGGTGTTGGTCACCAGCGTGACCGACGCGGCAAAGATGATCGCCAACGGCGCCTTGATGGCCTTTTTGCCGTTGTACGGAGTCAAGGCCGGGCTGAACCCCGGCGAGGTGGGGCTCCTATTCAGTGTGCAAGCCTTCACCTCATTTTTTTCCAAACCGATTATGGGACGGGTGTCCGATCGGATTGGGCGCCGGCCTCTGATTCTGTTCGGACTTTTCATATGCGCGGCGACGTTCGTCTGTATTCCCCGGGTATCGTGGTTTCCCGTCCTGCTTGCGCTTTCGGCGGGGTTCGGCTTCGGCGAAGCGGTCGTGTCTTCCTCCTCGTCGGCTCTGGTGGCGGACAGTTCCGAGTTTAAACGACTGGGAGCCGGCATGGGGATGCAGGGAACGATCATGGACATCGGCCATGCGAGCGGGCCTTTGTTGGCCGGGCTGTTGATCGCGCGTCTGAGCTACGAAGAGGCCTTCGCCGTCATCGCGGCCATTCAACTCGCGGCCGGAGGTCTGTTCTGGTCGGCGATGAGACGCCGATAGGGTGCCGGCTAGGATTGCCGGCGATGTTATAATGGTCGCGAGGCGGGCAGGAAAATGATTTGGGCCGTCGCATGTGCATGATGCGTATTATGATGGAGCGCTGAAGCATGTTCACAGGCATCGTCGAGGAAATGGGCGCGGTGGTGTCCGTGGAGAAGACGTTGAAGGGCGCCAGACTGACCATTTTGGCCTCGATCGTGATGGGCGACCTCAAGATCGGCGACAGCGTGAGCGTCAACGGCGTGTGTTTGACGGCGGTCTCGATCGGCAAGAACGACTTTTCCGTGGACGTGTCGCCGGAGACGCTTGCCGTGACCACGTTGGGCGGAGTCGCCGTCGGCGCGCCGGTCAATTTGGAGCGGGCGATGCGTTTCAACGAACGCATCGGCGGGCATCTGGTGGCCGGCCATGTGGACGGGGTCGGCGTCGTCAGGAGTCGGAGGCAGGAAGGCGAGTCCATCGTGATGACTATCGAGGCGCCGGCGTCGATCTTGCGGTACTGTGTGGCCAAGGGCTCGATCGCGGTGGACGGCGTCAGCCTGACGATCAACGAGATGACCGATCGCAGCTTCAGCGTCGCAGTCATTCCCCATACGGCGAAGGTGACGACCTTGGGGCTGAAGCAGGTGAACGAGCCCCTCAATCTTGAGTCTGACTTGATCGGCAAGTACGTCGAGCGGTTGCTTCAGGAGCGGAGTCAGCTCCCCAAAACCAAAGCCCCTCCGGTCATCGACACGGACTATCTTCAGAAGCGGGGCTTGATCTGACGGATTCTTGAGATGGGCCGGAAGTCGGCCCCGCCTCACGGCTCATTCCGCGCCGAAGAGCGATAGAAGAAATACAGACCGATTCCGGAGAAGACCGAGACGACGATGACCACCAACAGTTGCATGTCGAAGCTAAGCGGGCCGACGAAGACCTTGTAACCCTGCACGACGATGACCGGGAGCGTCACCGCGCCGGCGAGCGCGATCATGTGCCGCCGCTGATAAATCGGCTCACCCGGCCTTCTTCCGCCCCTTCCCACGACCGTTACTCCTCGATCGTTGAAAGATCGCCGGGGTCCTGACCCAGTTCTTTGGCTTTCAGAACCCGCCGCATGATTTTTCCGGACCTGGTTTTGGGCAGCGAGGAGACGATGTCGATTTCCGATGGGACGGCGATCTTGCCCAGCTCCTTGAGCACATGGTCTTTAATGGATTTGATCAGCGCCGGACTTTCCTGCTCGCCTTGTTTGAGAATGATGAAGGCCTTGATGGATTCGCCCACCGTTTTGTGCGGTTTGCCGATCACCGCCGCTTCCGCGATGGCAGGGTGGCTGACCAAGGCGCTCTCCACTTCCGCCGTCCCCAATCGGTTGCCGGCCACCTTGATGACGTCGTCCGCCCTTCCCATGAACCAAAAGTAGCCGTCCTCGTCCTTGTGGCAGATGTCTCCGGCGGTATAGCAGTTGGGGATTGTATTCCAATAGGTCTGATACCGTTCGGGATCTTTGTAGATGGTGCGCATCATGGAGGGCCAAGGTTTCTTAATAACGGCCAAACCGCCGGCGTTGGGAGGCAGGCAGTTGCCGTCGCGATCGACCACATCCGCCTCCACGCCCAAGAACGGTTTGGCCGCGGAGCCCGGTTTGAGCGGCATGGACGGGAGCGGCGTGACGAGGATGGCGCCGGTTTCCGTCTGCCACCAGGTGTCCATGATGGGTTTCTCTCCTCCGGTGACGCGGTGGAACCACTCCCAAGCTTCCGGGTTGATGGGTTCGCCGACGCTGCCGAGGATGCGGAGCGACGACAGGTTATATTTTGCCGGCCACTCCTCTCCGTAGCGCATCAACAGGCGAATCGCGGTCGGGGTGGTGTAAAAAATGGAGACTCCATATCGCTCGATCAGGTCCCACCAGCGGCCGGGATTCGGATAGTCGGGTTTGCCTTCGGCGGTCAGGATCGTGGCGCCGTTGAGGAGAGGGCCATAAACAATGTAACTGTGTCCTGTGACCCAACCGGGATCGGCCACACAGAAGTACACGTCGTCGTCTTTGAGATCGAAGACGTACTTGGTCGTAATGTACGTGCCCACCATGTAGCCCCCGTGGACGTGGACTACACCCTTGGGTCTGCCGGTGGTGCCCGATGTGTACAGAATGTACAGAGGAGCTTCGGCATCGAGCGGTTCCGCCGGACAAGTCGTCGGCTCGCTCCGTAACCATTCATGCCAGTCGAGTTCTTTGGGGGGGGAGAGGGGATGCTCGATCGGTTGGCGGCGGACCACCACGACGTGGTTCACCGTCGGGCAGGTTCTGAGGGCTTCATCCACTACCGATTTCAACGGAATCGTCTTGCCCCTGTCGAATCCCACGTCGGCGGTGATGACCGCCTTGGATTCCGCGTCATGGATGCGGCTGGCGAGGGCCGGGGCGCTGAAGCCGGAATAGACCACGCTGTGAATCGCTCCGATTCTGGCGCAGGCCAGCATGGCGATCATCTGTTCGGGGATTTTGGGAAGATAAATGGTCACTCGATCGCCTTTCGCGATGCCGAGTTTCTTGAGCGCGTTGGCACAGCGATTGACTTGGCGATACAGCTCCGCATAAGTGAAAATGCGTTCTTGATCGTGTTCTCCCACCCAGATCAGCGCCACTTTGTTCTTACGCCAGGTTTTGACGTGGCGATCGAGACAATTGTAGGCGATGTTGCAGGTGGCGCCGACGAACCATTTGGCCCAGGGATAGTTCCATTCCAGGACGGTGTGCCAGGGAGAAAACCATTCCAATTCTCGTGCTGCGTTGCTCCAAAACCCTTCCGGGTCGGCGATGGATTTTTTGTACTCGGTATCATAGTCCTTGACGTAGGCGTTGGCGACGGTTTGGGTGGAGGGACGATGCAGTCGGCTTTCTTTTAAGAGAGTTTCAATCTCTTCCGTCATGAGTCACGACCTCCTTTTGTGTCGATCGATAGCGCCTGCGCGCATTATGGAGAAAACACAATTCGCCTGCAACCTGAACGAAAGTGGAGACAGGATCTGGGGGCGGTCGGTGGGATCGCATCTGGTCCGCTCTTCGGGGATTCTTGACAGTGTCGGAGCTCAACGGTAGTCTGGCCCGCGAGCATTTTCTGTCATCTGAACCGATAAGCCGATAAGCCGATTATGACGAGACGATTTCTGCATGGGCTGGGAATAATCGGTGTGCTGTTGGGGCAGGCGATCGGGGCCTGGTGGTGCGCCGCGCCTTCGGATGCGTACGCCCAGGCGGGGAAGCCCGAAGGGCTCTACTACAAGTCCTGGGCTGTCATCATCGGCATTGAAAATTACCAGGTGGCTCAACCCCTTCCCGGCGCGATCGCTGACGCGAAACAAGTTGCGCAGGCGTTTCGGCGGTTGGGATTTGACGAGGTCGTGGAGATTTACGAAAAGGACGCCACCTCTCGCCGACTGCAACAGGTTTTCAATGATATTCTGCCGAGAAAAGTCGGTCGGATGGACAGACTGGTCATCTTTTACATCGGTCACGTCGGCGCCGCGCGGGATGCGGAGGGAGAGGAACGGAGCTACCTCGTCCCTCTGGACGCGCAGGTCGCCCACATCGGTAAATCCATAACGGTCGAGCATCTCAAGGAATTTACGCGGCGCACTGCGTCGAAACATACGGTGCTCTTGTTCGACGCGCCGGTCTTCGGGTGGGAAGTGACGGCGCCGCCGCGGTTGTCGCTGGAGGGGCGGGTGGCGCCGGAAGATGAGCGGGAGCGACGGGCCGTCCAGGTGGTCAGCGCGGCGGGCAAAGGAGAGATATCGTTGCGTCCCGACGGCAAGAGTCTCTTTGTGCGGCTGTTGTTGGCCGGCCTCTCCGGCGAAGCGGACTTGGACAGAAACGGATGGCTGATGGCTTCTGAATTGGGAGCTTACCTTGTTGAACGGGTTGAACGTGCATCCGACGGCGCTCAGCATCCCATCAGCCTCAGAATCGACGGCGACGGCGATACCGTGTTGATCGAAGGGACCTCGATTTCGCCTCCGCCGGCGCCTCTGTCGGATGGAGAGGCGACATCTCCTTAGCACCGTCTCTCCGGCGTTCAGAGTTTTTGAGGGGAAAAACTTGGCGTTGACGTCAATCGATTCGATCCAAGCCAAGCTAAGCCGAGCACGAGCGACTTCCTACTCCTGTTCTCCGCCTTTCAGATAGCCCAATCCGATCTTGATAGCGCGGCGGGTGATTTCCGCCCGACGCTCTATCGGATAGGCGGCCAAGATGGCCGCGGCCTTTGTGTCCTGCACGTCCAAATTCATGATGGTGATGATGCCGTTGTCGATGTGAATCTCCGCCATAAACAATTTCTCCCTCTTCACGTGGTTGGTCGATTGGTCTTCCGATCCATGGTGGAAAGAAAGACCGAGGACATTTTCGTACCGATTGAAAGGCTGTTTCGTTGACGGAACCAGGGGGGCATGTTAGCATGAAATCGCTTTTTTCTCGTGCTGACGGACGGTAGCCCTTACGGGGATCGTCCTGTGATTCGGAAGGAGGATTCTTATGATGCGGCGGCAGACGAGGCTGGTCAATACCGGTCTTGTAGCCCTTCTGCTGGTGGGGCTCACGGCTTGTGGCGGTCCTCCCAAGTGGGTGGAAAGAGGGTCCGGGGCATTCAACGAAAAAGACCGGAAAGCGTTTTATGGGGTAGGTTCGGTGGTGGGCGTGAAGAACGAACCCCTCGCCTGGGATGCCGCTGAAAATCGAGCGCGCGCGGAAATCGCCAAGACGTTTGAAACCTATACGGGCTATCTGATGAGAGACTATGCCGCCTCGACGACGGCGGGAGATTTCACGCGGAACACCGAGGAACAAAACGTCGAACGAGCCATCAAAACGGTCACCACGGTGACATTGAGCGGCGTGCGCTCCGTCGATCGCTACAAAGATGAAAAAACCAACACCTACTATGTGCTCGCCAAACTCAGTTTGGAAGACATGAAGAACAATCTCGAAAGGGCCAAGGAGCTGAACGCGGAGGTCCGCGACTTTGTCCGCAAAAACGCGGATCGCCTGTTTGACCGTCTCGAAAAAGAGGAAGAGAAACGGGGGATCCGATAAGGTCCACTCCACGGCTTTTGTAAGACGCGATGGTTAAAGGAGTCAATGGCGTGATCCGAACGGCGTTCCGTCCCATTCCGTTGTTCGCGTGCGCGCTTCTTGCGGTGGGAGGCTGCGGGCACGAGGTCAAAGTGACGCGCGTGGACGCCGGCGTCGTGACCGATCTCAGCGGCCGCTGGAACGACACGGATTCGCGGATGGTGGCCGAAGCGATGGTGAAGGAGGCCTTGGAATACCCCTGGCTCGGGAACTTCTCGAAGGCGAAACAGCGTCAGCCGGTCGTGGTGGTCGGCACGGTGGTCAACAGCAGTCATGAGCACATCAACGTCAAGACCTTCATCACGGATCTGGAGCGGGAGCTCACCAACTCTCAAAAAGTCACGTTCGTAGCGGGCAAGCAAGAACGGGAGGAAGTCCGGGCCGAGCGGAAAGAACAGGCGGTCTATGCCCGCGAAGACACCCAAAAAGCTCCGGGGAAAGAGAGCGGAGCCGACTTCATGTTGAAGGGAACCATCGCCACGATTGTGGACGAGGCCGACGGCACCAAGGCGGTGTTCTATCAGGTGGACCTTCAGATGATCGATTTGGAAAGCAACGCGAAGGTCTGGTACGGGCAGAAGAAGATCAAGAAAGTGGTCGAAAGGAAACGGACGGTGTTTTAACAGGTCCGAGAGTTGAAATCCCTCCTCCTGCGCTTCAGCCGCCGTAGTTCCACGCGGCGATCAAGCGGTCTCATCGCAAACGGTTCCCTCTTCCTTGTCATAGCCGTCATAGGTCTTCTCACCGGCTGTGCATCTACCAACCGCTATGCCCTCATCGAACAAAGTCTGCTCGCGGGCGACCCCGTCCAGGCCGCTTCAATCGTCGAACGGGCTGAATCGGAGTACGGATCGAAGAGCCGTCTGTTGTACTTGATGGATCGGGGAATGGCTCTGCATTTGGCGGGAGACTACGCGCAAAGCAATGAAGCGCTTGAGCAGGCCGAAGAGATCGTGGAACGGCTCTATACCAGGACTATTCGATCCGAAACGCTGGCGTTTCTGACGAACGACAATGCCCTGCCGTACGAGGGGGATCCCTATGAGCACGTCATGGTCAACGTGGTGAAGGCCCTCAATTATGCGGCGCAGAACGACATCGCGGGAGCGTTGGTGGAGGCCAGGCGCATCGATCATCGTCTCAACGTGCTGAGCGATAGGCTCAAGGGCAAGGGAAAGAACGGCTATGGAAACGACGGCTTCGCCCGCTACCTGAGCGGCATGTTGTACGAAGCGGCGGGAGATCTGAACAACGCGTTCATTGCCTATCGCAACGCCTGCGAGGCCTATGAGGCGATGCGCGGCTGGTCCCAGGTGGCCTGTCCTCCGTCGTTGCGCGCCGATTTGTTGTCGTCCGCCGAAGCCCTCGGACTTGCGGACGAGGTGGATCGGTATCGGAGCACATATCCCGACGTCGAATGGTTGTCCGCGTCGGCCCGTCAACGGCTCGCCCAAGTCGTCATGATCAGCTATAATGGGCGCGCCCCTCGAAAAGAGGATCTGTATCTTGATCTCCCGATCAGTCTGGACGCCTTGCAGTTGGTGTTGTTGAATCGCGGATTTTCCCCTTCGTTCGGAAGCCGGGATCGGGTGATGGACAGCGTTCTCTACGGACTCAGCGGGCGGGTGGTGAGAGTCGCGCTTCCCCGCTTGATTCACCAAAAGACGAAAATTCCTGTCGAGACCATGACGTTGACCGACGAGCAAGGCGCCTCCTACGCCACCCGGTCGGAACGAGTCCAGGATCTGACGGCGTTGGCGGAGAAAACTCTCACGGAGCGGCTGCCCGCCATGACCGTGAAGGCCGTGGCCCGGGCCGCCACGAAATTTTCTATGGCGGAAGGGGCGGTCATCGGGTCTCAACAGGCCGTGGGGAGGGATGCCGCGCCGTGGGTGGGGTTGTTGGTGAGCCTGTTGGCCAAAGGGCTGGCCGTGGCTTCGGAAGAAGCCGATAAACGGAGTTGGCGGACCCTGCCGGATGAAATCCACGTGGCGCGGGTGTGGGTGCCTTCGGGTCGGTATCGGGCAACCGTTCATCCTTCGGGCGGGGGCGTGGCTGTCTGGGCGTCCGAGGCAAAGGAGCCGTCTCTTAATCTTTCCCCGGGTCAAACGATATTTCTCTTTCGGCGCGTGGTGCAATGATGCTCGCCTGCCGAATCAGGCTGTGTCGATGCGCTCTGCGTTCTGTTTTCACGGTAAGTTGCGTCGGGCTGATCGGGCCGTTCTGGCTCGGTTGCGCATGGATCGGTGGACAGGTCGAGCCAGCCTGGATCGACGACGTCAATCGAAAATATCCTCCGGCCGAGTATCTGACCGGTATGGGGCAGGCCGACAATCGGCAAGGCGCGGCCGATCAGGCGTACGCGGCCGTGGCTCGGATTTTCAAGGCGGAGGTAGACGCCCGTGCGAAAGATTGGGAGTCCTATTTTGTGATCGAACGGCGGGGGGCGACGAACGTGGAGCGGAGGTTGACGCTGGAGACCGTCACGAAAGTCTCGACCGACAAAGTGCTGGAGAACGTCAGGGTGCTGGAAACCTGGCACGATAGGACCAAGGGATTGTACTATGCGTTGGCCGTGCTGAACCGCGCTCAAGCGGAGGCTTCCTTGTTGGATCGGTTGTCGGCGCTGGACAGGGCGATTGAGTCGGACGTCGTGGAATCGCGGCGTGCGTCGGACAAGTTGATCACGGTTCGCAACTTGCGGAAGGCCGTCGGCAATTTGATGTTACGGGAGGTGTATAATGCCGACCTGCGCGTCGTTCGTCCGAGCGGGCGAGGGGAGGCCCCTCCGTACGACATGCACGACATATCCAAGGAGCTGGCGCGATTTCTTTCCACCGACCTGGTGGTGGCGGTGCGCGTCGTCGGCGACCATGCCGAAGTCGCTCAACAAGCCTTGATGGAAGGATTGATCCGCGAGGGGATCGCCGTGACGGCGGAGAGCGGTGAAGGTATGGACGCGGCGTTGACGGTGCAAGGCGTCACCCGACTCTTGCCCGTTGAGGTCCATGACCCCTATTTCAAGTATGTTCGCTGGTGCGGCGATGTCGAGGTGACGGACGCAGGAAGCGGCCGTGTTCTGGGCGTTGTTTCACGAGGCGGAAAAGAAGGACATCTCACGGAGCGGGAGGCGACGACCAGGGCTTTGCGGGACATGCAGCAACGCCTGTCGTCGGAAGTGGCGGTCCTGATTGCGGCGCATATTTTCGGGGAAGCCGAATTGCCGACGGCGGAGAAAAGGTCGGCCGGTTGCCCGAGAGATGAGCGGTCAGACGAGATGAAACTGTAACGATTCATCAACGATTCATCGATCATGATGAGGAGGTGTGACACGGTGAGCACGATCGGAAAAACGCCGGTAATAAGCAAGGCTCCGCGGAGTCGGGGCAGAGGGTTGACCAAAACGGGCCCGAAAATTTCAAGTCGTTTGGCCAAACAACGGTTGAACGAGCGGTTGAAAAAAGACACCGAGTCGTTCAATCAAGGCAATCTTGCCGTGACCTTGCGGAAGGAGGGATACGAAGAGTTGCCGCTGGACGAGTTGCAAGATCGTCTCTCCAAACTGCCGGGGCCGTTGGCGGAAATCATTCTGAAGGGGAGGATGTAAACGGATGCCGTACTATTACTTCGACTCGACAGCGCTTGTGAAACGATACAGCATGGAACGGGGGACCAGGATCGTCAATAAACTGCTGGTCAAGCGGGGAAAAGTGGCCGTTCTTCCGCCTTGGTCCGTGACGGATTTCTATACCGCCATGACCACGCGCGCTCAGGAAGGAAAAATCACCAGGGACGACTGCTACTCGGTGCTCTACAAGTTTGAGATCGAGTCGAAACAGGGGTTGTTTCACTTCATCGTCCCGACCGTCACGACGTATCTCTCGACCAAGGAGTTGGCTTTGGAGTATCCGTTTTTGCGCTCGCCGCAGGTGATGCACCTGGCGCTGGCGTTGGAACTGAAGCCGCTCCGATTGACCGTGGTGAGCGCCGATGCCCAGTTGCTGGTCGCCTCAAAGACGGCGGGGTTGCATATCATTAATCCGGAAGAGGATTGACGGCGGCCGTCCGAGAATCATGGCGGTCAGGGTTTGTCCGTCGAAAGTTTTTTGCCGAGACGGCGGGCGAGCCGCACCATGCCGGGTGAGCGGTCATCCGGGCTGAGCAGCACGTTCAGCAGGTGCGGGCGGCTCCGGTCGGCAAAGGCCGAGGCCAGACGTTCTTCGAACTCTCGTTGTGTCTCGACGCGGGATCCCACGCCGCCCCCCACCAGTTCGAATATCTTGTCGTAGCGCCATTCATGCAGGTCGTTGAACGGCCCTTCCAGAATTTCCCGCTCCGTCGAATAGCCGCGGTTGTTCAGGACGACGACGATGGGGGCCAGCCCGTATCGGACGCAACTGGCCAGCTCCGTTCCCGTCATTTGGAACGCCCCGTCTCCCACCAGCACAAGGGGACGGAGCCCCGGATCGGCGAACGAGGCGCCGAGAGCCGCCGGCACGGCGAATCCCATCGAGGTGTAATAGGCGGGAGAGAGAAACTCGAAACGATGACGCACGTGCAGGTCCGCCGCGGCGAAGAGCGATTCTCCCACGTCGGCGATGACGACGATCTTGTCCGTCAAGACGCTATCGAGGTGTCGAAACAGACCGTCCAAGGTGATCGGCGAATCGGGAGAGGGGGGAGGCTGCGGGGTGATGACGTGGGACGGCGGTTTCCGAAGGGGGAAGACCGGAAGAGGAGTCTGCACAAGGGCTCGCACGAAATCCTGGAACTTGATGGAGTCGAACCGGTGATGTTTGATGGCGACCCGGTCGGCCGTGGCGTGGATGGTCCGCCCTTCCGAAAGCAACGGCGAGCGTGCGTCGAGGTCTTCGACGTCGGAAAGAATCGAACCGAGAATCAGAAGGCAGTCGGACTCGTTGATAAATTGCTGGACTTCCTCCCGTCCGATGAGCCCTCCATAGACGCCGACGTAGAGGGGATGGTCTTCCCGAATGATGGATTTCCCCAAGAGGGTCGACGCGATCGGAACGTTCATCCGCTCGACCAGCTTGGCAAGATCGTCTTGCAAGCCGAATCGGCCGACCTCCGCCCCCACCAACATGGCCGGTTTCTTGGCCAGGGCCAACATGGACCGCACTTCCGCGACGGCTTCTTCCAAAGCGGCCGGATCGCTGGGCTCATCCTCGATACAGATCGGTTTCGTCGTATCGGGCAGGGGGGTGTGGACCATGTCGCGGGGAATCTCCAGGTAGATGGGGCGGCGATAGCGGAGGAGCGCGGCGAAGGCTCGGTCCATCTCCCGTTCCGCGGTGAGCGGATCATCGAGCGTCACGGCGGCCACCGTCATCCGTTCGAACACTTCGCGCTGAGTGGAAAAATCACGGACCATATGATGAAGATAGGGAGTGCGCGTCCGCTCCGAAAGCCCCGGCGAGCCGGTTAACAACACGACCGGCGACCGTTCGGCATAGGCGCAGGCGATGGCGTTGACGGTGTTGAGTCCGCCGACGCAATAAGTGACGCAGACGGCGCCGATGCCGTTGATGCGGGCGTAGGCGTCGGCCGCAAAACCGGCGCAGTCCTCTCGGGTTGTGGCGATGTGTTTGATGGGGGACGCTTCGATGAGCTGAAACAGCGAGAGGACGTAGTCCCCGGGGATGCCGAAAATATGGCGGACGCCGAGCCGATGCAGCCGATCCAATACCGCGGAACCGATCGTCGCCTTGTCGTTCATCCGGTGTACTCCTTGTTCTCCGCTCGGTCTCAGAAAACCATACCCTCGGTTGTCCGTCAAGCCATGCCTATATCCATGCTCGCATTTTATGAAACCGCAACGCCTCTTGATCTTTTTCGCCCGGACAAGGATAAGTGACCCATGGCCATCGGTTCCGACACGGTGACGGCTCGGATGACGCTCAATCGGCAATGGACTAGACACGAGCCCGGCCATCTCTGGGTCTATGCGGGCCATGTCGGTGATGTCAAGGGACAAGCGGCGCCCGGCGATCTGGTCGAAGTACTCCGGCCGGACGGTCGTCGACACGGAATCGGCTTTTTCAATCCCGCCTCGAAGATCGTGGTCCGTCTTGTGACGTTCGAAGAGGAACTCGTCGACGAAGCTTTCTGGAGAAACAGGATCGCCCAGGCGATTCGTCTGCGGCAACGGGTCATCGACGGAACGAACGCCTATCGGCTGATTTACGGGGAGGGGGATCGATTGCCGGGTTTGATCGTGGATCGCTACGATCACGTTCTGGTGATGCAAACGTTGTCGTATGGCATGGACCGTCGCAAAGACCTGCTGGCGGACATCCTGATGCAGGAGACGGGCGTGTCGGCCGTCTATCTCAGGAACGATGCGAAAAGTCGGAGGTTGGAGGGGTTGCCTCTTGAACGGAAGTTTCTCCGCGGCGGAGGGCCGACGGAAATCGAAATCAAAGAAGGGCTGGCGCGATTTCTCGTCGATATCGAACGGGGGCAGAAGACCGGGTGGTTTTGCGATCAGCGCGAGAATCGGCTGGCGGCGGCGAAGCTGGCCGAGGGCGGAGAGGTTTTGGACGTGTTTTGCCATACCGGCGCGTTCGGCATCCATGCGGCGTTGGCCGGAGCGCGCTCGGTGGAAGGGCTCGACGTCGGCGAGGAGGCATTGGCCTCGGCACGCCGGCACGCGGTCATGAATCAGATGGAATCACGATGCCTCTATCGAAAGGTAGACGCCTTCGAGGAAATGCGCAACCTCGTCAAGGCTGACCGTCGTTATAATCTGGTGATGCTCGATCCTCCGGCCTTCGCTCGGAGCAAAGAAGCGGTTCCCCGCGCGCTGGCCGGATACAAAGACGTCAATCTCTTGGGAATCAAGCTGCTCAAGCCGGAGGGATTCTTGATCACCAGCTCCTGTTCGCAACCGATCTCGGAGGAAGCGCTCTGGGGGGCGGTTCGATCGGCGGCAAGAGACGTCGGACGGCAGATACGACTTCTCGAGAGCCGCGGGCAGGGGGCTGATCATCCGGTCCTCGCGAGCATGCCGGAGACACGGTATCTCAAGTGCTTCATCGCGCAGGTCTTTTAGCTCGGCATCCGCTGATCGTGCAGGGCTTCGCTCTTGTGCGCGGGCGAAGTCCAAGTTTATGATGGCGCCCGCAGCGGGCAAGAACATTGAGATAAAGATTTGTGATAAAGGAGCGTCAAGCATGAAGAACAGGGGATCTGCCGAGCGAGCGGGTGCCGTAAGGATCGAGCGGGATACGATGGGCGAATTGGCCGTACCGGCCGACGCCTACTACGGCGTGCAGACGGCGCGCGCAATCGAGAACTTTCCCATCAGCTCTTTGCGAATGCCCCGTTCGATGATTCGGGCGATGGGGTTGATCAAGCGGGCGGCGGCGACGGTGAACCATTCGCTGGGTCTCCTCGACAAAACGATCGCGGACGCCATTTATCAAGCGGCCGGCGAAGTGGTGGAGGGCAAACTGGACGGCGAGTTTCCGGTGGATATTTTTCAGACCGGCTCCGGTACCTCCACCAACATGAACACAAACGAAGTGATTTCCAACCGGGCCACCGAGTTGTTGGGCGGTGCTCGCGGCAGCAAACTGGTGCACCCCAACGACCATGTAAATCTCGGCCAGTCGAGCAACGACGTGATTCCCACCGCCATCCACATTGCCGCGTCTGAGACGATCCACCGACACCTCTTGCCGGCTTTGAGTCGCTTGCACAAGGCGCTCGATGGCAAGGCCAAGGAGTTCGACGGGATCGTCAAGATCGGCCGCACGCATCTTCAGGACGCCACTCCGGTGCGGTTGGGACAGGAATTCGGCGGCTATGCCCGCCAAATCGAACTGGGGATCGAACGGGTGAAGCGGGCGCAAGCGGCGTTGGCCGAGGTTGCTCTCGGAGGGACCGCCGTCGGCACGGGGCTCAACTGCCATCCGGAGTTCCCGGCGAAGATGTTGGCGATCATTTCAAATGAGACCGGCTGCGCGTTCCGAGAGGCGGCGAATCATTTTGAAGCACAGTCGGCGCAGGATTCGCTGGTCGAGGCTAGCGGGGCCTTGCGGACGGTGGCCGTGAGTCTCATGAAGATCGCCAATGATATTCGATGGCTGGGGTCCGGCCCGCGCTGCGGGATCGGGGAGATCTTTTTGCCTGAAACTCAGCCCGGTTCTTCCATCATGCCGGGGAAGGTCAATCCAGTGATCGCCGAATCCGTCACCATGGTCTGTGCCCAGGTAATCGGCAATGACGTGACGATTACGGTCGCTGGGCAGGCCGCCAATTTTGAATTGATCGTGATGCTTCCGGTTATGGCCTATAATCTGCTGCAATCGATCGAGTTGTTGGCCGCCGTCTCCAATAATTTTGCCGCGAAGTGCGTTGAAGGGATTAAGGCGAATGAAGAACGGTGCCGAAGTTTGATCGAACAGAGTCTGGCCATGTGCACGGCCTTGGCGCCGGAAATCGGCTACGAAGCGGCGGCCAAGTTGGCGAAAGAGGCCTACAAGTCCGGACGAACGGTCAGAGAAGTAGCCATGGAGCAACAGGTGCTGCCGGAGGCTCGCCTGGCCGAGCTGCTCGATCCCTGGCGCATGACCGAGCCAGGCGGGCCGGTCGGCAGCGCCGGGGGCTAGCTGACGAAGATCACCGGCTGTCGGAACCCATCTCTCCTCGGACCTGACGGAGGAAGGATGAGGAAACACAGATTCACCATTGTCGGTGAGATGCTGAGCTCTCTGTTGCGTCGCGTGCTTGCGGTGCCGGTGTCCGTTCTCTTCATAGGATGCGCAACGATAGACCGTCAATTTGCTCACAGCGAGCAGGATCGCGCGGGGCTCACCACCGGGACGAGGGGAGAAACCTGTTGCGTGATGGCCAAAGGAACACCAAAGCAAACGGCTTTGGTGCAGGCGGCGACAGGGCTTTTGGGACGATCATCCATCCGTCTCAACGGCCGGTCCTATTCATCGGACTGTTCGGGCCTCGTTCGGGCCGTCTATGCGATGCAACAGATCGACTTGTACGGGGGGTTGGGGGACCTGGATGGCGGAAACGGCGTGGGACGTATCTATACCCACGTGATGCAACACGGAAGCATTCATTATGGGCCGGCCGTCCGTCCGGGGGACGTAGTCTTTTTTCATAATACGTGGGATTTTAACGGTGACAGTTTGCCGAACGATCCGCTCACCCACGTGGGAGTAGTGGAGCAGGTGGAACGCGACGGCACCGTGACGTTTGTGAGTTGGGTGTCGTCAGGAGTTGAACGGTATCGGATGAATCTTCAACGGCCCGATACACATAAAGCCGGAAACGGTCGGATTCTCAATGACTATCTTCGCCGAAGGAAGGCTGATGATCATCCGACCACTCGGTACTTAGCGGGGCAACTCTTTGCCGCCTTTGGGACGTTGCTCCGGTAGTCCTTTTTAATGATTCAGCAAGAGGTCATCAGGGGCAAGGGTAGGAAGTATATTGGCTTGGCTTTGCTCAAAAAACAGGGAGCTAAAAAGATGCAAGGACCATGAAGTAGGTGTTAAAACCGAAGGAAATCGTGTAAAAAAAATTACTCCGAATCATTTGTCATATCTCTTTGAAAAAAATACGAAAATAGAGATGGACGATAAATGGTCAAGATGAAACTGTAAGCAAGATTTACAATCAGAGAAATCTGTTACATGAGTAATTTCATAAAATAACAAAACTTATCAATAATTTACATGATTATGCAAAAAGAGCATGAAATTTGCCTTTCTTCATGGATGGAGAGTTGATTAGGGCAAAAAAGGGAGTGCATTATGAAAACAACAGGAAAAAAGGAAACAGTTTTCGGGGCCATCGTAGGAGCGGTGAGTATTTTGCTCGTGCAGGCGCCGGCCTGGGCCTTGCCGATCGTGTTTAACCTGGGGTATGGGGGGACGGTGTCCTACGGCGGCGGGACCAGTGCCTTTACCACAACCAACGGGGTGGTGCGGTCGGTCGGCAACGGCACCACGACGATTAATATCACGGGAGGGGATCTGGACTTTGCCACGGGGCTTTATACGGGCGGGACCTCGACAGGGACGGGGTTTCAGAATCTGTATGCTGCGGGGGGCTCGTTCAGCATTTATGGGGACCTGGGCATGGGCAGTGGGCCGCAATTATTGATTGCGGGGAACTTTGCGGAGGCGTCGACCTTTACCTGTTGTTCGGGGGCGTTTCCGGTGTATACGTCGGCGTTCAGTGGGTTGTTGCAGGTGACGTCGCTCGATGCGGGATTAGCGTCGGCGTTGGGGTTTAATTTACCGGCGACGGGGGCGTCGTTGGCGCAGGTGCAGATTCGGTTTGGTTCGGCGCCGACAACGTATGGGCAGGCGTTCAGTGGGATTCAGGGGGGCGGAGCTTTGGCGGTGACGGACAGTCCGGCGCAGGGGGTGCCGGAGCCGAGCGTGGTGTTGCTGCTGGCTATGGGGATGCTGGGATTGGTGGCGTGGAAAAGATTTTATGCAGGGGGTGGATCGCATGCGTTGTAATGCCATGCTGGTAAAAGGTTGTTCTAGATGGTGTCGGATTGGACTGGGGCTCGCGTTTGTTGGCGCGATAGGATTTTCGACGGTCACAGAGGCCAACGCCTTGCCGATTGTGTTTGAATTTGGTTTTGGAGGTACGGTTTCGTACAGCGGCGGTGCTAATCCGTTGGTTACGACAGGCGGAGTCGTGACGGCCGTCAACAATGGAACAACCAGTCTGTCAATCAACGGGGGATTGCTCGACTTTTCGACCGGAAATTACGTGAGCGGTGGAACCACTGCCACCGGCTTTCAAAATCAATATGCCGGAGGCGGCGCACTCACAATCAGCGGTGACATTGGCGGAAGTGATGTGGTTCTCTTATCTGGTAGCTTTTCCGGACCATCGGTATTTGATTGTTGTACCAGTGCCGTGTCGTCATTCAGCGGGTTGCTGAACATTTATCATGTTGATTCATCTCTGGCTTCGGCTCTAGGGTTCAATCTTCCGGCGACGGGAGGATCTATCGCCCAGGTGCAAATTTTCTTTAACGGGTCTGCACCGACTGTCGCGGGGACTGCATTTTCCGGAATCCAAGGAGGAGGGTCTTTGACCGTGAGTGATAGCGCGGCGGGGGTTCCGGAGCCGGGGGCTCTGCTTTTGCTCAGTCTAGGGTTGCTTGGTGGTGCGGTGTACCGAGCGAAGGTGGAGAAAAAGGCGTAATAGCTTTTAGAAAACTGCACCAATCGCTGATTGAAAATTGACGGGGCTGACCTTCATGAGAAGGTCAGCCCCGTTCTTTTTGAATGAATATCGAAGAACGGATGGAAAGCTAGAGTTCGGATAAGATTTGCTGAGCTTCTGGAGCGCCGGGGAAATTTTGATCAAGTTTCAACGCGGTTTGCAGCGACTTCTTTGCGCCGTCCCTATCTCCGTTCTTGTATTGAGCCATGCCCAGGTGGAACTGGACGATAGGGTTTGTCGGGAGCTTTTCGGCAGCCTCCTTCAACAGGCTCATGGCGAGCACGTAGGCGTTTTTCTTGTAGTAGAGCCAGCCGATCGTATCGGCGATGGCCGGATCGTTCGGCTGTTGTTCCCTCGCCGTTTGGGCATAGTTCAGCGCCACGTCGAGATTGCCTCCCTGTTCGACCAACAGCCAGGCAAGGTTGTTGGCCGCCGGCGCGAATTTTTGATTCAGGGAGAGGATCTTTTCATAACGTGCCTTGGCCTTTTCATATTCGCGTTTTTGTTCGTGGATGACGCCCAACATCATGTGGGCTTGTATGGCTTGCGGTTCCTTGTCCACGACCGCCTGATATTCAGCGGCAGCCTGATCCATTTTCTTTGTTTGGTAATACAGTTGCCCAAGGTTCATGTAAGCCGCAAGAAGGGAGTTATCGAGGTCGATCGCCTTCTTAAAAGACCGTTCCGCCTGGTTTATGTCTCGTGTCGTCAGCCACAGCTCGCCGAGCAAGTTTTCGTGTTGGGCGCTCTGGGGCGCCGCGGCCATCTGACGGAGCAGCCGTTCACGCCCCTCCACCGGTTTCCCCTGCGCGACTTTGATTGCCGCAATTTGGACGATCGGCTCAATGGCGCTCGGTTTGAGCGACAAGGCTTCCTCGAAATAGGCGATGGCCTTTGAATCGTTCTTCTCAGCTCGGGCGACAAGACCGAGGCTATAGGGGACCAAGGCTTCCTTTGGCAGGGCTTTGCCGATCGCTTCGTACACCTGTTTGCTTTTGGCGAAATCACCCTTGCGGAGATACGCGTTGCCTGCGATGAACGCCGCCGGAATATTCCGTGGGTTCAATTGCACAGCCGCTTGGGCATGCTCCAACGCTAAGTCAAACGACCCTTCGTTGAGAAAGAGTTCGGCCAAGGCCGTACGGGCTTCAGGCATGGCTGGATTCAGCTTGACGGCTTGAGTCAAGGCCCCTCGCGCCTGGGCGATCTGGCGGCTTCTCAGGTAGGCGATCCCGAGAAAATAATGGGCCGGGGCAAATTGCGTTTCCTCATTGGCGAGAGTCTGGAAGAGCGTAACCGCTTCCTCAACCTTGCCTTTGGCCAGTGAGAGCCGGGCATTAAAGAAGCGGCCGGACAGATCGCGAGCATTTTTCGCAAGAATGGATTTGATTTGCGGTTCCGCCTCATCCGTTTTGCCGAGATCGAGCAGCAGGGCGATCAATTTGTCGCGGGCGATGGTCGACGCGGCATTCACTTGCAAGGCCTGCCGATAGCCGGCCAAGGCTTTGTCCTGCATGCCCAGTGAAGTAAAGAAATCGCCCAAATGCAGGTGCGGCCGTTCGTCCTGAGGGTAGGCCGCGGCCCACTGCTGTAAGACGGCCTCTGCATCGGCTGGCTTGTTGGTCAGTTGATAGAGATTAGCTAATCTCAAGCGAGCCGGTTCATTGTCCGGCGCGATGCCGATGACTCGCTTGAACATGGATTCCGCCTGATCGGGTTTGCCGATTGAAAGGAGGAGGTCTCCCATCGCCAACATGAGATCGAGGGAGCTGGGATTGGCCGTGAGGCCCTGGCGGAGGATGTCTTCCGCGGAGGCCCGGTCATTGGCAAAGAAATGGGCACGAGACAGTTCGATGTAAGCACCGGGGTCGGTGGGATCGAGAGCCAGCAGCTTTTTGAGCTCCACGATTCCCTCTTGATAGCGTCTTTCATTGATCAAGCTGCGCCCGCGGATCGCCAGTGCGTCCCGATCTTGCGGAGCGGACGCCAAGATGAGGTCGGCTTGCTCCCTAGCCTTGGCTGGCTCGTTCCCCACCAAATACAGCTCGCCGATTTTGAGCCGGGCGTCGCGGTTGTCTTTGTTGAGTTCGAGCGTCCGGCTCAATTCCGCGAAGGCCTTTTGAAGGTTGGCGATGCCGCCGAGTCTCAGATGAATGAGCGCCATTTGATAGTAGGCGTCGGCATTGCCCGGGTCGGCCTTAGTCACGTTCATGTACTCGATCAACGCCTCGTGAAGCTGACCTTTTTCCAGGAAACTCGCGGCCCGTTCGAGGTGCTTGGCCTTTTGGGCTTCCGGCGAGCCGGAGTTGCACCCCAGCACGGCAAGTACAAGAACAAAGGAGAGTTTCCGCATGGCGCTCGCGCTTCTTATCATCGACGCTCTCTTTTTTTGTTCGGAAGAGGAAGTGTTTATCAAGGTCCGCGGGCATTATTGAGCCAGGGGGACTTTTAGTCAATGATGATTTGCTTCTTGGATAGATAACGGTTCGTTGTGTGCTCGATGTGATTGCGATTTTCCCCGCATTGGTGCATTGTACCAGACGGCCGTCTTAACGGATTCCACCGCTTGCTCCGGATCGCAGGGATCATGTCTCGGTTCGTTTTTCTGACCGCCGTCAACTCCCTCCGCGTTCTCCAGCGAAACCGATTGCAGGCCGGTCTCACGATGTTGGGCATTACGGTCGGTGTCGGCGCCGTCATCATGATCGTCGGAATCGGACAAGGAGCGCGCTCCACGGTTCAGGCGCAAATAGCAAGCATGGGAGCCAATGTGATCCTTATTTTGCCGGGCGCGACGACGGTGGGAGGCGTGCGGACCGGACTGGGCGGCGCGGCGACGCTGACGGTGGCGGACGCGAGAGAGATCAAAAGTCAGGTGCCCCGGTTACGGGAGGTGGCATGGATCAAGCGGAAGGGCCTCCAGGTCGTCCGTGGCGGACGAAACTGGAGAGTCAATGTCTACGGAGCTTCTTCCGGATTTTTCTCGGTCCGACAATGGCCCGCCGAAAGCGGGACGGTGTTTTCGGATGCCGACGTGGAATCCATGAGCCGAGTTGCCGTGCTCGGTCGAACCGTGGTGGAGAATCTGTTTGATCCGGGGGAGGATCCAGTGGGGGCCATCGTCAGAATAGAGAACGTTCCCTTCCGTGCCATTGGTGTCCTGGCCGCCAAAGGACAATCGGCCGAAGGAGGGGATCAAGATGACGCGGTGTTCATTCCGTTTTCCACGGCGGAGCGGCAGGTGTTCGGCGTACAATTCTTCGCCGGTTTAGTCGGAGCTGTTCTGACCGCCACGGAACGTGAAGAAGACTTGGACGCGGCAGTGAGTGAAATCAGACTGATTTTGCGTCAACGACATCGCTTAAGCGAAGAACAACCCGATGATTTCACCATCCGAACCCAACGGGATATCGCCCAAGTCCAGGAGGAAACCAGCCGGACCATGATGGCCATGCTGCTGGTGGTCGCCTCCGTCTCGCTCTTGGTAGGCGGAATAGGAATTATGAATATTCTTTTGGTTTCCATTACCCAGCGGACCAGAGAGATCGGAATTCGCATAGCCGTCGGAGCGAAGCGGTACCACATTCTTATGCAATTTCTGGGCGAAGCCTTGATCTTGAGTCTGCTGGGGAGTCTTTTGGGGGTCTTAGTCGGCTTTGCCGGCTCTCGGTTTGTGACGCAGACGGCCGGGTGGCCGACGGCGGTTCCTTTTGACGCCATCGCAATGGCCGTCCTGATCTCGACGGGAATCGGACTCTTCTTTGGGTTGTATCCGGCTCAGAAAGCGGCCAAGCTGAATCCAATCGAGGCATTGCGATATGAATGAGCTAGAGCCGCCAGTATTTGATAAAGGAGGGCAGTTCCGTCGGATTGAGGATGCTTTTGACATCGACGACAACGCCGTATCGGTTGTTACGAAGCAGCCGGAGCAACTCCGCCGGTTTCATGTCTTTGTACGGCTGATGCGCGACGGCGATGATGATGCCGTCGAGCTCGTTCATTCGGCTCCAATCGGCCAGATGAATTCCATATTCAGCAACGGCTTCCTCCGGTTCGGCCATGGGATCGTGGACCAGCACGTTGATTCCATATTCACCCAGCTCTTTTACAATGTCTGGTACCTTGCTGTTGCGGAGGTCCGGCACATTTTCCTTGAACGTCAGCCCCAGTACTCCTACTTTCAATTCATTGACGGGGCGTGACAGTTGGGAGAGCAACTTGACGGTATGTTCGGCGACGAATTTCCCCATTCCGTTATTGATGCGCCGTCCTGCCAGGATGACCTGCGGATGGTAGCCGACCGATTCAGCCTTGGCGGTCAGATAATAAGGATCGACCCCGATGCAGTGGCCGCCGACCAGCCCTGGAGAAAATTTAAGAAAATTCCACTTGGTGCCGGCCGCGTCCAACACCGATTTGGTGTCGATGCCGAGCCGGTGGAAGATTAGCGCCAGTTCGTTCATCAGGGCGATGTTCAGGTCACGTTGCGTGTTCTCAATCACTTTGGCAGCCTCCGCGACCTTGATGCTGGGAGCTCGGTGGATTCCCGCCTTGACCACCAGCCCATAAGTTTGAGCCACGATTTCCAAGGACTCCGCGTCTTGGGCCGCCACCACCTTGATGATCTTTTCGAGGGTGTGTTCTTTGTCGCCGGGGTTGATGCGCTCCGGGGAATAGCCGACCTTGAAGTCCACTCCCCCCTTCATGCCGGACGTCTTTTCTAAAATCGGAAGGCAGATTTCTTCCGTGACGCCAGGATAGACGGTCGATTCGTACACGACGATCGTGCCCCGCGCCATGTTGGCACCGATCGTTTCCGATGACATCCTGAGGGCTTTAAGGTCCGGTTGGAGCGCTTCGTTGATGGGGGTGGGAACGGCGACGATGATGAAATCGGCTTTCTTCAGGTCAGCCGGTTCGGAGGTGTAGTGCACGCGTGCGGCTTGTAGGTCTTCTTTCGTCACTTCTCCCGTTCGATCAACTCCGTTCTTGAGTTCTTCGACCTTGGATCTGTTGACGTCAAATCCAATGACAGGGGCCAGTTTTCCAAAGGCGATGGCGATGGGTAATCCGACATAACCAAGTCCCACGACTGCAATCGACCGGTTCAAATTCTGTGTCATCGTTCGAACACCTCCGAATGCGTGGAATGATGAATAAACACAGGAAACTTGGGAAAAACCTGTCCCACTGTGCCATATGTTTAAGGAATCGGCAAGCGTCTGCTCTGTCCAGGAAACACAATTAAGGGAGATAATGGCGCCTTGACGACTTCAGGGGGGAGGAGTATTCTTCGCGGTACGTTCCCGCTGCAATCGCCGTAATGGACTCGCCCTCTCTTTCACATGGAATCGAACGTTTCGAGCCAATCTTCCGAATCGATCAGACAATCGGCTTCTGAATACATCGTGAAGCTGGTTGCCAAGGCCAAGCAGGCGTCCGGAAAGCTGGCATCGTTATCAACAACGGTCAAGAATCAGGCGTTGCTTGCTATGGCGGAGGCGCTTGAATCCAAGATGGAGGAAGTGCTGGAGGCCAATAATCGCGATCTTGGCGCCTTTGGGAATGCCCCGGACAAAAAAGCCATGGCGGACCGTCTGCGCCTGACGCCGCAGCGGGTCGCGGAGATGGCCGGCGGGATCCGCGAAGTAGCGAAACTGCCCGATCCGGTCGGCCTGATGCCGTCGATGTGGACGAGGCCCAATGGGATGAAGGTGGGTCGCGTGCGCGTTCCGATCGGCGTGATCGGCATTATCTATGAGTCGCGCCCCAACGTCACGGCGGATTCCGCGGCTCTCTGCTTGAAATCGGGAAACGTTTGTGTCTTGCGGGGAGGAAGCGAAGCGATCCATTCCAATACGATGATTGCCGCCATCCTCTCCGAAGCGGCTGAAAAAGTCGGGGTGCCGTCAGGCGCCATTACCTTTATAGATCGACCAGATCGCGATTTGGTTCCAGTGTTGCTCAAGCAGGATCGCTTTATCGATTTGATCATTCCCAGGGGGGGTGAATCCCTCATGCGATTGATTGCGGAGCACTCGACGATCCCGGTAGTCAAACATGACGCGGGGGTATGTCATATCTACGTGGATGTGTCGGCGGACCTCGAGATGGCCCATGCGATCTGTCTCAATGCCAAGGTGCAGCGTCCTTCGACGTGCAACGCCATGGAGACGTTGCTGGTTCATCAGACCGTGGCTCGGACGTTCTTACCGAAGCTTGCCGACAGCCTGCTGTCGGCCAAGGTTGAAATTCGCGGATGTCCCAAAACCTGCCAATTGATTCCGGAAGCGAAGCCGGCAAGCGAAGAGGATTATGGCAAAGAATTTCTCGACCTGGTCTTGGCGGTCAAGGTAGTCAAAAATCTCGACGAAGCCATGGACCATATGGCGCGGTACGGATCGCGGCATACGGAAGCGATCATCACGTCGGACTATGGGAGAGCCATGCGGTTTCTCAAGGAAGTCGACGCGAGTGCGGTGCTGGTCAACGCTTCCACCCGCTTGAACGACGGCTACCAATTCGGTCTTGGGGCAGAGATCGGGATCAGCACGTCCCGCATCCATGCCAGGGGCCCGATGGGCCTGGAAGAATTGACCTGCTTCAAATTTATCGTGCTGGGGAGCGGCCAGCTCCGCGCGTGAATGTCGTCCGACCCGGTTTCCTTCGCTCTAGAGAATCCTGATCATCTCTGCTTTCCATCTACGCGTTCGCTTGCCGAGCACTTTCAAGCCGGCGGAGGACGGGTGGCCGTTCGTCCGACGGGGCACTTGGTTTTTTACCGCCCCGACGGCCGGCGGTTTTTGGCGACGGATCCCGCCGGTCATCCGCTGCATGAGTGTGAATGGCGCTCGAACGATGACGGAACCGTCGGGCTTGCCAGGGCGCGCATTCGGCTTGATTGGGGGCGATGGATCGGGCTTCTTCCCGGCGGCTTGGTGAATGAAACGAGCCTTGATCTGGCTCGGAAACCCGGTTGGGAACGTCTCATGCCGGATGATTTGCGCGCCATGGCGGCCCGCACGCTGGGGGTGTCGATCGAGGAAATTCGGGCATTTTATGACGATGAAGATCTCAACATCGACGCGCGAGGAATTGCGACCATCCGCCACAGAAAGGATGCTCTTTACGTGTTGGACGATGGGGCGTTTGCATCGGCTCGCTTCATGGCCTGTATGGGAGCCATGCACTGGGACCGGATTGATTTTCTTCCCGTCGTTGAGCTCTTTCAGTCGCTGTTGCCGGGAACCGGCTCGGCGGTCTTTGAATTGATTCGCGGGCTCTATGATGATCAGAACGAAGGAAGGCAAAACCCTCGTCCGCTCCGTTACCGGGGCATTCCGACCTATCCGTCCAAAGCGGCCTGGCTCTTGTTTTCCAGGTTTTTTGTGCCCCATGCACCGATGGGAGCGGATGCGGCCGCTATCTTTATGGACCAAGCTCGCGCCCATGAGATTACGTGGACTCCGGCGCCGACCCCCCCGGTCCGATATTTTTATGACCGGCCGCCGTTGTGCCTGACGGTGCAGGGGACACGTATCGAGAAAGCCACGCTGGCGGACGATGAATCGGGCTTATCCTACGTGAATCCGGCCGGGCATCGTGTTGTTCCCTGGGATCGAACCGTCACGGCGCAGAATGGGATCATTGAAATACGTGATCGACAAGACCACAGGCAGATCGCGGTCGGCATCCCAGGAATCGCGTTGTTGCCGTCGGGGGCCGCACCGCCTCTCAGTCCGGTCGATTGGCGGACGGTCTTTCACCCGGTGATGCCCGCGATTGATCCGAACGCGGCGTTCGGATCGGTTCCGTTATACCCACAAGATGAAACTCCGATCGAGGAAGTCGCCGCCCAACCGTTTGTAGCCGACTATCTGCAAGACTTGACGGAGCAGGACCGCGAGATTGCAAAGATTGTCGCTCTGGCCGATCGTATCTTGGTTGACAACGGCGATGCCGTCATCGCCACCTGTCTTCCATTTGACCGGCCGCGCGATCTGGTCGCTCTGGTAAGCCGGCCGGCGTTTGCCATGAAACAAGCCCAGCGGATGTGGGCCCTTTGCGCGGAACTCGGACGGTGGGATTGGTTGCGCCGGGCAACATTTTGCACGGAAGGTGAGCCGGTTCCTGTTGGATGGCAGGCCGATCTCGCCTATGTGTGGTTGCCTTACGAGGACTTCGAAGAACCGGCCGCTCTGGAGCGCAGCACGGCGTTGCTGATCCATCGTGTAAGACGGGGCGGCGATGCGTTTATCACGGGGCCGTCATACTACGGACGCGAGCTGGCCCGAGCCGGTCTTCGGATCTTGTGGGAAGAGGCCGTGGAGCGGTTACCCACCTTTGCCATGCACAAGACCATCCTCCCTAAAGCGACGTTGCATCCAGGGCTGACGCTCTTTCAAGTTCACTGCTAGATCGTGTTGAGATGGCATTGTGCCGATCGTGTCGAGAAAAGCGGGTTATGAAAATTTGAGTTACGCAGGGAGGTAGTGTCTTGGGATCCGTGGTCCGATGGCACAAAGAACTTCGTAGGGAATGGTCTCGGCCCATTGGGCGAGGTCATGAGCGGTGATCCGTTCGTCTCCCTGGCGGCCGATGAGCACCGCTTCGTCGCCGACCATAACTTCTGGGATGGTTGTAACATCGACCATGATCATATCCATGCAGACCAGTCCCACAATCGGCGCTCGATGTCCCCGAATCAGGACAAATCCGCGATTCGACAGACGGCGATGGATGCCGTCCGCATAGCCGATCGGCAACACGGCGATGGTCGTTTTCCGTCGCGCCGTAAAGGTGCCGTTGTAGCCGACCTTCTGTCCGGGCAAGATGATGCGGAGCTGCGCGACGGTCGTTTGCAGAGACAACACCGGCTTTAAGTCCGGCACGGCGACGGAGCTCGGCAGCGTGTGATAACCGTACAACATGATGCCGGGCCGAACGAGCGAAAAGCAGGCTTCGGGAAAACGGATTGCCCCGCCGCTGTTGGCTGCATGAATAAGCGGTACTCTGAATCCGCTTGTGGCGACGATGTCGATGGCATCTCGAAATCGGGCCAGTTGTTCCCGTGTCATGTCCGTGGAGGGACCGTCGGTGTCGGCCAGATGCGTCATGAGACCTTCCAATCGGAGGGTGGGAGGAAACCGGCGGCCGCCGAAGAGATCCCCAAGTTCTTGCTGCGACAGTCCCAGCCGTCCCATGCCGGTTTCCACTTTGAGATGAATCGGATACGGTGCCGGAAACGATGAGGCTGCCTTCGCCAGAACCGGCAACACCGCGATGTCGCTCACGACGGGGGTGAGCCGATGGGCCAAAAGGTCTCCGACCTGTTCGTGGAATAGAGGGCCGAGCACGACGATCGGCCGGGTGATGCCGGCATGACGCAGGATGACGCCTTCTTCGATCGAGACGACGGCGACATGGGACACGCCGTGACGTATCAGCGTCCTGGCCGTTTCCACCGCGCCGTGACCGTAGGCGTCGGCTTTGATTACCGCCATTACGCTGCAACTGGAAGGGAGACGATTTCGGAATTGAGTCAGATTGTGGATCAGGGCGGTCAGATCGACGGTTGCGGAGGTTGGGAGGAATATCGAAGGAGTGGGCACGCGTGAAAGAAGCCGGAAATCCGAAGGTCAGACTTCCATGATCTCCTGTTCCTTTTTTTTGATGATCTCGTCGATCTTGTGAACGAACTGATCGGTGATCTTTTGCGTTTCTTGTTCGGCCTTGCGCAGCTCGTCCTCGGTCAGCTTGGCATCTTTCTGAAGTTTCTTCAACTCTTCATTGGCGTCTCGCCGAAAGCCGCGGATGTGCACCTTCGTGTCCTCGCCGTGTTTTTTGCAGATCTTGGTCAGTTCTTTTCGGCGTTCTTCCGTGAGGGGAGGAAGAGGGACGCGGATGATCTTGCCGTCGTTGGACGGTGTGACGCCCAGTCCTGAAGCGGCCAAAGCCTTTTCGATTTCTTTAATCAGATTCGGCTCCCATGGCTGAATGGTGATCAATCGCGCCTCCGGCGTCGAAACGTTGGCGACCTGTTTCAACGGGGTCATGGTGCCGTAATAGTCCACCCTGACGCCGTCAAGGAGGGCCACGGAGGCTCGGCCGGTTCTGAGGCCGGAAAGATCCCGCTTCAAGTGCTCAACGGCTTGCTCCATCTGGTGGGTGAGTTTTTGATGAACGGGTGTTGCGCCTGACATCGTGAGACTCCGCGATGAAATCAACGGTTGTTCGGTGTGACCAGCGTGCCGATCGGTTCGCCCATGGCCACACGCCGGAAATTGCCCTTCACTTTGAGATTGAAAACGATCAGCGGCAGATGGTTGTCCATGCAGAGACTGATTGCCGTTGCGTCCATGACCTTCAGATTTTGATTCAAGATCGAAAGGAATGGAATCTCCGAATACTTTTTGGCCGTCGGATTCTTGACGGGGTCGTCATCGTAAATGCCGTCCACTTTGGTGCCTTTCATGATGACTTGGGCGCCGATTTCCATGGCGCGGAGGGCGGCGGCGGTGTCGGTCGAAAAGTAGGGGTTGCCCGTGCCTCCTGCGAAAATGACCACTCGATGTTTTTCCAAGTGCCGGATGGCCCGCCGGCGGATATAACCCTCCGCCAGTTGTCGCATTTCAATTGCGGATTGCACGCGGGTCATGATGCCGACGCGCTCCAAAGCGTTCTGTAAAGCCAAGGCGTTGAGCACCGTGGCGAGCATGCCCATGTAATCGGCGGAGGCGCGCTCCATTCCCGACGCACTGGCGGCGATTCCTCTGAAAATGTTCCCGCCCCCGATCACAAGGGCCAGTTGGACGCCGAGCTCGACAACGGACTTGATTTCGTCGGCCAGGCTTTCGAGAACGGAGGGCTGAATTCCATAGCCCTGCTCGCCGGCCAGCATTTCGCCGCTGACCTTGAGAAGGAGACGATGGTATTTGGCTCCGCTCATGCCTCGCCCAATTGATAGCGGACGAATCGTCGGATGTTAATGTTCTCTCCGATTTTTGCGATTTTTTGGGCCAGGAGATCCTTGATGGTGATAGCCGGGTCTTTAATGAAAGCCTGCTCCAGCAAGCAAGATTCTTGATAGAATTTCTCAAGCTTCCCCTCGACGATTTTCGGCCAAGCGGCGGGCGGTTTTCCCATTTCCTTCGCTTGTCCCTCGTAAATCGCCCGTTCTTTTTCGACGAGGTCCTTAGGGATATCCTCTCGTCTGACGTACAGCGGTTTGGCGGCCGCGACTTGGAGGGCAAGATCGTTGACGAAGGTTTTGAACTCGTCGTTGCGCGCGACGAAGTCCGTTTCGCAATTGACTTCGATCAGCACCCCGATTTTCCCCCCCATGTGGATATATGCGTGGACAAGGCCCTGGTTTGTCTCACGCCCGGATTTTTTCGCCGCCGCCGCCAGACCCTTTTGTCGCAGATAGTCGACGGCCTTCTCGATATCGTTGCCGCTTTCAGCCAACGCCTTCTGGCAATCCAGAATACCGGCGCCGGTTTTTTCACGAAGCTCTTTGACCAACTGACTTGATCCCGCCATAGTCCGTCATCCTTTTTGTGGTCGTTCTGCTGAAACCAGGTCGAGCACGATGAATGGTTGTCCGCCTACGATGCCGGAACGCTCTCAAGGCGGACGGTCTGTTTCTTCTCGCCAGCCTCCGGCACGGCTTGAAATTCCGCCTCTTCTCGTTGGGTTTTGAGATGGGCGCCTTCGATGCAGGCATCGGCGATTTTTGAGGTAATGAGCTTGATGGAGCGGATGGCGTCGTCGTTGCCGGGGATCGGGTAGGCGATATCGTCCGGATCGCAGTTGCTGTCAAGAATCGCGATCACGGGAATGTCCAGCCGCACGGCTTCTTGGACGGCAATCCGTTCGATTCTGGTGTCAAGCACGAAGATGGCTCCCGGAAGCGTCCGCATGTTTCTGATGCCTGAGAGGTATTTTTGCAACTTGGCGACGTTCTTCTGCATCAGGAGAATTTCTTTCTTTTTGAGGCCGTGCTCGGCGGGATTTTCCAAGATGGTCTCGAGTTTTTTCATTTTGTCGATGCTGCGGCGGATGGTCTGAAAATTCGTCAGCATTCCTCCGAGCCAACGTTGGTTGACGAAGAACGCGTTGGCGCGTTTGGCTTCTTCTTCGAGAATTTCGGCCGCCTGCCGTTTGGTTCCGATGAACAAGATCGATTCGCCGGCCGCCACCGTGTCGCGAACGAACGCGTAGGCTTGGTTGAGGCGATCAAGGGTCTGTTGCAGATCAATGATGTAGATTCCATTCCGCTCGCCGAAGAGAAATTTTTTCATCTTCGGATTCCAGCGATTCGTCTGATGACCGAAGTGTACTCCGGCTTCCAATAATTCCTTGATCGTCACCACTCCCATGCGTTCACCTCCCTTCAAGGCTTGCAGAGCGCCCGTGAAACGAGCGAGGGGAACAGCCCCTTAGTCTCAAGCCGAGCAGCGCGTACGCTGATGTTGAATTTGAAAAAGTCCGGTCCCTATCCCGATGGATGAGACGGGTTGACAAGTTGTCATCCGCAAAGCGGAGGCACGCTACCATAGTCGCTAAGCATTTTCAAGCGGTTGAGAGAACGTGATTTCATGCCTCGATCTTCAAAATGGGGCTGTCACTGGAATGAACCTCGGTTTGTCAACGTAAGCCAGGATGGGACGAAAAGGATGTTCGGAGCGCCGGACCGGAGCCATTATGACCGGTAGCTGGCGTTAATGCGGACGTATTCGTAAGAAAGATCGGTCGTCCACATGTGCGCGTGGGCCTTACCCTGGTCGAGGTCGATTGAGATGGTAAACTCGCGTTGTTTGAAGACTCTAGCGATTTTTCGCTCGGCGTCAAGACCCGTCCCTGTTCCCTTTCTGACCATGACAACGTCGCCGAAACGAACCGTGACTCTGTTTGGATCAATCGGGACGTCTGATCGGCCGATTGCCGCCATGACGCGCCCCCAATTGGCGTCTTCTCCGAACAGAGCGGTTTTGACAAGATTGGACGTCGCGACGGTGGAGGCCACCCGTTTGGCCGCGGCTTCGGTTTTCGCGCCGCTCACCGCGATCTTGACGACTTTGGTCACTCCTTCACCGTCTCGGCATATGGCGAGCGCGAGTTGTTCGGAGGCTTCGCGCAACATTTGCTCGAACGCACGATAGTGTCGAGTCCCCTCCCGGATCGGCCGGTTTCGAGCCATGCCGTTGGCCAGGCACAGGACCATGTCGTTGGTGCTGGTGTCGCCGTCCACGGTAATACAGTTGAAGGATTGATCGACCGCCGACGTCAGAGCCCGTTGAAGCGTCGCCGGTTCGATGGCCGCGTCGGTGGTGAGAAAGGCCAACATGGTGGCCATGTCGGGATGGATCATGCCGGAGCCTTTGGCGATCCCCCCGATAGTGATGACCGTTCCGTTCACCCTGCCACGGAGAACGACGGTCTTCGGTCTCAAATCGGTCGTCAGAATTGCACGGGCGGCCTGCTTTCCTCCGCGGGGACTGAGTCGAGCGATCAGAGTCGGGACGTGGCCGATGATCCGGTCGATGGGCAGGGGACGGCCGATCACGCCGGTCGAACCGACAAACACCTGGTGAGTGGGGATAGAAAGGGCTCGTGCGACCGTCGAGGCCATGGCTTTTGCCGCGACGAGTCCATCCGGCCCCGTGCAGGCGTTGGCGTTTCCGCTGTTCACGATGATCGCGCGACCTTGGCGGCGACCGAGGTGCAGACGGTTGAGTCGTACGGGCGCGGCCTGAACGCGATTCTTGGTGAAGACGCCGGCGATCGGGCCGGCGACTTCTGAAACGATGAGAGCGAGGTCGAGAATTCCGGCCTTCTTGATTCCGCAGTGGAGACCGGTTGCTCGAAAACCCGTGGGCGCCGTCACGCCCTGTGTGCGATCGTTTCTCACCATATTGTCCCTGAGGGAAGTCGGCGGAGGCCGATGAATATCACGGATAACTGCTTGGCGCCGTCAACCCGCTGTCTTCGGGAAGACCCATCATCACATTCATCGCCTGGATGGCCTGGCCGGCCGCACCCTTGACAAGATTGTCAACGGCCGCGACCGTCACGACCCATCCGGTCCGAGCGTCCAGATACACGCCGACGTCGCAAAAGTTTGAACCTTTGAGATAGCGGGGGTTGGGAACAATGTCGCCGAACAACCGAACGAACCGCTCTTCTTTATAAAAGTCCGCGTAGAGGTCCCGGAGTTCGTTGATCGTGGTCGGGCGCGTCAGCTTACAGTAAGCCGTGCTCAGGATTCCTCGGTTCATGGGTACCAAATGGGGGGTGAAGGTGATGGTCACCTGCCCCGGCGACCCCAGGATTCCCGCAAGCTCCTGTTCGATTTCAGGGACATGCCGATGGGTTCCAATTTTGTAGGGTTCGAGCGATTCATGGGCTTCGGGGAAATGATAGGGTAACGCCGGGCTTCGTCCCGCGCCGGAAATGCCGGATTTGGCGTCGATGACGATGGCGTTCGGTTGGATGATGCCTTTGGCGACCAGAGGCGCCAACTGAAGGATCGCGGCCGTGGGATAGCAGCCGGGAGAGGCAACCAGTTTCGTCTTGGCAATGGCATGACGATGGAGTTCCGGTAAACCGTAGACGGCTTTCTTTAATAAATCTGTATGTTTGTGGGGTGTTTGGTACCAAGATTCGTAAGCGGCGGCGTTCTTGAGGCGGTAATCGGCGCTCAGGTCAACGACAAAGAGACCTGCGCTCACACAGGAAGCCACCGGCTCTTGCGATTTGGTATGGGGGAGGGCCAAGAACACGGCGTCGGCTCGTTCGGCCAGTGCCTCGGGCGCCAGCGATTCAAAACGATGCTCGACAATGCCCGTCAAGCTGGGAAAGACCGAGGCGACCGGTTGGCCGACCGATTTCTCGGACGTCACGGCGGTGATTTCGTAATGGGGATGGGCTGCGGCAAGCCGAACAAGCTCGGCGCCGGCATAACCGCTGGCGCCTGCAATGGCGACCCGGAATTTCTTGGGCATGCGTCTTACCTCTCTTCGAATCGAGGAGCGAAGCGGTATGTGCGCAGAGATAAAAAACGGGAAGGCTTCAAACCTTCCCGTTCCCGAGAGCCGGTACCTTCTCGCGTTATCGCTTGGAGTATTGGAAGCGCTTGCGGGCGCCTTTCTGGCCGTACTTTTTTCGCTCTTTGACGCGCGAGTCTCTCATCAGGAGCCCTTCCTTCTTGAGAGGGGGGCGAGCAGAGGGATTCATGGCAACGAGAGCTCTCGCAATGGCATGCCGAAGCGCTCCGGCTTGTCCCGCTGGTCCGCCGCCGTACACGGTCGCATTGATCGAGCATTTGCCCAGAAGCCCGGCCAACTCAAGCGGAAGTTGAATGATTTGCCGCAAGGTGAGACGGGGGAAAGCCTGTTCGAGCGGTTTTTCATTAACCGTGATTTCACCGCCGGTCCCGCTCACCCACGCCCTCGCGACCGCACATTTTCTGCGACCCGTTGCATAGTGTGGTGCCACTGCCATGAGAGTTGTCTCCTTCCGTCTGTCCTGTACCGTGGTTGTTATAAGGAAATCAGTTCCGGCTGTTGTGCGTGATGCGGGTGATCCGGGCCGGTGTAGACCCGCAGTTTCCTGGCCATGCCGTTTCCAAGCGGGTTTTTGGGAAGCATCCCTTCAATGGCTTGAACCAGCAATTGCGAAGGGTCTTTTCGAAACAGGTGCTCGGCCGAGGCGGTCTTCAGGCCTCCGGGGTAGCCGGTGTGGCGACGGTACAGCTTGGTTTTCATCTTGTTGCCGGTCAATTGGATCTTTTCCGCGTTCACGATAATGACATGGTCTCCCATGTCGATATGGGGGGTGAAGGTGGAACGATGTTTTCCTCTTAAGAGGGCCGCGACTCGGGCGGCGAGCCGTCCGAGAGTTTTCCCTTCGGCATTGACCAGATACCACGTATGTCGCACATTGGCCGGTTTTTCAAAGTAGGTCATTGCGTATCTCCCCGATGTCGTTTCTACAGAACAATACGTCAGACTTCCTGCGTTCCGAAATTTTTCGACTCGACTTTGCTCAACCACGCTTCAAGGTTTTGGCCGCTCCTCCGCTTCCAGACGTCCTGCGTCACGTAGATCGGAGCATGACAACGCAACGCCAACGCGATGGCATCGCTCGGTCTTGCGTCAATGGTTCGAGTCACTCCGTTACTTTGGACGTAAACTGTCGCGAAGTAAGTGTTGTTTTTCACATCCGTGAGGACCACCTGCGTCATCGTTATGCCGAGATGGTCCCCGAAATTTTTGATCAGGTCGTGGCTCATGGGTCTCGGGGTGACTGAAACGTCCAACGCTCTCCGAATCGCTTCACCTTCCGATGCCCCCACCCAGATCATGAGATGTTCCGTGGGAACGTCGGTGCGTGAAAGGACGGCGATGCGAGTATCGGTGGTCGCGTCGTCGACGACACGGTCGACCGATAGTTGAAGCAACGGCCCTGCGGATTCGATCGTCGGTTCAGGCATGGCTTTAGGAATCCAATTTCCCAAAATCTTCCGGCTTCAAATTTTCCAACCACTGATCGAGCTCTTCCGAGCTTTGTTTTTTGATGACCGATTCATTGACGAAAATTGGGGCTTCCGATCGAAGCGCCAATGCGATGGCGTCGCTCGGCCTGGAGTCCACCGTGTACTCCGAATCGCCGTACATCAGGTGGATTTTGGCGAAATAGGTATTTTCGTTCAAATCGGTGATGACCACGCTGATGACTTTGGCATTCACCGCATCCAAGTAGGCCTTCATGAAATCATGGGTCATCGGACGAGGCGGCGCAATGTTCTCCAGAGCCAAACTGATGGAACTCGCTTCGGGTTTTCCGATCCAAATCGGCAGCATTTCCGATTGGTTTTCATCCCGCAAGATGACGATGTAGGCGTTATTGTAGGGATCAAACATCAATCCCTTGACGTGCATCTGGGTGATCATACCGTCAATCCGCCTTCAACCTTTGCTCTTTGCTTTGAGACGACGTACCGCGCTGAAAAAGAAACAAGCAAACGTAGCACTTCTCAATTCATACTGTCAATGAAGGCGCATTCGCTTAAAGGCCTCGACTCATGGAGACATCAGTGGGAGTCACCGTCAAAAACAAAAAATGGAGAGCGGGCAGGGACGACAATGGCGCCACGCAGGCGCCACGCAACAAGCTTGTCGTTACTGATTGAGAGGCCGGTAGTTTTCCGCTACCTTGGACGAGTCGACGGGCTCGCCTAGCTTCAAGAAGGCTTTCATCTGTTTTCTGACCAGATCGCGACCGCTTTCATCGCCGAGATTAACGCGGTATTCATTGATGATCATGACCCTCATCCCTTCCCACTTTTTCCAACAACTTTGACAGACCTTGGCTTTAACCTCCGCCTCGAGCTTTCCGAGAAAAAGGGGAGCAGTGATGGCTTCTCCGGTCTGCCCGCAAGTCACGCACGCTACTTCCGCCATGTCCGTGATACTCCTTGTTGTGTACGCGAAGTTTTGAAAACGGCGCTAAAGTATGGATTATCGAGATTCATTTTTTTAATATGAGCCACGCGATGCACTATAGCAAACCTCGGTTTGGGAAAAAAGGGATGCGGGTGCTTCCCTCCTCCTAGTGACGTCTCTCATTGACCGTAAAGGGCCGTCATGTTACAAGAGCGTTCCTTAGAGGGAGTGCAAAGAGTTTAGGCCCGGATGGCGGAACTGGCAGACGCGCCGGACTCAAAATCCGGTTCTCGCGAGAGAGTGGGAGTTCGACCCTCCCTCCGGGCACCACGATTTGCAGAAGACGTATCGTCCCCTCTTGACAGTGGCAAGCAGTTGGCCTAGGGTTCACCCGACGCACGCGGAGAAAAATTTGATTGGGTTCAAGGTTCTGAAAAGATTGACGATCGTTGTCGCAAAGAAGTTCACAATATCGGCGTAATCTTTTGCACCACACCATGCTTTTACTTACAAGGAGGCAGTCCATGCGTAAGGTGTTGGCACTGGGAGCCGCGATTTTATTGGTCGGCTCTGGAGGCGTTGCAAAGGCTCAAGAGCGCCTGCAGCAATCGTCTGGTGGATCCGCGATGGGCGTGGGAACCGGGGTCGGCGATGTCTCCGGGCACGCAAACCGCGTACAAGCGTTCGATCGGAATGCGTTTCTCGACCGCCTTTCATTGCCGGAAACCATTTACGGACGCGTGCTGGCTATCGATTTCCCCGGAGGGAAGATGCATCTGGAGACCGGCGGGAGCTCGCATGACGAAGGCAGAGCCGGTTTGGGAGCCATGAATTCGCTCGTGGTATTTTTCGATGAGCGAACCAATATGGATCAAGTCCGGACCTTAAATACGGGTGATGATATTTCTTTGCAAGTCGTCGAGGCGACGACCAATCACCAGGAATTTGGGACCGGTCGGAAAATCGTTCGTGAAGTCTACGTGCTGCGCAGGAATGAGAAGCTCGCTGGGTTCGGTGGCCTGGGACAGCGCCCCGACCCGTCAACCGAGCGGGGAATTGAAACGAGCAGCGGTAGCATGACGGGCGGTGTCGCCGGTGGAGTGATACCGGGCAAGATCGGAGGAATAATCGACACGACGATCGGCGAATATACAGGATCGGCTCCGTGCTGGAATTGCGAGCCTCAACCTGGCTGGGGGTATGGGTCAAAACAGACCAAATCAGACTACGGAACAGACCTTGCAAAACCGAATCTCGTAAAGGGTCTCGAATAGGTCGGAACGACCGGAAAACAAGCGGCTCTGCCGGGAAAGAGGGTGATATTCATCACCCTCTTTTTTCTTAACGCGTTTCTTAACTTGGCAAGGTAGTTTTCAACTAGAGAAAAGTCGGAGTGGAAAAGGGAACCACGGTGTGGATCCAAGATGTCGATCTGTCTTTTACAAACCAGATGCATGGGGGTGAGATGAGCGACGGTGGAAAATCTCAGGCTCTCTATGAATCGGACGAAGAGCTCGACCTTCGTGGCGTCATTTGTCCCTATAATTTCGTCAAGACAAAGCTCAAGTTGGAAACAATGAAGGAAGGACAGGTCCTCTCTGTCTTGCTGGATGACGGCGATCCGATCAAAAATGTTCCCAAAAGCGTTGAAAACGAAGGCCATACGGTTTTGGCGTTGGAACAGGTCGATCGAGTGTATCGCGTGTTGATTCGTCGGGAAGACAACGACTAATCCAGGCTTTCAGTCTTGCGTCCCCGCCTGCGTTCGGTTCTTTTGGTCCTTCCACTAATGACGAGTGTGATGTCAGAGAAAGTGGGATGTGACGCCAACAGATTCCGTATCTGGTGAACGGTTCCCCTCAGGGTTCGTTCAGAGGGAGTGGTCAGGTCGCAGGCTAACGTGAGGTGACGTCGGGGAGCTGTCTCCTCGATCGTGCTCAGCACGAAAGACAGCGAGTCGATCGTACAGAAGGCGACGACTGCGGTTTCATCGGCCAGATGGTCGGCGAGGACACGACGAATAGCTCGTTTTGTGTCCGGTAGTTGTCCAAGAAACAGAAAGCAGTCGGTCGGAAGTCCCGCGACCGAGAGCGCCGCTGCCAGGGCCGACGGTCCGGGAATAGAAACGACGCGAATGTCATGCGCATGGGCGGATGCCACCAAGATGGAGCCGGGATCCGCAATCATCGGTGAACCGCAATCCGATACGAGAACGATTCGTTGGCCCTGTTTCAAGCGATCGACTAAAACCGCCGCTTTCTGTTTGATACCAGTCGGTCCGTAGCTTGTTAATGCCGCGTCTATGGCGTGATGGGCCAGTAATCGACGGGTGGCGGCTGGGTCTTCCGAGGCGATGAGGTCGGCATCGCGTAGAACGCGAAGAGCACGTAATGTGATATCGTCGGCGTGCCCGATCGGTACAGCGACAACATAGAGGATCCCTTCTCTCCTTTGTTGACTCTGCTTAAGGCTCATCGATATAATTCCTTGCTAATCTTCACAATTTCGCCGCCGGCCAGGAACGGGATTGGGAAAAGGCGCGTCCGATGGCCTCAGTCTGTTTCATGATTACCATGGCGCTGTATCTCGCGGCTACGATCTCGTTTCTCGTTTATTTGTTGCGACGTTCCGATGCCCTATCAAACATTTCTCTTGGAATTACAGCCGTAGGGTTTCTGTTTCATACCGTTGCATTGACTGCCAAAGCGGCGGCCTCCTCTTCGTCGTCCCACCCCAGTTTCTTTGAAGCGCTGTCCTTCTTTTCCTGGATGATTATCCTTGTTTTTCTCGTGGTGGAGTTCCGGCATCGTATTCCCGTACTTGGTTCATTCATGGTTCCGCTGGCGCTGATGTCGTTGGTCTCGGCGGCCGCGTTGCCGGAGACCGTTCCCACCTTAAAACCTGTTTTTAAGACTTTGTGGATTCACGTGGCGTTGAGCATGTTGGGTGCCGTCGGGTTTGCGGTGGGATTTGTGGCCGGGGTGATGTATTTGATTCAAGAGCGCTTGCTGAAATCGAAACGGTTTAATGTGCTCTACAGCAAACTGCCTGCTCTCGATTTTCTCGACCATTTGAATCAGCAATCTATCGTGTTGGGATTCCCGCTGCTGACGTTGGGGATCGTCACCGGTGCGATCTCCGCCGAATTCTCGCGCGGTTCGTATATGACGTGGAACCCCGAGCAGACGGGAGCGGTGGTCACCTGGCTGTTTTATTTCGTCGTGTTGCTGGGGCGTCTGACGGTCGGATGGCGGGCGAAACGGGCCGCGTATTTGACGGTGGTCGGATTCGCTTGCGTCATCCTGACGTTGGTCGGAGTCGTGCTCAAGGGCCATGGAGATGTGTCGTGACATGCACGTAATTGTCGTGGGATTAAGCCATAAGACGGCTCCGATTGAGATCAGGGAAAAGTTGGCCGTTCCGGAAAGCCGGTTGGGAGAAGCGCTGAGCCGGCTGTGTTCGTACGAGGGGGTCAGAGAGGGGATGTTGCTCTCGACCTGCAATCGCGTGGAAGTCTATTCGGTCGTCGAAGACGTGGAAGTCGGGCACGAACGCCTCCAAGAATTCCTGGCGGATACGAATCTGTCGTTGTCCTCGGAACAACTGACGCCGCATCTGTACTGGTATAGCGGTGATCGGGCGATCGCCCATTTGTTTCGAGTGGCGGCGAGCCTCGATTCAATGGTCGTCGGCGAGTCGCAGATTCTGGGCCAACTGAAAGACGCCTTCGAGGTCGCCTTGGCGCACAAGACGACGGGCGTCATCATGAACAAGATCGTCAAGAAAGCCATTTCGGTCGCGAAGCGGGTGAGGACGGAGACGAAGATCGCCGAAACGGCGGTTTCCGTGAGTTATGCGGCGGTCGAGCTGGCCAAGAAGATTTTTTCCAACCTTGACGAAAAGACCGTGATGCTCGTGGGAGCCGGGGAGATGGCGAAGTTGGCGGCGCGGCATTTGATCGCCCAGGGGGTGCGACAGGTGCGGATTACGACGAGAACGCCGCAGCACGCGATCGATTTGGCCGACAAGTTCGGCGGAACGCCCGTTCCCTTCGACCAGTTCAAGGACGAAATGGCGGCGGCGGACATCGTGTTGGTTTCCACGGGGGCGTCGCATTATCTCGTCGGTGCGGAAGACGTGCAACGGGCGGTCGACAAGCGGGGGAACCGTCCGATGTTTTTGATCGATATCTCGGTCCCGCGCAACATTGATCCGGCGGTCCGCCACGTCGACAATGCGTTTTTGTTCGACATCGACGACTTGACGCATCGAGTCCAACAGAATCGGAAAGAGCGGCTTCAGGAGGCGGAAAAGGCGGAGCGGATGATCGTGGAAGAAGTCGCCGTTGCCGTCGAATGGATGAAATCCTTGGAAGTGACTCCGACGATCATCGCGTTGCGCAATCGCGTGGACGAAATTAAGCGAATGGAAGTCGAACGGGTCCTTGGTCGATTGTCCCATCTCTCGCCGCAAGACCGTGAATTGGTGGAGGGACTGGCGTCCTCGATCGTGAACAAGTTGATTCATCGAACCATGGTGACTCTGAAGGCGGAAGTCAATTCGTCGAACGGCCCGGCCTTTGTCGAAGCCGCCCGCCGGTTTTTCCATCTTGACCGGCCTTCTCCTTCCGATCTCTCCGAAGCGGATCGATCGCGGTATCTCGCCGGCCGGTCTCACGCTTCGGACAGGGAAGAGTCCGAATCGGTCGCTCACAAGCAGGTTCGTTGAGTTGTCGCCGGCGTGAACGGAAAAATGGCGGGGATGTCGGTGCCACCAGATCGTCGATCGGCGTTAGTCATCGGAACAAGAGGAAGCAAACTCGCGCTCCGACAGAGTGAATGGTTTCGATCGCGCATTCAAGCCGTCGCGCCGGATATCGGCGTGACGTTGCGCAAGATTCAGACGTCCGGTGACAAAATCCTTGATGTGCCGCTGGCCAAGATCGGCGGAAAAGGGCTCTTCGTCAAAGAAATCGAGGAAGCCCTGCTCGCCGGCGAGATTGATTTGGCCGTTCACAGCATGAAGGATGTGCCCGCTCAAATGCCGGATGGGCTTGACATCCTCTGCGTGCCTTCCCGCGAAGACGCCCGCGACGCGTTGATCAGCCGAGACGGGCGAGGATTCAAGGACCTGCCGCCCGGCGCCGTGATCGGCACCGCGAGTTTGCGTCGGCAGGCGCAGCTCCTCGGCCTCAGACCCGACCTCCGGATCAGCCTGTTGCGAGGCAACCTTGACACTCGCCTCAGAAAGTTGAAAGAAGGAGATTTCGACGCCATCGTGCTGGCCGCGGCCGGATTGCATCGGTTGGCGTGGGCCGGGGAGATTACCGAGTATCTCGATCCGATCGTCAGCTTGCCGGCGATCGGCCAGGGAGCGTTGGGCATTCAAGGGCGGAGCAATGACGGTTTTGTGCGTTCGATTCTGGAGCCGCTCAACGATCCGGTTACGCGAACGGCCGTGACTGCGGAGCGCGCGTTCTTACATCGACTGGAGGGCGGCTGCCAAGTACCGATCGCCGCCCATGCGATGGTGTCCGAGGGGCAGGTCCGATTGGATGGACTCGTGGCCAGCGTGGACGGGAAGACCATCATTCGAGATCAGATTCAAGGCGCGAATGAGGATGCCTTCGCAATAGGTGTTCAATTGGCCGAACGATTGCTCGCGAGGGGCGGCGACCGAATCCTTCGAGACATTTATGGAATCAATCGATGAAAGCCGAAGGAGCAAAGGGCAAGGTGTATTTGGTCGGCGCCGGACCCGGCGACCCCAAACTGTTGACCGTTCGCGGCTTGGAGTGTCTCAAACGGGCGGACGTAGTGCTTTATGATTATCTGGCAAATTCGGAACTTCTGAAACACGCGCCGAATGAGACGGAGCGGATCTATGTCGGCCGGCGGGGGCGAGGAAAGTATCCTGATCAAGATGAGATCACCCGATTGTTGATCGAACGGGCGCGGCAAGGAAAAGTGGTCGTGCGACTCAAAGGCGGAGATCCGTTCGTGTTTGGGCGGGGGGGCGAAGAGGCGGAGGCTCTGGCGTCGGCCGGCGTCGAGTTTGAAATTGTTCCCGGCGTCACGGCCGCGATCGCGGCTCCGGCCTATGCCGGGATTCCCGTCACCCACAGGACCATGGCTTCCACGGTGACGTTTGTGACCGGACACGAAGATCCGGAAAAGCCGTCGACGGGAGTCGAATGGACTCGGCTCGCAACCAGCCGCGGCACGCTCGTGTTTCTGATGGGTGTCAAGAATCTCGCGTTGATTACGGCCAATTTGGCGGCCGAAGGGCGATCGCCCGATACGCCGGCGGCGGTGATTCGATGGGGAACCAGAGCCTCGCAGCAGACGATCGTCGGGACGTTGGCCGACATTGCCGCCAAGGCGGAGGCGGCGAAGCTTGAGCCGCCGGCGGTGATCGTCGTGGGGGAAGTGGTCCTTCTCCGGTCACAACTCAATTGGTTCGAGACCAAGCCGCTCTTTGGGAAACGGGTGTTGATGACAAGGGCTCAAGAGCAGGCCTGGGAACTGGCCGAGCTGCTGGCCGCGCATGGCGCCGAGCCGATCGAAGCTCCGACAATCCGAATCATGCCGCCGGCTGAGTGGGGAGCGGTCGATCGGGCCATCGCCGACATTGGTTCCTACGACTGGATCATCTTCACCAGCGTCAACGGTGTGAATCGATTCATGACCAGATTGCGCGCAAGCGGATTCGACGCGCGTTGTCTGGCCGGACGAGTGATTTGTTGTATCGGACCCCGCACGGCTCAAGAGATCGAGAAGTTCGGAGTCAAGGCGGATGTCATTCCGACCGATTACCAGGCGGAAGGCATCATCGGCGCCCTGGATGGGTTGAATGCCCGATCGATGCGTGTCCTTATCCCAAGGGCGGAAGTGGCACGAGAAGTGCTCCCGGACGAATTGCGGGCCCGAGGGGCCCATGTCGACGTCGTATCGGTGTATAGGACGGTGATACCGGACGGAGATGGTGAACACTGGCGTCGACTGTTGTCGGAGGGGCAGGTCCATGTGGTCACGTTTACCAGCTCGTCCACGGTCCGCAATTTCGTGGCCATGGTCGGGGGAGCGGAGCAGGCTATCGCTCTTTTGCGATCGGTCGTCGTGGCCGTGATAGGACCGATTACGGCGAGGACCCTGGAGGAGTTCGGCATGACGGCCTCGATCATGCCCGATGAAAATACGATTCCGGCATTGGTCGACGCCATCGTGCGGTATTATGAAAGCCAGGCGAACGTTGCGGCAAGAACGTCGGAGACGATACAGCGACCATAAGACCAGAAAAGGAGGAAGGCGGCATGGTTCCTGTGAAGTCATTCATGATTCCACGAGAAAAATTCGTGACGGTGCAGCGGGATACGGATGCCCAGACGGCGGCTAGGATTATGCGCGACAAGGGGATCGGCAGTCTGTTCGTGACCAACGATCGTGAGATCATCGGTATTGTCACGGATACGGATATGATGCGTCGGGTCGTGGCCGCCGGGGCGGATGCCACCAAGACGACGGTGGAACAGATCATGTCCGCTCCTATCATGACCATCGAAGATAACAAAACGCTCCTCGACGCCAACGATTTAATGGCTCAGTCTCATGTGCGTCATCTGGGAGTGAGTCGAGACGGAAAACTGGTGGGGATGATTTCCGTCCGCGACCTGGTCGTGTTTTTGACGAATCTGCCTCGAAAGAAGTAGGGCTGCATGGCGTTTCCGGTCCAGCGGCTGCGCCGACTCCGGCAGCAGGAAGGTCTCCGGCGGATGGTGCGGGAAACAGCGCTGTCTCCCGCCGATTTTATCGCGCCGTTCTTCGTTGTCGAAGGTCGAGATCGTCGTGAGCCGATCGTTTCAATGCCGGGCCAATACAGACTTTCGATCGATCTGCTCATCGAGGAGGCCGCCGAGATCAAGGCGCTTGGCATTCCGGCGATCATTTTATTCGGCATTCCCGCCCAAAAGGACGAGCAAGGCAGCGCGGGTCTCGATCCGAACGGCATCGTGCAACGGGCGGTCCGGGCGATTAAGGAAAAGGTGCCCGGCCTGATCGTCATCACCGACGTCTGCATCGATGAGTACACCAGCCACGGTCACTGCGGGATCGTCCGTGACGGCAAGATTTGCAACGACGAAACTCTCGATTGTCTCAGGATCATGGCCCGCACCCACGCCGAAGCGGGGGCCGATATGGTGGCGCCTTCCGACATGATGGACGGGCGGGTGGCGGCCATCAGAGATGAACTTGACCGGGCTGGATTTCCCGATGTCCCGATCATGGCCTATGCGGCCAAGTTTGCCTCGTGTTTTTACGCGCCGTTTCGCGACGCGGCCTTTTCGAGTCCTCAATTCGGGGATCGACAATCGTATCAAATGGATCCGGGCAACCGGCGCGAGGCGCTGCGCGAGATCGAACTGGACGTGGAGGAAGGGGCCGATATTGTCATGGTGAAGCCGGCCTTGCCCTATTTGGACGTCATCGCCGCCGCAAGAAGCCGCACGCTCCTGCCGATCGCCGCCTATCAGGTCAGCGGTGAATACAGCATGATCAAGGCGGCCGCTCAAGCCGGTTGGCTCGATGAATCGCGTGCAACCCTCGAATCGTTGGTGGCGATCAAGCGGGCGGGCGCCGATCTGATTTTGACCTATTTCGCCAAAGACGCCGTTCGGTTGCTGGCTTTGAAAGGCTGACCGGCGACGATGAAGGTAACGTACGGATATCAGCACGAGATTGCGCGACCCTATCCGATCGTCACGATCGGGAATTTTGACGGTCATCACGTTGGACATCGGGCTCTGTTGCAAGCCGTGGTGGAAGCGGCTCGGAAAGTCGGAGGCACCGCCCTGGTCCTCACCTTCAACCCGCACCCCGTGAGGATCCTGGCTCCGCACGCCAATCTCCGATTCTTGACCGATCCGGAGGAAAAACTAGGGTTCTTCCAGGCGGCCGGCGTCGATGAGGTCGTCTTCGTGGAATTTACTCGGTCGTTTGCCGCTCTGCCGCCCGAAGCGTTTGTGGAGCAGGTGCTTGTGCAAGGGTTGCATACAAAAGAATTGTTCATTGGACGGCACTTTGTCTTCGGCCACAACCGAGCGGGAAAAGTGGAGGATCTGGTGGCGTTGGGGACGCGCCATGGCTTTCTCGTTCACCCGATGGATCCGGTTCTGGCCGGCGGAGCCATCGTCAGCTCGACGAGAATTCGCCAGTTGATTCAAGCGGGATCGGTGGACCAGGCGGCTCCGTTGCTCGGTCGCCGCTACACCATCGCCGGCATGGTCTCCCGCGGGGCGCAGAGGGGACATGCGGTGGGGTGGCGAACGGCCAACCTTCGGCTTCCCGTTGATCGCGTCATGCCTCCGGACGGTGTCTATGCCACCGTCACTCTGTGGAAGGAGCGTCGGCATGACTCGATTTCGTATATCGGAACAAGGCCGACGTTCGGTGCGGGCGAACGGTTGCTCGAAGTTCATCTGTTGGACGAGGAGCCTGATCTGTACGAAGAGCGGATCGTCGTCGAATTCGTCGGGCGGATCAGAGGCGACGTCCGGTTTTCTGGGGCGGAAGCGTTGAGCAGGCAAATCGCGCTCGATGTGGAGTCCGCAAGGGAGTGGTTGCGCAACCTTCAGCCGACACAGGCGGCGACAATGGAGAAACGATGACGACGGTGGTTTCACGAGCCACGGGTCATCCCCCAAGAACGGGGTGGCCTCCCTTGCTCCAGCGGGTCGTCAGGACCATTCGGACGAGGCACTTGTTCGAGCCGGGCCGGCATCTGCTCGTGGCGGTCTCGGGGGGGCCGGACTCGATGGCCCTGTTGTCGTTACTCAACCGGCTGAGACCTTCCTGGCGGTTGACCCTCACGGTGGTCCATTACAATTATGGGTTGCGGGGAGCCGAATCCGACGGTGATCAAGCCTGCGTTGAGGACCTCTGTCGTCGGTGGAACCTGCCGTTGTTCGTCGAGCGGTTGGACGTCGGCTCTCGCCCACGAGGAACCTCTCTGCAAGCGACCGCCCGCGAATTGCGCTACGAGGCGATGATGAAGAGGGCCCTCGTTTGCGGAGCGGATCGGATTGCCCTGGGACACACCGCTGACGATCAGGCCGAAACCGTTTTGCTGTGGATGCTCCGTGGGGCCGGACTGACTGGAGCATCCGGCATGCCACCCTGTCGAAACCATCTCTTTGTCAGGCCGTTGTATGACACGAGGCGAGGGGACGTGCTTGCCTACCTTCGCGATGAGGGCGTGCCGTTTCGATGGGATTCCAGCAATGAGAAGCCTATGTACCTCCGAAATCGGATCAGGCATGAGATTATGCCGGTCTTGGAGAAGGTGGTTCCGTCGGCTGTCAGGGTCCTGTGCCGGCTCGCCGATCTTTGTGTGGAGGATGACCGATACCTCGAAAGACAGATCGCCGCTCTGTGCGAGGGAAGGATCACACGACTGCCCGATGGGAGAAAAGCGGTGGACCGATCGTTTTTTATGAGTCTGCCGTGCGCTGTTCAGAGACGTGTCGTCAGGAATCTGTGCAAAGAATGGGATGCGAAAGGGCGTCCGCCTGGCATGAAAGCGGTGGAGTCTCTTCTCCGTATCGCGAACGGACCGACCGTGCGTTCTTCCATGCGTATGGCGTCTGTCGGGGTCATGATTGAAAGAGACCGATTGTGTTTTGCTCCTTCCGATTTCAGCGTCGATTGCAGCGAGCCGGCCGGCGTTTCTTCGGCTGGGACGGCGCCGATGGCGCTTACGATTCCAGGTTCCGTTGTCTGGCCTGAAACGGGTCATCACATCGAGGCTTTCAAGATCAAAAAGAAAGATCTTCGACTGGTCGCGGGAAGAGATCGAAAGAAAATCGTGGTGGATGCAAATAAAATTTCTGAAAGTCTGGTCGTGCGGAGGTGGAAGCCGGGAGATCGTTTTTGTCCGTTCGGCATGGGAGGCCGGTCGAAAAAACTCCAAGATTTTTTCATGGACTTGAAAGTGCCGGTCCGAGAGAGGCGTCGCGCGCCGATCGTAGAGGCTTCGGAGGGCATCGTGTGGGTCGTCGGGTACAGACAGGATGACCGGTGGTCTATAGATGAGAAGACCGAATGGTGCGTGGTGCTCAGCGTGCAAGAGCGTTTGGAGGAGAGCTAAGGTATGGAACGATTGTTCGGAAAACCGATCGTGACTCAAGAGCAAATGAGGACCCGCATCCGTGAATTGGGCCGACAGATCAGTGCGGATTACGCCGGCAAAGACCTCGTCTTGATCGGCGTTTTGAAAGGAGCGTATGCTTTTTATGCGGATTTGGCCCGGGCCATCCGCATTCCGATACGGGTGGACTTTCTCGTGGTGACCACGGAGAAGACAAAAGGTGGGGCGCCGGGGAAAGCGAAATTGATTTCGGATTTGACCGAAACAATCACAGGGAAAGACGTTCTGCTGGTTGAAGATATCGTCGATTCGGGGTTGACGGCTCGGCGGTTGCTCACGGCCCTTGCGAAGAAAAAGCCGCGCAGCATAAACATCTGCGCGCTTCTCAGTAAGCAGGAGGGCCGGGTTGTGGACGTTCATGTCGCATACGTCGGATTTACGGTTCCTAATCGATACGTCGTGGGCTACGGGCTCGACTATCAGCAAAAATACCGAAATCTTCCTTACCTGGCGGTCCTCGATGAGAAGGATCTTGCGAAGAAAACGAAGTAGAGATGGGGGGCATTGTTGTCAAGCTGATCGTTGCTGTGTTAACATCACATCAGTTTCAATCGACGAACGATCCCGTTCAATTGTCACGTTAGCGCGAAGGAGATCCGGATGAATTCCAGAGTCAAGAACTTGCTCTTCTGGGTTGTTGTCGGCTTGTTCATGATTCTGCTCTTTAACCTGTTCAGCGTGCCGACCCATGCACCGGAAGAAGAAGTCATTTTCAGCGATTTCATGGCGAAGCTCGACAAGGGTGATTTTGAAAAGGTCATCATCAAAGGCAATCACATCAGTGGAGTGCTCAAGGATAAAACCAGAATTCGGACGTACGCGGCCGAATACCCCGATATGATCAAGACACTTCGGGAGAAAGATGTTCAGATCGAGGTCAAGCCGCCCGAGGAAAGCCCTTGGTACATTACGTTTCTCATTACATGGGGGCCGTTTATCTTATTCCTCGCGCTCTGGTTCTTTCTTATGAGGCAGATGCAGATTGGGGGGAATAAAGCCCTCTCGTTCGGCAAGAGTCGGGCACGGATGTTGACTGAAGATCGAAAGAAAGTGACCTTCGCCGACGTCGCGGGAATCGACGAGGCAAAAGAAGAGGTTCTGGAAATCATTGATTTTCTTAAAGATCCTCGAAAGTTCCAGAAATTGGGCGGACGCATTCCAAAGGGGGTCTTGGTGGTCGGTCCTCCTGGGACGGGAAAGACCTTGCTCGCAAAAGCGATTGCCGGAGAAGCGGGGGTGCCGTTTTTCAGCATCAGCGGTTCAGATTTCGTCGAGATGTTTGTGGGAGTCGGAGCGTCTCGTGTTCGAGATTTGTTTGAGCAGGGGAAAAAGCATGCGCCCTGCATCATTTTCATTGATGAGATCGATGCCGTCGGTCGCCTACGAGGTGCCGGGTTGGGAGGAGGACACGACGAACGGGAGCAGACGCTCAATCAGCTCCTGGTCGAGATGGACGGGTTTGATACGACGGAGGGTATCATTCTGGTGGCTGCGACGAACCGTCCGGACGTGCTGGACCCTGCTTTGTTGCGGCCTGGACGATTTGATCGTCAAGTTGTCGTGAATCGTCCGGACGTGAGGGGGCGATCAGAAATATTGAAAGTACATACGAAAAAAGTGCCCATAGCGGCCAACGTCGAGCTTGAAAAGATCGCCCGCGGGACCCCTGGTTTTTCCGGAGCAGACCTTGAAAATTTGGTGAACGAAGCGGCGCTGTGGGCCGCCCGTCAAAATAAGAAAGAAGTCGAGACCGTGGATTTTGAAATGGCGAAGGACAAGGTCTTGATGGGAGCCGAACGCAAGAGCATGATTTTGACCGACGAAGAGAAACGGGTCACGGCTTACCATGAAGCCGGTCATGCCCTGATGGCCAAGTTGCTGCCGGGCACGGATCCTGTGCATAAAGTGACCATTATTCCACGCGGACGAGCGCTGGGTCTGACGATGCAGTTGCCGACCGATGATCGACACAGTTATTCAAAAGAGTTTCTGTACAACACCCTCGCGATTCTCATGGGCGGCCGGGTGGCGGAAGAGTTGGTGTTTAAGCATGTCACGACCGGGGCGGGCAATGACTTGGAACGTGCGACGGACTTGGCCCGCAAGATGGTTTGCGAGTGGGGGATGAGCGAAAAGCTCGGACCGTTGACGTTCGGGCAAAAAGAAGACGCCGTTTTCCTCGGTCGTGATTTTGTGGCAAAACGAGACGTCAGCGATCAAATAGCCCTGGAGATCGATCTGGAAATCAAGCGATTTGTGACGGAAAACTATGATCGCGCCAAACGCATATTAAGCGAACAGATGGCTACCTTGAAAGCGTTGGCCGAAGCGTTGCTCGAAAAAGAAGTCCTGGATGCTCCTGAGATCGATCAGATTCTTATGCAGACATCTTCTCATCAGACGGTTCCGGCATAATTTCCGTCTCCTCAATATCTTCTCGAAGTTGCTCAACTTGCCACTGGAGGTTGTGGGGCCTCAAATCTTTCACAACCTCCTGCTTTTTCCTCTACCTTGCCATGCGCCACAATCTTCGCAATTCCCGATAAAACGGATCATCGTTCCTGTTTCGGAGCGATCCTTTTCTTACCAGTCGAGCCGATGGAGGTGAAAGGGGAATGGGAATGGAGTCGTCGGAGCCCCTGTCTCCTCACGGTCGGATTTGGGCCAGGGGGCGCCTTATCGCATGCTGGGAACGGCCCTTGATCATGGGAGTGGTGAATGTCACCCCCGATTCGTTTTATGACGGCGGCCGGCATATTGAGCCGGAACGGGCCGTCGCACATGCGTTGGAGCTGGTGGAACAGGGTGCCGATATTCTGGACGTCGGCGCCGAATCGACCAGACCTGGCGCAATGCCGGTCGGTGAAGAAGAAGAGCGAACGCGCCTGCTTCCGGTGGTGACTGAATTGGCTCGTCGGGTTATGGTTCCGATTTCGGTGGACACGACCAAGTCCGCAGTCGCACAGGCCGCTTTGGACGTCGGCGCTTCCATCGTCAATGACGTCAGTGCGTTGCGATTCGATTCTCGAATGGCTTCGGTCGTGGCGCGATCCGGAGCCGGGGTGATCCTTATGCACATGAAGGGCACTCCTCTGACGATGCAACAGGATCCGTGCTACCGTGACGTCGTCGAGGACGTCGTTCAATTTCTGGAAGAACGTATGCGAGCGGCCATGGAGGCGGGAATCTCGAAACTCAACATCATGCTTGATCCGGGCATCGGTTTTGGTAAGCTGCTGGAACATAATCTTGAACTTCTGAATCGGTTGGGTGAGTTGATGAAACTGGATCGCCCGCTCGTTGTGGGACCCTCGCGCAAATCGTTTATCGGCCGACTCGTCGGTCGATCGGCTGAACATCGGGAGTGGGGCACGGCTGCCGCGGTCGCACTTGCCGTCGATCGGGGCGCTCGAATTCTTCGGGTTCATGATGTGGCGATGATGGCCGACGTCGTCAAGGTGGCGGCGGCCATTGCATCTCGGAAGGCTTCAAACCGGGCAGGTGCATGATGCGAAAATTGTTCGGAACCGACGGAGTTCGGGGAGTGGCCAATCTCCATCCCATGACCAGTGAAATGGCGATGCAGTTGGGGCGGGCGGCCGCCCATATTTTCATGAGGCGAGCGGGACGGCATCAAATCGTGATCGGCAAAGACACGCGGCTGTCCGGCTATATGCTCGAATCCGCTTTAACGTCCGGCATCTGTTCCATGGGAGTTGACGTGCTTTTGGTCGGGCCGATGCCGACCCCGGCCATTGCGTTTCTCACGCGCAGCTTGCGAGCCGATGCGGGAGTCGTCATTTCCGCCTCGCACAACCCGTATCAAGATAACGGCATCAAATTTTTTTCGAGCGATGGATTGAAGTTGCCCGATGAAGTGGAGGCTCGAATCGAACAACTCATTGTATCGGATGAGATTCGCCATCTTCGGCCGACTGCCGACCAAATCGGGAAGGCCTATCGCATCGATGACGCGGACGGGCGATATATCGAGTTCGTCAAACGGTCGGTTCCCCGCGATCTTGATTTTCAAGGCATCAAATTGGTCGTGGACTGCGCCAACGGCGCCGCGTACAAGGTGGCGCCGACGGTGCTCAGAGAGTTGGGCGCCAAGGTCGAGGTGATCGGCAATCAACCCAACGGCATGAACATCAACGCGGAGTGCGGCGCCGTTCACCCTCAGACGCTCCAGAAGGCCGTGTTGGAGACTCGGGCGGATCTTGGCGTTGCGCTGGATGGCGATGCGGATCGGGGGATCTTCGTTTCGGAACAGGGGCAAGTCATCGACGGCGACCATGTCATGGCCGCCTTGGGGCTTGATCTTCATCGTCAAGGATTATTGGCCAAACGGACCGTCGTGGGCACGGTCATGAGCAACTATGGGCTGGAACGTTCGCTGTCGAAAGCCGGCGTGACGCTGGTGCGCACTCCGGTGGGTGACCGCTATTTGTTGGAGCGGATGCAGGCGGACGGCTATAATTTCGGCGGCGAGCAATCCGGCCATTTCATTTTTCTCGACCACAATACGACCGGAGACGGTTTGATTTCGGCGTTGCAAGTGTTGTCTCTTATGAAAAGAACGAAACAGCCCTTGTCGGAATTGGCCAGGGTGATGGAGCCGGTTCCGCAAATTCTTCGCAACGTCGAGGTGGCGAGGAAACCGGATCTTGAATCGATTCCCGAAATCCAGCAGACCATGCGAGAAAGCGAACGGCGGCTGAACGGTTGCGGACGACTCTTGGTTCGGTATTCAGGGACCGAGCCGTTGTTGCGGATTATGGTCGAGGGCGAGGAAGATGCCTTGATTCGGGAGATCGCCGAGGATCTGGCCCGCGTCGTGCACCGACATCTCGCATAAGCCGTGGCTTTTTCATGAGGGGCCCATGCTGCCGTCCCTCGTCGTCGCGTTTCTTCTGGGGTTGGTCTGCGGATCATACCTTCCGTTTTTCCCCCTCTCGATTTTCCTCTTCTTGGCAGGAACGGCTGTCGGAGCCGGACTGCTCGAGCGGGCCGGTTTGATTGAGCCGCGACGCGCAACGGTTCTTTACGGTTCACTGCTTGCCGGGGTGTTGTATTGGGTCGCTGCGACTCCATTTCCTCAGCCTGAATCGTCTCGCGACCACCCGATTTCTCCTCGCACTACTGTCGTCGGTCGAATTGTGGCGCCGGTCCAGCACGGTCCAGGCCGGCAGATCCTTCTTGTTCGCCTTAAGGAGCCGGGCTTGGGAGCCCAAACTATCCGGCTGGTCTGGCGGGAGCCTGGCGAGGCCGTACTCTATGGCGATCTGATCTCGTTTCGGGCGAAGCTTCGCCGGCCAACAGGGCTCTTGAATCCCGGCGGGTTCGACTACGCCGCCTATTTGAAATATCAGGGAATCGACATGACGGCGTCAGTCAACGGCGTGGAGGCCGTGCGGGTTTTGGAATCCGGCGCGGAGACGTGGCGTTGGTTGGCAGGCAATCGGATTGACCGATGGAGATCGGTGATCAGGCAAGCGGCGGTGACGTCCTTGGCTCAGCCGGCGCTCGGGATTTTTCTCGGCATCATCATCGGGGAGCGGGGCTACCTTGAGCAAGATCTCCAGGAATGGTTCATGACGACGGGCACGGTGCATCTGTTGTCGATTTCCGGGTCGCATTTGGGGCTGGTCGCGGTGGCCGTTTTTTGGATCGTCAAACAGGGTGTCAAACGCCTTCCCTTGGCGCCGTTGCTTCACCTGTCCCGTGTCATTACTCCATCGCGAGTGGCGATTCTAGTCACGTGGCCGATCGTGGCGTTTTATGCCTGGTTGGCCGGAGCCGAGCTCGCGACGATTCGCTCGCTGGTGATGATTACGTTGGGCATGATCGCCTTGTGGCTGGGATATGAACGCCGCTTGTATCACGCGGCGGCTGCCGCAGCCTTGCTGATCGTGTTGCACAACCCGCACGCGATCTACGATATCTCGTTTCAGCTCTCCTTCGTGTCGGTGTTGATGATCGTTCGATTACTGGCCTGGTTGGAGTCCAAGCCGGAAAACGAAGCCGACGGTTCGCAACCCCTCATGCGTCAAGCCGTCCGCTACGGCCGCGATGCGTTGCTGACGAGCACGGCGGTGACCGTGGGGACGGCGCCGCTTGTCGCCCTGTATTTTAATCAGATCCCTTGGATGGGGATTGCGACCAATCTCGCGGCGGTTCCATTTACGGGAGGGCTGTTGGTTCCGCTGGGATTGCTTGCCGCGGCATGGACGGTCGTCGCCGATACCGGCGGGCTTGTCATGGGCACGGTGTTGGAACCGTTGCTGGATGGGCTGGCGCAGGTGCTCCGTTGGTGCGCCGGTATCCCCGGAGGAGCATGGCATATAGCCGCTCCTTCAATGGCGTCGATGATCGTTTTCTACGTCGCGCTCGCTTCGGCTGTTGCGAGGTCGATGTCCCGTTATCTTCGGTTCGTTGCGGCGACCCTCATGGTTCTGACGATCGGATGGTGGGGGGTATCGCCTCGCCTGGGAATGGACGGGGATCGCTGGCGCGTGACGTTCCTCGACGTCGGCCAGGGAGACAGTGCCGTCATCGAATTGCCGGACGGACGGACGGTCTTGATCGACGGCGGCGTCAGGCACGAGCGGTTTGACATGGGGCGAGCCGTCGTGGCGCCGTTCCTTTGGAACAGAGGTATCGGCCATATCGACCACGTCGTGGCGACCCATCAACAGCTTGATCATGTCGGAGGGCTGATTTGGGTGCTCCGCCATATGCCAGTCGGACGGTACTGGCACAATGGAACCGAGCGGTCGGAGCAATTTGTCGCCGACTTAACGGCCGTGCTGGACGCAAAACGGGTTCCTACATCCCTTGCGGCTCGCGGGCAAGATCTGGTGCGGTCCGGATCTTGTGCGTTGAGGGCTCTTAATCCGAGTCATGGGGCGTCGAATCAGGGAGTGGAAGAGATCGGAACAATGCGGCGGGACGGGACGTTTTTGAACAACCAGTCCATCGTCTTACGATTCGAGTGCGGGGAGCAGTCGCTGTTGTTTGCCGCCGACCTTGAAAGGGCGGGTATTCGGCGGTTGGGTGAAGAAGGACGACAGCCGGTGACGGTGGTGAAAGTGCCTCATCATGGGGCGCGCAGCTCGCTCGATCGGGACTGGATCAGGCAGATTCAACCTTGGTATGCCGTCATCTCGGCCGGTCGAGGAAACGTCTATGGCCATCCGGTGGCCGATGTCCTGCAAGCCTATACCGACGTGCAGGCGTCGGTGTTGCGGACCGATCGGGATGGAGCCATCTGGATCGAGGGCCGGCTGTCGTCATCCGACTTGACCGTGGTCCGTATGCGCGATCGGCTGATCAGTCCCCTGTCGTGGCGCCGTTGTCTGTCGGAATGTGAGCGAGAAAATTGGCGCCGCGTTTGGATGCAATGGCGGGATCGTTGGAGCTGATGGAGCCGGAGCGCTCATAATACGGAGAGAGTTTCTCGGCCGGATGAGAAGGGGCTTGTACTTCCGCGTGATTCCGGTTAGAAGATCCATCCATGGTTCGCACGGTTGAATGGTCAAACGGGATTGTCCGGCTGTTGGATCAGAGTCGTCTGCCGGAAAGGGTCGAGTTCCTCGATTGCCGGGATTACCGCGAGGTCGCCGACTCGATCCGCAGCCTGAAGGTCCGCGGAGCTCCCGCCATCGGTGTGACGGCGGCATTGGGGATCGCCCAAGGGGCGCAGGCCGTGGAGGAAAGGGACTATGAATCGTTTGCCGGCGCAGTGAATCGCATTTGCGACTGTTTGGCCGCGACGAGGCCGACCGCCGTGAATCTCTTTTGGGCGATCGATCGAATGAAGCGGACCGTTCAATCGCTGAAGAGCCGACCGGTCGCGGCAATCAAGCAAGCCTTGATCGATGAAGCGTTGGCGATCCTTGAAGAGGACATTCAACTGTGCCGGGCGATGGGGCGGCATGGAGCGGAGCTCATCCAAGACGGCCAAACTGTCTTGACCCATTGCAACGCCGGGGCGCTCGCGACGGCCGGCTATGGAACCGCGCTGGGCGTGATCCGCGCGGCATGGGAACAGGGCAAGAAGATCGCCGTCGTTGCGGATGAAACCAGACCGGTCCTCCAAGGAGCGCGATTGACCGCATGGGAATTGATGCAAGATCGGATTCCCGTGACCCTCATTACGGATAATATGGCCGGCGCCCTCATGAGGCAGGGAAGGATCGATCTGTGCGTGGTGGGGGCGGACCGCATCGCGGCAAACGGGGACGTGGCCAACAAGATCGGAACCTATTCGGTCGCCGTGCTGGCCAAGGCCCATGGCATTCCCTTCTATGTGGCGGCTCCCTATTCGACCATCGACATGAAGACGAAATCAGGAGCCGACATTCCGATCGAACAGCGCGATCCATTCGAAGTCATTACCGTCCATGGCAGCCGCTCCATCGCCCCGGAAGGAGTCTCCGTCTATAACCCGGCCTTCGACGTGACTCCCGCGGAGTTCATCACCGCAATCATCACCGAACGAGGCGTCTTCAGGCCGAACGAACTGGCCGATGCGTTTCGTCGGAGCCTGGTGCAGCCCCCCCTCGCGGTGTGAGGACGATTCCCAGGGCGAACGGAAAAACCTTCACACTCCATACGTTGAATAAGTTGCAACCCCCTCCGACGTCCACTTATAATGCGCCGCGACGTCATTCGTTTTCTTTTATTTTCTGAAGGAGTTATCAAATAATGCCAGAAAGAACATTAGCGATCGTCAAGCCGGATGCCGTGAGAAAAAACGTGATCGGGGACATTATCAATCGCTATGAAAAAGCCGGCTTAACACCGGTCGCGATGAAGATGATTCACATGTCGAAGCCGGTCGCGGAAGGATTTTACGCCGTGCATAAGGCGCGGCCGTTCTTTGACAGCCTGTGTACGTTCATGTCGTCGGGGCCGGCGGTCGTGCTGGTGCTGCAAGGCGACAACGCGATCAAAAAAAATCGGGAGCTGATGGGCGCGACGGACCCCGCCAAGGCCGAGCCAGGAACTATTCGGCATACCCACGGCACGAACATCGAGTTCAACGCCGTCCATGGATCGGACTCTCCTGAAACGGCGAACTTCGAGATCGGGTATTTTTTCCCGGGCATGGAAATTTTTGGATGATCAATCAAGAGACTTATTGACCGTTAAGTCGATCGCGCTCTTTCTTGACAAAGCCCGGCCGGTCCCACTACGATCCGCGATCGTCACGGGTAAACGTTCGATTCGCAGGACCAGCGGGGAGAAGAAGCGCGCCGCGACGTTCCGGCCCGTTCCAACAACCGTTTCACCGTGGGGCATCCATGATTCCATCGGATTTGCGGTATCACACCGAACATGAGTGGGTTCGCGTAGAGGGCAAGCAGGCGACGATTGGGATCAGCCATTTTGCCCAAGACGCCTTGGGCGACATTGTGTTTGTGGATCTGCCCAAGGTCGGGACTGCCGTCAAAAGCGGCCAACAGATCGGCGAGGTCGAATCGACCAAGACCACATCCACGATCTACACGCCGGTGAGCGGAACGATCGCACAAGTCAACAACGAGCTCAAAGACCATCCCGAGCTGATGAATTCCGATCCTTACGGCAAGGGGTGGATCACCGTCATTGAACTGACCGATCCGGGAGAAGTCGAGCGGTTGATGACGGCGTCGCAGTACGAAACGTTTCTTGCCAGCCAAAAGACAGGCTAGGGTGAAGACGAACAAGAACGGTGCTGTACAACAGTCTTCATTCATAAGTCCGGAACCTTGATTCAGATCGGAAGCCGGGGCTTATCAGTCCCATCCCGCCATGTCTGATCGCATCCACATCGCCATCCTCGGCGCCGGCCCAGGCGGCTATGTCGCCGCTATCCGCGCGGCTCAGCTTGGAGCCCGTGTGACCGTCATTGAACAACAGATTCTCGGCGGGGTGTGCCTCAATTGGGGCTGCATTCCCAGCAAGACGTTGCTGTCCGTTATCGATCTCGGCGACAGGCTGAAACAGGCGGCAGACATGGGACTCGTGCTGGCCGAACCGCCCCGCTATGACCTAGCTCGCATGGTGGCTAGGAAAAACAAGGTCGTCTCCGGGTTGGTCAAGGGGATCGCGACGCTCTTTAAGGCATGGAATATCGAGGTCGTTACGGGACGGGGGGAGTTGATTGACAATAAGACGATCGCCGTCACTGATACCGCCGGCGTCGTGACACAGGTCCGGGCCGACGCGGTGGTGATCGCAACCGGCTCGTCCTGGCCGGCGCTCCCTCAGTTCCCCATCGACGGCAAGCGGATCATCACCAGCAGGGAGGCGCTGGACCTGGAAACGGTTCCCAAACGGATGGTCATTCTCGGCGCCGGCGTTGAAGGATGTGAATGTGCGACATTGTTTAGCGGCCTAGGTACGGTGGTGACGCTGGTGGAGTTGCAGCCTCGCGTGCTTCCATTGGAGGATGACGACGTCTCGCTGTTGATGGAGCGGGAGTTAAAAAAACGGTCGGTCGAAGTGAAGACCGGCACCACGATTCAAACAGTCGAACATCGGCCGGATGGACTGGCTGTGACGTTGGCCGATGGATCGACGGTCGAGGCAGATACGTTGCTGATCTCGATCGGGCGAGGTTTTCGGTCGAAAGGAATCGGGCTGGACCGTGTCGGTGTGGCGCTGGGGCCACGGGGGGAAGTGCTGGTCAACGAGCGGATGGAGACCAACGTGCCGGGCGTCTATGCGATCGGCGACGTGGTCGGCCAGGCCATGTTGGCCCACGTGGCCTCGGCCCAAGGCAAGGTCGCGGTCGAAAATATTCTCGGCCATGGTGCCGCGATGAATTACGATGTGATTCCAGCCGGCATCTTCACCTTGCCGGAGGTAGGCCGTGTCGGGTTGACGGAACGACAGGCGCGCGAACGGGCTCAAGCCAGAGGAGATGATCCCGAGCGGGCCGTCAAGGTCGGGCGGTTTCGGTATGCCGCCTTGGGCAAAGCGCAGGCGACCGGAGAAACCGCCGGGCTGTTCAAGATTATCGCCGATGCCGCAACCGGCAAGATCCTAGGCGCGCATCTTGTCGGGAGCCACGCGGCGGATTTGGTTCACGAAGTGGCGTTGGCCATGGAGGTTGGCGCGACCGCCGACCAGGTGGCTCGAATGATCCATGCCCATCCGACGTTGGCCGAAGGCATCATGGAGACCTGCGAAGACCTCGATGCCCTGGCCATTCACCAGGTGAGAAAAAGGAGCGGCGCATGATTCGCTCAGTGGCCATCAAGCTCGGTCTGTTGGCGGTCACGATGGGCCTTGTCTGGTGGATGGCGTGGCAGGCTCCCGACGGCTTGGAGCATGAGGCGCTCTTGCCGGACGAACCGGCGCCTGTCGCCGTTGAGGCTTCCGTCAAAGAGCCGCCAGTCCCCGAGAAGATCAAGGCACAGGCTGGGGCGGCAGGTGCGCCGGCCGGAAACAACGTCCGAACCGAGCCGCGAACCCGCAATCGCGCGGCTTCCCTTATCCGATCCGGTTCGCTCGGACCTGTGGATCTCAATCGCGCCGATGTCAACGAGCTGGAATCGCTCCCCGGCATCGGAGCCGTGCTGGCCCGGCGTGTCATGGAGTATCGGGAATCGATCGGACGGTTTCAGACGATCGAGGATCTGCTGGCCGTCAAGGGGATCGGCCCTAAGACGCTTGAACGGCTCAGGCCCTTCGTGATGGTCTTGGAGCAGGAGCAAGCCGGCGGGGAGGGGAAGAGACCCTCATGATCGACGTCAAAGAACAGTTGGAACTGATCGGGCGCGGCGCGGTGGAAATCATCCAGCCGGCGGAGTTGGAGGCCAAACTTACCCGTTCGATCAAGGAAGGGCGGCCTCTCCGGGTCAAGGCAGGCTTTGACCCCACCGCGCCGGATCTGCACCTGGGCCACACGGTGTTGATTCACAAACTCAAACACTTTCAAGACTTGGGCCATCAGGTCATCTTCTTGATCGGCGATTTCACCGGCATGATCGGCGACCCCACGGGCGTGTCGGAAACGCGAAAGGCGCTCACCAAGGAGCAGGTTCAGGAAAACGCCAAGACCTATCAACGGCAGATTTTCAAAATTCTCGATCCGGCAAAGACCCTGATCGAGTTCAACAGCCGCTGGATGGGGACGATGTCGGCGGAAGGGCTCATTCAACTGGCGGCGCACTACCGAGTGGCCCGCATGATGGAGCGGGATGATTTCCGCAAACGGTTCGAGGAGCAAAAGCCGATCAGCGTCCATGAGTTTCTCTATCCGCTTGTGCAGGGATACGACTCCGTCGCCTTGAAAGCCGATGTAGAACTCGGCGGGACCGATCAAAAGTTCAACCTTCTGGTGGGGCGAGAACTCCAGCGGGACTACGGGCAGGAGTCCCAGGTGGTCATCACGATGCCGTTGCTCGAGGGAACCGACGGCGTCAAAAAAATGAGCAAGAGCGTCGGCAACTATATCGCGCTCGAAGACCCGCCTGGCGAGATGTTCGGCAAACTCATGTCGATCAGCGACGGCCTGATGCTCCGCTACTACGAATTGCTCACCACCGAAGATCTCGATCGTGTGAAGTCTCTTCATCCGATGGAGGCCAAGCAGTCATTGGCCGAATTGATCGTCGCTCGGTATCACGGGCCGGAGGCCGGGCGTCTGGCGAGAGTCGAGTTTCGGCACAAGTTCCAAGCCCAAGAGTTCCCCGATCAGCCGGACAAACATCTCATCGTGACGCCGGCCGATTTGCCGGAGCGGGATGCCGCCGGGACAAGCGGCATCAAGTTGGTGAAACTCATCGCTGCGACAGGATTGGTGACCAGCGGCAGCGAGGCCAGACGGTTGATCGTCCAGGGGGGCGTGGAAGTCGATGGTATGAAAGAATCCGATCCCGAGACGGTGATCGCGTTTCGCGAAGGACAGCAACGTCGCCTCAAGATCGGCAAGCGAAAGTTCGCGCTCGTCGAATGTAAAACGAACTAGCCGGGGACGGCCACCGTTCTCCCTTCTCCAACCGGCACAACAGTCTCCTCCGTGGCTTGCCGCACCGTTCCCGCACAGCTTGACGCGAAAAGCTTCCGAAGTGATTGACCCTTTCGGCTTCCTTCCGTATCCTAGCGTCCGCCTGGATCGCGGGGTAGAGTGTGCCGCGCAACGATCAGATTACCCGCCAGTGGCATCTGCTCCGCCTGTTGGAATCGCCGGGTGGCGTCACACTTGATGAGTTGAAGGCGCGACTGCCCGTCGACTACTCCCGCCATCTGAGAACCATCCGGCGCGATCTGGAGGCGTTGGAGGCTTCGGGATTTCCCCTTATCAATGAGCGAGTTGAGGGCCAGGTCCGGTGGCGGCTCATGGACGGGGCCAGGCAGGGGCCGGCTCGCTCTTTTTCGCCAACAGAGCTCATGGCGTTGGTCATGAGCCGGGCGCTCCTCAAACCACTGGCCGGCACCTACATTCAAGCAGCCTTGGATTCCGCTATGACCAAAGCCGCAAGTTTGCTCCCGCCGGCGTCACTTCACTATGCCGAGCAGTTTCAGAATCTCTTCGCGGTGGGAATCGGTCCCCATAAAATCTACAAGGGGCATCGTGAGACCATCGACCGGCTGACCCAGGCCATTGACAGGAAACGGACAGTCCAAGTGCGCTACTTTTCCGCCTCGCGTGGCAAGATGACCAGACGAGAGATCGATCCCTATCGCCTGTGGTATGCCTCAGGGGGACTCTATTTGATCGGCTATTGCCACCTCCGCCAAGAACCCCGTCTGTTCGCCGTGGAGCGCATCCGCTCCGTGACCCTGACCGACCATCCCTACCAAATGCCGCTGGGGTTCGACTTGGAGGCGTTTGTGCAGGATTCACTCACAGTCATGCGGGGCCCTCGCATTGACGTCGAACTGGTGTTTGACAAGGCGACGGCGGCCTGGATGAAGGATCGAATCTGGCATCCAAGCCAGAAGCTCACGCCGCTTCCAAAGGGGCGACTTCGCATGGAACTCCAGGTGGCGGATACGAGAGAACTCATTGGATGGATCTTAAGCTTTGGCAGCGGCGTGCGGGTGATTAAACCAGATCAGTTAAAAGCCGCCGTCTTGGCGGAGGCAAAGAAAATTCTGGCCGGCGAGTGACCTTCCCGCCATGTGAAAAGAGAGCCCTGGGGCTATCGGTTGTCTCAAACTGCGGAGAAAACGAAGGAGTACGCCTTGTGAACACGAGAAGGCGCTTGTGACCTTGGTTGTCACGAACCTGTGCGACACTGGAGTCAAATGACATCGTGTCGGGTCGTCTGCCAGAGGGCAAAAAAGAGAGGCGGCGATCATGCGAACAAGCACAGGGTGGCGCGTTATCGTGCTGGTGTGGTGCCTATGGCCTTCGATGAGCTGGGCCGAGTGGGGGTTCGATCCGCGCTACGAGCGGGACTACAACATCTTCGCCCCGGCCAAGCGGTATGCACCAGATAACCCATTGAATCCAGTGAACCAGTACAATCCGGACAATCCTTTTAATCCGGTGAACCGTTATGATCCCGGCAATCCGCTCAACCCCATTAACCGCTACAATCCCAACAATCCTTTCAATCCCGTGAATCGGTACCATCCGGACAATCCATTGAATCCGGTGAACCAGTACAACCTCGACGTGCCCTTTGCGCCGTTGGATGGAGGAAAGCGGCCAAGGAGGCGGTGATGAGAGAGAGGAACCGATAGGGATGGTGATCGTCCAAGCCAACGGGAGGCCAAGAGCAAGACAGGCTGAGGGTGTCATGCCCGTCGCATGGCCTATGAATGTGCCGGCAACGTTTCTTGTGTTGCACTGAGGTGGGGAGGCAGTTAAACAAAAGATGTTTGGCGAGAGGACACCACGATGAAGATCGCCCATGCGTTTGAGCGGTGGTTTCAGCTAGCAACCGGTGAAGCACCCTTTCTGTTTCAGGTCCGCTTCGCTTGCAAGGAACCATTGCCCCAATTGGTGCACGTTCCGACGGGTCTGGGCAAAACCGCGATGGCGGTGCTGGGGTGGTTGTGGCGGCGGAAATTTCATCCTGATGAAACGGTTCGGATGGCCACTCCGCGACGGCTGGTGTATTGCCTGCCGATGCGGGTGTTTGAGCTGCATGGGAGTGATTGAGGTGGTATAAGCTGGTAAAGCGAGACAGGCCAGCATGAGCACAGGAAAGTCTGAGTTTGATCAGCTATTTGAGGTGCTCACAGGAAACAAACCGTTCCCGTGGCAGAGAAAGCTCTACGACGAGTTGGTGGGGAAACAATTCCGCCCCCGTTGTGATGTTCCGACTGGTCTCGGAAAGACATTGATCATGGCGGTGTGGCTCTTAGCGCTGGCATACCATGCGAAGAACGGGTCGCTCGATCGATTCCCACGCCGCCTCGTCTACGTGGTGAATCGCAGAACTGTTGTGGATCAGGCCACCCGGGAAGCCGAGCGCTTGAGGGAAGCCCTCAATAAGCCAGAACTCCAAGCGATCGCAGGTGCCCTGCGTTCATTGGCTATTGATTCACAAGGTCTGCCTCTTGCAGTCAGCACGTTGCGCGGTCAGTTTGCGGATAACGCTGAGTGGCGCAATGACCCTGCAAGGCCTGCCGTGATCGTTGGGACGGTGGATATGGTGGGCAGCCGCCTGCTCTTTAGCGGTTATGGATGCGGCTTTAAGAGCAAGCCATTACATGCCGGCTTGCTGGGACAGGATGTGTTGCTCATACATGAATTTCCGCGGCTGAAACGCCGCGGCCCTATTGAAAGAGAGCCGAAGTTGCCTTCTTTGAAGAAGAACCTCGGCAGGCAAAATCTGTTGAATTGGACATCTGACTTCATGGCAGATTACGGGGTGGAATAAGCCGAGTCGGCGCCGAGAGGGAAACGGCCTGTTTCAGGATGGAGGACTGATCGTCCATGGGCAGATTGACTAGCAGGGTGGCGATTGTGACTGGCAGCAGCAGTGGCATTGGCAAGGCGATTGCGCTCCGCTTTGGCGAAGAGGGCGCTGCCGTAATCGTGACTGCGCGACGGCTTGGGCTTTGTCAGACGACGGTCGAGCAGATTACAAGCAAGGGTGGAACAGCTTGGGCGATGCACACGGATGTGACCGACGAACAACAAGTCGAGCGGCTGTTTGAGGAAACGGTCGCCCGCTATGGGCGTGTGGATATTGTGGTCAACAATGCGGGGATCTTTGGGGGACGGCAACTGGCCGAGACTTCGACTCGGGAATTTGATGAAGTGATCAATGTGAATCTTCGCGGCACGTTTTTCTGTTGCCGTGCCGCGTTTCGCCGAATGAGGCAACAGGGGGGCGGAGTGATTCTGAACATGTCCAGCGTGGCCGGGGTGCAGGCCTGGGCGGGCACGGGCGTGTACAGTGCCTCCAAGCATGGGATCATGGCACTGACCAAGGCCTTGGCCGACGAGGGGCGGCCGTATAACATTAAAGTCAGCGCCATCTGCCCGGCGGGAGTCGCGGACGACTTGGTCGATGCCTCTCCGGACGAGCGTCTGCGCAGTGAAAAAATTGATCCGTTTGATGTGGCGGAGGCGGCGATCTTTTTATCGACATTAGGAAAGCGCGCGGTGGTGCACCAGTTGGTGATCGATCGGTTAGGCGCCGACTGGTAGAAAAGATCGTGTCGCTTGTCTGATTTCTACTAGGCGAGAGCAAAGAGGTCCATGCCCTACCTTGGCACCAAAATCCATGCGAGCTATCGATCGCTTTTGCGAAGCGGCGTTCTGTACGAGCGGGTTGCGCAGGCCAAGCAGGTGCTGGCTTCCTGTCGGGTCTGTCCGCGGCACTGCGATGTCAACCGACAAGCTGGCGAGTTGGGGACCTGCTTGGTGGGGGATAAGGCGCTGGTGGCCAGCGGAGGCCCCCATTTCGGTGAAGAATTTCCCATCCGCGGCTGGTACGGCTCGGGCACTATCTTTTTTGCGGGATGTAATCTGCGGTGCCTTTATTGCCAAAATGCCGACATCAGCCATCGACCGAATGGCCAGGAGCTGACGCCGGAACAGTTAGCCGATCTCATGCTCGATCTCCAGGAGCAGGGCTGTCACAACGTTAATCTGGTCTCGCCGTCTCATCAGGTGCCTCAGATCTTGGAGGGACTGCTCATTGCGGCCCAACGGGGGTTGCGGTTGCCGCTCGTGTACAACACCAGTGCGTATGACGATCTGGACATGTTGCGGCTGTTGGACGGCGTGGTGGATCTCTATATGCCGGACCTGAAATATGCTGATGCCGTGATCGGCCGGCGGCTTTCAAAAGTGCCGGACTATCCGGCGGTGGCTCAGGCCGCGATCAAGGACATGCACCGGCAGGTCGGCGATCTCGTGTTGGATGACGAGGGGCTGGCCGTTCGTGGTCTCTTGGTCCGCCATCTCGTGCTTCCCGGTAACCTGGCCGACACGGCTGAGGTGATGAAATTTTTGGCCGAAGAGATTTCCCGCGACACCTACGTGCATGTGATGGATCAATACCATCCGGCAGCCAAGGCCTTTGCCCATCCGGTGTTGTGCCGTCCTGTTCATGTTGGGGAAGTGGAGCGGGCGATTCGGCTGGCTCGTGAGGCCGGTCTCTGGCGGGTGCACGAAGAATAAGGTCGCTTGAGCATTCTCTTCAACGGTGTGCGCGATTTGGAGCAGAAAAGGGTGTGTTCCTGAAGGCGCTGTCAGTGAGATGGCGAGACAAGCGAGATGGCTTGCTGCCGAGCCCCAACGCCTAATCCCAAGTCTGCTTTCGAAAAGTCGAACGAGACCCGCAGTTGAACGGCCACATATTTTTGGATTAACCCGCCTCGGTCCAGCGGCTGGTCCTGTTCGTAATATACCGCCAGTTCCGATTGTTTCCACCGCACCGCCAATCCGATGATCCAATCCAGCTCCGTCGGTTTGGCTTGGTTGCCGCCGTCTCGATCCGTGAACAGATTGACGTCTCCATAGAGCACAATCCGGTTTTTGTAGAGATCCAGGTCGGCGTGGGCCACATACCGGAGCAGGGCACGACCGGTGTTGTCCGGCCTGGCAAAGTAGTTCTGGTTGTGAAAGAGCCACCCGCCTCCCGCATAGACGGTCAGATTCTGGTTGGGAAACAGCCGTTGCCAGCCGGGCAGGTCCTGAACGGCCTGCATTTGCGCCGTCATGAGGACATCCGCATAGGCTTGCACCACGCCACGCCGGTCGAGCGGCGCATCACGCTCATATTGCAGGCGCCAATTGACATGACCGACGATACCGGTCAAGGCATAGGTACCATCCCATTCGCTGAGTTCGATCCAGCCGTTGGTCCGATCCGAGAAGAAATTTTGATCGGTGTAAAACGTGACATACTGTTTATAGAGGTCGGTTTCGAGATGGAGCATGTGGCGTAAGCCGACGAGGCCGGTATTGTCCGGCCTGGCGGCAAAGGAAGGGTTGTGGACAAAGACGCCGGTGAGCAGATAGCCGGCGACCAAACTTTCTTCCGCCGCTCGCTCTTCTTCGCGCTCTTTTTCATTTGGACTGTCCAGAGAGGGGAGCGGCCGCCCGTATTTCTCCAATGCCCACGAATGAGTCGGCCCCAAAAGCCAAAAAAGAATGATCGCGAGCGCGACCCGTCTTATCGTCGCATGGTTGTTCCACTGGTGCATGGTGGAACCATGCAATAGCATGATTACCTTCCCATTGTCAGGCAGGAACGAGATGATTTTCTGACGCAAACAGTTGTGCCGCTAGGGAGAGCAGGTCTCAAAAATGGCCTCGCAGTCGTTCGAGGCATCGAAGCCAGAAGGGACAAATCGATAATGCACGTCGATGACCCGGTCGTCGGCGATAATAACTGTGGCCCAGCACCCATGGCGGACGGTCGCGAAACTGCTTTTGCCCGTCGGTTGCGATTCTTCCAAAATCGGCGCTTCGCGGTAGTAGCGAAGAAGGGTCATCTCGCCTTCCTGCACGGTTTTCTTGGGTTCTCCGGCGCAGGCACGAATCGCGGACACAGGTTTGCCGACCATCCGTTGCTGATTCGGATACTGCCCGACCTCGACCGGCGCGGCGCAGGCCGCGAGCCAGAACGCTCCGCCGATCGCAGCCCCCGCTACTGTCAGGTTGATGGGTCTCACGTCGCGTCTTGTCGTCCGAACCATATCTGTACGGCACTTGTTCTGCGGTCGGACGAGATCGGACCGTTGGACAAAAAGGGAAAAACCGTCAACCGACCAGGTCGGGGTCGAATTTATTCAAGGGCTGGACCGACAACGCCTTGATTTCGTTATAGACGATGGCGCGACCGACCTGGCGAAGACGGCTGAATGTTCCATGGACGATGACCAAATCCCCTTCGTGAACGTCCGGCTTACCGAGGCTGATGACTTTGACGGTCCCCGCCGGATCTTGGAGCAAAAAGCCGTAGGCCAGTTGCCCTTGCCTGTTGGTCGCGATCTGGACGTTGGTCACTTTGCCCGTCACGGTGACCTCTTGACGATCGTACTGTTCCGGATGCGCCAATAGCTCCGCAATCTCGGTCAAGGTGCCGGCCCAAGCCGGCGGATCGACGAGCGGACTGGCGGGACCACACATGCCGGCCAAACCGACGGCGGTTCCAAGAAGGAGAGATCCGACAACGCTGTGAAATGTCTTCATGACGTCAAAGAGCCTTTCCGATAACGAACCACAACATCGCCCGCGCGCACGCCGAACGATCGAGCGAAAGGTTACCATTTATCGGATGCCCTGCCGCTCATGTCTTCTCCGATGAAATTGTGCAGAATCTGTTTTTGCATCTCCGTCAGCTCGCCCGTGGAATGTTCCGCTTGAGTCGGCGGCGAAACGGCCGGTTCTTGAGACGGGGGAGCGGTTCGTTTGAGCAGTTCTTGTTCGAGCGCCTCGGGGCTCCGATCCAAATCCTGCTGAATGGCGGCCAACCGTTGCAGGCCGAAGAGGGTGCGGGTGGGCTCGCTGTGGACTGCCTTGGAAGTGGCGCCAAGGACCAGCGAGTTCCAAAACGCGGCTTCACTCTGTTCGGGAATGCCGACGACGGCATAGGCCGTCAGTTTCTCAAGAAGCGCGGATTCGGTTCGTTCAAGACCGTCATACGTGGCGATTGATCGTTCGATGGGAATCGTCGAAAGAATTGCCAATGTCTCTTCCCATAAGTCCAACGAAGGGGCTTGCGAAGGAGGTTGGTTGGATGCCGGATGAACATCGGACAATTTGCTCTGGAGTCCCAAAAGGTATTGCGATAGAAACTTGACCTTTCTGGCCGCCAATGAGCCGGCCGGGATGCCCCAAATGTGGCAGATCTCATGATCCTGAAGAACGGTTCGGTTGGATGTCCGCCGCTCCCGTTCCGCCAGGTCTAGTCGTTTTCGAAATCGCTCGGCGAAACGCAACAAGGTTTGCAGCTCGACGGCCAGACGATAGTTCCGGAACTCTTCGGGGCCGACCTCGCCTTGTTCCCATCGTTTGTCGAGTGCTCGAAGAACGGGACCTGGAACCGCCGTCCTGGCTTGTGCTTTGAGGGTCTCGATCGTGCCGGGGGAAACCCCTCGGGCGGCCAGCAGCGATGCGGCGCAAGCGGCCATGGCCTCGGCCGTTTCAGCCAAGTGCGCAAGGACGGCGCATTGCAAGGACGTCCGTTCCCGGCGGAGTCTGGCCCGTCGCCGATATTCCTGCCACCGCGCCGTCGTGGCCGCGATGGACTCTTGGGTCATCGTGGTCACGGGCTTTGTGCCGGATACGCATCGTGGGTCCGGACGATCCGCGACCATGAACAGTATTTCGTCATGCGAGACGTCAAGGTATTGAATCAAGAGGAGTTTGAGAAGAACCCGCCCTTGAGTCGGCAAGTTTGCGATCGTTTCTTCGACCAAGCCGACGGTCAAGGGTCTCGTCATGAGCGTTGAGGACATGGTGTTTGCGAGCGATCGGGTCTAGGCGTTACCGGAACGCCCTTGATGGGCCTCAATATAGAGGGCGACGTATTCGCGAACTTGTTGCACGGTGCCGCTGACGAACATTTCCCGGGGAATCTCAACTCGGACCAGTTTGGAAGGGTCGACGCCACGCTCTATGGCATAGAGCTCGTCAATATAGAGACTGACGGACCCATCCGGAAAACGGAGGGCATAGAGCGAGGTTGTATCAGCCATCGAGAGCAGATCCGCGAGCCAATCTCGATAGGTACAGGTAACACAAGCGCCGTGCGGCTGTCAAAGCAAGGACATTTCGGGCAAGGACGGTTGCGGTCGGAAGAGTGCGGCTCTCCGCGGCAAGCTGCGGGGAGCGGCAACGGTTGACAGTCGGTTCGTGCTTTGTTAGGGCTGGGTGTCAGAAAACCTGTCGACGGTGCTCGTGCATGTTTATACGTCCGTTCATATCGATGGTATCGGCATGGGCGCTCGCTGTGGGAACGGTTGTGCCATCGGCGGCCATTGAGGTTCGGCCGACCGATGAGCAAATCCGCGCCGCGCTTGCCAAGGGCAAAGAGGCGGCGCGGGACCGGCGCCCGCCGAACTCGCTGTATGCGAGATTCGGCGAAAGCGATGAAGGCCGCCCAAGCGGGTTTCTTATGACGAAGCTGGGAAGGCTCGCCGTCATGGCGGCCCATCTGGCGCTTCGCGGACTTGAACCGGAGCCGGGGGAGATCGCCAAGACGCTGGAAGAGCCTACGATGTCGGTCGTCGCGGTGATCATAGGAACTCACCCGTTCTTCGCGATGGATAGTTATATGGTGTTGAATCAGAGGGGTCGGTTGATCAAGCCTATGACGGTGCGGTTCGACGGACGGGCTTCTCCAAGTGAAGGAGAGATCGGTCGGTCTCTCTTCAAGGCGAAAGTCGTGGCTGCGTTCAAGTACGACGAGTTTGATCCCCTCGCCGAGACGACGATCACCGTGTTTCCCCCGCAGGGGGAAGCGGTGAGTTTCGTTCTCGACTTTTCACGAATAGACTAGGTACCCTGCATCGGTCATGGCTTCACGTCCTGGGGCGGATCGGTCGTTCACCGCCGAAACCGTCGCGATCGGCTCGGAACTGTTAATCGGGGGGCGTTCCGACAGCAATTCTCTGTTTATCGCCGAGGTGCTTGGCTCGCTGGGGATCGAGGTGAAGTTCAAGTCGATCGTCGGCGATGATCGGGACGACATTGTCCGGGTCATTGAGACCGCCGTTCGTCGAGCCGGTGTGATCATCATGACCGGTGGATTAGGACCGACCGTCGATGATTGTACGAGAGAGGCGGTCGCCGCCGTGACCGGGCTGAGGCTGGCTCGCCGAAAAGAGGCTCTTGAGGGGATGACCGCTCGACTGGCCCAATGGGGCAGGGTTCCCAACAAAGGGCAGTTGCGACAAGCGAGGATTCCGTCGCGAGCCGAGGTCTTGTCCAATCCGGTCGGATCGGCGCCCGGTTTCGCTCTGCGTTGGAACAGTGCGTGGTTGATCGCTTTGCCGGGCGTGCCCGGTGAAATGCAGGCCATGATGCGGGAGTCGGTGGTGCCGTTGTTGACGACAAGGCTGTTGCGATCGGCCAAGCACCCCCTCTATCCGATATCCAGGTCGGTGTTTCAGACCTGGGGACTGCCGGAGGCGGAGGTGGATGAGAAGTTGCGCGGGCTTGTCCCTAAACAAGCGCCGGTCGATCTGGGGCTTCTGGCTTCTCCAATGGGGGTGTTGGTCTCGCTGACGGCCAAGATGCGTCGCCCCACCGATCACCAAGTGCTGCGGGACCTCGAGCATGAAGTTCGGGCCAGGCTGAGAGACTGGATCTTCGCGGAGGGCGAGCATTCCATGGAAGCCGTCGTGGGTCGATTGTTGTCGGATCGAGGGCTGACGATCGCTGTGGCGGAGTCGTGCACGGGCGGGTTGATCACCCATCGCCTGACACAGGTGCCGGGATCGTCGGCCTACGTGGATCGGAGCGTGGTGTGCTACAGCAATCAATCCAAGATCGATGTGTTGGGGGTGTCGCCAGACCTGATCGCCCGACATGGGGCGGTCAGTCGCGAGGTCGCCGCCGCCATGGCGAGGGGGATTCGCCAACGGGCCGCTGTGTCGGTCGGATTGAGCGTGACCGGCATCGCCGGACCCGGCGGGGGAACGGAGACGAAACCGGTGGGATTGGTCTATGTCGGCCTTGATGGAGGAGAACCGGATATCGTCGCGAAAGAATTTCGATTCCACGGCGATCGGTTCGTCATTAAACAACGGTCGTCGCAGGCGGCGCTGGACCTGCTGCGCCGATGGTTGATTGCACGGAGACACTGACGGAATTCAATCTCGTGATCTCGGCGGGTGGGCGTCGAGGAAGAGCACGTACATGAACAGGACAAACGGCGAACAAACGGAGAGGGAACGATGCTCCGAGCCTTTCTTGCCGTTGAGCTTGGCGATGAGCTCAAGCGTCAAGTGACGCTGGTTCAGGAGGATCTCAAGCGGCGACTCGGACGCGAGGCGTCCAAAGCCGTCCGCATCGCCTGGGTGCAGGCGTCGTCGATTCATCTCACTATCAAATTTCTCGGTGACATCGATGAGTCGCTGATCGAACCGATGCGCCGGGCGGTCGGTGTCGCCATACAGGAGCATCGGCCCATTTTCATCCCGCTTGAGCGGATCGGAACGTTCCCTCATCCGAGAGAGCCGCGGATCTTGTGGGTCGGTCCTCAAGTAAGATGGGAAGGAAGTGAAGAGGCCCAGCGGCTGGCCGCCTTACACCGAATGGTGGAGGATTGTTGTTCGTCGATCGGCTGCGCGATGGCGATGGATGGACGGCTCTTTTCTCCCCATCTCACTCTGGCGAGGGTGAAAGAAGGAGCGCGTGAGGTGGGTCGGCTGTTGGCTGCGAGCGGTGTGATGGATCGACCCCTGTTCGTGGGAACGCTGGCGGTGGAATCCATCGCCCTCATCAAGAGCGACCTCAAGCCGGCCGGGCCTATTTACACGAAGTTATGGCAGGCCAGGGTGGGAGGTGGAGGAGACGGCTGAAGAAGATTCCCACGAGCCGGGAGACGAGACGTCCATCCATCGTCCGTCCCATCGCCTATTGTCCATTATGGCTCAAGGAGTTTGATCAAATTCGTCCGACCGCGCTGACGAGCCAAATCAACCGGCAGTTCTCCGGACGTCATTCTGGCCTGTTTATCAGCGCCGTACTTGAGAAGCAACGTCACAATCTCTTGATTGCCTTCATACGCTCCGACGTGGAGCGGCGTGACGCTGCTGATCGCGCCACGAACGTTCACGTCCGCGCCTTTTTCCAAGAGCAGAGCCACCATATCCGCGCGCCCCTCTCGTACGGCCATGAACAGCGGCGTGAGTCCGTCGTGTCTCGCGCGGGACAGGTCGGCGCCTTTTTCCAGTAGCAGTTCGACCATCGGTCGGTGTCCCTGCTTGACGGCCAGCAGAAGCGGCGTCATGCCGAATTCGTCGGCGGTTTCCACCTTCGCGCCTTGGGCCAGTGCGGCGGCGGCTTGGGTCGAGTCTCCGTTTATGATTGCGTCACGGAGCCTGTGTTCCGGCGATGCGATGCAGCCGTTCAAAATCAAGAGGCCCCAAAAAGACAGGGCATAGATCGCTATTTTTCTATACGACATGGCATACCGCAGGGCGATGTTTTTCACGGAAATCTCTTACCTGGACGACGACGGCAAATCAACGGCCTGTTGAGTCCGATGTGAATGGTTCCGTGCCGAGATCACAGGCTAGGTTTCCCACCGTCGCTTCTGTATAATCGCCACGCCTGTTCATTCGCAAGTTCCAGGTCGCCCGCTCGCACGATACGGAGGCGAATTTACGGCAGGTAGGAACAAGCGACCGTTTTGAAAAGAGGAGCGCACCGATGGCGGAAAAAGACGAGAAGAAACGGGCGTTGGAATTGGCCCTGTCCCAAATCGAAAAACAGTATGGAAAAGGGGCCATTATGAAGCTCGGCGCGGAAGAAAAACTGGCGGACGTGCCGGCCATTTCGACCGGGTCGCTGAGCCTTGATATCGCCCTAGGGGTCGGAGGACTTCCCCGCGGGAGAGTGATTGAGATTTTTGGGCCGGAGGCTTCAGGGAAAACCACCATGACGCTGCATTGTATCGCCGAGGTGCAGAAGGCGGGGGGGGTCGCGGCCTTTATCGACGCCGAACACGCGCTCGATCTGACTTATGCGAGAAAATTAGGCGTTCAGGCGGATGATCTGCTGGTCTCTCAGCCGGATACCGGAGAGCAGGCGCTGGAAATCGCGGAGACATTGGTCCGCAGCGGAGCGATCGATCTGATCGTCATCGATTCCGTAGCGGCCTTGACGCCGCGCGCTGAAATCGAGGGCGAAATGGGCGACGCCCACATGGGGTTGCAAGCGAGGCTGATGTCGCAGGCCTTGCGAAAGCTGACGGCGGCGATCGCGAAATCCCTGACGACGGTGATTTTCATCAATCAGATCCGCATGAAGCTGGGCGTGATGTTCGGCAATCCGGAGACGACGACGGGAGGGAACGCTCTCAAGTTCTATGCGTCGGTGCGGTTGGACATTCGGCGAATCGAGTCCATTAAGGAGGGGCAGGACGTCATCGGCAGCCGCGTTCGGGTCAAGGTCGTGAAGAACAAGATGGCCCCGCCATTTAGACAGGCGGAGTTCGACATCATGTTCGCGGAGGGAATCTCAAAAACCGGCGAGCTCATCGATTTGGGTGTTGAGAAACATGTGATCGAGAAGTCTGGTGCCTGGTATTCCTATAAGGGCGAACGGATCGGGCAGGGGCGTGATGCGGCTAGAGAATTTCTAAAAAAGAACAATGAGATAGCAAGGGAAATTGAATCGAAACTTCGAGAGTTGTCAGGAGTGCCGAGGTTGGACGAGAAGAAGTCGGCCGGTAAGGAGGAGAAGGCGGTGTCAAAAGAAGACAAGCCGCTGTCCCGAACAGATGACAAGCGGGCGCACCGGTCGTAGCGATCGTACAGCCAAGCAACCTTTCCAGGAAGAAGGCAAATGGTTACAACTTGCCGTAGGCTATCTCGCCGCCCGTGATCGAACCAGCCTCCAAGTTCGTCGCTTGCTTCACCGGAAAGGGGTTTCCCGGACTCAAATTGAACGGGTCGTCCGTCGACTGTTTCAGCTCGGCTATCTGAATGATCGAACTTACGCGGAGCGCTGGATTGCCGGTCGGCTCGCCCGCCGGCCGATGGGACGGGAGCGGCTTAAGGCCGAACTGACGGAAAAGGGAATCGATCCCGCGACGATTGAGGGCCTGTTGCGCAATCTGCCCGATGAGATGACGCTGGCCCGCTCGGCTCTTGATGTATTGCGCCGGACGGGGCGGGAGATAACGCCCATCCAGGTGGTGCGCCGGTTGCGCCAACGGGGGTTCGACGAAGAGACGATTCGTTGTATGATAGGCGAAGACCGTCTGACACACGAAGGACCCGGATCATGACGCATGGTGCGCGGGAATTAAGACAATCGTTCATTCACTATTTCGAAGGGCAGGGCCATCAGGCCGTGCCGAGCTCGTCCCTCATTCCGCAAGCCGATCCCACGTTGCTGTTTACCAATGCCGGGATGAATCAGTTCAAACGGGTGTTTCTCGGAGAAGAGACACGTCCGTACAAGCGGGCGGTGTCCGTGCAGAAATGCCTGCGCGCCGGCGGCAAACACAATGACCTTGAAAACGTGGGTTACACCGGCCGGCACCATACCTTCTTCGAGATGCTCGGCAACTTTTCATTCGGCGATTACTTCAAGGCCGACGCGATTGCGTTCGGATGGGAGTTCTTGACCAAGATCGTCGGATTGACGAAAGACAGGCTGTGGATCACGATTTTTCGCGAGGACGACGAAGCCGACGTCCTGTGGAAAAAGATCGGCGTGTCGCCTTCGCGCATCGTGCGGTTTGACGAAAAGGACAACTTCTGGCAGATGGCGGACACCGGCCCCTGCGGTCCTTGCTCGGAAATTCATTTCGATCAGGGACCATCCATTCCCGGCGATGATCGCCCGAACGGAGCAGGCGACCGGGTCATCGAGGTCTGGAACCTTGTTTTCATGCAGTTCAATCGGGATGCGTCGGGGACGCTTCATCCGTTGCCCAGGCCGAGCATCGACACGGGGATGGGATTGGAGCGCTTGGCGGCCGTCGCGCAAGGCGTCCCCAGCAATTACGGCAGCGATCTCTTTACGCCGCTCTTGGCGACGATCGCCGCGCGCGCGGGCGCGCAGTACGGCCGAGAAGGCTCGGCGGATCGATCGATGCGGGTCATCGCGGATCACCTCAGGGCCGTTACGTTTCTGATGGCGGACGGTGTCTTGCCGTCCAACGAGGGACGCGGTTATGTCTTGCGGCGGATTCTGCGCCGGGCCGCTCGCCACGGACGGCTGCTCGGCATTGTCGAGCCGTTTCTGTACGATCTTACCGGCAGAGTGGTGGAGCAGATGGGCGACGTCTATCCGGAGGTGCGGGCCGCAGCCGGCACGATCGCCGAAGCCACGAAGGGAGAGGAAGAGCGGTTCATCGCGACGCTCGACCAAGGATTGCCGATCTTGAACGGCCTTATTGAGAAGGCACGAGCCGAGGGACGGACTCTATTGATCGGCGACGACGTCTTTAAACTCTATGACACGTACGGGTTCCCAATGGATCTGATCGCCGAGGCCTGTCGGGAACAGGGACTCACCGTCGATGAACAGGGATTCGAGGCGGCGATCGAAGCGCAGCGGACCAGAGCCAGAAAAATCGGAGGGTTCGAGCAGGAAACCGTCAGACCCTCGATCGCCGAACTGTCCTCGCGGATTGGAGCCGTCACGTTCGTCGGGTATGACCGGTTGGAGAGCGAGGGGGTTCTCTTGGCCATCCTGAAGGGCGATCGGTTGGTCAAAGAAGCGGTCGAAGGGGATGAGGTCGAGATGGTCTTGGATGTGACGCCGTTCTATCCCGAGGGGGGAGGACAGGTGGGAGACCATGGGACCTGCATAGGCCCGGAAGGAGTAGTCGACGTCACGGATACGACGAAACCGACGCCGACCATGATTCTCCACAAAGGCATCGTTCGGAAGGGCTGCATTCGCGAAGGAGAGCGGCTCGGCGCGACGGTGAACGGTGTCTTGCGACAGGACGCGGCGCGCAACCATACGGCGACTCATCTGTTGCACGCGGCCTTGCGCCAGATCCTTGGGCCTCACGTGAAACAGTACGGTTCGTTGGTCGGGCCGAATCGACTGCGGTTCGACTTTGCGCACTTCAGGCCGCTTTCCGCTCGCGACGTTGACGATATCGAGTCGTTGGTCAACGAAGAAGTCCGAAAAAACGAGCCGGTGCGAACCCAAGTGATGAATTTTCAGGAAGCCGTGGCCAAGGGGGCGCTGGCCTTTTTTGGCGACAAGTATGGAGAACAGGTTCGGGTTGTGGCCGTCGAATCCTTCAGCCAAGAACTGTGCGGCGGGACGCACTGTCGGCACACGGGCGAAATCGGACTCTTCCGCGTCTTGTCCGAGACGGGCGTGGCGGCGGGTGTTCGTCGGATCGAGGCTCAGACGGGCAGCGGCGCGATGGCGCACATGAAAAAACTCGAAGCCGAGATTCGCGAATTGTCCGAGTTGCTCAAAGTCGGTCCCATGGAGGTCGTCGCGAAAACCAGAAAAGTGATAACCCAGTTGAAGGACAAGGAACGGGAGCTGGAGGAACTGAAACTGAAATTGGCAAGCGGCCAGACATCCGCCTCGACGGTCCGGACGGTCGTCGGCGTCTCGGTGCACGTCCAGCGAACGGACGGCTTGGATATGAACGGCATGAGGGCCTTGGCCGATCAGTTGCGGGATAAGCTGAAAAGCGGCGTCATTGCCCTGGGCGCCGCGACCGAAGAAGGCAAGGTGTCGCTGTTGGTCGTAGTCACGAAAGATCTGACCGGTTCCTTGAAGGCCGGCGAGATCGTGAAGATGATGGCGGCCGAGGTGGGCGGCACCGGCGGCGGACGGCCGGAAATGGCGCAGGCCGGCGGCAAGGAGCCGGCCAAACTTGATCGTGCGTTGGAAAAAGTGTTTGAGCTGGTCGAGCGGGCGCTCGCGAGATAAAATCATGCCCGGTCGGATTCTTGCTCTCGATTACGGCACGAAACGAATCGGCGTCGCCTTGAGCGACGAGTTGTGGTGGACGGCCCAGCCGCTCGAAACGTTCGAGCGACGAACGTTGGATCAGGACGTTGCGCACGTCGCGACGTTGGTCGTCTCCCACGAGGTGGAGCGGGTGGTCTTGGGGCTGCCGCTTCAATTGGACGGGCGGGAAGGACCGGCCGTCCGGTCGATGCGGGAGTTTGTTATAAAATTGGAAGCCGCTCTTTCCGTTCCGCTTGTTCTGTGGGACGAGCGCATGACGACCAAAGCGGCGGAAGACTTCTTGATCGCCGCGGACGTGAGCAGGAAAAAGCGCAAGGGAGCGGTCGATCGAGTCGCGGCGTCGTTGCTGCTGCAAGGGTATTTGACGTCGGTGACTGCGCCGGCCGAAAGGAATTCGACGGGTGAGGATCTCGCGGCTTGTGAAGATTCTTCAGCGTCTCTCGCCGAATATGTGAGCGAAGTTCCCTATGAAGTCTCGTCTGGCGCAGATCTTCCTCGTGCTCGTCGCCGTCGCCGGTCTCGGCGCGATGGCTTTGTACCAGATGATTCGCTGGGCTGAATCACCGCTTCTGTCCGACTCCGACCATCCTTCCCCCAAAGTGGTCGTCATTCCGGCCGGGTGGACCTTGCAGCAGGTCGCGGCCGTGCTCGAACGGGAACATGTGATCAAGAGTCGATTTGCATTCGTGTGGCTGGCGCGAGCCCAAGAGGCCGATCGGAAGATTCAGCCGGGAGAGTACGAGCTGCATGCCGCCATGCCCCCCGCGGAGATTCTGTCAAAACTGTTGACCGGCCGGGTGGTTCTCCATTCGGTCACGATTCCGGAAGGATACACCATCGCTCAAATCGCGGACATGCTTTCCGAGCGAGACATTACGGATCGTGCCGAGTTCATCCGTCTGGCCCGTGACAAATCATTCATTCAAACGTTGAAGATTTCAGCAGAAAGTCTTGAAGGTTATTTGTTTCCTGATACCTATCGCTTTGCCAGACGCACGGCGGCGGCGGATGTGATTAAGACGATGGTGGATCAGCTTGACCGAGTCTTCTCGGTTGAATGGCAGGGGCGGGCTAAGGATCTGGGCTTGACGAGACACCAAGTGCTGACGCTGGCTTCGGTGATCGAAAAGGAAACCGGCTCGGCGGACGAACGTCCCCGTATCTCATCCGTGTTTCACAATCGTCTCAAGAAAAACATTCCGCTGCAAAGCGACCCGACGGTCATTTACGGCCTGCCTCATTTCGACGGCAATCTGCGCAAAAAGGACCTCTCACATCCAAGCCCCTACAATACCTATCGATGGGTGGGGTTGCCGCCAGGGCCGATCGCCAGTCCGGGGGCGGATTCGATCCGCGCCGCCCTCTATCCTGCGTCAACGCCGCATTTGTACTTCGTCTCGAAGAACGACGGAACCCACTACTTCTCCACCACGCTCATCCAGCATAACAAAGCGGTGGAGCAGTATCAGAAACGGCCTTTCCGTCGAGGCAACCGTTCCGAGACGTCGATGAGCAGAGGCAGGCAACTCTCCCATTCCTGACAGGTCTTCAGCTATGACACATTGGAACTTGCCCGACTTGATCGACCACACGGTGCTGCGGCCCGACGCCACGAGGGGTGATGTGCTGCGAGTTTGTCGGGAAGCCATCGAATACCACTTTTCAGTAATTTTTGTCCCGCCATCCTATCTCGCCGAGGCCGTGGCCGCCGTCGAGGGCTATTCGATTCGCGTCGGCGCCCCTGTCGGGTTTCCTCTCGGTGGTCATGCGACGAAAACAAAAGTCACGGAGGCGATTGATGCGGTCGAACAAGGCGCCACCGTGCTGGATATGGTCCTCAACATCAGTCGGTTGAAATCGGGGGACTATGATGTCGTCCGGCAAGACATCGCCGAAGTCGTGCAGGCGACCCCCGGTTCGGAACATAAAGTAATACTTGAGACATGTTATTTGACGGATCAGGAAAAAATGACGGCTTGTCGTCTGGTTGTAGAGGCGGGGGCCGATTACGTGAAGACGTCGACTGGTTTTGGCCCATCCGGTGCCACGGTCGATGATGTCCGTCTTCTGAAAGCAACCGTCGCCGGACGAGCCAAGGTCAAGGCGTCCGGCGGCATCAGAGATTGGAAGACCGTACAAGCCATGTTGGAGGCGGGTGCCGATCGGATTGGGACTAGCGCGAGTGTTCCCATTGTCAAAGAATGGAGAGTTGTCCAGATTCCATGATCAATCGCGTGCTGCTATTCGTCATTGATGGATTAGGCATCGGTCCTCTGCCGGATGCCGCAGAACACGGTGATGCCGGGGTGGATACCCTTGCTCATTTGGCCGACATGGTCGGCGGGTTGAGTCTGCCGAATATGGAAACGTTGGGGTTGGGGCACGTCGCATCGATTCCGGGGGTACCGCCGACGACCCAGCCGCGGGGCTGTTTCGGTCGCCTGGGTTTTACGAGCCGGGGAACGGATTCGGTCGCCGGTCATTGGGAAATGAATGGAATTGTCAGCGTGGCTCCTCCGAGCTGTGCGGATGGAGTTCCCCGGCAGGTGGTAGCCGCCGTCGAGCAAGCATTGGGCAGAAAAGTGATCGGCAAGGACGTGGCTTCTCTGAGGGCCACGTTGAGAGACTATGGCGCGGATCATTTCGCCTCCGGGGCGCCGATGCTATGGACTGACGGCCGGAATACCTGCCATGTGGCCGCGCATGAGGCGGTGATGGCCCGCGAGGCTCTTTACCAAGGTTGTCGTGAAGCATGGAAAACGGTCAAACAGGCAGGGTTGTTCATTCGAATCGTCGCCCAGCCGCTTGCCGGCGAGCCGGGACGGCTCTATGTCCATGGAATCCGGAGAGATTTTGTCACGGAGCCGCCAGGCGTCACGATGTTGGACGCGTTGAATCGCTCAGGTCAGATCGTCATGGGCATAGGAAAGGTCGGTGATTTATTCGGCGGAAGAAGTTTGACGAAAACCTTTCCCGTCTCGTCCGCTCAGGATGCCTTCGAGGAAATCGTCGATATGCTGAGCAAGGTTCCACGAGGGCTTGTCTATGCCGGTTTGGATTTCTCCACCGATGAGGCGACTCAGGCGGCCGCGGTGTTGGAAGATTTCGACCGCCGTCTGCCGGGTCTGTTTGATAAGTTGCGCGGTGGGGATCTGGTCATCATCACCGGCGACCATGGGCGCGATTTGTCGAGACCATTGAAGAGGCCGACGCGCGAATATGTACCCCTTCTTCTCCTTGGTCCCAAATTGCCGGCCGGGGTGGACTTGGGGACTCGTTCCACCGCCGCCGATCTTGGACAAACTGTGGCGGACGTGTTCGGCGCTCAACGGCTGTCGATCGGAGACGGTTTTTGGGAAGCGATCAAACCTGGGTGAGCTGCTGAAGCACAAGGAGGAGGAGCAGAAGGAGCGGCGATGAAAATGTCGTATGAGGCCAAGCTGCGAGATTTAGGGGTGGCGTTGCCACCGCCTCCAAAGCCGGTGGCGAACTATGTTCCCGTCGTCAAAGTGGGGGAGTTGCTGTTTCTCTCCGGAGTCCTTCCTATGCGGGACGGCAAGTTGTGCATGACGGGAAAACTGGGCGAGGCCTTGTCGGTCGAGCAGGGAAAAGAAGCGGCTCAAATAGCCGTGCTGAACGCGCTGGCGATTGTGAAGGCCGAGATTGCTTCGCTTGATCGGGTAGTCCGGGTCGTCAAGATGATCGGTTACGTCGCCTCGGCTTCCGGCTTCACTGATCAGCCGCAGGTGCTCAACGGAGCTTCGGATCTGTTGGTGGCGGTGTTCGGCGATGCGGGCCGCCATGCCCGCGTCGCGGTCGGCGCGGCGGAGCTTCCTCGTCAGGCTCCGGTCGAAATTGAGTTGGTCTTTCAAGTCGCATAGAAGTGGGCAAGTGTCCTCTCCGATTCTCGTAAGTTTCACGAGTTCTGCTCGAACGTCTGAGCGCCGGATTGAATGATCCGCCGATCCCCGTCGCCTTGACTCCCTAAAAAATCGGTTGCTATAGTCCGATCGATCGAGCAGGGGAGGGTACGTTTCGCAGTTCATGGCCATCGACGGCAATTCAGAAAGGACGGTATGAAAACGGCGAGGATGTCGGCCTTGTGCGCAGTTCTGCTGGGCGGTCTCACATTGTCCGCTTATGGAGAAACTCCCCCGTTCGAGTTGTCCCTTCGAACCGTTCCGCCGGGTGCGACCGTTTCGGTGAGTGGGAAAGGATGGGGAACGTTTCGGTCGACGACGATCAATCGGGTGCTGGTCGGCGGCGTTCCGGCGCTGATTCAACGATGGGAACCGGATATGATCGAGTTTAAGGTTCCGTTCAAGGCCGAAAGCGGTCCCGTCGAGGTTTGGGTCGGCAAGAAGAAATTTTCCGTCGGAACGTTGACCGTGGCGATGCCGCAGATCGACACTGTCACGCCCACGGAGGCGGAACGGGGTTCGGTGCTTCATATTACGGGTCGTCATTTTGGGGTGACTGCGGGATCGCGTGATCCCAACACCATGTTCGGTGTGAATGATGTGGTCATCGGCGGTGTCGCCGTGCGCCCGAAACGCTGGAAGGATGATCTCATCGAGGCGGAGATTCCCGCCAACGCGGAAACCGGCGATGTCGTCGTGCGGTTGGCCTCGTCCGATCCGTTGCCTGACGGCTCTTGCTGCGCTCCGGTGGAGCATGTCGTCAGCAACGCCGCGAGGATTTCCCTTATTCCGTCGGTACGGGTCGATCCCGTGAGCGGTCCGGTCGGAACGAAAGTGGTGCTGTTCGGCGGTGGGTTCGGTGCAGAAAAGAGGCCGAACGACGCCGTGTTGATAGGAGATCAACCGCTTGTGGTGGCCCAGTGGAAAGACGATATCATTGTGGCCCACGTTCCTCTGGGTGCGGTGTCAGGCCCCGTCGTGCTGCGAAGTCAGGGGCGGATACGAACGGTCGGTCAGTTTACCGTGCAGGAGCCGAAGGTCACGGGGATGAGTCCTTCCAGCGCGCCGATCGGAACGTTGTTGCGCATCGACGGGGAACATTTCGGGGTGTACAGCGAGAGTGGCGCGACTCCCTTTAACTTCATTGATTTCGACAAGGGGGACAACCGCGTCGAAATCGGAGGCGTTCCGGCGGTGATCTATCGTTGGATTGATGACCGGATCGACGTCTGGGTGCCCTTCAGCGCCAAGAGCGGAAAAGTGGTGGTGTATCGAAGCGCGACCAAGCCGCTGCCGGACGGCCGGTGCTGTGCCGAGCGGGGAACCGTCGCGATTGAGGCTGGGACCTTCACGGTTGTGACTCCCGTCGTGGAATCGTATGAACCGAAATCGGCTGGGTTGGACGAGACGGTGACGATCAAGGGCAGAGGGTTCGGCACGTTTCTCAAGACCGCCGAGCACGCGGATTTACGGTTGAATGAAAAGGCCTACAAGCGGCGCACGGACTTTGAAATCAACGAACCGGACGATCCTTCCACGGTGGTCAGCAACGTCTCGCGAACAGAGGTCTTGTTCAATGGAGCTGCCGCGCTGGTCCAGTCCTGGACCGATTCAGAGATTGTGGTGAAAGTCCCTCGTCGCAATCTCTATGGGATCGGAAAGAAGGGAGCGTTCTTCGACAACTTGGCGACCGGTCCGTTAGTCGTCCGCAGAGGATCATGGGATCTCCTTCCCGATGGGAATTGTTGCACGCCCAAAAAATGGCTCACCGTTGAGGCAGGCCCGTTCACCATTGAAGCCAGAAACCTCCCCGATACCGGTTACTGGGACAATAACCGCCCCGACGCCAATACGAATCAATGATAGTCGGTTGGGAAAAGGGTGTGAGGCGCGCCAAGGTTTGGCGACGGGGCTTTTTTGCGATGATTTCCTGCGCCGTCGTTTTCTGGTTCGTCTCGGCATCGGCAGAAGTGCCCGCTCTGTTTGCACAAACTCAAAAAAGCAATACGGGCTCGGATCTGATGAGCGTTCAGTTCCTCACTCCGCAGACCGGATGGGCGGCCGGGTCCGGAGGGACCATTCTCAAGACGACGGATGGCGGAAAAACGTGGCGAAAGGTCGCCAGTGGAACGTCCAACCTTTTGACCTCGATTTTTTTTGCCGATCAACGGAGAGGCTGGGTGACCGGCGCGGCGGGGACGTTACGGCGGACCGTTGATGGCGGTCAAACCTGGTCGCAGATGGCGCTCGATATCGCGCAGCCCCTGTATCGTCTTTCGTTTGCGTCCTCCACAGTCGGTTGGGCCGTCGGCGGCGACGGAACGATTTTGCATACGACCGATGGTGGGGATCGTTGGGTGGAGCAACAAAGCGGCACACATGCCGCGCTCTATGCCGCGCATTTCGTCGACGAACGTCATGGCGTGGTCGTCGGCGCCTTGGGAACGATCTTGACGACGGAAGATGGAGGAGCGACGTGGATCGCCAGGGAGGCTCAGGGGGCCGTCACCTTCTTCGACGTCTTTTTCACGGACCGCTCAAACGGATGGGCGGTCGGAAACGCCGGCGCTCTTTTTCAAACATCCGACGGCGGCCGTGAATGGAGCGACCGTTCACTGCCCTGTGGAAAGTCTTGCACGAAGCTCGTTGATTTATTACAGGTCAGGTTCACCGGTTCGCAGGTCGGATGGATTGTCGGCGATCGCGGCGCATTGTACCGCACGACCGACGCAGGGTTCACATGGGTGCCTGAAACGGCGATTGCACCCGTTTCGTTGTTCGGTCTGAGCTTTGTGGGGGAGGGGCAGGGTTGGGCGGTTGGGGCAAAGGGGACCATCGTCCATCTGCAACCTGCCCGATAATCGCCCTTGTCACTCTCTTTGCTAAAAGTCGGGGTGACCGATGATCATGCGGAGTCCGAGTCGCGCGGAGCCGAAGGACTTGACCCTATGAAAGCGGAGGGATAAAGCGTGGCTATAACAAGACAAGGTGTATCGGTCGTTCTCTTTGTCGTGTCGCTGGCCGTTCCGGTGTGGGCCGGAGAGCCGGAGTCGTTTGACCCTGATGAGCCGTTTCAACAGGCGTTCTCGTCGAATCTGCTTCGCTCGCTGCTCAACAAGACGCTGGATCAGTTGGAAGATTATGTGGAAATGTCCGGCCGTCTCGTGCCTGATGGCGAGGCCGGAGATCGCCGTGGTCGTCTGCGATTCAAAATTTACCCGGAAGGCAAGTCGAAGTCCCATCAGCATTTCGAGGCTGAAGGCCGGTTCCGGTTAACCCCCGATGACACCGTCCGTGACTTTTCCTTCCTCTTCAAGAATCCCGATAAACAGACAAAGGGGCCCGCTCCACTGCCCGAGGGCGTGCTATAAGAAATCGGCTGCTGGCAACGAGCCGGATACTCGGTCGCCCCAGTATCGACAATGCCTTTGGAGCCTGTCAGATGACGGTCGGCTTCTCCCCTAATAGGGGATTCGCTTATCCCAAGTTGCCAAGACGGGATTGAAGAATACTGATCGCGGCGAGGGCCGCGGTTTCGGCCCGCAAAATGGACGAGCCGAGGGTGATGGGCTTGCATCCGGCCTGCTCGGCTATCTGAGTCTCTTCTTTGGTCCAGCCTCCTTCCGGCCCTATAAGCAGCAGAACCGTGGCGTTCGCGTCGGAGGAGAGGGGGACGTCGCCAAGGCCGGCGCCGTCGCACCGTTCGGCCAGGAAGAGCGAAACAATCGCGGGATCTGGAACCGAGAAAATTTCTTGGAGAGATCGTGGTCGGGCGATGGTCGGGACGACCCACTGCTCGGATTGCTGGGCCGCTTCCAAGGCGATACGACGCCAGCGGGCCGACTGAGCTGCAAGACGGTCCGGTCTCAAATGAACGACGCTGCGGGCGGCTTCGAGAGGAATGATCGTCCTGACGCCGAGCTCCGTCGCTTTCTGGATGACCCAATCCATTTTCTCTCCCTTGAGCAAGGCTTGCGCAAGAGCCAGGGCGGGGGTGCGTCGAGGCGGCTGAGTCTGAGCTTCGATAATCCGCCCGCTCATCATGTTTTTGGTTATCGCCGTGATTTCGGCCCGATATCGATGGCCTGCTCCGTCGCTTACGCAGACGGTCTCGCCGACGGCGACGCGCAAACTGTCTCTCAGATGAATCAACAGATCGCCGCCGATCGCGATGGCCGTCGGCGTGATATGGTCCGGTGAAACGAAGAAGACCGGCATGGGGAAGGCAGATGGAACAAGGAGATGGAAACCGGGAAATAAATCGCCTATTCGAAGAACGTCTTCATTTTGTCGAAAAAGCCGTCACCGTTGTCCTCCAATGACATGCCGCTTTCCTTGGCGAATTCCATAAGCAATTCTTTTTGCTTCGCCGTTAACTTCGTGGGAATTTGCACTTTGATGGTGTAAAGCTGGTCGCCCACGCTTCCGCCCTTGAGGCTCGGGACGCCGAGCCCTTTAATGCGAAGAACTTTATCATGCTGGGTGCCAGGCGGAATCTTGAGAATCGTGGAGCCCTTCAGGGTCGGAACCTCGATTTTTCCACCAAGAATTGCCGTGATAAAACTGATGGGGACATCGCACGTGATGTCCAACCCCTTTCGTTGAAAGACCGGATGGGGCTTGACCGTGATCGCGACGTACAAATCTCCCGGAGGGCCGGAATGAATCCCGTGTTCACCCTCGTTGGACAGCCGGAGCCTCATGCCGGACTCGATGCCGGCCGGAATATTGACGACGATGGTCCGTTCTTTGTACACGCGCTGCCGGCCTTGGCAGGCGGGGCAAGGATCGGTGACGACGCGACCGGCCCCTTCACACTGGCCGCAGGGGCGGCTGACGCTGAAGAAGCCCTGCTGAAAGCGCAACTGCCCCGTACCTTTGCAAGAGGGACAGGTCTTAATCGCCGCGGCCGACTTGGCTCCGCTGCCTCTACAGTCGGGGCAGGTTTCCCATCGGGGAATTTTGAGCTTGGCCTCTTTCCCGTAAACCGCCTCTTCAAACGAAATTTCCAGATTGTACTGAAGGTCGCTCCCTCGTTCCGGGCGAGAACCGCCGCGGGGTTGGCCGAAGAAATCCTCGAAGATGTCGCTGAAGACGTCTCCAAACCCTCCGCGGCCGAAATCAAAACCTTCGAATCCTCCAGGCCCTTGTTGCGAGCCGGCGTGACCGAACATATCATAGCGACGCCGTTTGTCTTGGTCGCTCAGCACCTCATAGGCTTCGTTGATTTCTTTGAACTTTTCTTCAGCCGCCTTTTTCTGGTGTTCGCCGGTTTGGAGGTCGGGATGGTGTTGACGGGCGAGGCGCCGGTACGCTTTTTTGACCTCCTCGTCGGAGGCGTTCCTATCGACGCCGAGGATCTCGTAGTAATCGCGTCTGCTCACGGGTGCCATTGCTCAGATTGCGAAGAAAGATCTACGAGCGAGGAGGTCGTTTTGCCGACAACTCAACGCCGTTTTATCACGTAAGTTCATCACGACTTCTTGTCTTTGTCCACTTCTTCGAATTCCGCGTCCACCACTTTGTCGTCGGATTTGGACTGGCTCGATCCATCACCGGTGGGACCGGCGCTTTGCGGTCCCGCCGAACCGGTCGCCGAGGCCGCTTTCTTGTACATTTCCTCGGCCAGTTTGTGCGAGGCGGTCATGAGCGTCTGCGTCGCCGATTCAATGGCTGCGGCGTCCGTCCCTTCCAGCGCTTTCTTTACCGCCGCGATGGCGTCTTGGATCTTGGCTTTTTCTTCGCTCGAAATCTTGTCCCCGTGTTCCGCGACGTTTTTTTCCGTTTGGTAGATGAGATTGTCCGCTTGGTTTTTGGCTTCGGCAAGTTTGCGCCGCTTCTTGTCCTCTTCGGTGTGGGCTTGCGCTTCCTTGACGAGCCGTTCCACTTCGTCTTTGCTGAGTCCGCTCGAGGCGGTGATTCTGATGGATTGCTCTTTCTGGGTGGCCAGATCTTTGGCCGTCACGTGGACGATGCCGTTGGCGTCGATATCGAAGGAGACGTCGATTTGCGGCATGCCCCGCGGGGCCGGAGGAATGCCGACCAGGTCGAACTGGCCCAGCAGTTTGTTGTCGTTGGCCATTTCGCGTTCTCCTTGAAAGACGCGAATGGTGACGGCGGTCTGGTTGTCCGCGGCGGTCGAAAAGATCTGGCTTTTCTTCGTGGGAATGGTCGTATTGCGCTCGATGAGTTTGGTGAACACGCCGCCCAAAGTCTCGATGCCCAACGACAGCGGCGTGACGTCCAACAGGAGCACGTCTTTGACTTCTCCCTTGAGCACGCCTCCCTGAATGGCGGCGCCCACGGCGACCACTTCGTCCGGATTGACGCCGCGGTGCGGCTCCTTGCCGAAAAACTCTTTGACGACCTGAATGACTTTCGGCATGCGTGTCATGCCGCCGACCAAGACCACTTCGTTGATGTCCCGAGCGGAAACCCCGGCGTCCGCCAGGGCCTTCCTGCAAGGTTCAATGGTGCGTTGAATCAGGTCGTCGACCAACTGTTCAAGCTTGGCGCGGGTCAGCTTGACGACCATGTGCTTCGGACCGCTGGCGTCGGCGGTAATAAAGGGAAGGTTGATTTCCGTTTCCTGGGACGACGACAACTCGATTTTGGCCCGCTCGGCCGCTTCCTTGAGCCGCTGGAGCGCCATCCGATCTTTACGCAGGTCGATTCCCTGATCCTTTTTGAATTCATCGACCAGCCAATCCATGACCCGAAGATCGAAATCGTCGCCGCCCAGATATGTGTCGCCATTGGTGGACTTGACCTCGAAGACGCCTTCGCCGATCTCCAAGATCGAGATATCAAACGTGCCGCCGCCAAGATCGTACACGGCGATACGCTCGTCTTTTTTCTTGTCGAGACCGTAGGCGAGGGACGCGGCCGTTGGTTCGTTGATGATACGCAGGACGTTCAGCCCCGCGATTTGTCCTGCGTCTTTTGTGGCCTGCCGCTGGCTGTCGTCGAAGTAGGCCGGCACGGTGATGACCGCTTCGGTGATTTTTTCGCCGAGGTAATCTTCGGCGGTCTGCCGCATTTTTTGCAGAATCATGGCGGAAACTTCCGGAGGGCTGTACCGTTTGCCGCGCAATTCCACGTGGGCGTCGCCGTTGTCGGCTTCGACGACCTTATAGGGCAACCGTTTGATCGCTTCCTGGACCTCTCGGCTCCTGAATTTTCGGCCCATCAACCGTTTGACCGAGAAGATCGTATTTTCCGGATTGGTGATCGCCTGCCGCTTGGCGATTTGGCCGACCAACCGTTCGCCTTTATCGGTAATGGCCACGACGGAAGGAGTGGTGCGGCTTCCTTCGGCGTTGGCGATGACGACGGGGTCTCCGCCGCTCATGATGGCAACGCAAGAGTTGGTGGTTCCGAGGTCGATACCGATGACTTTACCCATGGATGGCTCCTTCCTTCCCGATTCCGAGATTCGAGATGATTGATTCGCTAGTGGATGGTTGAATGTTGTTCATCGGTCTTGGCCGGTCCCGCCGACACGCTGACCATCGCCGCGCGAAGGATGCGATCGTGCAGGCGATACCCTTTTTGAAATTCATCGATGACGTGATCTTGCGGTACCGAATCGGACGGCACATGTGAGACGGCTTGGTGCGCGGCCGGATCGAACGCCTGTCCCGCCGCTTCGATCGCCTGCACGCCGAACTTGGCCAAGGTGCCGACCAATTGCTTCAAAGTCAATTCCACGCCTTGAACCAAGGCATCGTGACCGGCGGTCTTGTTGTCGCGCGCGGCTTTGATGGCCCGTTCCATATTATCAATCGTGGGCAAGAGATCTTTCAGCAACTGTTCGTTGCCGAACTTGATCTGCTCCCGTTGCTCCCGTTGGGCGACTCGCTTGTAATTGTCAAACTCAGCGGCCAATCGAAGATATTTGTCGTGCAGTGCCTTGCACTCTTCCGTTTTTGCCTCCAGGGTTTTCTCTATTTCGATTAATCGAGAATCGGCTGAGACTGTCTCCGCGGTGTCTGAGTTCCCATTTTCACGATGTTCTAAGTCGCTGATTCTTTTTGAATTTGAATTAGAATCGTCCTGTTCGACACCCACGGCATCCCCCTTTGATTGTCAACCAGATATCCATAGAGGATCAGAAGTCAACAGGATGATCAGGAAAAATGAGCAAAGGGGAAAAACCGGTCAGTCTGAGGAGGGGAAAGGAAGACCTCTGGCGCGTCGATAGAGTAGCGCCAGCCCTTCCAGGGTCAAAAGAGGTTCGATGGTCTGAATGGTACCGGTTTCCGGAGCGACAATGGAGGCCAATCCTCCTGTCGCGACGACGTAAGAGGTTCGACCCATTTCTTGTTCCATGCGTCTGACAAGAGCATCGACCAGTCCGGCGTAACCGAACAGAAGACCGGATTGGATGCTGGCGGCGGTATCCGTTCCGATGACGGTTTTGGGTCGCAGCAGCTCGACCTTGCTCAATTTCGCGGCTCGGGCGAAGAGCGCCTCCGCCGCAATGCCAAGGCCCGGTGCGATGGCGCCGCCCAGGTAGTCTCCGGATCGGGTTACGGCGCAAAAGGTCGTGGCCGTGCCGAAATCGACGATGATGAGGTCTCGTTGAAACTTGTGGTGAGCCGCCGCCGCGTTGACGAGACGATCGCTGCCTATTTCTTTGGGGTTGGCGTATTTGAGCCTCAGTCCTGTATCCATGTCCGAAGACACAACCACCGGCGTACAGGCAAAATATGTTTCCACCATCGAGACAAACGTTTCCGTGAGGGACGGAACCACACTGGAGATGATCGCGCCGGTGATCCGTTTCGGAGGCCGCCATTTCCGCTCAAGTAAGTTGGCGCAGAGGACTCCATATTCATCGGCGGTCGCCTTCGGATTGGTGGCCAACCGCCAATGGGCTTGGATGGCCGACCCTTCGAATACGCCCCAGACAATGTTTGTATTGCCGATGTCGATTGCCGCCAGCATAGAATCCATGGATTCTATTGTACCGGGTGAGATGCGTGTTCTCTACCACGGAGAATCAGCGTCTCTCGCGGGGCATGGCTGTCATGAGTCAAAAAGGAGAGGCTTCCGTCTCTTTCTTGACTTGTCACCTGGCTCGCGCGTAGGATGCAAACTGTGGGCGGGCGTAGCTCAGTGGTAGAGTCCTAGCTTCCCAAGCTAGTTGTCGTGGGTTCAAATCCCATCGCCCGCTCCAATCTTCTCTTACCTCCTCGTCGGCGTCGAGTTCTCGCAAATAGCTGTAGAAAAACCACCCCTATGCCAGGCCGGGACGAGGAAATGCAAGAAAAAGAAGCTTAGACCGCCTTTTTCACGAGACCTGAGCGCAGGCAGCGGGTGCAGACGCGAATGCGTTTGTGGGTGCCGCCGATCACGGCGCGAACCGTTTGGAGGTTGGGATTGAACACGCGCCGGGTTTTGTTGTTGGCATGACTCACATTGTTCCCGGATACCGGTTTTTTCTGGCAGAGCTCACATTGAAAGGCCACGATCACACTCCTTCGGAAAAAGCTGTTGTGCTAAATCGACCAAATCTAGCACAGACTTGTGAAGACTGACAAGCGACGAGCGGATCGCCCTAGAGTCTGAACGGAACTCATTGTCCGAGCGAGTCGCTCCCGATGTGGACGTCTCGGCCTTGACAAGCTTTGGCGGGCTCTCCTATTGTGCTGCCTCACATAGCCTCTAGTTAAGGGAAGAGGGTGCGAATCCCTCGCGGTCCCGCCGCTGTAAATGGGGACGAAACCCGCGGTGGCCACTGGCGCTTAGTCTAATTTCGTCTGTCATTTCTCATGGAGAAATGGCGAACAATCAAGGCGGCGCCGGGAAGGTGCGGGGAGTAGGGTGAACCATGAGCCAGAAGACCTGGCTGGAGAAGTGACCGATGTTCCTTCGAGGGCTGAGGAACGGGTGAGGATGAAGAGGCGGGGGCAATCCTCAAGGTCTTGTGGAAAGGCCTTGAGGATTTTTTGTGTCGGCAGGTCATGGCCGAGGCCGAGTCGCGCAGGGTACGGGCTTTGGCCACGCATCGGCTTGTTGATCGCTCTTGCTGCAGCGATGGGGGAGGAAGCCCTTGCTAAGACTGATGGAGCATGGTCAGCCATGAAGCGACGCCCGCAAGGAATTTTAACCGGCATGCCATTTATGACGCATGTTTCGTCACGATCCTTCGTTGACGATGCGGGCAGGAAGCTTCACCTCGCCGCTTCTCCCCGCCGGATTGTTTCATTGGCTCCCAGTATCACGGAAATGTTGTTTGCGATCGGAGCCGGAGACCTGGTGGCGGGGGTGACACCCTTTTGCGATTTTCCGCCCGGAGCTGCGCGCAAGCCCAAAGTCGGCTACGGCAGCCCCAACGTGGAATCGCTCGTCGTTCTGCAACCGGATTTGGTTCTGGCTCCGCAGGAATTTGTGAAGCCCGATCTCGTTGCCACGCTCGACCATCTGCACATTCCCATTTTCTTCCTGGCCGGTCGGACCGTGGACGGCGTGCTCACGCAGATTCAAACTCTCGGGCGGATGGTCAATCGGGAGGCCGAGGCGGCCTCGCTAGTAATGGAGCTGCGCCAACGGATCACCGCCGTCAAACAGCGGGTGCAAGGACAGCCGCCGGTGAGGGTGCTTTATGTCTTGAACAGTGAGCCGTTGATCACGGTGGGGCCGGGGAGTTTCATTGATCAGCTAATCGGCTTGGCTGGAGGCATCAATGTGGCTGCCAAGAGCACCATGCCGTATCCCCGGCTCAGCATCGAAACGGTGTTGCTCGAAGATCCGGAAGTGCTGCTCTTTCCCGTCGGATCAAACGGATCACATGCGGAAATTCCAGATGACCAACGGCGGGCCTGGCAACGGTGGACCAGCTTGTCCGCCATCAAGCAAGAACGGCTCTATTCCATCTTGGGGGATCTGCTGAATCGGCCTGGCCCGCGAATCGTTGAGGGGCTTGAACGATTAGCGGACATTCTTCATCCGCTTCCGTCGGCTCCTGCTGAGTCTCATTCCGAACCTCACGCGAGCGGAGGATCGTAAGGGATGCCGGGGATGTCGGATGGACAGGCGGCTTCGATGTCTTCTGTGACGGTTCAATCGAAGGAGGCACGAACGTCCGGCTTCCCAGAGGGATTGACGGAGTTCGACTGGATTACAGCCGGGGCCGTGGCGACTGTCCGCCGACGACGGCTGGTGCTGACTGGGATCGTGGTCGCTGCGGCCATTGTCGTCATCGTCAGCACTGCATTCGGAGCGGCTCATCTGGGCGGGGGCGAGGTCCTGCGGGCTTGGTGGAGGCTGGTGACGATCGGCCGTCTCGATGAAGCCGGAGGTCCGGCGGGAGTCATTCTGTTCCAGGTCCGGTTGCCGCGGGTTCTGATGGGCTTTCTGATCGGCTGCACCCTGGCGGGGGTCGGAACCACCTTGCAAGCGTTGTTGCGCAATCCATTGGCCGATCCCTACGTGCTCGGGATCTCCAGTGGAGCGGCGTTGGGCATTACACTGGCGACCTTGCTGGCCGGTTCGTCGCTCCTGGTGCAAGCATCGGTAGCGCCGGTCTGGGGGGTCGCTGGAGGACTCATCGCGTTGGTGGTGATCTATCTGATGGCTCAGTCCCGTGGACGATTGCCGGTCCATGGCCTGTTGCTCGCGGGAGTCGTGCTCAATGCCGTGCTCACGGCCTTCATGATGTTCATCACGTCGATCATGGACCCGGTCCGTTCCGCCGGGCTGATCGCTTGGCTGATGGGGTCGGTGATCGTTCGGGAATGGGGCGGGTTGCTCGGTATTGCCGCCTATGTCGCGATCGGAACGGCATGGCTGTGGTCGCAGGCGCCGGTCCTGAACCTGCTGACGCAGGGAGAGGAGACGGCGAGGTCGTTGGGAATCGATGTCGAACAGGCTAAGAAACGTCTGTACGTCGTGACGGCTTTGCTGGTGGGGGCGGTCGTTTCCGTGAGCGGCATGATCGGGTTTGTGGGGATGGTGGTGCCTCACATGGTTCGGATGGCTCTCGGGGCGGACCATCGACTCTTACTGCCGGCTGCGGCTCTGGTTGGCGGCATGTTCTTGGTGATTTCCGACACGGTGGCACGCACGATCTTGGCTCCTTCTGAGATTCCCGTCGGGGTGGTGACGGCGTTGGTCGGAGGCCCGATCTTCCTCTATTTCCTGTTGGCGCAAAAAAGCCGGATGGTCTGAATGGTCTGATGAGTATGATGCGGATGCCGATTGCCCACGAGTTGGAACAGACCACGGAACAAGCGACCGACCAGCCGGCAGAAGAACCGGCGATGGCCGTCGAGCACGTCTTGTTTCGGTACGACCATGCTCCTCCTGAGCGGCGCTGGACGGTGGAAGATGTTTCGTTCAGCATCGGGTCCGGCGAGATTCTTGGCATTGTCGGTCCCAATGGATCGGGCAAGTCGTCATTGCTCAAATTGATGGCCGGTCTGTTGCGCCCGGCTTCCGGTGCCGTGTACGTGGAAGGACGGGCGGTCTCTACCCTGACGCCCATCGAGGTCGCCAGGATTCTTGCGGTCGTGCCGCAGGAACAGCCTTCGCTGTTTCCGTTCTCGGTAGCCGAGACCGTGTCGATGGGACGGTTCCCCCATCGGAAGAGGGGTTGGTGGAACATGGGGGTGGGAGCGGAGACGGAAGCCGATCTCGTCGCTGTCCATCGAGCCCTGGTAGAGACAGACGTGGTGGCATTGGCGGATCGGCTGGTCTCGGACCTTTCCGGTGGAGAGCGGCAACGGGTCTTGATTGCAAGGGCTCTGGCCCAGGAGTCGCGCATCCTGCTGCTCGATGAACCCACAGCCTTTCTGGACCTCAGTCATCAAATCGAGATGTGTTCGCTGGTGCGCCGGTTGGCCGGGGAACGGCGGCTCACGGTGGTGTTGGTCACGCACGATCTCAATGTGGCAAGCCTGCTTTGCGACCGGGTTGCGATGATGAGGGAGGGGACCGTTCGGGCGATCGGAACGCCGGCGGAGATCATTCGGCACGACATTTTGCACGATGTCTATGGGTGCGACGTGATGATCGATCGCCATCCGCAGACAGGGAAGCCGCGCGTCACGTTACCGATACAGACTCCACAAGATAAGCATCGCATAAGAGCCGGCACATGAAAGTGGGAACGATCGCGCTCCTGCATCTTGACATCGTTCCCGGCGCCGTTGCTCGTAATCAGGCGATGGTGGTGGAGGCCGTCACCAAGGCGGCTGCGTCCGGCGCCCGATGGATTGTGACGCCTGAATTGGTGTTATGCGGCCTCCAGTTTCCCCCGCTCATTGGGACCGGCTGGATCAAGCCGCAACCTGATGCTTGGATGACACGTTTTTGCCGACTGGTTCGGAAATTGGGTGTCACGGTCTTTCTCGCCTGTCCGGAACAGGAGGGGAACCGGTTCTATAATTCAGCGTTTGTGATCGGTCCCGGTGGTGACATCCTCGGCAGACATCGAAAGATCAATACGAGAAGCGATTCACGGTCCTGGTCCAGCCCGGGGGAGAGGGCACAACCGGTTCGATGTGATGGCATCACCGTCGGACTCTTGGTGTGCGCCGATGCTTTTACGCCTGGTATCGCCGGTTCGTTGAAACGAAGCGGCGCGCAACTGCTTCTCTCGCCCTCTTCGTGGGGCCCTGGGCTTCATGGACCCAATGGCGAATGGGAGGATCGTTCCAGAGAAACCGGGTTGCCGCTGATCGTTTGCAATCGAACCGGGATCGAACGTGCGCTGGATTTTCGAAACGCCCAGAGCCTGGTGGTGAACAATGGAACACGGCTGCTTGTCCATTCATCGGAACGAGCGGCCATTCTGCTATTCGGTTGGGATTTCGACGCCATGGCTCCGACGAGAGAAGCGTTTGAAGCGATGCCGTTGCAGAACTGATGTGAAGCCAAAAGTCAGCGGGAAGGGTTCCATCCCCTCTTCCCGTCGGATCGTTGCAAAGGGATGCTGTCTTGTTTTCATAAAAAAGAGGAGTCGAACTGATTATCCGTCAGCGCCGGGGAAGATGGTGCAAAGCCATCACGGTGCCGCCACTGTAAGCGGGGAGCGACGCTGCACAATGCCACTGTGCGTGTCCGCGCATGGGAAGGCGCAGGGGAGCGACGAGCCGCGAGTCAGGAGACCCGTCTGACGGATCAACTCAACCCTCTTCGAGCTAAAGGGAGGTTGCCATGATTCGTGTCCGCCCGCGCCTGGGGCGCGGTCTGCTCAGTGCAGTGTTCGTAACGTCCGTCTTTCTTCCTTCAGCCCATGCGCAGGAATTGGCGATGGCAAGCCGGTCGGAGACTTCGGAGACTCTGGAAGCTCCCGGCGTTGTCGTGAGCGCCACGAAAACAGAAATACCCGCGACACAGATCACCAGCGCCGTCGAGGTCATTAGCGGTGAGGAGTTGGAACAAAAGGGCATCAAAACTGTCATCGATGGGCTGCGCCTGGCGCAGGGCGTTTTCGCCACGTCGAGCGGCGGTCCCGGCACCGAAGCCACGGTGAAAATGCGAGGGGCCTTTGCCCGGCACACGTTGGTGTTGATCGATGGCGTGATCGTCAACAGTCCCACGACCGGTGCCTATGACTTTTCGAGCTTGACGGTGGACAACATCGATCGGATTGAAATCCTGCGCGGCGCGCAGGGGATGCTGTACGGCTCGGATGCCATTGGCGGGGTGATTAATATCTATACAAAAAAAGGAACCGGCAAGCCGAATATCGGCGCCTTTTTCGAGTATGGCTCGTTCGCGACGTTTCGGGAGGGAGGGCATCTATCCGGAGCAAGGGGGCCTTTTGATTTTTCTCTGTCGGTCTCACGCTGGGATACCAGCAGTTTTTCGGCGATCAACTACCGACGAGGGGCCTTCGAAAACGACGGATTCCACAACATTCAAGTATCAGCCAAGATCGGTACAGAGTTGCCGAAGGACGGCCGCCTCGAGTTCAACATGCGCTGGTATGATTCAAGACTCAGTTTCGACGGCTTTGCCGATAGCGGTGCTCCGGCCGATGTCTTCGGCGCGCGATCGACGAATCGGAATCTCATCCTGAATGGAACCTGGCGCCAGCCGCTTACGTCATGGTGGACCACTATCTTGACCCTGTCACAGTCGAACCAGCGGCTAAAGAGTGACAGCGGCAGTGTGGGATTCAATCTCAATACGAGACAGTTCATCTCAGCCAGCCCGACGTCGTGTTTCCCCAATTTAGATGCCTGTTTCACCCCCTTTTCCAGCGATTTGGAGGTTTTAAATCGCCGATTGGAGTGGCAAAACGATGTGCAAATCGGCAAGTGGGTGCTCCTCACTGCCGGCTATCAATTGCGGAGGGATGAAGGTGATGCTCCCAGCTTCTACGGCGCCACGGAACCGGCTCGGGTCATTTCGTCTAACGCCGGGTTCGCCCAAGCGCAGGTCAACCTATGGGATCGATTGTTTTTTACAGCGGGCGGACGGCATGACAGTTATAACCGGTTTGAAGACGCCACCACCTATCGGGTGACCGGCGGCTATTACCTTAAAGAAACCGGCACCAGGTTTCGGGGAAGCTACGGCACCGGTTTCAA